>JBBQGB010000006.1:0-79989 GCA_038322575.1 Actinomycetales bacterium
AGCGGTACGACAACGTCGACAAGATGATCCTGCGTGGCGCCGACGCGCTGCCGCACGGCCTCGTCAACAGCGTGCACGACAAGGTGGGGGCCGACGGCGAGCTGCTGCGCGAGTACGTGCGCTGGGTGCGCGCCCGCGTGCTGACGCTGCGCCGCGACGCGACGTACCTGCCGGTGCTGCACCTGGACGTCTACGGCACCCTGGGGCTGGCGCTCGGCCATGACGTCGACCGGCTGGCCGACTACCTCGTGGGGCTGGAGGCCGACGCCGCGCCGCTGCGGCTGCGCGTCGAGCACCCCGTCGACGCCGGTGGCCGCGAGGCCCAGATCGCGCTGATGGCGGCCCTTCGCCGAGCCGTCGCAGCCCGCGGCAGCAGCGTGCAGCTCGTCGTGGACGAGTGGTGCAACACGGGCTCGGACGTCGCCGCCTTCGTCCAGGCAGGCGCTGCGGACGTCATCCACGTGAAGGTGCCCGACCTCGGTGGTCTCGGCAACACCGTCGAGGCGCTGCTGCTCGTGCGCCGGGCCGGTCTGCTCGCCTACTGCGGTGGCAGCGCCACCGAGACCGAGCGGTCGGCCCAGGTGACCGCGCACGTCGCGATGGCCTGCGGCGCCGACCAGGTGCTGGCCAAGCCGGGCATGGGTGTCGACGAGGGGATGATGGTGGTGGGCAACGAGATGGCTCGGGTCCACGCCTTGTGGGCGTCGCGCTAGCCGGTCGCACAGGGTGGCCGGTGGTTGCTCAAAGTTCTTCGAAGTCGTTGTGGGAGAACGGGTCTGAGGGGTCTGGACTGTCGGTGGTGGCGTCTAGCGTGTGAGCCATGGACAGGTCGTGCGGGCAGCTGAGCGAGTCGCTCGCCGTGGTGGCCGATGCCGTGTCCGCGTTGCGGTCCGAGGACCTGCAGCGGGTGGATGCCGGGTCGCTGCTGGGCGATGTGGCGGCGTTGCGGGGGTTGCTGGACCAGGTGGAGGGTGAGTGGTTGCGCCGGGTCGGTGAGGTCCACGCCCGCGGCGCCGCCCAGGTGGTGGGGGCGGGGTCGACGAAGGCGTTCCTTCGTGGGACGTGCCTGCTGTCCCCGTTCGAGGCCTCCCGCGCCGTGACCACCGCCGCTGCTCTGCGCGGGCCGTGCACGACGACGGCGGACGCGGTGGCCGACGGCCGGGTCGGGGTGGGCCAGGCCCACGTGATCGCGACCGTGCTGGCCAAGCTGCCCTCGGCGCTCCCTGCCCACGTCCGCGCCGCTGGGGAGGTCACCCTGGTGCAGCACGCCGCTGTCCTGAACCCGGCGGACCTGGCCCGGGCCGGCCGGTTCTTCACCGCCCGCGTCGACCCCGACGGGGTGGCCCGGGAGGAGGCCGAGCAGCGGGAACGGGCCGGGATCACCTTCGCGTCCACCCTGTACGGGGCGGGGTTCGCCCGCGGTGACCTGGACGCGGAG
This sequence comes from Actinomycetales bacterium, assembly GCA_038322575.1. Lineage (GTDB taxonomy): Bacteria > Actinomycetota > Actinomycetes > Actinomycetales > Angustibacteraceae > JACMOY01. The sequence goes on from JBBQGB010000006.1 coordinate 1,439, forward strand.
TCGTTGGCGGTGATCTGCGCCGCGATCGAACCGCTGTCCGCGCCGCGCCCGGCCGCCGACGGGCTGGTCGACGGGCGCACCGCGGCCCGGCGCCGGCTGGACGCGGTGGTGCAGGTGATGGCGCACTGGCTGGACTGCCAGGCGCCCGTCGACGCCCGCCGTCCCGGCGCGCACCTGAACGTGGTCACCGCCGCCACCACCCTGGCCGGTGCCCCTGGCGCGGCGATGCTGGACTGGGGCGGGGTGATCAGCGCCGAGAGCACCCGCCGGCTGGCGTGCGACGCCACGATCACCCCGGTGGTGGTCGGCCCGCTGGGCCAGGTGCTGGACGTGGGCCGGCGCACCCGGGTGGTCACCGCGGCGATCTGGGCGGCGCTGGCCGTGCGGGACGGCGGGTGCGCGTTCCCCGGCTGCGACACCCCGCCCACCCGGTGCGACGCCCACCACGTGGTCCACTGGGCCGACGGCGGCCCCACCGCCCTGACCAACCTGGTGCTGCTGTGCCACCACCACCACCAGCGGGTCATCCACGACGAGGACCACCACGACCGGTGGACCGTGCGCATCCACGGACCCACCGGGCGAGCGGTGTTCACCCCACCGGCGTGGACCCGACGCCGCGGACTCCCACTGCCACCGCTGTGGCAGCCCGAGCAGTGGCGACCCGAACCGCTGGCGTCCCACGAAGAGCACCCCGACCAGCCGCCACCCGACGGCTGACCGGGTCGCCCGGAGCCGGTCAGCGCCGGTGATCTTGGTGGTGGTCGTCATCGTGGTCGCCGGCGGTCCGCAGCACCGACCTCGCGACCGCGCGGCCGATGCGCGTGCCGTCCTGCGTCGAGAAGCGCCAGTGCAGGCCACCCCACACCCGGGCGTTCGCGACCTCGTCGGTCAGCTGACGCACCGAGGAGTAGTGGCGGGCGGTCCCGGTGGTGGTGCTGTCGATCGTCAGGTCGAGCCGGCCGGCCGGAGCGAGCGCGGCGACGACGGTCGCGATGGCGGTCGTCGAGCAGCTGTGCGCGCTGGGGTACTCGGGGAAGTTCGGGGTCGGCAGCAGCGGCCGCCAGGTGGCGTCGGCCGGGGTGCGCGGGTTGCCGTCGCGGTCACCTGCGGGGATCGCGCTGAACGGCCGCCAGAGCTCGTAGTGGTACTTCGCGTCCCAGCACGCGATCAGCGCATCGGCACTGGCCGTGTCGGCCAGCGCGAACAGCCGCGCGGTGCGCAGCGCGCTCAGGTGCAGCCGGTCGCTGTAGCCGCGCAGCGCGCGCTGGTTCTGCACCAGCGGCGGGTCGGCCCAGAACCGGGCGACCTCGGTCTGCTGCGGGGTGCGCAGCGTCGACGACGCCGAGCCGAGCAGCCGGGTCTCGTTGTAGTCGCCGGCCCAGCGGCTGCTGTCGAGCGCAGGCGGACCCGCGGGCCGCTCCTGTGCCCCATCGCGCAGCGCGAAGGGCCGCACCCCGCCCAGCCACGACGAGATGCCGATCGTGTTGGGGGGCGTGGGGACCCACACACCCGGCCCGGGGGGCGGCACGGGAACGGTCGGCCCGTTGCGTCCGTCGTCGACGCGCTCCTGCAGGGCGGCGAGGCCGGCGGCCCGTCCCAGCGTGAGCCCGGCCGGCACCGTCGGGTCGCCGGCGGTCCCGGCCAGCTCGCTGGTGAGGGCCTGGTCGAGCCGCAGGGACTGGGCGGGGAACTCGGCGACCAGGACGGTGTGGGCCGCGGCGCTGACGGCTGCGACGACCGAGGCGCGCCGCGGGTGCTCGTCGACGGCGAGGACCGCGTCGTACACGGCGCGGTGCACGGCAGCCAGGTGCAGCGGCTGCTCGGGCGTGGGGGTGGCCGCGATGACCAGCGTCGTCATGGTGACGGCGTTCCAGTCGCGGACGGCGGGCGCGCCGTCGTCCGCGCGGCTGCCGGCGGTCGCGGGGGTGGTCACCGCAGCGGCGGCCAGGGTGAGCGCGAGGGCGATGCTGATCGATGTCTTCACGGCAGACTCCCGTCGGTGGCCGGCACGTCCGGCTCGACCCCCAGCGAACGCCGTCCGGGCCGCGGTGTGAAGTCCGAGAACTGGACCGCGGAGGGTCGGCGACGGGGACTGCCCAAACGGCCCCGCGAGGTGGATGGTGACGGCATGCGTGGCTACGGCCAGTACTGCCCGATCGCCCTCGCCGCCGAGGTCTTCGCCGAGCGGTGGACGCCGATCATCGTGCGCAACCTGCACCTGGGCTGCCGGCACTTCGGTGAGATCCTGCAGGGGGCTCCGGGTCTGCCGCGCAGCGTCCTCGCGCGCCGGTTGCACACCCTGCAGCGGGACGGCGTGGTGCAGGTCACCCGCGAGGGGCGCGCGACGACCTACGAGCTCACCGAGATGGGGTCCGAGCTGGCGCAGGTCTGCCTGCTGCTGGGTGCGTGGGGTGCCCGGTGGCTCGAGGAGCAGCCCGACAACCAGGACCCCTACCTCGCGCTGTGGACCATCGCCCGGCTGATCGAGCCGGGGTCGCTGCCGCGCGAGCGCGTGGTGGTCCGGTTCGACGTCGCGGACGCGCGCGGACACGACCGCTTCTGGCTGGTCGCAGACGGCACCGGCGCCGAGGTGTGCATCGAACCGCCCGGGCTGACCGAGGACGGGATCGTGACGACGGGGTCGGCGGCCCTGATCCGCTGGAACGCCGGCCGGCGCCCGGCGCCGAACGACGGGCACGAGGCCGCGATGGTCGTGGTCGGGCCGCCGTGGCTGGAGCGCGAGCTGACGCGCTGGGGCCGGCTCAACCCGTACGCCGGGATCCTGCCGGCCCGGCTCGATCTGCTCCCGCAGCAGCGGGGCGCCGGGCTGGCTGCGGCCGCGGCCGCAGTGGGGCACCGGTGACCGGTCAGGTCACCCCTGCTCGCGCAGCCCGGGCACGGACTCGGTCAGGAAGTCGCGCATCACCTGCTGGAACAGCTCGGCCTCCTCGGTCTGCGGTGAGTGGCCCGACCTCTCGAAGACCACCAGCCGCGAGTCGGGGACCAGGTCGGCGATGACCTGCGCCTGCGAGACCGGTGTCACCCAGTCGGCCCGGCCCACCGTCACCAGCGTCGGGCAGGTCACCGTCGGCAGCACGCGCTTGAGGTCGTAGACCGGCATGTTGTGCTGGAAGCACCAGTTGTGCGACTCGTGCCGGTAGATGCCGGCCTCGACCGCCGCCGCCGACTTCACCGGGTCGTACTCATAGTCGTAGAGCGGGATCATCTCGGCCCAGCGCGCCTTGAGGTCGTCGTCGTCGGTGATCCGGCCGGTCCAGTACCGGTCGAAGTCCTCCCACGGCAGCTCGACGCGGTCCTGCTTGCGGGCGTTCTCGTAGGCCAGCATCAGGGTCGACGCGTCGGGTGCGGTGTCGCGCAGCACCATCGCCAGCACGCGGTCGGGGTAGCGCACGGCGTACTCCATCGCGATGAAGCCGCCGTACGACCCACCCGCGACCACGATCTGGTCGGCGCCGGCCCACTGCCGCAGCCCGTCCACGTCGGCGGCCCACTGCTCGTGCGAGTACGGCGGCACGCCCTCGCTGCGACCGCACCCCCGGGCGTCGAACACGATCACCCGGAACAGGTCCGCCAGCGGGCCGAAGGTCGCGCGCGGCTCATCGAGCGAGCCGATGCCGCCGCCGCCGTGGTGGGCGATGAGCACCGGCGCGCCCTCGTCACCCAGGACCTCGACCCGCAGGTCCGCTCCGTTGACGTTCACCATCATCAGCGTTCTCCTATCGGTGGGGCGCGGACCGGTCGTCGACCCAGGTGCTGACGACGTCGTCGAGCACGCGCAGCGGGACGGCGCCGTGAGACAGCACCGCGCCGTGGAAGCCGCGGACGTCGAAGTCGGCGCCGAGCCGCTTCGTGGCAACGCTTCTGAGCCGGACGATCTCGCGCCGCCCGATCATGTAGGCCAGCGCCTGGCCGGGCCAGGCGATGTACCGGTTGATCTCGTTGACCACGTTGTGACGGGTGGTCGCCGTGTTGGCCCACATGAAGTCGATCGCCTGCTGCCGTGACCAGCCCAGGTGGTGCATACCGGTGTCGACCACGAGCCGGCAGGCTCGCAGGGCGTCGAACGAGAGCATGCCGAGTCGCTGCACCGGCGCGCTGTACAGGCCCATCTCGTCGGCTAGCCGCTCGCTGTACAGGCCCCACCCCTCGACGTACGCGCAGACCTCGGCATCGAGGAACCGGCGGTACGCCGGCAGCTGGGTCAGCGTCTGCGCGGAGGCGATCTGCAGGTGGTGACCGGGGGTGCTCTCGTGGAAGGCCAGGGCCTCGTACTCGTACGTGAACCGCTCGCCGGGGTCGACGGTCAGGACGCAGTGCGCGCCCGGCCGCGAGCCGTCGGCCGACGGCGGCCGGTAGTGGGCCAGCGCCGCGTTGCCGCCCTCGACCGGGTCGATCTCCTCGACCGTGCAGTCGCTGATGTCGTACTGCGGGAACCACTTGTCGCGCACGGCCTCGGCACGCTGCAGGGCCTCGGTCACCACGGTGACGATCTCGCCCGCCGAGCCGAACCGCAGCGCGGGGTCGTCCCGCAGTCGCGCCAGCGTCGACGGGACGTCGGTGGTGCCGAGCACCTGGCCCCCGAGCTCGAGCCACTGCTCGCGCAGGTCGGCGAGCACCTCGTGACCGACGGTGTGCACCTGCTCCGGCGTGAGGTCGGTGGTCGTGTGCCGCCGCACCGCCGCCAGGTACGCGGGCGTGCCCTCGGGGACAGCGCCCAGCCCCACCTCGTCGTCGGTGCGCGCCACCGGTGCCAGCTCGTCGTTCAGCACGGTCGCGAGGCGGCGCATCGCCGGGTGGACGACGTCCCGCACCGTCTCGGCGATGCGGGCGCGCACCCGGTCGGCATCGACGTCGGCCGGCAGGGCGGGGCGCTGGAAGACGTCGGCCGGCCCCGCCAGGTGACCGGCCAGCTGCTCCTGAGCCTGTCGCACACCGACCAGGGTCGGACGCCGCCCCTCGGCCGCCGCGCCGCGGTACCGGTCGCCGACGGCGTCGAAGAACCCGCCTAGGGCGCCCAACCTGCGCAGGTACCCCTCGACCGCCGTCGCGTCCGACAGCGAGGCCGTCGGCACGGCCATGAACGCCTCACCCTGTGGTGACCCGTAGCCGTCGGCCGACGCGTTCGTCGCCCAGCTGCCGTGCTCGAGGTCGGCTCGGGCGGCGCCGGCCAGGCTCAGCAGCACCTGGCGGTCGATGCGGTCGTCGGCGTCGAGCTCGTCGCTGTCGATCTCGCGCGCCTCGGCCTCGATGGCCCCGATCCTCGACGCAGCGGCGGCTGCCCCGGCCTGGCTCGGGTCGGGCACCAGGTCGTCGAAACCGTTGACACCCAGCATCGTCGCGTTGAACGGGTCGGCAGTGTGGACGGCCTCGAAGAAGCGCTGGTCGAGCCGGGCGAGCCCCGCGTGCCGGGTCACACCCAGATCCCACGCAGTGCCCGTAGGACGTTGCCGCCCACCACGGCGCGGATCTCGTCGTCGCTGAAGCCGTGCTGCACCAACCACCCGCAGATGTTCGCGAAGTTCTCGGTGGGGTTCTCCAGGCCGTCGACGTACTCGACCCGCTCGTGCACCGGTCCCGCCGTGGCCCCACCGAGGTTGAGCAGGTGGGCGAACACCGTGTGCAGGCCCACGTGGTCGCCGTACAGGGTGTCGGGGCCGAACGCGACGTGCTCGATGCCAACCAGGTCGATGCAGTAGCCGAGGTGGTCCATCACCGAGTCGATGCTGTGGCGCGGGTGGGCGGCCGAGACGGTCGTGTGCGGCGCGGCCGACATGCCGATGACACCACCGGTGTCGGCGATGGCCCGCAGCACGTCGTCCGGCTTCATCCGCGGGATGTCCCAGACGGCGCGGGCCCCGGCGTGGGTCATCAGCACCGGTGTGCTGCTGGCCCGGCAGACGTCCAGGCTGGTGCGGTCCGAGGAGTGCGAGACGTCGACGGCCAGCCCGAGCTGGTTCATCCGCCGCACCGCGCGGTGGCCGAAGGACGTCAGGCCACCGTCCACCTGCTCGGACAGGCCGCTGCCCAGGGAGTTGCTGTCGGAGTACGCGATACCGATCTGGCGCAGACCCAGGCCGTACAGGACGTCGAGGCGGTCGATCTCGTTCTCGATGGGGGTGGCCGCCTCGAGGCCGAACACGATGCCGACCGTGCCGTCGCGGTGCGCCTGCTCGATGTCGGCGACCCGGCGCACGACGGTGACGTCGTCCTGGTGGGCGATGTCCGCCTGGCGCATCCCGAGGTCGGTGACGACGTCGTCCCAGCGCCAGGGTGCGTGGCCCGTGACGCAGGCGGTGCCGTCCATCATGTTGTCGAACACGACAGTCATGCCCGAGGCACCCAGCCCGGCGAAAGCCGTGTGCTGGCGCCCCGTGCGGTTGTACGCCGGGGTGTCACGCATGTCGGCCGGGAACCGCACCGGGTGGTCGTGCAGGCTGATCACCAGGCTCTCGTCGAGCAGCCGAGTCGCTCGCTCGGCCTCGGCCGGGCTCAGCCGCCCGTCGTACGCCGGCACGCGGCCGAACTCGGGCGCCAGGTCGAGCGTCGGCAGGTCGACGCCTGCCTCCAGGTAGCCGAAGGAGACGTACGGTCGCTCGCTCATGGGGTCCTCGTCGCCGGCGTGAGAGCCGTCAGGCGGTGCGGCCCGTCGGCCAGCAGGGTGAACAGCTCGTGCCAGGCGCGCACGCCCTCGGCAAGGCGACGGGTGCGCATGAACTCGCCGGGCGCGTGCAGCTTCTCGTCTGCGGTTGAGAACGAGAAGAACAGCGTCTTGGCGCCCAGCACGTCCTCGAACAGCGTGGTGGCCGGCAGGGTGCCGCCGATGCAGGCGAGCAGCACCTCCTGGCCGGGGTAGACCCGTTCCAGGGCAACGGTCGCGGCGCGGATGGCGGGGTGGTCGGGCGCGATCGTGTACGCGGGCACGCGCGCCTCGTCGACCTGGAGGTCGACCCGCACCCCCGGCGGCGCGGCGGCCGTCAGGTGCTCGCAGATGGCGTCCAGGACGAGGTCGGGGTCCTGCCCGGGCACCAGGCGGCACGAGACGTGCGCGGCGGCACGGTGGGGGATCACCGTGTACTTCCCGCCCGCCTCGACGCCGTTGACCTCCAGGGTCGGCCGCTCCCACAGGCGCTCGAGGGTGCTGTACCCCGGTTCGCCGAACACGGCGTCGACGCCGAGGTCAGCGGCGTAGGCGTCCTCGTCGAACGCGACCGCGGCGATCTGCTCCCGGCGCGAAGGCGACAGCTCGGGGATGCCGGCGTAGAAGCCCGGGACCGCGACGGTGCCGTCCGGGTCGTGCAGCCCGGCGAGCAGGTGCACCAAGGCGTGCAGGGGGTTTCCGACGGTGCCTCCGTAGCGGCCGGAGTGCAGGTCGTCCCCGGCGCCGGTGACCACCAGGCTCAACGTGGCGAGTCCCTTGGACGCCGTCGAGAGCGAGGGCTCGCTGGGCCGCCACATGGCACCGTCGGCCGAGATCACCAGGTCGGCGGCCAGCTCGGCGGCGTGGGCGGCGAGATAACCCGGCAGGTGGGGGCTGCCGATCTCCTCCTCGCCCTCGATCAGCAGCCTGACGTTCAGCGGCAGGCGACCCTCGCGCTCGAGCAGCGTGCGCAGCAGCGTCACCACCAGGTAGACCGGGCCCTTGTCGTCCGAGACGCCGCGCCCGCGCAGGACGTCGCCGTCGACCGTCAGCTCGAACGGCGGCGCCACCCACTCGGCCAGGTCACCCGTGGGCTGCACGTCGTAGTGGCCGTAGACCAGCACGGTGGGTGCGCCGGGTGCGCCCAGCCACTCGCCGCGGACGACAGGGTGCCCGGCGGTGTCCTCGACGCGGCCCGCCATCGGCCGCAGGCGGGCGGCGAGCCAGTCGGCCGCAGCCCGCATGGTCTGCGCCGTGGCGTCGCGACTGACGCTCGCGATACCCACCCACTGCGCCAGCTCGCCGACGTCCAGCGCCTGCACGGCTGCCGCGGTCGGGTCGGACGGTTCAGAAGATGGCATGGCCGCCGTCGATCGACAGCGTCTGCCCGGTGACCCACGACGACGCCTCGGCGGTGAAGAAGCGCACGCCGTTGGCGATGTCGTCGGCGGTGCCCAGCCGACGGACGGCGATCCCGTCGACGAGCTCGCGCTGACCCTGCTCGCCGTAGCTCTCCCACTGCTTCTGGGTCGAGGGGTTCGACAGGACGAAGCCGGGGGCGATGCAGTTGACGGTGATGCCGAACCGGCCGAGCTCGTGGGCGGTCTGCCGGGTGAGCCCGATCTGGCCGGCCTTCGCACTCGCGTAGGCCTGGATGCCGGTCAGGCTGACGCTGCGTCCGGCGCCGGAGGAGATGTTGACGATGCGGCCCCAGCCACCGGCCTTCATGCCCGGGACGACGGCGCGGGTGCAGTTGAAGGTGCTGGTGAGGTTGGCGTCGACGACGGCGCGCCAGTCGGCGTCCGTGACGTTCTCGAGCGGGCGGCCGGTCTGCCCGACGACACCGCCCGCGTTGTTCACCAGGACGTCGACCCGGCCGACCTCGGCGACGAACGCGCTGACCGCTGCGGAGTCGGTCACGTCGAGCGTGTCCTTGTCGACGCCGTGCACCGTGGCGCCCTCGGTCTGCAGCATCGCCGCGATCGCCGCTCCGATCCCGTGGGCGGTGCCGGTGACCAGCGCCACCCGGCCGCTCAGCCCGCCGCTCACCTCGCCCCCCCGGCGAGAGCGCGCTCGACGACGGCCGCGACGGCCAGCAGGTCGGCGTCGCCGCCCCGGCGGCCGGCCAGCTGCAGCCCGACGGGCAGGCCGTCGCCGTCGTGACCGCAGGGCACCGAGATTGCCGGTTGACCGGTCAGGTTCGCGCTCTCGGTGAACAGTCCTTCGATCTCGCCGTCGGGCGAGTCCAGCACCGGGGTGTCGACCGGGGCGGTGAAGGCGACGACGGGCCCCAGCAGGGCGTCGACGCCGTCCAGCAAGGCGTCCGCGGCCGGCATCAGGCTCGCCCGCTCGGCGAGCGCCGCCTCGTAGGCAGCGCGGTCGACCTGCTCGCCGGCCCGCAGCAGCCGCTCTGTGTCGGGCGAGAAGTGACCAGGATCGTTCTGCGCCAGGGGTCCCAGCTCGGCCCACGCCTCGTGCAGGATGATCGGCCCGAACGTGTCGTGCAGGGCCCGCAGGGGGGCGGCGTCCCGCTCGACCACCACCACTCCCGCGCTGCGCAGCCGTGCCACGGCGTCCAGCAGCGCGTCCCGGACCCCCGGCTGCACGCGGGGGTCGCCCAGCTCGGCGACGAGGACGCCGACCCGCACCGCGGCGGGTTCAGGGGCGGCCGCCACGCCCGAGATCGCCGCGAACACCGCGGCCGTGGTCGCGACGTCGGCGGCGATCACCCCGACGTGGTCCAGGCTCGGCGACAGCGCCTGCACCCCCTCGACGGGCACGACCCCGAAGCCGGGCTTGAAGCCGACGACCCCGCAGTACGCCGCAGGGATGCGGATCGACCCACCGGTGTCGGTGCCGAGCGCGGCCGGGCACACGCCGGCGCCGACCAGGGCGGCCGAGCCGCCGCTGGACCCGCCCGCGGTGCGCGAGGGGTCGGCGGGGTTGCGGGCCTCGGGCAGGTCGGGGTGCGGCGCCCCCGCGGCGTACTCCAGCAGCGAGGACGTCGCGAAGACGTCGGCGCCGGCCGCACGCAGCAGCCGCACCACGGGTGCGTCGTGGCCGGACGGCGGCCCCGCCATCGCGCGCGGGTTGCCGTTGCCGCGGGGCCGGCCCGCGACGTCGATCATGCCCTTGACCGCGACGGCGACCCCGTGCAGCGGGCCGGACGCGGCGCGCGGTGGCGCGGGCAGGGCGTCGACCACGGCGTGCAGGGGACGGCCGAGCCGCTCGAGCCGCTCGTAGGTCGCGAGCAGGTCCAGGTTCGCGACCTCGCAGGTGCGCTCACCGCGCTCGATCGCCTTGATCAGCGCCCCGACGTACGCCGTCAGCGGGCCGGCGAGGCCGTCCAGCAGGTCGTCGACCTCGGTCTTGCGCCGACGCACCGTCAGGTCGCGGTAGATGCCGGTGTGGCTCTTGGCGCTGGCCCGGTTGAAGGTGACGAGCCGCTCGATCGACCCCTCGAGGTCGGCCGGGTCGAACCCGTCGAACGCCTGCGGCGGTACGGGCGCCTGGGCCAGCACCTCGCGGGCGAGGGCGAGCATCAGCGGCCGGTACTGCTGCGTGGCGAGGGCGTCGGCGATCGACAGGTCGGACACCGCCGTCGCGAAGAGCATGGCGCCGTAGGCCTCCTTCGCCCACAGGTAGCCGACGATGTTGTCGGTGGCCTGCGCCCAGGGCAGCACCTCGGCAAGCTCGCGGACGCGGTCGGTGACGGGGCCGGACGGCTCGCCGACGCGGAAGGTCGCGACGTTGCCCTGCATGATGACCCCGGGCTCGAGGTAGTCGGCTCCGAAGTTCACGAAGCCGACCACGACCCGCTCCGCCCCCACCTCGGCCGCGATGGCGTCCGAGGTCAGGCCGTTCTGCAGTGACAGCACGTAGCCGTCCGGCGCCAGCCGGTCGCGCAGCAGCGCGGCGGCCGCGGCGGTGTGGTGGGACTTGACGGCGATGATCGCGCGGTCGACCACCGGCGGCAGGTCACCGGGCAGCACCGCGCGCGCCGGCACGGTGAACTCCTCGACCGGACCGGTGACGCGCAGCCCGTGCGCGTTGACCGCCGCGACGTGGTCGGCGTCGACGTCGCACAGCAGGACGTCGTGCCCCGCGCGCAGCAGGTGGGCTCCCACCGTTCCGCCGATGGCCCCGGCTCCGATGACGGTGATCTGCACGGCGCGAGCATGGCAGCGCGCTCAGCCGTCACGCAACAGTTACATACGAGTGATTGACAACTGAGATAGCAGCATTAGGTTTGAGCTGTCGTCCATTTCCGAGCCTGCTGGAGGCCCCCCGTGCGCAAGTCCCTCTCCGCGGTCGCCGCGTTGGCCGTCCTGGCCACGGGCCTGGCTGCCTGCGGCAGCGCGAGCACCCCGTCCACCTCCGGCGCGGCCGCCAAGGGTGGCGACCTGGTGATCGTCCGTCCCGGTGACTCGGTGTCGATGGACAACACCATGGTCTTCAGCAACGCCTCGATCTGGGTCTTCCAGCAGATGCTCGAGTCGCTGTTCGAGGTCACCCCCGACGGCAAGGACGTCAAGCCCCTGCTGGCCGAGAGCTACACGACGTCGGCCGACAAGCTGACCTGGACCTTCAAGCTCAAGCAGGGCGTGACCTTCAGCAACGGCTCGCCGATGACGTCGGCCGACGTGAAGTTCTCGCTCGACAAGGCCCGCGGCACCAAGGGGGGTTGGGAGTTCCTCGACGTCGCCATCGACAAGGTCGACGCACCCGACCCGGCCACGGTCGTCGTCACGACCAAGTACCCGTGGGCGCCGCTGCTCGCGGACCTCGCGAACTTCAGCAACGCGATCATCCCCAAGGACTACGCCGGCAAGTCCAAGGACGAGTTCTACACGGCGCCGATCGGCACCGGCCCGTTCGTCTGGGACCACTGGAACAAGGGCAGCGAGATCAAGCTCAAGAAGAACCCGAAGTACTGGGACACCGGCAAGCCCTCGCTCGACAGCGTGACGTGGAAGCTCGTCCCCGACGACAACTCGCGCAACGTGCAGATCCAGGGTGGTCAGGCGCAGATCAACGAGAGCCCGCCGTTCTCGAGCATCGACCAGCTCAAGGGCCAGCCCGGCGTGAAGGTCGACCTGTTCCCCTCGACCCGGACCGACTACATCATGATGAACCACCTCAAGAAGCCGTACGACGACGTGCACGTGCGCCGCGCCATCTCGTACGCGATCGACCGGCAGGCCCTGGTCAAGACGCTGCTGTTCGGCAACGGCACCGTCGCCAACTCGTTCCTGATGCCCGGGGTGCCCTACTACGACAAGAACACGCCGGGCATCCAATACGACATGGCCAAGGCCAAGGAGGAGCTGGCGCAGTCCTCGGTGCCGAACGGGTTCGAGACCACGTTCCTCGCCTCGTCCGGTGACAACACCGACCAGGCCCTCGCGCAGGTGCTCCAGTCCTCGCTGAAGCAGCTGGGGATCACGCTGAAGATCCAGAACGTCGACCCCAGCGCGGCGCACGACCTGCAGAACGACCTCAAGTACGAGATCAGCCACTCGTACTGGACGATGGACATCGCCGACCCGGATGAGCTGGTGACGTTCGCGGTCGACCCCGAGGCCGGCAGCCACTCGTTCATGACCTCGTACAACAACCCGAAGGTGATCGCGGACGTCAAGGCGGCCCAGAAGTCCTTCGACCCGGCCGAGCGGCAGAAGCTGTACACGTCGATCCAGAAGCAGGCCGCGGACGACGCGTTCATGGCGTTCCTGTACTACCAGCCGTTCAGCTACGCGACGAGCGACAAGGTGAAGGGTTTCGTCGCCCTGCCGACCGGCAACTACCACCTCGAGGACGTCACCCTCAGCAAGTAGCCAAACCCCCACGACCGGCTGAGACGAAGGGCACGGGCAGCATGAGGCACCTGGCGTACGTCGCGAGACGGCTGGTGGCTCTGCTGCCCGTGCTCTTCGGCATCAGCCTGATCGTCTTCTTCATGATCCACCTGGTGCCGGGCGACCCGGCCAAGACGCTGCTGGGCATCCGTGCCACCGACGAGTCGGTGGCCGCGCTGCACAAGGCCTTCGGGCTCGACAAGCCCCTGTGGCAGCAGTACCTCGCGTTCATGGGCCGGCTGCTGCACGGCGACCTCGGTCGCTCGTTCTTCTACAACGTCGACGTGAGCGAGCTGGTCTCCGGCCGGTTCCCGGCGACGGCGTGGCTGATCGTGTCGGCCGTCCTGCTGTCACTGCTGATCAGCATCCCGCTGGCGGTGCTCGCGGCGAGCCGTCGCGACAGCGCCCTCGACCACCTGATCCGGGCGGTCCCGCTCGTCGGCCTGGGGATGCCGGCATTCTGGGTCGGCATCATGCTGGTGCTGCTCTTCGCCCTGAAGCTGCGGCTGTTCCCCGTGTCAGGTTTCGGTGACGACGTCGTCGGTCACCTGCACTCGATCGCCCTGCCCGCGCTGACGATCGCGCTGGCGCTGACGCCGATCCTGGTGCGCAGCCTGCGCACCTCGATGATCGCCGTCCTCGACAGCGACTACGTCGTCACCGCCCGCGCCAAGGGACTCAGCCACCGGCGGGTGATCCTCGGCCACGCCCTGCGCAACGCCGCCGTCTCGTCGGTCACGGTCCTCGGGGTCAACGTCGCGTACCTGGTGGGCAGCACGTTGATCGTCGAGCGCGTGTTCGCCCTGCCCGGCATCGGCACCCTGATGCTGGACGCCATCAACAACCGCGACTTCGCCGTCGTCCAGGGAGTAACGCTGGTGTTCGCCGTCACCGTGGTGGCCATCAACCTGCTCACCGACCTGGCGCACGCGGCGCTCGACCCCCGAGTCGAGCTCGCATGAGCACGCTCGTGGCGGACACCGCGCCCCGCAGCCTGCGCTCGAAGCGCTCGCTGCGGATGAACGCCACCTTGGCGTCGGGTCTGACGCTGCTCGGGCTGATCGTCCTGGCGGGCCTGCTCGCCCCGCTGATCACCAGCTGGGACCCGATCGCCCAGGACCTCACGAAGTCACTGCAGTCCCCGGGCGACGGGCACCTGCTCGGCACCGACCAGCTCGGCCGTGACGTCTTCGCCCGCCTGCTGTACGGCACCCGGGTGGACCTGAGGGTGGGCGCCCTGGCGGTGCTCTTCCCGTTCGTGATCGGTGGCACGCTCGGCCTGGTCGCCGGGTGGCGCGGCGGCTGGTTCGACAAGGTGCTGATGCGCCTGGTCGACATCGTCGTGGCGATCCCCTACCTGGTGCTGGTGATCGCGCTGGTCTTCGCCCTCGGCGCCGGCACGCGCAGCATCTACATCGCCATCACCGCCGTCGGCTGGGTCGCCTACGCCCGCATCGTCCGCGGTGAGGTGCTGGTGGCCAAGGAGCAGGAGTACGCGCTCGCCGCCCGGGCCAGCGGGCTGCCGACGCACCGGATCCTGCTGCGGCACCTGCTGCCGAACGTCGTGCTGCAGGCCTTCGTGTTCTCGATGAGCGACGTGGTCCTGTCGATCCTCGGCATCGTCACCCTCGGCTACCTCGGTCTGGGCGTGCCACAACCCACCCCCGACTGGGGCTCGATGATCCAGGAGGGGCAGGCCTTCATCTTCACCAAGTGGTACCTCGCAGCCGTCCCGGGGCTGGCTGTGGTCGTCACCGGTCTGGCCCTCGCGCTGATCGCCGACGGCTTCGTGCACCGCAGCGGGCGCCGATGAGCGCCCTGCTCGAGCTGCACGATCTCGACGTCGAGATCCCGCTGCCCGACGGCACCCTGCACGCGGTGCGGGGTGTCTCGCTGACGGCGTCGGCCGGTGAGTCCGTCGGGCTGGTCGGCGAGTCCGGCTCCGGCAAGAGCCTGACCCTGCGGGCGGCGATGGACCTGCTGCCGGTGCCCGCGCGGGTCAGCGGCGGCAGCATCGTCGTCGACGGGGTCGACGTGACCGGGATGAGCCCGGCCCGTCGGCGCGAGCACCTGTCGTCGGTGATGTCGATGATCTTCCAGGACTCGCTCACCGCCCTGAACCCCACGATGCGCATCGGCGACCAGGTGGCCGAGGTGCCGCTGCGCCGGCTGGGTCGGTCGCGGTCCGAGGCGCACACGCGCGCGGTCGAGCTGCTCGACCAGGTCGGGATCAAGGACCCCGAACGCCGGTACCGCGCGTACCCGCACGAGCTGTCCGGCGGTATGCGCCAACGGGTCTGCATCGCGATCGCGCTGTCCGCCGACCCGGGGCTGATCCTCGCCGACGAGCCGACCACGGCGCTGGACGTGACGATCCAGGCCCAGGTGCTCGCCGTCCTGGACGGACTGCGTCGCGACCGCGGCGTCGGCCTGGTGCTGGTCACCCACGACCTGGCTGTGGTCAGCGGCACCTGCGAGCAGCTGAACGTCATGTACGGCGGGCGCATCGTCGAGCACGGGCGCACGGCCGAGCTGCTCGCCTCGGCCCGCCACCCCTACACCGCGGCGCTGCTGCGCTCGGTGCCCGACCCCGACCTGCCCGTGCACCGGCTGCTCACCATCGCCGGTGCGCCACCGGACCTCATGCAGCCGATCACCGGCTGCTCGTTCGCGCCGCGCTGCCCCGCGGTGATCGACCGCTGCGCGAGCGAGCTGCCGCCGCTGCGCTCGATCCACCACGGCCGGTCCAGCGCCTGCTGGCGCTCGCACGAGCCCGAGCAGTGGGTGAGCTCCCTGGAGACCACCGACTCGACCGCGGACGGGGTGCGGACGTGAGCGACGAGCTGCTGCGCATCGACGGGCTGGTCCAGCACTTCGGCTCGGGCCCGGGCGTGCTGGACCGGTTGCGCCACCACGAGCCCGCCATCGTGCGCGCCGTCGACGGCGTCGACCTGGTGCTGCACCGCGGCGAGACCCTCGGCCTGGTGGGCGAGTCCGGCTGCGGCAAGTCGACGCTGAGTCGTTGCGCCGCAGGCCTGTACACCCCCACGGCGGGAACCGTCTCGTACGCCGGCGAGGTGCTGGACGGTGCGCCGTCGCGGACCCAGCGACGGATCGTGCAGATGGTCTTCCAGGACCCGTACAGCTCGCTGAACCCGCGAATGAGCGTGGGGCAGACGCTGTCGGAGGTGCTGCGCTACCACAAGATCGTGCCCAAGAACCAGGTGCGCCAACGGATCTTCGAGCTGATGGACCTGGTCGGCCTGCCGCCGCGGGCCGTCGACCAGCTGCCGCGCTCGTTCTCGGGCGGGCAGCGGCAGCGGATCGGGATCGCCCGGGCGCTGGCCCTGGAGCCGAAGGTGCTGATCGCTGACGAGCCGGTGTCGGCCCTGGACGTCTCGGTGCAGGCCAACATCATCAACCTGCTGCTCGACCTGAAGGACACCCTGGGCCTGTCGATGCTGTTCGTTTCGCACAACATGGCCGTGGTGCGCCAGATCAGCGACCGGATCGCCGTGATGCACGACGGCGTCATCGTCGAGCAGGGCCCCACGGCCCAGGTGTTCGAGCACCCGCAGGACCCGTACACCCGGCTGCTGCTCGCCTCGGTGCCCCGGCTGGCGACGCACCCGGTCGACGACAGGGAGCACGCATGACCAGCTCGGTGATCATCGGCAGCGAGCGCAGCGAGATCGGCCTGCCGCTGGGCATGGACGTGCTGCGCGCCGGCGGGTCCGCCCTGGACGCGGTCGAGGCGGCGCTGCGGGCCTGCGAGGACAACCTGGCCGACCACTACGTCGGCACGGGCGGGCTGCCGAACGCCCAGGGCGTGGTCGAGCTGGACGCGTCGCTGATGGTCGGGTCGACCCGCGGGTTCGGTGCGGTCGGTGCGCTGCAGGGGTACCCGCACCCGATCTCGGTCGCGCGCGCGGTGCTCGAGCGGCTGCCGCAGCACTGCCTGCTCGTCGGTGAGGGGGCGGCCCTGTTCGCGCGCGAGCACGGGTTCGAGACGGCGGACCTGCTGACGGCGGAGTCCCGCCGGCTGTTCCGCGAGGCGCTGGCGCCCTCGACCGAGTCGGTCGAGGGCGAGCGCACCGCGAGCCAGGCCGGCGACGAGGCGTACCGGTTGGCCGCCATCGACCTGGTCGACCGGTTCGCCCCGCACGACGGGCCCTGGGGCACGATCAACGTCATCGCGCTGGACTCCCACGGCGAGATGGTGGTGGGGGTCTCGACCAGCGGCTACCCGTGGAAGTTCCCGGGCCGCATCGGTGACTCGGCCCTGCCGGGCGCCGGCAACTGGTGCGACCTTCGGGGCGGTGGCGCGGCATGCACGGGTCGGGGCGAGCTGAGCATGCGCTCGGGCACCGCCCGCACCGTCGTCGACGCCCTGACCCGCGGCGAGGACGTCGAGAAGGCGTGCCGCGGTGCGCTCGCCGACGCGGCCGACCTGCCCGACCCGTTCCGCGCCGAGCTGCGCGTCCTCGCGCTCACCCCGGACGGTCGCCACGGCGGTGCCGCGGGCAGCCCGGGCGCGACGTACTCGGTCATGACCCCGGGGGACGACGTCCCCCGCACCCACCCCAGGAGCGTGCTGTGAAGATCTACGTCTCGTCCGACATGGAGGGCACGGCCGGCGTCGTCGACTGGTCGCAGTGCCTCGCCCCCGAGCCCGAGTACGAGTACTACCGCGGGTTGCTGCAGGCCGAGGTGAACGCGGCCATCGAGGGGGCGATGTCGGCCGGCGCGACCTCGTTCCTGGTCAACGACTCGCACTCCAGCATGCAGAACCTGCGGCCGCACGCCCTGGCGGGGAACGCGCGGTACCTGTCGGGACGGCACAAGCCGATGTACATGATGGAGGGCCTGGATCCCACGTACGACGCCGTGTTCTTCGTCAGCTACCACGGGTCGATGGCCAGCGAGGCGTCCGCGCTTTCGCACACGTACAACCCCCGGGCGATCGGCCGGGTGCTGCTGAACGGCGTCGAGGTCGGCGAGTCCGGCATCAACGCGCTCGTCGCGCTCGGTCACGGCGTGCCGATCGTCCTGGTCACCGGCGACGACACGACCGCCGACGAGGCCGAGCGCATCTGCCCCGGCATCCACTCCGCCGTCGTCAAGACCTCGGTCACCCGCTTCGCCGCGGACAGCCTGCACCCGACGGCAGCGTGCGAGCTGATCCGCGAGCGCGCTGCCGCGGCGGTCGCGGGACTCGGCACCGCCCGGCCACCGCGGATCGAGCTGCCGGCGACGCTGGAGGTGCTGTTCCACAACGGTGACCTCGCCCAGATGGCGACCCGGATCAGCGGTGTCGAGAGGGTCGACGCGCGCACGGTGACCATCACCGACGACGACCCGATCCGGCTCTACCAGACGTTCATCACCGTCGTGCTGCTCACCCGGGCGATCGTCGAGTAGCCCCTACGCTGCGCCCATCACCGACGTTGCGCCCGACCCCGCTGGTGCACGGCCGCGGGGCGTCGGCGGCTGACGCGGTTGTTGACAGCGCCGCCCCGCGTGGCGAGGGTTTGGAGACCGCGCCCACCAACGGATCCCTGGAAGGACCCACCATGTCGGTGACCGACGAGCTCGTGAGCAACGCCGCGCGGTACGCCGTGGGCTTCGACAAGGGTGACCTGCCGCTGCCGCCGGCGCGGCACGTCGCGGTGGTGGCCTGCATGGACGCGCGGCTGAACGTCTACGGGCTGCTGGGTCTGACCGAGGGTGACGCGCACGTCATCCGCAACGCCGGCGGCATCGTCACCCAGGACGAGCTGCGCTCGCTGGCGATCAGCCAGCGGCTGCTCGGCACCACCGAGATCATCCTCATCCACCACACCGACTGCGGGATGCTCACGTTCACCGACGACGCGTTCCGTCAGTCGATCGCGGACGAGACGGGCGTCAAGCCCACCTGGGCGTCCGAGGCGTTCACCGACCTGGACGCCGACGTGCGCCAGAACATCGCCCGGATCCACGCCGAGACGGCGATCCCGGTCAAGGACTCGGTGCGCGGCTTCGTCTACGACGTCGCCACCGGGGCACTGCGCGAGGTCGCCTGAGCCGGTGTCCGACGACCTGGGCGCCCTCGCCGAGCGGGCGCTGGCCCTGACGCGCGGTGGCCGGCGTGCGCTGCTGGGCATCACCGGGGCACCGGGAGCCGGCAAGTCCACGCTCGTGACCGAGCTGCTCGCGCTGCTGCCGGCCGCGTCGGTGGCGCACGTGCCGATGGACGGGTTCCACCTCGCGGACGTCGAGCTCGACCGGCTCGGTCGGCGCGACCGCAAGGGCGCCCCGGACACCTTCGACGTCGCCGGTTACGTCAGCGTGCTGCGTCGGATCCGCGACGACACGACGGACGTCGTCTACGCGCCGGGTTTCGAGCGCACCCTCGACCAGCCGATCGCCGCCAGCATCGCCGTCGAGCCCGCGGCTCGGCTGGTGATCACCGAGGGCAACTACCTGCTGCACCACGAGGGCCTGTGGCCCTCGCTCGCGCCCGTGCTCGACGAGGTCTGGTACGTCGACCTGCCCGACGCGGTGCGGCTGGCCCGGCTGGTGGCCCGCCACGCGGCGTACGGCAAGACGGTCGAGCAGGCGTCGGCCTGGGCCCACGGGTCGGACCAGGCTAACGCCGACCTGGTGGCGGCGACGCGCGGACGGGCCGACCTGGTCGTGCTGCGCTGACGTCAGTCGCGCCCGCGCACCGTGAGCAGCAGCCGGTGGGCGACGATCACCACGGTCAGCCAGGCCAGGCCGAGCGCCCAGGCGACCAGCACGTCGCTGAGCCAGTGCGCGCCGAGGTAGACCCGCGACAGGCCCATCGTGGCGGCGAACGCGGCGGCCAGGCTGACGGTCAGGGCGCGTAGGCGGGCCGAGCGCTGCTCGCGCACCAACAGGTAGGCGACGATCCCGGCGATGGCCAGGGAGTTCAGGGCGTGCCCGCTGGGGAACGAGGGCGTGCTCTCGAACGGGGGGATCGCGTCGGCCATCGGGGGCCGGGTGCGACCGACGACCGCCTTGCCGATGACGGTGAGGGCTAGCGAGCCCGCGGCCGTCACGGCGACGAGGACGACCGGCGTCCAGCGGCGCCAGACCACGGCCAGGGTCACGGCGGTCAGGGTCGCGAGCACCGCCATGCCGACCGAGCCGCCGACGAACGCGTAGCCGGCCGCGACGTCGTTGCCGAGGGAGGTGCGCTGGCTAATCACGGCGTCCAGCGCCGGACGGTCGAGCAGCGCGACGCCGTCGGCCTCGGTGACGCTGTCGTAGACCGCGCCCGCGAGCGCGGTCAGCGCCGCAGCGAGGACGAAGCCAACGACGAGGGTCAGGGTCAGCACCTGGTGCGGCGCCAGCCACTCGCGCAAGCGGTGGGCACCGCGGGCGACGAGCCGGCCGCCGGCGCTCGCCCAGTGCGTGAGGTCGCGCGCGCCGACGTACCGCTGGTCGCCCGGCTCGTCCAGCAGCGAAGGGGTCATGGGGGACGAGCCTGCCACGGCAGCACCCTCGCGCGCGCCCCGACCGCGACCGGTGACAACCTGGGCCCATGCCCACCACCCCGCGCCCCGAGGTCATCGTCCTCGACGTCAACGAGACGCTGTCCGACCTGGCGCCGATGGCGCAGCGGTTCGAGGACGTCGGCGCGCCCGGCCACCTCGCCGCGACCTGGTTCGCGGGGGTGCTGCGGGACGGCTTCGCGCTGACCGCCGTCGGCGCCACCGCGCGCTTCGCCGACCTCGCGGCCGCCGTGCTCGCCACCGTGCTGCACCCCGTCGCGCTCGACCGGCCGGTGGACGAGGCGACCCGGCACGTGCTGGCGGGCTTCGACGAGCTGACCGTCCACCCGGACGTCGGGCCCGGCGTCCGGTCGCTCGCCGCCGACGGGCAGCGGCTGGTCACCCTGAGCAACGGCGCGGCGAGCGTCGCCGAGGGGTTGTTGACGCGGGCCGGCCTCGCCGATGCGTTCGAGGCGACGCTGAGCGTCCAGGACGCCGGTGTGTGGAAGCCCGCCGCGGGCTCGTACCGCTGGGCCGCCGGTCGCTGCGGGGTGCAGCCGGCGGCGATGATGCTGGTGGCCGTGCACCCGTGGGACGTCGACGGCGCCCACCGCGCCGGGCTGCGGTCGGCGTGGGTGAACCGGGCGGGCGCGCCGTACCCCTCGACGTTCACCGCACCCGACCTCGAGGTCGGCTCGCTGACCGAGCTCGCGGACCGGCTGCGCGCCGCGTGACCCACCTCCGCGTGCCCGACGACTTCGACCCGCCCCCGCCCGCGAGTCTGGACGACCACGGCCACGTCACGGGACCCTTCCTGCACGGCACCCGGACCGCGTTCGCCCCCGGTGCCCTGATCAGGCCCGGACGACCGTCGCACTTTCGCCCCGACCGCCCCCTCGAGCACGTCTACTTCACGACGCGAACCGAGACCGCCGCCTGGGGCGCGGAGCTCGCCGCGTCGCTCGCCCCCGCCGGTGACGGCGGACCGAGCACGGCACGGGTCTACGAGGTCGAGCCGCTCGGCCGGTTCGAGGACGACCCCAACGTCACCGACCGCCGGTTCGCCGGGAACCCCACCCGGTCGTACCGGTCGCGTGAACCCCTGCGCGTCGTCGTCGAGGTCACCGACTGGGCCAGGCACTCGCCCGAGGAGCTCGAGGGGATGCTGGCGTCGCTGGCCCGGCTTCGAGACCAGGGTCTGGACCTCGTCCAGGACTAGCCCCTCAGGAGCGGGCAGAGTCCTCGGTGTGGACATCACCGCCGAGCTCGTGCGCCGTCTGGTCGACGGCCAGCTCCCCGCGTGGTCCGGCCTGCCGATCACGGCCGTGCCCCGCCAGGGCAACGACAACCGCACCTTCCGACTGGGCGAGGACCTCGCCGTCCGGCTGCCTGCACACGAGCGCTACGTCGCGGGGATCACCAAGGAGGACACGTTCCTCCCGGTGATCGGCCGGCACGTGAGCGTCGCCGTACCCGTCCCGGTGGCGACCGGCCGGCCCACGGTCGACTACCCGCACCCCTGGTCGGTCCGCCGCTGGGTGGTCGGTGACACGCCGGACCAGGACCCCCACCTGGACCGGGCGCGGTTCGCCCACGACCTCGGCGGGTTCCTGCGCGAGCTGCGCGCGGTGCCCACCGCCAGCGGCCCTGCCGCCGGGCAGCACTCGTTCTACCGGGGCTGCCACCTGAGCGTGTACGGCGACCAGGTGCAGGCCGCGCTGGGCGAGCTCGCGGGTGAGGTCGACGTCGCCGCCTGCCAGGCCATCTGGCGCGAGGCGGTGCGCACCGTGTGGGCGAGCGCTCCCGTGTGGGTGCACGGGGATGTCGCGGTCGGCAACCTGCTGACCACCGGAGGCAGGCTGTCTGCCGTCATCGACTTCGGCACCTGTGCCGTCGGCGACCCGGCGTGCGACCTGGTCATCGCCTGGACCTTCCTCGAGGGTGCGGAACGCGAGACCTTCCGAGCCGCGGCCGGGCTGCCGGCCGACACCTGGGCAAGGGCCCGCGGCTGGGCGCTGTGGAAGGCGCTGATCACCGCGACGAACCCGGACGACCCGCAGCACCCCGTGCAGGTGCAGGCGCTCGCTCGACTGCAGAAACAGCCCTACGGGGTCTGACGCGCGGCGCGCTCCGAGCGCAGGACTCCCATCAGCACGATGTCCTCGTACGCCCCCCGCACCCAGGCGTGCTCGCGCTGTCGTCCCTCGATCACGAAACCCGCCTTCTCGTACGCGCGGATCGCCCCCACGTTCGAGGCGATCGCCTGCAGGTGGATCCGGCGCAGGTTGCAGCGCACGAACCCGAACTCGACGAGCTGGGTGATCGCCGTCGTCCCGATCCCGCGCCCCCGCGCACCCGGGACCAGGCTGATTCCGGCCTCTGCGTGGCGGGCGAGAGCATCGATGTCGAACAGCGACGCGCCGCCCACGGCCACCCCGTCGAGGTCGACGACGAAGGACACGCTGTCCCCGGACGCGACGCCGTCCGCAGCGCGCGCGAGCCGAGCCTGGAACGCCTCTCTGGTCAGGGGGTGCGGCGCCTGCGGGTTGCGCTCCTCCCACGTGTCCAGGTCCGCGGCGATCTCGTACAGGACGTCGAGGTCGGCGTCGGTGCGCGCTCGCAGCGACACGGTGGGCGTCTTCGGCACGTCCGGCACCCTACGCGCGAAGCCGCTGCCGATCCCGGTGGCCGCGACTACCCGCGCTTGATCTCGTCGTCGTCCGACCGGTCGTCCTCGCGCGCGCCGGTGACGGCCCGCCCGGCCTCCAGCCGCGCGATCGGCACCCGGAACGGTGAGCACGACACGTAGTCCAGGCCGGTGCGCTCGAAGAAGTGGATCGACTCGGGGTCGCCGCCGTGCTCGCCGCAGATGCCCAGCTTCAGGTCGGGGCGAGCGCCACGACCCTCGCGGCTCGCGATGTCGACGAGCCGGCCCACGCCGTCGACGTCCAGGCTCTCGAACGGCGACATGGTGAACACGCCCTTCTCCAAGTAGGACGCGAAGAACGCCGCCTCGACGTCGTCGCGCGAGAAACCCCACGTGGTCTGCGTCAGGTCGTTGGTGCCGAACGAGAAGAACTGCGCGACCTCGGCGATCCGGAAGGCGGTCAGCGCCGCCCGGGGCAGCTCGATCATCGTGCCGACCGGGATCGCCAGGTCGATCCCGGTGCTCTCGCGCACCTCGGCGAGGATGGCGTCGGTCTCGTCGCGGATCAGGTGCAGCTCCATGACCGACCCCACCAGCGGCACCATGATCTCGGGCAGCGGGTTGCCACCCGCCGCCGTCAGGGCGGCGGTGGCCTCGGCGATCGCCCGCACCTGCAGGGCGAACAGGCCCGGGACGGTCAGCCCGAGGCGCACCCCGCGCAGGCCCAGCATCGGGTTGGTCTCGTGCAGCCGGTTGACGGCGGCCAGCAGCCGCACGCGGTCGGCCGGCGCACCGCCGTCCGCCTCGGCGAGCGCCACCTCGACCATCAGGTCGGCTCGGTCGGGCAGGAACTCGTGCAGCGGCGGGTCGAGCAGCCGGATGGTCGTCGGCAGCCCGTCCATCGCGGTGAGCAGCTCCTCGAAGTCGGCCCGCTGGTAGGGCAGCAGCGCCTCGAGCGCCGTGGCCCGCTCTGCGGCGGTGTCGGCGAGGATCACCCGCTCGATCAGCACGCGCCGGTCGCCGAGGAACATGTGCTCGGTGCGGCACAGGCCGATGCCCTCGGCGCCCATCCGGCGGGCGCGGTCGGCGTCCTCGGCGTTGTCGGCGTTGGCGCGCACCCGCATCCGGCGCACCGAGTCGGCGTGCTCGAGCAGCCGGTGGACGGCGCGCACGACGTCCGCTCCACCCTCGTCCACGCCCTCAAGGGCCACGTCCAGACCCTGCTCGAGATAGAGCACCACGGGCGAGGGGACGACGGGGATCTCGCCGACGAAGACCTCGCCGGTCGAACCGTCGATCGAGAGCAGGTCGCCCTCGTTGATCGTCACCCCGCCGGCGGTCGCGACCTTGGCCGCGGCGTCGACGTCCAGCGCGTCCGCGCCGCACACCGCGGTCTTGCCCATGCCGCGTGCGACGACGGCGGCGTGCGAGGTCTTGCCGCCGCGGCTGGTGAGGATGCCGCCGGCGGCGATCATGCCCTCGAGGTCCTCGGGGTTGGTCTCGCGGCGCACCAGCAGCACCCGCTCGCCGCGTGCCGCCCAGGCGACCGCGGCGGCCGAGTCGAAGACCACCCGACCGACGGCGGCGCCGGGCGAGGCCGCCATGCCGCGGGTGAGCAGCACCCGCTCGGCGCGGACGTCGAACTGGGGGAACATCAGCTGCGCGAGCTGGGCGCCGGTGACGCGCTGCAGCGCCTCGTCCATCGTGATCAGCTGCTCGTCGACCAGCTGGGTCGAGATGCGGAAGGCGGCGGCCGCCGTCCGCTTGCCGACACGGGTCTGCAGCATCCACAGCTTGCCGCGCTCGACGGTGAACTCGATGTCGCACAGGTCGCGGTAGTGCGTCTCGAGCCGGCGCATGATCTGGCGCAGCTGCTTGTACGACGCGGGGTCGACCTCGGCGAAGTCCTCGAGCGAGAGGGTGTTGCGGATGCCCGACACGACGTCCTCGCCCTGGGCGTTGACCAGGTAGTCGCCGTAGACGCCGGGGACGCCGGTGGCCGGGTCGCGGGTGAAGCAGACGCCGGTGCCCGAGGCGTCACCGAGGTTGCCGAACACCATGGTGCACACGCTGACCGCGGTGCCCAGGTCGTGCGGGATGCGCTCGCGGCGGCGGTAGAGCCGGGCCCGCTCGGTGTTCCACGAGTCGAACACCGCGCGGGTGGCGAGGTCGAGCTGCAGCCGCGGGTCCTGCGGGAAGTCGCGACCCGTGTGGTCCTTGACGATCACCTTGAACTCGTCGACCAGGCCGCGCAGGTCGTCGATGTCGAGCTCGACGTCGCTCTTTACGCCCTTGCGGGACTTGGTGGCGTCCAGCGCGTGCGAGAACGCCTCACCGTCGACGCCGAGCACCGTCTTGCCGAACATCTGGATCAGCCGGCGGTAGGAGTCCCAGACGAATCGCTCGTCGCCGGAGGCCTCGATCAGGCCCTGCAGCGAGAAGTCGTTCAACCCGACGTTGAGGACCGTCTCCATCATCCCTGGCATCGAGAACTTGGCCCCCGACCGCACGCTGACCAGCAGCGGGTCGTGCGAGTCGCCGAGCCGGCGTCCGACCTGGTCCTCGAGCGAGCGCAGCGCCATCGTCACCTGCACGCGCAGGTCGTCGGGCTGGCGGCCGGACTTGAGGTAGTGGCGGCACGCCTCGGTCGTGATGATGAACCCCGGCGGCACGGGCAGGCCGAGACGGGTCATCTCGGCGAGGTTGGCGCCCTTGCCACCGAGCAGGTCCTTCTGGTCCTTGTCACCCTCGCTGAAGTCGTACACGAGCTTCTTCATGGTCTGCTGCTCTCACGTCGTCGGGAGGTCGCGGCCGGGACCGACAGCCTAGAGTCACCCTCACCGTGACAGCACGGGGACGGAGGTGAGCCAATGCGATTCGTGACGTTCACCACGGCGGGTTCGACCGAACCTGCCTGGGCGCTGGACCGCGACGGCGGCACCCGCGTCGGGGTGCAGCTGCGCGACGGGACGATCCACGCGCTGGCGGCCGGGCTTCGGCTGGTCGACCTGCTGGGTGACCTTTCTGCGGCTGCCGCGCGTGCGACGTCCGAGGTGTTCGCCACCGCCGGCGTGCGGCTGCTGCCGCCGGTGCCGGCGCCGCCGTCCTTACGCGACTTCATGACCTTCGAGCAGCACGTGGCCGGAGCGGTGCGCAACCGAGGACCCGACGCGACGGTAGCGCCGGCGTGGTACCAGATCCCCACGTTCTACTTCTCCAACCCCGCGGGTCTGATCGGGGCTCACGACCCGGTGCCGATGCCCCCGGGCTGCTCACGTCTCGACCTCGAGCTCGAGGTCGCCGTCGTCATCGCGCGTCCGGGCACCGACATCACGGTCGCGGACGCCCTCTCGCACGTCGCCGGGTACACGCTGCTCAACGACTGGTCGGCGCGCGACCTGCAGTGGCACGAGATGCGCATCGGCCTGGGACCGGCCAAGGGCAAGGACACCGCCACCACGCTGGGTCCCGCACTGGTGACGCCGGACGAGCTGGACGGCGTCGACGTCGGCCTTCGCGCGTACGTGAACGGCGACCTGCTCGGCTCGGACTCGTTGTCGCACATGCACTGGAGCTTCGCGCAGATGATCGCGTACGCCTCGCGCGGCACCTGGCTGCGCGCCGGTGACGTTCTCGGGTCGGGCACCTGCGGTGACGGGTGCCTCGCCGAGCTGTGGGGCAACCGCGGGCCGGACGCGCGGCCCAGCCTGCAGGTCGGTGACCGGGTGCGGCTCGAGGCCGACGTCCTCGGCACGGTCGAGAACGAGGTCGTGGCCGGCGTCCCCACCACCCCGCTCTGACGCTCCCGTCTCACCGCACCCTCGCCACAAGGTGCCGTCCGGGGGCCCGTCTGACGTCACCTTCGCCACACGGTGTGCGGGGTGGTCCGTAGGCTGCCAGCGTGGTGACCGACGTCCGCACACGCCGCCTGCTCGGCGCCGAGACCCTCGTCGTGGTCGCCATCGCGGTGGGGCTGAGCGCCCTGCGGTCGGTGCTCGTGTTCGTCTCGGCCGCGCTCGCGCCCGGACGGCTGGGCTCGCAGCAGGCGACCCTGAACGGCTCGGCGGCTCCCGGCCACCCCTGGCTCGACCTCGGGCTGCAGCTGGCCGGCGTGCTGCGGCTGCTGCTGCCCGTGGGGGTGGTGCTCGTCGTGGTGGCGCTCAGGGGTGAGCGGCTGGCGGACGTCGGGCTGCGCACCGACCGCTGGCGGCGTGACGTGGCGCTGGGGGCGGGCGCGGCGGCTCTGGTGGGGGCGATCGGCCTGGCCGGGTACCTCGTCTCGTACGCCGCCGGGGGCAGCCTCGCGGTGGTGCCGACGACCCTGCCGCCGGTGTGGTGGCGGATCCCGGTCCTGGTGCTGTCCGCCTTGGCCAACGCCGCCCTCGAGGAGGTCGTGCTCGTCGGCTACCTGGTGCGCCGCGGCGAGCAGCTCGGGTGGTCGCCAGGTCGCACCGTCGTTACCAGCGGGGTGATCCGCGGCTGCTACCACCTCTACCAGGGGATCGCGGGACTGCTCGGCAACCTGCTGATGGGTGCGGTGTTCGCACGCTACTTCCAGCGCAGCGGGCGGATCGTGCCGCTGATCGCCGCGCACACCTTCATCGACGTGGTGGCCTTCTGCGGGTACGTGCTGCTCGCCGGCCACGTCGCGTGGCTGCCGGCACCTCGCTGAGAGTGGTCGTCAGTCGCTTAAAGTTCTCGAAGTCGTTGTGCCAGAACGGGTCTGAGGGGTCTGGGACTGTCGGTGGTGGTCGCTAGCGTGTGAGGCATGGACAGCATCGGGGCATTGAGCGAGGCGCTCGTCGCCGTGCGCGACGCGCTGACCCTGTTGCAGTCCGAGGACCTGCACGGGGTGGACTCCGGGTCGCTGCTGACCGACGTCGCGGCGATGCGCCGGCTGGTGGACCAGGTCGAGGGCGAGTGGCTGCGCCGGGTCGGTGAGGCCCACGCCCGCGGCGCCGCCCAGGTCGTCGGCGCGGGTTCGACGAAGGCGTTCCTGCGCGGGACGTGCCTGGTCTCACCGTCGGAGGCGTCGCGGGCGGTGGACACCGCTGCCGCACTGCGGACCACGTGCACGCAGACCGCCGAGGCGGTGGCTGCAGGGATGATCGGTGTGGGTCAGGCGCAGGTCATCGCGAAGGTCATCACCGGGCTGCCGTCGGCCTTGGACGAGGATGTGCGGGTTGCCGGTGAGGCCACCCTGGTGGCCCACGCGGTGGCGCTGAACCCGGCGGAGTTGGCGCGGGCAGGACGGTACTTCGCGTGCCACGTGGACCCCCACGGTGTGGCTCGGGACGACGCCGAGCAGCGCGAGCGGGCCGGGATCACCTTCGCGTCCACCCTCTACGGGGCGGGGATCGCCCGGGGTGACCTGGACCCGGAGTCGTTGGCAGTCATCTGCGCCGCGCTCGAACCGTTGTCCGCACCCAACCCAGGCGCCGACGGGGTCGAACGCAGGACATCCGCCCGGCGGCGCCTGGACGCGATGGTTGAGATCATGCGGCACTACCTGGACTGCCAACAGGCACCGGACGTGCGTCGTCCCGGGGCGCACCTGACCGTCGTCACCGGGGCGTCCACCCTGGCCGGTGAGCCGGGCGGATCTGCCCTCGACTGGGGCGGTGTCATCTCCGGGGAGACCACCCGGCGCGTGGCGTGCGACGCGACCATCACCCCGGTCACCGTCAGCCCCCAGGGTCATGTGCTGGACGTCGGACGACGCACCCGCACCATCAACGCCGGGATGTGGGCCGCCCTCGTCGTCCGGGACCGGCACTGCGCGTTCCCCGGCTGCGACACCCCCACCAGCCGCTGCGACGCCCACCACATCACCCACTGGGCCGACGGCGGCCCCACCGCCCTGGCCAACCTGGTGCTGCTGTGCAGGTTCCACCACCAACGGGTCCTGCACGACGACCAGCACCAGGACAGATGGTCAGTACGCATCGACGAACCCACTGGCCGGCCCGTGTTCGACCCACCCATCTGGACCGGCCGACGAGGCACACCCCTACCACCCCTTTGGTCACCCGACGGGTGAACCACGACGAACGGAACAACGGGGAGTCACATCCGACGCGCCGTTGCCCCAATGACGAGCGCGAGCCTTCGGGCGGGGCGCCTGCGACCGGCAACTGTCAGGCGGGCATCCGCTCGAAGGGTGAGGAGTAGGCGCCGTCGTGCGCCAGGGCCGCCTCGGCGGCGGCGACGTCGATCCGGTCGGCTTCGGCGCGCAGCACCAGGCCGAGCAGCCGGACGTCGCCCGGCGTGGGGATGCCGGTGATCTCGGGCCGGGCGAGCGCCCACGACACCGCCGCGCGCACCTGCTCGTACTCGTCGAACGGCTCGTACCACGTGGCGTACGCCTCGTTGTCGGCCGGTTCGCCGGCACCGACGTTCGGCCAGTTGCGCCGGGCGACGGTCTTGATCGTCATCAGACCGACGTCGTCGGCCTGCACCCGGGCCACCAGCGCCTCGTAGTCGGCGAGGTAGGCGGGGTCACGGTGCAGCGCGACGTTCATCGGGGTGAGTACCGTCGCGAACGGGAAGCGCCGCAGGGCTTCCAGGTGCGTGGCCGGGGCCTGCGGGCCGTGACCGGTGATGCCGACCGCGCCCACGAGTCCCTCCTCCTGCGCGCGGACGGCCGCCTCGAGCGCCCCGCCGGCACCCGTCGCGAGGTCGAGCTCGTCGACGTCACCGATCGCGTGCAGCTGCAGCAGGTCGACGCGATCGGTCTGCAGCCGCTCGAGCGAGGCGTTGATCGACGCCCAGGCCGCATCGCGCTCGCGCTCGCCGGTCTTGGTCGACAGGAAGATCTGCTCGCGGATGCGCGGCATCCACGGCCCCAGCCGCAGCTCGGCGTCGCCGTAGCTCGCGGCGACGTCGAAGTGGGTGATGCCGCCGTCCAGCGCCTCCTGGACGGAGGCGTCGGCGGTGTCCTGGTCGACCGCGCCGAGGGCGGCCGCGCCGTAGATGAGCACCGAGTTGGTCGCACCGAGCCGGCCGAGCCGTCTGAGTTCCATGCTCAGGACACTAGTCCCGCAGCGGTCGCACCATCGAGTCGAGCAGCCGGTCCAGCTCTGCTGCCGGGTCGAGGCTGAGCCCGGTGTGCACCGGTGAGGCCTGGACGACGGTGCTGCGCGCCGAGGTCAGCCACCTGAACCGGGCGCCGGGTGGCATCACCGCTGTGGCGGGGTGCGCCCCCGCGCAGACCGCGGTGACCACGTCCAGGTGCCGGCGGACGGCGATGACGTCCAGCCGCGGGTCGAGCGCGAGGACGCGGGCGACGTCCAGCTCGACGCCGGCCACCAGGACGTCGCCGGACCGGCTGTAGACCACGGCGCCGGCGTTGACGAACTCGCAGCGCTCGACGCGCGGCACGACCCGCAGCACGCACCACTCGTAGCCGAGCAGCCGGCCGGCCGGCGTCCGGGACTCACCGCGCGGCACGGGCAGCCTCCAGCGGAGCCAGCCACTGCGACCGGGCGACGAGCCGCGCGAGCAGCAGGTCGACGTACGCCGCACGCGTGGCGGCGACGTCGGCGAACACGGTGGGGTCGTGGATCCACGGGTCGGGGGCGAGCGCGACGACCTCGGTGAGCAGCTGCCGCGTCACCAGCGGGGTCAGGGCGGCGTCGGCGTCGGTCAGCGGGCCGGCCACCGGCAGCAGCACGTGCTGGTCACCCTCGCTCAGCTCGCGGGTGACGGCGGCGTCCCGGGCTCGCCAGGTGTGGTGCCACCACAGTGCGGCGCCGTGGTCGATCAGCCACGGCCGCCCGTGCCACAGCAGCAGGTTGGGGTTGCGCCACGTGCGGTCGACGTCGTCGACGAGGGCGTCCAGCCAGACGACCCGAGCGGCGAGTCCGGGGTCGACCGGGTCGACCGCGGGGTCGAGGGTGATCGACCCGGGCAGGTAGTCCATGCCGAGGTTGAGGCCGGCGCTGGCCCGCAGCAGGTCCTGCACCTCCTCGTCCGGCTCGGCGTACGCGAGCTCGGGGTCCAGGTCGACCAGCACCAGGTCGGGCACGGGCAGGCCGATCGCCCGGGCGAGCTCGCCCACGACGATCTCGGCCACCAGGGCCTTGGGCCCCTGGCCCGCCCCACGGAACTTCACGACGTAGGTGCCGAGGTCGTCGCACTCGACCACGGCCGGCAGCGATCCGCCCTCGCGCAGCGGCAGCACGTAGCGCAGGGCCCGGACCGTGGTCAGGGCCGACGCCTGGCCGATCGCGGTCACCTGCGGGACGCTACCGGCTGTTGCGCCGCGGCGCGGTGCCGGCCGGCGAGTGGGTGGGCGTCAAGATGTGGGGTCGCGCTGCTGATGGCCCGTAGACGATGATTTGAGCGATCAAGAGCCATCCACCACGAGGAGGTCCGGCGTGCCGGGACGGGGACCGCTCGTGCGCCGGACCTTCGCCGTGGTCGGGGGAGGGGCGGCCGGCCTGTACGCCCTAGGGGTCAGCCCGGGGGTCGACACCATGGCCTTCATCGTGCTGGGTCTGGCCACCGCCGCCGCACTGGCGCTGGGTCCCGTGATGAACGGCGCCCCCCGCAGGCCCTGGTTCATCATCTCCGCCGTCTGCGTGCTGTTCGCGGTCGGTGCGGGTGTGCGACCGGCGGCGCTGGCGGTGACGGGGTGGCAGGTCGCACTGCCCGACCTGTTCGTGCTGCCCGGGTACGCCCTGCTCTTCCTGGGGCTCGGCATGCTGCTGCATCGTCGCGAGGGCGTGCGTGACCTGCACGCCACGGTCGACACGCTGATCGTGCTGCTGGGGGTGGCCAGCCTGTCGGTCACGCTGCTCGCGCTGCCGGCCAGCGAGGTCGTCGGGCGCCCCCTGTGGTTGTCGCTGGCCAGCGCCGTGTACCCCGTCCTGGACGTCCTGCTGCTGTGCGTGCTGGTGCAGCTGTGGTTCACCAGCACCCAGTTCACCTGGTCGCTGGCGGCGCTGTCGGCGGCGTCGACGGCGCTGCTGGCGGCTGACTTCGTCTACGCCCTGCTCGGCACCCGCGGGATCCTGCAGGCACCGCACGCGGTGGACGTGGTGTTCGCCGTCAGCTTCCTGCTCCTCGGGTTCAGCGCGCTGCACCCGTCCGTGCGGCTGCTCGGCGTCGGTGGCCGACGACAGGTGCAGGCGTGGACGCCGCTGCGGATGCTCGTGATCGCCCTGGCGCTGTCGGTCCCCGTCGTGCTCCTCGCGATGCACCCCTCCGGCGGAGCCCTGCGGCTGGGCCTGGCCGCCGCGGCTGTCCTCGGGATCGGCCTGCTCCTGCTGCGTGCCACCGCGGCGGTCCGCGCACTGGGCCGGGCCCAGCGGGTCACCGAGCACGAGGCGGCCCACGACGCGCTCACCGGTCTGCCGAACCGGGGGTACGTCGACGCCTGGCTCCAGCGACGGCTGGGGCGGGGCCGTGCCCTGACGCTGCTGTTCCTCGACCTGGACGGCTTCAAGCTCGTGAACGACTCGTACGGCCACGCCACCGGGGACGAGCTGCTGCGAGCGGTCGCCGGACGACTGAGGGCGGTCGCCCCCCAGCGGTCGGTGCTCGGTCGGCTCGGTGGTGACGAGTTCGTCCTCGCGCTGGAGCAGAACGACCGCGACCCCCGCGAGCTGGCGACGGACTTCCTGTCCGGTATCGATGCCGCCTTCGCGCTCACCGAGGCGGACGTGACGGTCACCGCGTCGGTCGGCATCGCCTGCTCGGCGCGGCCGGGGCGGCCCGCGCCGACCGGTCAGGACCTGATCCGCGAGGCCGACACGGCGATGTACCGCGCCAAGGCGCTCGGTCGCGGCTCGGTCGCCGTGTTCGACGACTCGATGCGCTCGTCGGTGCGCGAGCGGCTGGACCTCGAGCAGGCGCTGCGCCAGGCCCTGGCCCTGGACGAGCTCTCGGTGCACTTTCAGCCCGTGGTCGCCCTGACCTCGGGCGAGGTCGTCAGTCACGAGGCGCTGGTGCGCTGGACCCACCCGGTGCGGGGCAATGTCCCCCCGGACTCCTTCATCGGCCTGGCGGAGGAGACCGGGCTGATCGTCGAGATCGGCGACTGGGTGCTCGACCGCTCACTCGAGGTGCTCGCGGCCCGCCGCGCCGCGGGGGCGGGGTCGCTCACGGTCGCGGTGAACGTCGCCGGACGCCAGCTGGTCGACCCCCTGTTCGGTGGCCGCGTGTGCGCAGCGCTGCACCGCCACGGGCTCCCGCCGTCCGCGCTGAAGCTCGAGATCACCGAGTCGGCGATGCTGCAGGAGGACGTCACGGTCACCCACACGATGGACTGGCTGGTCGGGGCGGGGGTGGCGCTGTCGATGGACGACTTCGGCACAGGCTTCTCCTCGCTGAGCTACCTGCGCCGGCTGCCCGTCGCCGAGGTCAAGATCGACCGCTCGTTCGTCGCCGGCATGGTCGACAGCGCCGCCGACGAGGAGATCATCCGCGCGGCGACGGCGATGGCCCACGCGCTGCGCCTGTCGGTGGTCGCCGAGGGCATCGAGACGCTGGCCCAGCGCGACCTGCTGGCGGCCCTCGGCGTCGACCGCGGCCAGGGCTGGCTCTACGGCCGGCCGGTGGCCTTCGACGCGTACGCCGAAGCGGGCAGCGTCACCGAACCGTCCCTGAGCTCGATGACGGCGTCCGGCCGCACCGTGGGGACCGGCAGCTCGTAGGCCCAATAGGTCTGCGCGTCGACCTGCTCGAGCGCGACCTCGGTGACCACCGAAGCGGCGATGCGCTCGATCGACTGCGGCAGAGCGTGCTGCTCCACGTGATGGCTGCAGACGTCCAGGACGGTCACCCCACCGGTCAACGACGCCGTGTAGGACATCACCTGCACGAGCTCGGTGAACAGCGCCGACCCGTGGCGCGCCGGGTGCGAGGCGACGAAGCCGATGTAGTAGCAGCGGCCGGCGGCCCAGTGCTCGGGCCAGCGGTGGGCGAAGTACGCCGGCTCGACCAGCGGCATCGCCTCGATCTGGTTGGTCAAGGTGCCCATGCCCAGCACCGGTCCGTCGTCACCGACGGCGAGGAACTTGGTCACCCGGACGTCGCCGCACACCTCGTCGAACTCCGCCCGCGTCATGAGGTGACGCTGCAGGGCGATCGAGCGCAGGGGCTCGAAGGCGGCGAGGTACGTCGCCCACGCGCCCTCGCGGTCCGCGTCGTCCACCACGGCCCGAGGATGGATGGTCACACCGCGCACGCTGTTCTCCTGAACCCCGAGCCCGGTTGCTCCGGGCGTTTCGCCCAGAATGGCAGGTCAGGACCCTGTGTAGTGGATCAGTGACCTGGCGTGTTCGCAGCGACCTCGCGCATCGATCGGGTCGGGCGCAGCCAGGCACCCTGGACCGGCAGCGCGTCCAGGCGCACGCGGTCCAGCGGCGTGGTGAAGGCGCCGGGGACGTCCTCGAGGTCGACGAACGTCAGCAGGTCCGACTCCAGCGCGTACCCGGCGACCTCGCCGAACGACAGGACGACGACCTCGGTGCCGGTGCGGGCGATCGCCTCGAGCGGCCCGGTGAAGTTGCGCCCGTCACCGCTCGCCACGACCAGCCGGGTCAGCCGGTGGGTGCGCGCCCGCTCGTCGATGTGCTCGAGCATCGCCAGGTCGACGTCGTCGTCGTGGTGCAGCTTGGGCTTGGCGAAGACGGCGTAGCCGAACGAGCGCAGCGCCTCGATCCACCCGCGCATCCCGGTCGCCGCGCCCGGCGGGACGTTGGTGAACACGCTGCCCTCGACGTCGCGGTCACCGGCGCCGTCGACCAACCAGCGGGCCACGGCGTCGAACCGCGGCCGCGAGGCGGGCGACGGGCGGGCCCCGATGACGTTCGACAGGGTCATGTCGATGTTGGGCGCGTCCCAGACCAGCAGGTCCAGCGGCTGCAGCTCGGGCCCGGCCTCGGGCCCGGCCTCGAGCGCGTCCGCGGGCGCGTCCGCGGCGTCGTCCCGCGCGTCGTCCACGATCAGGTCACTGGCGTCCATGCCGGTCATCGTCGCACTGCCCGGTGGTCCACGAAGCGGTCAACGTGAAGGATCGGTCCGGCCAGGGCGGGTCGGATCCTCCACGCTGATCGGTGCGGCTGTTCGCTCGCGGCCTCGCCACCCCCTAGCGTGCGGCCATGAGGATCGCCGTGGTCGCTGAGACCCGACCGGGTGAGCGCCGCGTCGCCGCCGTCCCCGACACCGTCGCGCTGCTGGTGCGCCAGGGTCACTCCGTCGTCGTCCAGGCGGGGGCCGGGGCCGGCAGCTGGGTGGACGACGCGGACTACCTGGCCGCGGGGGCCGAGGTCGCCGAGGGGGACGTGACGGCGGATGCCGACGTCGTGCTGCACGTGCGGCCCCTGCTGCCGGACGACGTCGCCCGGCTGCGCACCGGCGCCGTGACGATCGGGCTGATGAGCGTCTCGACCGAGCCGGACGGCGTCCGTGCCCTCGCGCAGGCCGGGGTCACCTCGTTCGCGATGGAGCTCGTGCCGCGGATCTCGCGCGCCCAGTCGATGGACGCGCTGACCTCGCAGGCGCTGGTGGCGGGGTACCGCTGCGCGCTCGAGGCGGCGATGCGGCTGCCGCGGTTCTTCCCGCTGTTCATGACGGCCGCGGGCACCGTGCCGCCGGCCAAGGTCCTGGTGCTCGGCGCCGGGGTGGCCGGCCTGCAGGCCATCGCCACGGCCCGGCGCCTGGGCGCGGTCGTCGAGGCGTACGACGTCCGGCCGGCGTCCGCGGACGAGGTGCGCTCGATGGGAGCGACCTTCGTCGACCTCGGGCTGGACGCCATCGAGGGCGCCGGCGGGTACGCGCGCGAGCTCGGCGAGGAGCGGGCCCGGCGTCAGGCCGAGCTGCTCGCGCCGTACGTCGCCAAGTCCGACGCGCTCATCACGACCGCCGCGATCCCAGGCCGACCTGCACCCCGGTTGGTCGACGCGGGCATGGTCGCCGCCATGCGCCCCGGCTCGGTGGTCGTCGACCTGGCTGCCGACACCGGCGGCAACGTCGAAGGATCCGTTGCAGGACAGGAGGTGCAGGTCGGTGGAGTGCGCATCGTCGGCATGCTCGACCCGGCGTCGGCGATGCCGGTGGACGCCAGCCGCCTCTACGCCAAGAACCTCACGAACCTGCTCGCCCTGATGGTCGGGGACGACGGCGCGCTCGCCGTCGACCTCGCCGACGAGGTGCTGGCCGGGGCGTGCGTCACGCACGAGGGAGCGGTGCGGCACGAGCCGACCCGCCTGCTGCTGGAAGGGGTCTGATGGACGGCATCACGCTGCTGACGTTCTTCGTGCTGTCGGTCTTCATCGGCTTCGAGGTGGTCTCGAAGGTCTCGACCACGCTGCACACGCCGCTGATGAGCGGCGCCAACGCGATCCACGGCGTGATCCTCGTCGGGGCGATCCTCGTCACCGGCCGGACCACGTCGACGCTGGGCCTGGTGATGGGCGTGCTGGCCGTCGTGCTCGCGACCGTGAACATGGTCGGCGGCTTCGTCGTCACCGACCGGATGCTCGAGATGTTCAAGGGCCGTCAGGGGGGACGTCGATGAACCTGTTGTCTCCCAACGTCTCGGCGATCGGCTACCTGCTCGCAGCAGTCTGCTTCATCCTCGCGCTGAAGGGTCTGTCGTCGCCCGCGTCGGCACGACGCGGCAACCTGATCGGTGCCGGCGGTGCGGTCCTCGCGGTCCTCGTGGCCTTCCTGTCCGAGGACCTGCACCACGTGCCGCTGATCCTGCTGGCGATCGGCGTCGGCTCGGCGGTCGGCGTCCCCGCGGCGCGCCGGGTCGCCATGACCCAGATGCCGCAGCTGGTCGCGCTGTTCAACGGCGTGGGTGGCGGGGCGGCTGCGCTGGTCGCTGCGCTCGAGCTCACCGAGCACGGCGACCCGGGCGCCATCGCTGCAGCGGCCGGCGCGTTCACGATCCTGGTCGGGTGCGTGTCGTTCTCGGGCTCGGTGGTCACCTTCGCCAAGCTGCAGGAGCTGATGACCACCCGCCCGGTCACGTTCCCCGGCGGGCCGTTCCTGTTCGGGGGGTCGCTGCTGCTCGGCGTGGCGCTGGCGGTCGGGATCGTCGTCCAGGGGGCCGGTG
Source organism: Actinomycetales bacterium (assembly GCA_038322575.1). Classification (GTDB taxonomy): domain Bacteria; phylum Actinomycetota; class Actinomycetes; order Actinomycetales; family Angustibacteraceae; genus JACMOY01. Next base: position 38,172 of record JBBQGB010000006.1, read on the forward strand.
GCACGCCGTCGGTGCTGCTGCTCGTGCTGCTCGCGCTGGTGGCGCTCGTGGTCGGCGTCCTGTTCGTGCTGCCGGTGGGCGGCGCCGACGTCCCCATCGTCATCTCGCTGCTCAACGCCTTCACGGGGTTGACGGTCGCGGCCAGCGGCTACGTCCTCGGCAACACCCTGCTGCTCGTGGCCGGCACGCTGGTCGGTGCGAGCGGCACCATCTTGACCCGGCTGATGGCAGCGGCGATGGGACGGCCGCTGACCAGCACGCTGTTCGGTGCGTTCCGCGCCAGCACGGCGGTCGCGGCCGTGGCCGGTGACGAGCGTCCGGTGCGCTCGGGAAGCGCCGAGGACGTCGCGATCCTGCTCGGGTACGCGCGCAAGGTCGTCATCGTGCCCGGGTACGGGCTCGCCGTCGCGCAGGCGCAGCACACGATCCGCGAGCTGGCCGAGCTGCTGGAAGGCCGTGGCGTCGAGGTGCTGTACGGCATCCACCCGGTGGCCGGCCGGATGCCGGGGCACATGAACGTGCTGCTCGCCGAGGCGAACGTGCCGTACGAGGTGCTCAAGGAGATGGACGAGGTCAACCCGCAGCTGCGCACCGCGGACGTCGCGCTGGTCGTCGGCGCCAACGACGTGGTGAACCCGGCGGCCAAGACCACGCCCGGCGCGCCGATCTACGGCATGCCGATCCTCGAGGTCGACCAGGCGCAGCAGGTCGTGTTCCTCAAGCGCTCGATGCGGCCCGGGTTCGCCGGGATCGAGAACGAGCTGCTGTACGACCCCAAGACCCTGATGCTGTTCGGGGACGCCAAGGACTCGCTCAGCGCCGTCGTCTCGGCGGTCAAGACGCTCTAGCAGTAGCCTGCGCCGGTGGTCGAACTCGTGTACGCCCCCGTCGTCGCCCTGTGCCGGACGGCGTTCCGCGCGCTCGGCATGACGGTGACCGTCACCGGCGCCGACCGCATCCCGGCCACCGGCGGCGCCGTGCTGGCGAGCAACCACGTGAGCTACCTGGACTTCATCCTCGCCGGGCTCGCGGGGGTGCACGCCAAGCGCTACGTGCGGTTCATGGCCAAGCAGGGCGTCTTTGACAACGCGGTCGCCGGGCCGCTGATGCGCGGCATGAAGCACATCCCGGTCGACCGCGAGGCTGGCTCGACCTCGTTCCGCAGCGCCCTCGCGGCGCTGAAGCGGGGCGAGATCGTCGGGATCTTCCCCGAGGCGACGATCAGCCGCTCGTTCACCGTCAAGGAGCTCAAGTCCGGCGCCGTGCGGCTCGCCCAGGCGTCGGGGACGCCGCTGATCCCGGTGACGGTGTGGGGTGGGCAGCGGATGTTCAGCAAGGGTGTGCCGCGTCAGCTCACCCGGCGCGGCACCCACGTCCTGATCGACGTCGGCGAGCCGATCCCGGTGCCCAAGGGCGCCGACGGGCAGGCCCTGGCGAGCCAGCTGCGCGCCACGCTGCAGACGATGCTCGAGGCCCAGCAGCGACGTACCCCCGAGCAGCCGCGCGCCGGCGAGGACGCCTGGTGGCACCCCGCGCACCTCGGCGGCAGCGCCCCCACCCCCGAGCAGGCGACCGCCCTGGACGCCGCCGCCCGCCGTCCCCCTGCCACCTGACCGCCCCTCAACCCCGCACTTGCGTCACTAACTGACGCGGCCCGCGCAGGGGCCGTCCGCAGATAGTGCTGCAAGTGCGGAGTTGGGGCTAGGGGGGCGGGGCGGGGTGGGACCGGGGTCAGTCGTCGCGGTTGCTGCGGCTGCGCCGGCGCCGGCTGGAGGCCACGCCCTCGGGGCCGAAGAGCTCGTTCGAGAGCACCTCGAACAGCGTGCGCGAGTCCGGCAGGAAGCTCACGGTGCGCAGCGCCTGGTCCTGGCCGGCGGACTCGAACACGAACTCGCCGTAGCCGATCAGCCGGCCCAGCGGTGAGACGTTGTACGACATGTCCGTCACCTTGGCGAGCGGCATGATCGCGACCCGCCGGGTCAGCAGGCCGTAGGTGAGCAGCAGCCGCTCGTCGGTGACGACGAACCAGTCCTGCGAGCGCTCGACGACCTTCCAGATCATCCGGGCGAGCAGCGCCAGCCAGCCCAGCCACAGCACGTCCCGGACGAACGGCACCCCCTGCGGCAGCCGGACGTCGGCACCGGCCGCGAGCACGAGGCCGACCGCGGCGCTGATGACCGGCTCGGCCACCACGACCCAGTGCCGCCGCACGGTGATGACGGCCTGCTCGCTGGGCAGCAGGTAGCGCTGGACCCTGGCCAGACCCTCGGGCGTCAGGGCCGGCACCGGGCTAGCCCTTCAGCAGCGCGTCGAAGAAGGCGGCGACGGCGCCCAACCCCGACACGATCCCGTCCCAGGCGGCGCGCACGATGCTGGCGGCCTGGTCGGGTGAGCGGAAGACCGCGTAGACGAAGAACGCGACGAGCAGCCAGATCACGGCTCGCTTCAGTCGGCTCATGCGTCACCTCCCTGGTGGTGCCGGGGCGGGATGCCCCGCACGATCTTCCCGGGCGCGCGGGCGGCGGCGGGGGAGGCGCGCCGGTCAGACGACGCCGTAGAGCCGGTCGCCGGCGTCGCCGAGGCCCGGGACGATGTAGCCGAGCTCGTTGAGCCGCTCGTCCATCGCCGCCGTGACGACGGTGACGGGCACGGCCAGGTCGGCGAGCTCGCGCTCGAGGTGGTCGACCCCCTCGGGTGCGGTGAGCAGGCAGATCACGGTGATGTCGTCGGCGCCGCGGTCGACCAGGAACCGCACGGCGGCGGCGAGGGTGCCGCCCGTGGCCAGCATCGGGTCGAGGACATAGCACTGGCGCCCCGACAGGTCGTCCGGCAGCCGGGTCGCGTACGTGGTGGCGGTCAGGGTGGTCTCGTCGCGCACCATGCCGAGGAACCCCACCTCGGCGGTGGGCAGCAGGCGCATCATCCCGTCGAGCATCCCGAGGCCGGCCCGCAGGATCGGCACCACCAGCGGCTTGGGCGACGACAGCCGGACGCCGGTCGCCGGGCCCACGGGGGTGCGCACCTGGATCGGCGCGACCCGCACGTCGCGGGTGGCCTCGTAGGCGAGGAGCGTGACGAGCTCGTCGGCGAGGCGGCGGAAGGTCGGCGAGTCGGTGCCCTCGTCGCGCAGGGCGGTGAGCTTGTGGGCCACCAGCGGGTGGTCGGCGACGTGGACGCGCATGCCGCGCAACCTACCGCTGCCGGTGCTCGCGACGGGACCTGCGGACCCCATGACGGGGGTGACCCGGCCGTGCCACCATGGCGCCGTGGCCTACTTCACCGCGGTGATCGCGCGCAGCGGGACGGACTGGCGCGCGGTCGACGTGGACGTCGAGGACGCCGAGACCCTCGACGAGCTGGCCGAGCTGCTGAAGGCGGCCCGCCGCGACGGGCCGGTGCTGGCGGTGCTCGAGCGCGAGGACGACTGGTTCGCGCTCGTCCGCGTCGACGGGGACGACGACGACGCGCGCAGCTTCGTCAGCGACCTGGCCGCCACCGAGGGCGGTCACTACGGTCCGCTGCTGGCGCCGGTGGGTGACCTCGACCTGGCCGAGTACGCCCACCTGCGGACTCCGCCCGCGGCCAACGGTGTCGAGCCCGCGGCCGACGTCGCGCCGTACGCCGTGGACGACCCGCTCGAGACCGATGCCGTTGCGGCCGACGAGGCCGCGCCGGACGCCGGCTCCGACCACGACGCCGCCGATGACGGGGACGACGGCGACGAGCCTGCGCCGGACGTCGAGGAGCCGGCGTCCGGCGTCGCCCCGGCGCCGTGGGCCGGTGACCCCGGGCTGCTGGACGACGTGGGGGTCGCGGCCCACGAGCTGGTCGAGCTGGTCGACGCGGGCGAGGGCGACCCGGCCTCGGTCATCGCCACCCTCGGCGAGCGGTGCGGCTTCGACGACCTGCTCGACGCCCTGCGGTGACCACGGCTCGCCCGTGCTGAGCCGGTACGACGACTGGATGGGTCTGGCGATCGAGCAGGCGGGGCTGGCGCCGGCGACGGGGGACGTGCCGGTGGGCGCGGTCGTCCTGAGCCCCGACGGCGAGGTGCTGGGTGCCGCGGCCAACCGGCGCGAGGCGGACGGCGACCCCACGGCCCACGCCGAGGTGCTCGCACTGCGGGCGGCGGCGGCGTCCCTGGGCTCGTGGCGGCTGGAGGGGTGCACCCTCGCGGTGACGCTGGAACCGTGCGCGATGTGCGCCGGTGCGCTGGTGCTCGCCCGGGTCGCGCGCGTCGTCCTGGGAGCGTGGGACCCCAAGGCGGGCGCGACCGGGTCGGTCTGGGACCTGGTGCGCGACCGGCGGGTGAACCACCGGGTCGAGGTCGTCGGCGGTGTCCGAGAGGCCGAGTGCAGCGCGCTCCTGACCGATTTCTTCGCCGGCCACCGGCTCGGGTAACCTTCGTCGCGGTGGCGTGTCCGAGCGGCCTAAGGAGCACGCCTCGAAAGCGTGTGTGGGGGAGACTCCACCGTGGGTTCAAATCCCACCGCCACCGCCATGTGATGTCTCAGGACATCGGCACAGCCCGGACCCGCAGCTGCGGGTTCGGGCTCACTGCTGTCCGGAGGGTCAGAGGTACCGCCGTGCAGACCGCACCTTGTGGCGAAGGTGCGGGTGGGCGGCACCCGGCACGGCCACGAGGGACGACGAAGCCCCCGCTCCCAACTGCAGTGGGTGCGGGGGCTTCGTCGTGAGGGGTGGGGTCAGGCGACGTCGTACCGGTCGAGGTCCATGACCTTGGCCCAGGCGGCGACGAAGTCGTTCACGAACTTCTCCTTCGCGTCGTCGCTGGCGTAGACCTCGGCGAGCGCGCGCAGCTCGGAGTTCGAGCCGAACACCAGGTCGTTGCGGGTGCCGGTCCAGCGCACCGCGCCCGCGTCGTCACGGGCCTCGAAGGTCTCGCCGTCGGCGGCCGTGGTCCACGTGGTGCCCAGGTCGAGCAGGTTCACGAAGAAGTCGTTCGTGAGCGTGCCCGGCGAGGAGGTGAGGACGCCGTGCGAGGACTGCGCGCTGTTGGCACCAAGCACCCGAAGGCCACCGATCAGGACGGTCATCTCGGGGGCGCTGAGGGTCAGCAGGTTCGCCCGGTCGACCAGAAGGTACTCGGCCGGCAGTCGGTGGCCCTTGCCCAGGAAGTTTCGGAAGCCGTCCGCCGTGGGCTCGAGCGGTGCGAACGCCTCGATGTCGGTCTGCTCCTGCGTGGCGTCCGTGCGGCCCGGGGTGAAGGGGACCGTGACGGCGAAGCCGGCGTCCTGCGCGGCCTTCTCGACCCCGGCGCAGCCGCCGAGGACGATCAGGTCGGCGAGCGAGACCTTCTTGGAGCCGGACTGCGCGCCGTTGAAGCTCTGCTGCACGCCTTCGAGGGTGCGCAGCACCCGGGCGAGGGTGTCGGGGTCGTTGACCTCCCAGCCGCTCTGCGGCTGCAGGCGGATGCGGGCGCCGTTGGCCCCGCCGCGCTTGTCGCTGCCGCGGAACGAGGACGCGGACGCCCACGCGGTCGAGACCAGCTCGGACACCGACAGCCCGCAGGAGAGCAGGTCGGCCTTGAGCCGCGCGACGTCCGCCGCGTCGACCAGCTCGTGGTCGACCGCGGGCACCGGGTCCTGCCACAGCAGCGTCTCGGTCGGCACCAGCGGCCCGAGATAGCGCTGGATCGGGCCCATGTCGCGGTGGGTCAGCTTGAACCAGGCCCGCGCGAACGCGTCCGCGAACTCCGCCGGGTTGGCCATGAACCGGCGCGAGATCTGCTCGTAGATCGGGTCGACGCGCAGCGCGATGTCGGTGGTGGCCATGAACGGCGCGACGCGGCGCGAGGGGTCGTGCGCGTCGGGGACGGCGTCCGAACCGGCGCCGCCCTTCGGCCGCCACTGCTGGGCGCCGGCGGGGCTCTTGGTCAGCTCCCACTCGTAGCCGAACAGGGTCTCGAAGTAGCTGTTGTCCCAGGTGATCGGCGTGGGCGTCCACGCACCCTCGAGGCCACTGGTGATGGTGTCGCCACCCTTGCCGCTGTTGTAGCCGTTGCGCCAGCCCAGGCCCTGCTGCTCCATGGGTGCGCCCTCGGGCTCGGCGCCGACGTACTGGTCGGGGTCGGCCGCGCCGTGGGTCTTGCCGAAGGTGTGGCCACCGGCGCACAGGGCGACGGTCTCCTCGTCGTTCATGGCCATCCGGGCGAAGGTCTCGCGGATGTCGCGCGCCGAGGCCATCGGGTCGGGGTTGCCGTTGGGGCCCTCGGGGTTGACGTAGATCAGGCCCATCTGGACGGCGGCCAGCGGGTTCTCGAGCTGGCGGTCGCCGGTGTAGCGCTCGTCGCCGAGCCAGGTCTCTTCGGGACCCCAGTAGACGTCCTCGTCGGGCTCCCACACGTCGGCGCGGCCGCCGGCGAAGCCGAAGGTGGTGAAGCCCATCGTCTCCAGGGCGCGGTTGCCGGTGAAGACGATCAGGTCGGCCCACGAGAGCTTGCGGCCGTACTTGGCCTTGATCGGCCACAGCAGCCGGCGGGCCTTGTCGAGGTTGGCGTTGTCGGGCCAGCTGTTCAGGGGCGCGAAGCGCTGCATGCCCGCACCGGCGCCGCCGCGGCCGTCGGCGATGCGGTAGGTGCCGGCGCTGTGCCACGCCATCCGGATGAAGAACGGGCCGTAGTGGCCGTAGTCGGCCGGCCACCAGTCCTGCGAGGTGGTCATCAGCGCGTCGACGTCCTGAGTGAGGGCGTCCAGGTCGAGGGTCTTGAACTCCGCGGCGTAGTCGTAGTCCGCGCCCATCGGGTCGGCGACCGCCGGGTGCTTGCGCAGGATCTTCAGATTGAGCTGGTTCGGCCACCAGTCGCGGTTGCCCGCGCCCTCGGTGGGGTGGTGCGGGCGGGCGTGCGCCACGGGGCACTTCGCCTCGCTCTCGGGCGAGTTCATGTCACCGACGACGGCATCGTGCTCGGTCATGAGGTTCCTTCCGGGTGGGTCAGGGGTTGGGCGGCAGCGGTGGAGCAGGGCAGGCACAGGCCCCAGTAGGTGACCTCGGCCTCGTCGATGACGAAGCCGTGGTCCTGCGAGGCGGTCAGGCACGGGGTGTCGCCGACCGCGCAGTCGACGTCGGCGATGTCGCCGCACGAGCGGCAGACGACGTGGTGGTGGTTGTCGGCGACGCGGGACTCGTAGCGGGCCACCGACCCCGCGGGTTCGATCCGTCGCACCAGGCGGGCGGCGGTCAGGGCGCGCAGGACGTCGTACACGGCCTGGTGCGAGACCTCGCCCAGCTCGGCGCGCACGGTGGTGATGATCGACTCGGTGTCGGCGTGCGGATGGGACCGGACCGCGCCCAGCACCGCGACCCGCTGACGGGTCACCTTCAGGTCGGCCGCCCGCAGCGAGCGCTCGAGATCCGATGACGTGGGCACCTGGTCACTATGGCCGCGCATCTGGAACGAGTCAAGACTGGACGGCGGACTCGGACGCCAGCGTGCGCAGCCAGCGGGCGGAGTCGCTCGCGTGGTAGACCCGCTCGCTCGGCTCGATCGCCCGCACGAAACCGTCGTAGACGAGGGCCTGCCGCAGCGCAGCCACCGGGCCCGCGAGCTCGGCCGCACGGCGCGGGTTGCAGCCGGGTGCCACCACGCGCCAGAGGCCGTCCCAGTGAGCGAGGACGCCGGCCCGCTGGGCCGGCGGGATGCGCGGCACGAACGCGGACCGGTCGAGCATCGGGTTGCCGAACCCGCAGTCACCCCAGTCGAGCAGGGCCAGGTGGGTGTCGTCGCCGACCAGGTTGCCGGGGTGGAAGTCCCCGTGCACCACCGTGTCCGGCACACCGCACGCCTCCAGCGCGGCGAATCGCTCGGGCAGCCCGTCGACGACGCGCTCGCAGGTGCGGCGGGTCGCGAGGTCGAGCTGGTCGGCCGTGCGCTCGAGCATCGCCGCGGCCGCCGCCGCGAACGGCGCGCCGCGCCAGTCGGGCAGCCCCAGCACGAGCAGGTCGGCCCCGCGCCCGACCCACTGCGCCTGCAGCCGCACCAGCAGGTCGACCATCCGCGTCAGCACGTCCCCCTCGGCGTCGTACAGGTCGGTGCCGGGCAGCCCGGCCATCAGCACCCGCGGCCCGTCGGTCGCGAGCAGGGTCGGGACGTCAGGCGACCCCAGGGCCGTGATCACCGCCCCCTCGTGCGCGAAGAACGGCGGCACCACCTTCAGCCAGGTGTCGCCGGCACCGGTCGGCAGCCGCCACAGGCTCGACAGGTTCCAGGTGCGCACCTGCCGCGGCGCCGCCGTCCGGGGTCGACCGAGGCGGGCCAGGGCCGCGTCGGCCCAGGCGAGGTCAGCCGCGGGTCCGCCGGGGCGCGCGTACGCAAGCCGCATCGTGTCGTCGTCGAGCGGCTCGGGCCAGGGGATGAGCGAGCCGACGGGGCCGTCGACCTCGGCCAGGTACGTCACCGGGCCGCCGCAGCCGGTGTCGGACGCCGCACCCAGCAGCCGCAGGACCGTGACCTCGACGCCCCCGACCTCGCGCGCCGCGTCGACGACCGGCCCGACCTCCTGCCACCACGGGACGGCGACCTCGAACGGTGGCAGCGACCCCAGCACGGTGCCCTCGCGCCGGCAGAGCACCAGGGTCACCGAGCGGGGTGGCAGGTCCACGGGCTCATCATGGCGCCGCAGGTGATGATGGCCTCATGGGTTTCGAGGTCATGGACGCGCGCGGGGCGAGCCCGACGTCCACGAGCACCGACCCGGTGGTCCCCTTCGACCTCGCGGACGACGGCACCCACGTCGTGGACCTCGGCGCGGCCCACGAGCCGGCCGGGGACGGTCCACCGTCGTGGCGCGGCTCCGTCGACCGGCTGCGCTCGCGGGGTACCGGGTTGCTGCTGCCCGTGGCCGCGGCCCTGGTGCTGGGGGCCCTGGTCGGCGGGTTCGTCGCCGGCCAGCGCTCGGCCGCGGACCAGCGCGGAGCCCGGGCGGCACAGCTCGCCGTCGTGGCGCAGGTCGAGTCCAGCTCGGTCGCCGAGCTGCGGGGCACCGTCCGAGCCGAGCTCACCGCCCGCGTCACCAACGCGGGTCCCGAGCCGGTCGGCGTGGCCACCGTGCCGCTCGGCACCGACCCGAACCCCCTCACCCCGGTGGTCGTCACGGGCCCGGACCGGCTCGCCCCGGGGGCGTCGTCGGTCGTGCGGGTCCAGGTGCTGCTGGCGTGCGGGTCGGCGACGATGCCCGAGGTGGCATTGCAGGTGCGCACCGCCGACGGTCGCGGCCACCCCGTGGCGCTGCAGTCGACGACGGCCGCCGCCGGGACGCTCACGGCCCTGTGCGCTGACGCACGAGGCGCGGGGCCGGCGGTGCGGGCGCGGCTCGGGGGGACGACGACGCGTCCGGTCGTCACCATCGCCAACGACGGGGACGTGGTGGTCGGCGTCTCGTTCGCCAGCGTCGTCAGCAAGGGCTCGCCGGACGTCGAGGGGCTGGTGACGATCCTGACCGCGCCCGCGATGCCGCTGATCGTCGGCGCTCACGGCGAGCGCAGCGCCGCCGTGACCGTTCGCGCCCGCCGGTGCGTCCGGGACGTCGCCACGCTGGGCCAGCTGAGCGACATCTCGTTCCCGGCGCTGATCGTCACGGACTCCAACGGCAGCGTGCTGCAAGGAGGCGCGTCGGGGCCGACGGCGACCTCGGTCGACCTCAGCCTGCTGGTGAGCCAGGCCGTGGCCCGCGCCTGCGGCTGACTAGCGCGGTGTGGTGGTGGGACGCACCACCGGCGCTCCGGTGCGGGTCGGCGTCGGGGTGCAGCCCGGTGCCCGGGCGGGCGCGGTGGGCACCGGCGTCAGCGTGCTGAACGTCGTGCCGAGCACCAGGTCGACGACGGCGTCGGTACGCGTATCGGCCTTCAGCGTGGCCCCCGCAACCTGGGTGGCGACGAGCTTGGCGCCCGCAGAACCCTTGCGGCCGTAGCGGATCACCGCTGATCCGGCGACCTTCGACCGCTTCGGGTCGTTGGCCACGTCGCCGACGGCGAAGCGCCGGGCGCGCAGCCGGTCGGCCGTGGCGGCGGCCAGACCCGCCCGGCCCGTGGCGTTGTAGACGTTCACCTTGACGCGCCTCGGATCCAGCGGGCGCTTCGTCGTGGTGCTGCAGGGTGTCGGCGCGTTGATCACGACCGGGGTGGACGGTGTGCCGATCACGCCGAAGTAGAGGCCGGCCGCCACCAGGCCCGCAGCGATCACGCCGAGGACGATGAAGGACATCGTGATGACCTGTCGGCGGCGGCGATGCCGGTACCAGCCGGACTCCTCGCTGATGGGCCTTCCCTTCAGTCGATGACGAGCACGCGCGCGTGCAGGACCGGACGCTGCTGCAGCGCCGCTCTCAGTGCGCGGTGCAGACCGTCCTCGAGATAGAGGTCACCCTGCCACTCAACGACGTGGGCGAACAGGTCGCCGTAGAACGTGGAGTCCTCTGAAAGCAACGCATCCAGGTCGAGGACGCGCTTGGTCGTGACCAGGTCGTCGAGGCGCACCTGGCGCGGCGCGACCTCCGACCACTGGCGCAAGGTGGTGCGCCCGTGCTCGGGGTAGGGCCGGGAGTCGCCGACCGCCTTGAAAATCACCCCCTGATCCTATGAGCAATCCGTCGATACGCTCCCTGTCATGACCGAGCAGACTGCGACGGGCCAGCTGGACGCCATCCGGACCGGCTACGTGGTGCAGGGCGCCGCACTGGATCTGGGCGCCGCCGTCGACTCCGGGACGGCGCACCCGGACGTGGCGGTCCGCATCCCGCTGTCGGCGATGAACCGGCACGGACTGGTGGCGGGCGCCACGGGCACCGGCAAGACCAAGACCCTGCAGGTCATGGCCGAGCAGCTCTCGGCGCAGGGGGTGCCCGTGTTCCTGGCCGACATCAAGGGCGACCTGTCCGGCGTCGCGACACCGGGTGCGCCGAGTGAGCGCACCAGCGCCCGGGCCACCGACGTGGGCCAGCAGTGGGAGCCGACGTCCTGCCCGACCGAGTTCCTGTCGCTCGGTGGGCGCGGCAGCGGCGTCCCGGTGCGGGCCACGATCACCTCGTTCGGCCCCACGCTGCTCGCGAAGGTGCTGGGCCTGAACGAGGTGCAGGAGTCCTCGCTCGGCCTGGTGTTCCACTTCGCCGACCAGCAGGGCCTGTCGCTGCTCGACCTGGCCGACCTGCGGGCCGTCGTCCAGCACCTGACCTCGGACGAGGGCAAGAGCGAGCTGAAGGCGCTCGGCGGGTTGTCGTCGGCCACCGCCGGGGTGATCCTGCGCGAGCTGATCACGTTCGCGGACGCCGGCGCCGAGGTGTTCTTCGGTGAGCCCGAGTTCGACACCGCCGACCTGCTGCGCACCACGGCGGACGGGCGCGGGGTCGTCACCTGCCTCGAGCTGCCCGACGTCCAGTCGCAGCCGGCGCTGTTCTCGACGTTCCTGATGTGGATGCTGGCCGACCTGTTCCACGACCTGCCCGAGGTGGGCGACCTCGACAAGCCCAAGCTGGTGTTCTTCTTCGACGAGGCGCACCTGCTGTTCACCGGCGCCAGCAAGGAGTTCGTCGCCTCGATCGAGCAGACGGTGCGGCTGATCCGCAGCAAGGGGGTCGGGGTGTTCTTCGTGACCCAGACGCCCAAGGACGTGCCCTCGGGCGTCCTCGCCCAGCTCGGCAACCGGGTGCAGCACGCCCTGCGCGCCTACACCCCTGACGACGCCAAGGCGCTGAAGGCCACCGTCTCGACGTTCCCGCACAGCGGGTACGACCTCGAGGAGCTGCTCACCCAGCTCGGCACCGGCGAGGCCGTCGTGACCGTGCTGAGCGAGCGCGGCGCGCCGACCCCGGTGGCCTGGACCCGCCTGCGGGCGCCGCAGTCGCTGATGGCGCCGTCCGCCCCGGACGTCGTCGCCGCCGTCCTCGCCGCGAGTCCGCTCGCGCCCCGGTACACGCAGGCCATCGACCGCGAGTCGGCGTACGAGAAGCTGAACGCGCGGCTGGCGGCGGCGCCCGCGCCGGCTCCATCTGCAGCACCGGCGCCCTCTGCGCAACCGGCCCCGGCGGCTCCCGCTCCGCGGCGGCCCGCCGCCCAGGACGAGTCGGTGGTCGAGAAGGTCGTGACGTCGACGGTGTTCCGCTCGATGGCGCGCTCGGCGGCCACAGTGATCGGCCGCGAGATCACCCGCAGCCTGTTCGGCACCGCCCGCCGTCGGCGTTAGCGGGCTGGGCGACGCTGGTGGCGGAGGATGCGGGATTTGAACCCGCGAGGGTGATTAACCCAACACGATTTCCAATCGTGCGCACTAGGCCACTATGCGAATCCTCCGCCGACGAGGGTACTAGAGCGCCGACCCACCCGGTCACAGCCGGTCAGGTGAGGCGGGGGTCCCGAGGCCGACGCCCCACGCGAAGGTCCACATCTGCGGGGTCGCTTGTACAGTGGTGCCTGACCCCTCGTGCGGCGTCACCTCGCTGAACTCCCCCAGGGCCGGAAGGCAGCAAGGGCAGGCGGGCTCTGGCGGGTGTGCGGGGGGTCGCTCACGTCCCGTCGACGGTCGTCGCCCACCACGCCTCGAACGCGGCGAGGATCTCGTCCGGGGCTCTGGTCACGTCGACGGCAACGCCTCGCTCGTCGGGGCCCAGCGGCTCGAGCGTCCGGCGCTGCGAGGACAGCAGGGCCGGGGGCATGAAGTGGTCGCGGCGGCTCGACAGGCGCTGCGCGAGCAGGTCGGGGTCGCCGTCCAGGTGCAGGAACACGACGCCGGGTGCGCCGGTGCGCAGCACGTCCCGGTAGGGCCGGCGGAGCGCCGAGCAGGCGATCACCCCGCCGCCCGAGTGCTCACCCAGCCACCGCGCGACGGCGGCCAGCCACGGCGCCCGGGCCTCGTCGTCCAGGGGGCTGCCGGCAGCCATCGAGGCCACGTTCTGGCGGCTGTGCAGGTCGTCTGCGTCCGCGAAGGGGACGCCCCAGCGCTCGGCGAGCGCGCGTCCGACCGTGGTCTTGCCAGCACCCGAGACCCCCATCACCACGACCGGTGGACGGCCCCGGTCGATGTCGGTCACGGGGGTTAGTGTCGTCGCGTGTCCACCGCCCTGTACCGCCGGTACCGACCCGAGACGTTCGCCGAGGTCATCGGGCAGGAGCACGTCACCGAGCCGCTGATGCAGGCGCTGCGCACCGACCGGGTCAACCACGCGTACCTGTTCAGCGGCCCGCGTGGCTGCGGCAAGACCACCAGCGCACGCATCCTGGCCCGCTGCCTGAACTGCGAGCAGGGCCCGACGCCAACACCGTGCGGGGTGTGCGGCTCGTGCGTCGCGCTGGCCCGCGGCGGCGCCGGCACCGTCGACGTGATCGAGATCGACGCAGCGAGCCACGGCGGCGTGGACGACGCCCGCGACCTGCGCGAGAAGGCCGCCTTCGCCCCGGCGGCCAGTCGCTACAAGATCTACATCATCGACGAGGCGCACATGGTGTCGACGCAGGGCTTCAACGCCCTGCTCAAGGTCGTCGAGGAGCCCCCGCCGCACGTCATGTTCATCTTCGCCACGACCGAGCCCGAGAAGGTCATCGGCACGATCCGCTCGCGCACCCACCACTACCCGTTCCGCCTGGTGCCCCCCGCGACGCTGCAGGACTACCTGTCCCGGCTGTGCGACAGCGAGCAGGTGAGCGTCGACAAGGGCGTGCTGCCGCTGGTCGTGCGGGCCGGGGCGGGTTCGGTGCGTGACTCGCTGTCGGTGCTCGACCAGCTGATCGCGGGGTCCGGCGCCGACGGCATCGGGTACGACCGGGCCGTGGGTCTGCTCGGCTACACCGACGCGACGCTGATCGACGACGTCGTCGAGGCGTTCGCGGTGGGCGACGCGGCCACGGTGTTCCGCGTGGTCGACAAGGTCATCGACACCGGTCACGAGCCGCGCCGCTTCGTCGAGGACCTGCTCGAGCGGCTGCGCGACCTGATCGTCGTCGCGGCTGTTCCCGACGGCGCCCACGCGGTGCTGCGCGGCCTGCCGGAAGACCAGCTCGAGCGGATGCGCCAGCAGTCCGCGCACTTCGGTGCCGCTGCGCTCAGCCGGGCCGCCGACGTCGTCAACACCGGGCTGACCGAGCTCACCGGCGCGACGTCCCCCCGCCTGCAGCTCGAGCTGCTGTGCGCGCGGGTGCTGCTGCCCGGCGCCGAGGGTGAGGGCGGGTACGGCGCCCGCCTCGACCGGATCGAGCGCCGGCTCGGCGCCGCGGTTGCCGCCTCTCCCCAGGCGACCGCCGCCCCCAGCCAGCCCGCCCAACGCCCCGCTGCCTCGGCACCTGCGGCCGCGACTCCCGCCGCGCCGCCTGCAACCTCACCTGCCGCGCCGCCGGCGGACGACGCGTGGCCCGAGCTGGCCGCGCCCGGCCAGCCGCAGTCCGCGGCGCGGCCGGTCCCGCCCGGGGGGCCCGGGGCCGACGACCCGCCACCCCCCACCGGTGAGCGCGCGCCGACGACGCCGCTGCCGCACGAGCACGCCGCGGCGAGCCCGGTGCCCGGGCAGGTCGACGTCGAGGCGATCCGGCGCGCCTGGCCCGACGTCATCACCCGGCTGTCCAGCGTCAAGAAGATGACCTGGTCGCTGGTGCGCGACCACGCCCAGGTGCTGGCGTACGACGGCCGCCGGCTCACCCTCGGCATGTCGACGGTGGGGCTGACCGGCACGTTCCGGGGGGGCGCCCACGGCGAGTACGTGCGCCAGGCGCTGATCGACGTCCTCGGGGTCGACGCCCAGGTCGACGGCGTCCACACCGAGGGTGCCCCGACCGCGGCAGCGCCTGCTGCGGCGCCGTCGGCCGTGATCGAGCCGCCCCCGATGGCCGAGCCGCCCCCGCTGGACGACGTTCCGCCCGATCCGGCCGACGAGCCGCCCCCGCCCGCGGCCCGGCGCCCGGTCGCGCCGGCCCCGGCCCCGACGTCCCCCCGGGTCTCACCGGCGGACGACGTCGCCGCCAGCGACGACGCGGACGCCGACGACTCCGGCCTGGTGGGGCGCCCCGTCGTCGAGCAGCTGCTCGGAGGTCGGGTGATCGACGAGACCACCGACTGAGCCTGGACCCGAAGCCCGTCTGGCCGCAGGATGGTGCTCATGGCATCGCGTGGGAGGGTCCGCGAGTGGCACCCCGACGAGGGGTGGGGGGTCGTCGACAGCCCGGACACACCTGGCGGGTGCTGGGCGTCGTTCTCACACGTGACGAGCGCCGACTTCTACGTCCCGTCTGCCGGTGACGCCGTCTGGCTGGAGTGGGAGGCGGCCGACCAGGACGGCTTCGATGTCCGCGCCCGGCGGTTGTGGCAGGTGGACAGTGAGCCGATCGACGCCTGGCCTGCGCCAGACGATGACGCCATCCTGTCCAGGATCCGGGTGCGCAAGGCAGCCGCGGGCACGTCGCTGACGACCCGCGACATCCTCGAGGCTCGGGACGCAGAGCGCCGGTGACGTTGGCGCGCCGCGCAAGGCGTAGTGCCGCCGCGCGGGCCCGCACCCCGTAGTCTCGGCTTCGTGTACGAGGGTGTGGTGCAGGATCTGATCGACGAGCTCGGGCGGCTGCCCGGCGTCGGTCCCAAGAGCGCGCAGCGGATCGCCTTCCACCTGCTGCAGGCAGACCCCGCGGACGTGCGCCGGCTCGTCCTGGCGCTGACCGAGGTCAAGGACAAGGTCCGGTTCTGCGTCACCTGCGGCAACGTCGCCCAGGACGAGCAGTGCCGCATCTGCCGCGACCCGCGCCGCGACCTGACCGCGATCTGCGTGGTCGAGGAGTCCAAGGACGTCGTGGCGGTCGAGAAGACCCGCGAGTTCCGCGGCCGCTACCACGTGCTCGGCGGGGCGATCAGCCCGATCGACGGCATCGGCCCCGACGACCTGCGCATCCGCGAGCTGCTCGCCCGCCTCGCTGACGGCGTCGTCACCGAGATCATCCTGGCCACCGACCCGAACCTCGAGGGCGAGGCGACGGCGAGCTACCTGGCCCGGATGCTCAAGCCGATGGGGCTGCGCGTCACCCGGATCGCCTCGGGGCTGCCGGTGGGCGGCGACCTCGAGTACGCCGACGAGATCACGCTCGGTCGAGCGTTCGAGGGACGGAGGTTGCTCGATGCCTGAGGACGCCGACGAGAGCGCCGACATCGAGCGCGGTGAGCTGAGCCGCCTGGCGGCCGACACGGCCACCGACGTCCGCAGCTTCATCGAGGCGGTGACCACCGTCGCCAGCGGCACCAGCCCGGACGTCGCGCTGCCCATCGTGCTGCTCGCCCTCTCGCAGGTGCTGGCGAGCGGTGCCCGCCTCGGGGCCATCGCCGACGTCGTCCCCAGTGAGCGGTTCGAGCCGGACTCCGGTCCCGAGCCGGACGTCGACCCGCTGCGGGTCGCGCTCGCCAACGCCTTCGACGGGCTGGACGACTACGCCGAGGTCGTCGACCCGGTGCTGTCGGCGGACGTCGTCCGCGGGTCCCTGTCCGGTGACGTCGCCGCCGTGGCATCGGACCTGGCCCACGGGATGCGGCACTTCGAGAGCGGCCGGGTCGACGAGGCCCTGTGGTGGTGGCAGTTCTCGTACCTGTCCAGCTGGGGCAGCCCGGCCGCGAGCGCGTTGCGGGTCGTCCTGTCGATCCTGGCCCACCTGCGGCTGGACGCCGACGACGACGTCGTCGCGGACGCCGAGTTCGACGCCCTGCACCCGTAGCCGCCCGCCACGTGGGACGCCCGTCTCGCGATGCGAACCGTGCGGGCCGACGTCCGGCGACTGCCTAGGATCGGGACGTCCCGTGCGGGGCGCCGCCCGAGCGTGAGGGAGCATCGTGGGCCTGGTCGTGCAGAAGTACGGCGGCTCCTCGGTCGCGGACGCCGAGAGCATCAAGCGCGTCGCGCGGCGCATCATCGACACCAAGACGCAGGGCAACGAGGTCGTGGTCGTCGTGTCGGCGATGGGCGACACCACCGACGAGCTGCGCGACCTCGCCCAGCAGGTCTCGCCGCTGCCGCCCGCGCGCGAGCTCGACATGCTGCTGACCGCCGGCGAGCGCATCTCGATGGCCCTGGTGGCCATGGCGATCGCCGACCTCGGCCACCAGGCCCGCTCGTACACCGGCAGCCAGGCCGGTGTCATCACCGACTCGGCGCACGGCAAGGCCCGCATCATCGACATCACCCCCGGCCGGATCCGCCAGGCGCTGGACGACGGCGCCATCGCGATCGTCGCCGGGTTCCAGGGCGTCAGCCAGGACACCAAGGAGATCACCACCCTGGGCCGGGGTGCGTCCGACACGACCGCTGTGGCGCTCGCGGCGGCCCTCGGCGCGGACGTCTGCGAGATCTACACCGACGTCGACGGCGTCTTCACCGCCGACCCGCGGATCGTGCCGACCGCGCGGCGGATCGAGCGGATCACCAGCGAGGAGATGCTCGAGATGGCGGCCAACGGCACCAAGGTGCTGCACCTGCGCTGCGTCGAGTACGCGCGCCGGTACGGCATGCCCGTGCACGTGCGCTCCTCGTTCAGCCGCCGCGAAGGCACCTGGGTCATCGACAGCAAGGACGGTCAGGTCATGGAGCAGGCGATCATCACCGGGGTCTCGCACGACCGCAGCGAGGCCAAGATCACCGTCGTCGGCGTGCCCGACCGGCCGGGCAAGGCGGCCGAGATCTTCGAGGCGGTCGCCGGCGCGGGCATCAACATCGACATGATCGTGCAGAACGTGTCGGCCGCCGAGACCGGACGCACCGACGTCTCGTTCACGCTGCCCAAGACCGAGGGCGCCACCGCGATGGCGACCCTGCAGGCGATCAAGGCCGCCGTCGGCTTCGCGTCGCTGCAGTACGACGACCAGATCGGCAAGATCTCGCTGGTCGGCGCCGGCATGCGCACCCATCCCGGTGTCTCGGCGACGTTCTTCAAGGCCCTGGCGCAGGCCGGCGTCAACATCGAGATGATCTCGACGTCCGAGATCCGCATCTCGGTGGTCACGGCCGCGGACGCCGTCGACACCGCCGTCCGCGGCGTGCACACCGCCTTCGGGCTGGACGCCGACGGCGAGGCCGTCGTGTACGGCGGCACCGGCCGCTGACCCTTCCTCCCCCCACCCCGCGTTCCTCCCTGGAACCGGTGCGGCCCAGCCGTTATGGGCGTTACGTCCCCGGTTGGGGGGAGGAAAGCCGGGTGGGGGGAGGAAGGGCGGGGGTGGGGCGGCGCTGGAGGGCGAGGGCCAGCAGCACCCAGCCGAGGGACGCCGCGAGCATGGTGAGCACGCCGCGCGGGGGGAAGATGTGGCTGGTGCGCAACGACCAGGCGGCGCCGACCACCAGCACCGCGGGCACGACGGCGACCAGCTGGGCCCGGGCGACGACGGCGGCCGCAGCCAGGACGCAGGCCGCGAGGTAGGCCAGGGTTCCGACCCTGGCCAGCGCGTCGCCCTCGCCGAACAGGACGCCGATGCCGTCGGTGGCCGAGCGCACCTGCAGCGCACCGGCGCCGATGCCGGCCAGTACATCCAGCGCGGTGTAGCAGGTCGCGAAGATGTAGCCGAGCACCCCCACGACCCAGCCGAGCCGACGGTCGACCGACCGGGCCAGCAACCACGGTCCGAGCGGCAGCAGCGGGAACAGCGCCAGGGCGACGACGTGCAGCGCCCGCCAGTGCTCACCGGTCGCGGCCGTGAGCGAGCCCGGGTGCGTCGTCCCGACGGCGGCGAGCAGCAGCCCGGGCACGCCGGCCGCGAGCAGGACGCCGGCCTCGCGCCGGGTCATCCGATCGCGGCCGGGGTGCCGAGGTGCTGCGCGACGAAGTCGATCTCGACCCGCATCTGGCGCACCCGCTCGTCGTTGACCAGCGAGCCGTGGCCCGCGTCGTACCGGTAGACCTGGTGCGGCACCTGGCGTTCGGCCAGTCGCGCGACGTAGTTCTCGATCTGCCGGATGGGGCAGCGCGGGTCGTTCTCGCCGGCGAGCACGAGCACCGGCACGCGCACCGCGTCGACGTACGTGAGCGGGCTGGAGTCGGCGTACTTGTCGGGCACCTCGGTCGGTGAGCCGCCGAAGAGGCTGCGGTCGAAGGCTTTCAGGCCCTCCATCTCGTCCTCGAACGCCGCGACGTAGTCGGCGACCGGCACACCCGCGAGGCCCACCGCCCAGCGGTCCGGCTGGACGCCGAGGCCGAGCAGCGTGATGAAACCGCCCCACGACGCCCCCGCCAGGACGACGCGGTCGGGGTCGGCGACGCCGGTGGCCACCAGGTGGTCGCGGACGGCGACGACGTCCGCCAGCTCGACGTGCCCCACGCGGGCCTCGAGGGCGTCGCGCCAGGCCGAACCGTAGCCCGTGGAGCCGCGGTAGTTCACCTGCACGAGAGCGAAGCCGTGGTCGACCCAGGCGCTCGCGTAGGCGCCGAACGCGTCCACGTCGTGGTGCGTGGGCCCGCCGTGCACCTCGACGACGAGCGGCCACGGGCCGGCGCCGCACGCCGGGGTTCGCAGCAGCGCGTGGACGCGACCGCCCGGGCCCTCGACCCAGACGTCCTGCACCGCAACGGATGTGGGCGCGACGGGGCCGGGCGCGGTGAGCAGCACCTCGTCGGTGCCGGTCACCCCGAAGCAGCGCACGCCGGCGGGCTGGGCCGCGGACGACCAGCTGGCCCACACGTCCCCGTCGTCCCGCACGGCGAACGAGGTGACCGTCCCCGTGGTGGGGCCGACGTCGGTGACCGCGCCGGTGGCCAGGTCGACCCGCACCAGCCGGGTGCGGGCGACGTGGTCGATCGCGACCAGCACCCCCGCGGCGTCCGGCAGCCAGTCGGCGTCGGCCACCTCGCCGTCGACGGCGAGGTCGACCAGCTGCTCAGTGCCCGCGACCGGGTCCCAGACCAGCAGGGCGGGCGCGCCGTCCCGCTCGTGCACGACGAGCAGGCGCGGGTCACCGGTGACGGGGGAGAAGCCGAGGGGGTGCAGGCCCTTGCCCGCGCCGTCCCACAGGTCGGCGACCGCGCCGGCGTCGTCGACCCGCAGCACCCGCAGCGCCGGGTGACGCGAGTCGCCGTGCTCGCTGTGCGCCAGCACGACCAGGGTCTCGTCGCGCGACAGGTCGCCGACGTAGGCCTCCTCGACGTGGGCGTAGATCTCACGCGCCGCGCCATCGGGGGCTACCGCGTGCACCCGGACGCCGTACCCGTCGTCGCTGCTGCCGACGACGGTGACGCCTTCGCCCAGGGCCAGGCCGCTGGAGTACGCCGGCTCGAGGCCGGTGGCGTCCACCGCCGCGCCGGGCGCCGATCCGAACGGCTGACGCCGCCACACCCCGCGCTCGTCGCCGCGGTCGTCGTCGAACCACCACAGCCACTCGCCGGCGGGCTCGATGGTGGCGCCCGACGTCCCGTCCGCGCGGTCGGTCGCCGGCGTCAGCTCGGCCGACCCCACCTGCCACGAGTGCACCTCGAGGACGCCGGCAGGCGTGGTGGCGAGCACGACGGCCCGCTCGGGACGGTCGCGCGCCCAGTCCGGCAGGCTGACGCGGCGAGCACGGAAACGGTCTTCCCAGTCGGCCATGACGACAGCCTGTCACCAGCCTCGACCCAGCCGATGAACGGGTCGGCCGCGACCGACGTCCGGCGGACGCCGGGCTCGCTCGCGCCGGGCTCAGGTGCTCAGCGACGATGCGGGGAGCAGCTCGTGCAGGCAGAGCACGTTGCCGTCGGGGTCCTCGAACCACGCCGCCTTCTGCGAACCGAGGAGGCAGACGTGCTCCACCGTCCGCAGGCCCGGCAGGTCGTAGTCCGCGAAGGTGACGCCGCGCTGGGCGAGGTCGCGGATCTCGGCCGTGATGTCAGCGACCTCGAAGGACAGCTCGGTGCGACCCGTCGGAGTCGCCTCCGGGCCGGGCACCAGCGCCAGGCTCGCGCCACCGCCCAGCGCGAAGACCTCTTGTCCCTCGCTGTTGCGGCCTGAGTAGTCCAGCCCGAGCCGGTCACGGTAGAACTCGACCGCGGGCGAAGCCTGCGACACCTGCAGGATCGTCGTCACGAGACATCCTGAGAGCATGCCGACCTCCTTGGCTGGTCCCTGCTCGTGAGCGTCCTCCGGTGCCGTCGTCCGCACAAGGGTTGGCGGCAGCGCACATCGGTGGACCTGTTCCTCCCCCCACCCCGCCGCTATACCGACATATCGACCACGGTGAGCCGGTCGGGGGGAGGAATGCAGGCGGGGGAGGAATGCGGAGGCGGGCGCACGCGTCGGCCCCGACCTCGGCGGAGGTCGGGGCCGTGACTGGTCGGGGTGACAGGATTTGAACCTGCGGCCTCTTCGTCCCGAACGAAGCGCGCTACCAAGCTGCGCCACACCCCGATGCTGCACCCCGCGAGCGGAGCCTCATCATCCTAGCGGAGGCCGTCGGCGGGTCGGGTCAGCGGATCGGTACGAGGGTGAGCAGGGTCGCCTCGGGGCGGCAGGCGAACCGCACCGGCGTGTACGGCGAGGTGCCGAGCCCCGCGCTGACGTGCAGCCAGGCGGCGCCGTCCGGGGCGGACGCGGTCGGTGCGGCGCTGCCGGCCCCGGGCCACCAGCGGCTCGCGCCCCGCGCCCGGCGCCGGTCCAGGTCGCAGTTGGTGACCAGGGCGCCGTACCCGGGCAGGCGCAGCTGGCCGCCGTGGGTGTGACCCGCCAGCACCAGCGGCAGCCCCTCGCCCGCCATCTGGTCGAGCACCCGGGTGTAGGGGGCGTGGGTGACACCGAACGTGACGTCCGCGCCCGGCGTCACGATCGCGGGGTAGCGGTCGTAGCGCAGGTGCGGGTCGTCGACGCCGACGAACCCGATGCGCAGCCCCCGCAGGGTGAGTGCGGCGCGGGCGTTGGTCAGGTCGACCCACCCGGCCCCGGTCAAGCCGGCCACCAGCTCGGACGTCGGCAGGCGCCGGCCGATCACCCGCCGGCCGTCGCTGCGCCCCAGGTAGCGCGCGGGGTTCTTGGGCTTGGGGGCGAAGTAGTCGTTGGAGCCCAGGACGAAGACGCCGGGACGCCGCAGCAGGGGCTCGAGGGCGTGCAGGGCGGTCGGGACGGCGTCCAGGTGGGCCAGGTTGTCACCGGTGTCGACGACCAGGTCGGGCTCGAGCGCACCCAGCCGCCGCACCCAGTCGACCTCGCGGCGGGTGCGCGGCGTCAGGTGCAGGTCGGACAGGTGCAGCACGCGCAGCGTCGGCGCACCGACGGGCAGCACCGGCAGCTCGACGCGGCGCAGCGTGTACGCGCGGCTCTCGGCGACCGCGTACGTCAGTCCCGCGACGCCCGCGAGCGTGCCGGCGGTGAGCATCTTCACGGGGGCGCGCATGGTGCGCCATCCTGCCAGCGGCTGCGAGCATGGCCGTCATGGCCACCCTGAAGCAGACCCTGCGCGACGACCTGCTGACCTCGATGCGCGCCAAGGACGAGCTGCGCACCGCGACGATCCGCATGGTGCTCACCGCGATCACGAACGAGGAGGTCTCGGGCGACACCGCCCGTGAGCTCAGCGACGACGAGCTGCTGGTGGTGCTGCGCCGCGAGGCCAAGAAACGTCGCGAGGCGGCCACGGCCTTCGCGGACGGTGGCCGTCCCGAGCGGGCCCAGCGCGAGCGCGACGAGCTGGGCGTCGTCGAGGCGTACCTGCCCCGGCAGCTGGACGACGAGGCGCTGGCCGCCCTGGTGACGTCGGCGATCGCCGAGGCCGGGGTCAGCGGGCCGAAGGCGATCGGGCCGGTGATGAAGGCGCTGCAGCCCGCGGTGGCCGGGCGGGCCGACGGCGGTCGGGTGTCGGCCGAGGTGCGTCGCCAGCTCGCCGGCTGAACGGCACCGACCAAGGGCTCAGCGGCCCTTGCCCTTGCCCTTGCCCTTGCCGTTGCCCTTGCCGTTCGCCGCGGGGGCGACGGCCGGGTTGATCGGGATGACCGGCCCGGTGACCGCCGGCGGCGCCACGGGCGCTGGCGCCGGCGCGGGGGCTACGCCCGAGCTGAGGTAGATGGTCACCGTCGTGCCCGGCGGCACCCGGTTGCCCGAGCGCGGCGAGGAGCCCACGGCGGTGCCGGCAGCCTGGGCGGAGGCCACTGGCGAGGGGCTGACCGCCGGGGTGAGTCCGGCCGCGGTGATCGCGTCCTGCGCCGCCTGGGCACTGAGGCCGTAGACCGAGGGCACGCCGAGGCGCTCGCCGTTGACGATCTTGTCGCTGGGGCGGCCGAACTCCTCGACCGGCAGGTCGGCCACCGCCTTCTGCATGAAGGACTGCCAGATCGGCCCCGGGATCGTGGCCCCGAAGACCCGGCCGTAGCTGCGACCGGCCAGGGTGATGCGGTTCAGACCCTTCTGCTCCTTGGGGTGGCCGACCCACACCGCGGCAGAGAGCTGCGGGGTGTAGCCGACGAACCAGATGTCGGTCGGCAGGTTGGTCGTGCCGGTCTTGCCGGCTGCCGGCCGCCCGATGCCGAGGCCGCGTCCGGTGCCGTTGCTGATCACGCCGGTGAGCGCCTGGGTCACCCCGCTGGCGACGTCGGGGTCGAGCACCTGCGAGCAGCTGGTCTTTGGTGCGGGCAGCGCCTTGCCGTCCAGCGCCTTGACCCCGGTGATGGAGATCGGCGCGCAGTAGACGCCGTCGGCGGCGAAGGCGGCGTACGCCGCGGCCATCGTCAGCGGTGCGACGTTCTCGACGCCCAGGGTGAGCGAGGGGTTGGGCCGAAGCCGCAGGGTCGAGGGACCACCTGAGCCGTACGGCTGGGGTGCGCCCAGGTGCACGCCGAGGCTCTCGGCCATGTCACGGACCTCGCAGACGCCGACCTGCGCCTCGAGGTTGACGAAGGCGGTGTTGATCGAGATCGCCGTGGCCTCCAGCAAGGTCCGGTTGCCGTGCTCGTTGCCCTCGCTGTTGCGCACCTTGTACTCGTTGGCGAACTTCTCGTCGGCGGTGCAGTACTTGAAGGCCGAGCGCGGAAAGGTGACACCGCTCAGCGGTGCGTCGATCGTGCTGGTCAGGGCACGGCCCTCCTTGAGGGCCGCAGCCAGGGTGAACGCCTTGAACGTCGACCCGGTGAGAAAGCCGATGCCGCCGCCGTACGCCTTGTCGACGTTGTAGTTCACGGCGTCGAACCCGGCCTTCTTGGCGTTGTTGAACCGGGTGTTCTGGGCCATCGCCAGGATCTTGCCCGTGCCCGGCTCGACCACGGACATGGCCGCGCCCACGCCGGCCCCATTGGACGCCGGCACCTTCTTGTTGATCGCGGCCTGGGCCTGCCGCTGCAGCTTGGGGTCGATGGTGGTGGTGATCGTCAGGCCACCGCGCAGGATCTGCTGGCGGCGCTCGGCCTCGGTGGCACCGAAGTTCTTGTCGGCCAGCAGCGTGCGGTAGACGTAGTTGCAGAAGTAGCCGAAGGGCGAGACGTCGCACCCGTTGCCGGTGGGCGAGATCTTCAGCCGCACCGGGGTCTTGACGGCCTTGTCGTGCTCGGCCGCGGTGATGACCCCGGTGGCGAGCATGCGGGCCAGCACGACGTTGCGCCGGGCGTTGGCGGGCTTGAGGTTGATGCGCGGGTTGTAGGCGCGCGGCTGCTGGACGATGCCGGCGAGCAGGGCCGCCTGCGGCAGGGTGAGGGCCTTGGCGTGGACGCCGAAGTAGTGGCGGGCCGCGGCCTCGACGCCGTACGCCCCGTCGCCGTAGTAGGCGATGTTGAGGTAGCCCTGCAGGATCTGGTCCTTGGACAGCTTCTCTTCCAGGGTGACGGCCAGCTTGAGCTCGCGCAGCTTGCGGGAGTAGGTCTTGTCGATGGCTGCCGCGACGCCTGCCTGGTCGCCGGCGTACACGGCGTTCTCCTGCAGGGTGAGCTTGACGTACTGCTGGGTCAGCGTCGAGGCACCCTGCTGCGAGCTGCTGTTCGCGTTGTTGACCGCGGCGCGCGCGATGCCCTTGAGGTCGACGCCGCCGTGGGAGTAGAAGCGGGTGTCCTCGATGGCCACCTGGGCCTTGGCCATGTTGGGCGACACCTGGTCGAGCGGCACCACGATGCGGTTCTCGCTGTAGAACGTGGCGATCAGTGAACCGTCCGCAGCGCGGATCCGGGACTGCTGGGCCAGCGGGCTCTGCTGCAGCTCGGCGGGCAGCGAGTCGAAGAACCCGACTCCGGCCCGGGCGGAGGCGCCGGCGGCGCCCACGGCCGGCATGGCCAGACCCGCCATGATCAGCCCGGCGACGACGGCTGTGACCACGAGCGAGACCAGCAGCAGGAGCAGCCCGATCAGGCTCGTCCCCCGGTCGTCACCGCGGGGCATCAGGCGGGTCATGGGGGTCCTCTCGTCACCGGCGCGAGCGGGCCCGGTGGCCGACGCAGCACGTCCACAGTAACCCGGGGCACCGACGTCCGGCCGGTTCGTCGACGCAGTGACTAGTCACTCGTGGTGTGAGGAATGGCCGGAACGGGTGATGGTCGCGGCGCGGCCGCGTCCCTACCGTCGTAAGTCGGGGTGGAGGGCATCGTCGCACCACTGGCGGCGAGCCGTCCGGAGAATCACCAGGTCAGGGGTACACGAGCATGACGGTCACCGTGAACGGGACGACGGGCGAGCAGGGTTGGGTCCAGGAGTGGGCGGCGAGCGGCGCCTGTCGGCGCAGCGACCCGGACGAGCTGTTCGTCCAGGGCGCTGCGCAGAACCGGGCCAAGGCCGTGTGCCTGGGCTGCGTCGTCCGCACCGAGTGCCTGGCCGACGCCCTCGACCACCGCGTCGAGTTCGGCGTCTGGGGCGGCATGACCGAGCGCGAGCGGCGCGCGGTGCTCAAGAAGCGCCCCAACGTGCAGTCCTGGCGCCGGCTGCTCGAGGCCGCCCGCAGCGAGCACCTGCAGGCCACCGACGCCGAGCGCCAGGCCGGCTGAGCGGGTCGTCGCCTGGACGACCTGCGGGCGCTCAGGCCGTGAGGTCGCGTCCGACCTGACGGAGTCCGTCGAGGTCGTGGACGTCCTGGGCGAACGCGGGCACGCGGGCCATCGGCACGTCCGGGTGGGCCGCGGTGAACCGTGTGGTCAGGGCCTTCTCGCGCGTCGCGACCTGGGCGCGCTCGGCGTGCAACCGCAGCAGCTGGGCCGTGAGCGGGTGCACCTTGCGCTCGGTCAGGGTCTCGGCGGCCGCGATGCTGCGCTCGGCCGACAGCGACCCGGCGCCCGCGTCGTGCACCCGGTTGAGCACCAGCCCCGACAGCGGCATCCGCTCGCCGGCCAGCCGGTCGACGAAGTACGAGGCCTCGCGCAGCGCGTCACCCTCGGGAGCGGCGACGACGACGAACGACGTGCCCTTCTCCTGCAGCAGCCGGTAGGTGACGTCGGCGCGCTCGCGGAACCCGCCGAACATCGTGTCGAGGGCGGCGACGAAGGTCTGGATGTCGCGCAGCACCTGGGCGCCGAGCACCTTGGTGAGGGTGTTGGTGACCAGGTTGACCCCGGACGAGAACACCTTGAGGTAGGCCTTGCCGCCGACCTTGGCGGGAGCCAGCAGCAGCTTGATGAACCGGCCGTCCAGGAACGAGCCCAGCCGCTGCGGGGCGTCCAGGAAGTCCAACGCCGAGCGGGACGGCGGGGTGTCGACGACCACGAGGTCCCAGGTGCCGTCTCGGTCGGCCTCGGCGCGCAGCTGGCCGAGCTTCTCCATCGCCATGTACTCCTGCGTGCCGGCGAACGAGCTCGACAGCGCCTGGTAGAACGGGTTGGCGAGGATCTGCTGCGCCTTCTCGGGGGTGGAGTGGCTCTCGACGATCTCGTCGAAGGTCCGCTTCATGTCGAGCATCATCGCGTCCAGCCGCCCGCCCGCCGCGGTGTCGACGCCCTTGACCTCGCGCGGGGTGTTGTCGAGCTGCTCGAGCCCCATCGCCTGCGCGAGGCGCCGGGCCGGGTCGATCGTCAGGACGACGACGCTGCGCCCCTGCTCGGCGGCCCGCAGCCCGAGGGCCGCGGCCGTCGTGGTCTTGCCGACCCCGCCGGCGCCGCAGCACACGATGATCCGGGTGCCGCGGTCGCGCAGCAGCGCGTCGACGTCCAGGCGGGGCGATCCGGCGGCCGGACGGCGGCCCCGGCCGCGGGTGGTCGGGCTCACGCCATCCCCTGCTCGGTGAGCCGGTCGGCCAGCAGGTACAGGCCCCCGAGGTCGACACCCGAGGCGAGGGCGGGCAGCTCGTAGACCGGGCGGCCGATGTCGGTGACCTCGGCCCGCTCGCGCTTCTCCAGCGCCAGGCGCGCGGCGTGGTCGCGGGCCTCGACGAGCAGGCCGTCCACGACCGCGGCGCTCGCGGGCAGGCCGGCCTCCGCCAGACCCGCGGCGACCTCGTCGGCGTCCAGGCCGAACTTGCCCGCGGCCGCCAGGCGGCGCACCGGCAGCACGGCCTCGCGCACCAGGTTGACGACCACCCCACCGACCGGCAGGTCGGCCGCGGCCAGGTCGCGGGCGCCGTCCGCGGTCTCTTGCACGGGCATCTCCTCGAGCAGGGTGACCAGGTGGACGACGGTCTGCGGCGAGCGCAGCAGGGTGGTGATCGAGTCGGCCTGGTTGCGGATCGGCCCGATCTTGGCCAGCCCGACGACCTCGGCGTTGACGTTGAGGAACCGCACGATGCGGCCGGTGGGAGGCGCGTCGAGCACGACGGCGTCGTACACGGGCCGGCCGTTCTCGCGGCGGCGCACCGCCTCGTACACCTTGCCGGTGAGTAGGACGTCGCGGATGCCCGGGGCGATGGTGGTCGCGAAGTCGATGGCGCCGAACTTCTCGAGCACGCCCGCGGCCCGGCCGAGCTTGTAGAACAGCTGCAGGTACTCGAGCAGCGCCGCCTTGGCCTCGACCGCCAAGGCCATCACCGTGCCCCCGCCGGCTGCGCTGGCCACCTTGGTCTCGGCGTACGACAGCGGCGGGGCGTCGAACACCTGGGCGATGCCCTGGCGGTTCTCGACCTCGACCAGCAGCACCCGCCTGCCGCCGCGGGCCAGCGCCAGCGCCAGGGCCGCGGCGGTCGTCGTCTTGCCGGTGCCGCCCTTGCCGGTGACCACGTGCAGGCGCACGCCGTCCCAGTCCCGCTCGCCGTTCGGCATGGGATCGAGGCTACCGACGCCGCGGCCACCCGGCGCGGGCTGCCCCGACCGCCGGCACGAGCCGCGCGTCACACCGGGCCCGCGAGATGATCACGTTGCGTGGGTCAGGTCGGGCTTCCCGCGGCCAGCAGAGGGCGGGGAGTACGACGTCACCGCGGGAGGTACGGCGCTCGCACCGCGACCGGCGCCGGCCCGGGCGTCGCTAGGCTGGCGACATGGCCACCTGGGAGTACGCGACCGTTCCGCTCATCGTGCACGCGACCAAGCAGATCCTCGACCAGTGGGGCGAGGACGGCTGGGAGCTCGTGCAGGTCGTCAGCAACGACGGCAACCTGGTGGCCTACCTCAAGCGGCCCCGCGCGTGAGCGGCGTCGAGGCGCGGCTCGCCGAGCTGGGCCTGCAGGTGCCGGACGTCGCCCCGCCTCTGGCCGCGTACGTGCCCGCCGTGCGTGACGGCGACCTGGTGTGGACGTCGGGCCAGCTGCCCATGGTCGGTGGCGCCCTCGTGGCGACCGGCAAGGTCGGCGCCGACGTCACGCCCGAGCAGGCCAAGGACCTGGCCCGCACCTGCGCCCTGAACGCGATCGCGGCGGTGAAGTCGGTCGTCGGCGACCTCGACCTGGTGGTGCAGGTGGTCAAGGTGGTCGGCTTCGTCGCGAGCGACCCGGGCTTCACCGGCCAGCCGGGCGTCATCAACGGCGCCAGCGAGCTGCTGGGTCAGGTGTTCGGCGACGCGGGGGTGCACGCGCGCAGCGCGGTCGGGGTCGCCGTCCTGCCCCTGGACGCGCCGGTCGAGGTCGAGATCACGGTGCGGGTGCGCTGACGGGGCTCCCAGCGTCGCTGAGCCGCGTCGTGAGCGCGGTGCGGAAGGCCGTCGTGGCCAGCTCGACCACCACCAGCAGCGCCTCAGCGCGGGCCGGGTCGGACGTCACCGTCCGCAGGCCCGGGTCGGCACGGGCCAGTGCCACGACCGACCCGGCGGCCCGGGCCGAGGCGAGGCACACCTGGCCGACGACCGCGGTGGGCAGCCCCTGGGCGACCAGCGCGTTCGCCATCGCGAACAGCGCCGGGTCGCCGACGTACCCGGTGCCCCTGCGGCGGCCGAGGCCCAGCGCGACCATCGTGTCGACGATCCCCGGCTGCGAGCGCTCGAGGTCGGCGACCACCTGGGGCGACATCGAGACCGGGAAGCTGCCCGGCGGCCCAGCGAGCTCGTCGCGCACCAGCCGGGCCAGCTCGCTCTGCGTCTCACCGCGCTCGACGAGGCGACCGATCACGGCCAGGCTCAGCCCTCGCTCGAGCAACGCCTGCACCAGCCGCAGCTGGGTGAGGTGCTCGGCGCCGTAGTACCCGACCCGCCCGCGCATCCGGGGCGGGTGCAGCAGGCCGCGCGAGCGGTAGGACCGGATGTTGCGCACGCTCATGCCGGTGGCGTCGGCGAGCTCGTCGACCGTGTACTCACCGCCGCGCGCCATCCCATCCCCTGTCCCTACGATCACCGGGTGCTCCGAACCTTCCCGCTCGCCCCGGCGCTGGCCGAGGCCGCCCGGGCCTGGCCCGCCGACGCGGCCGTCCGGTCCCGGGCAGCGTCGACGGTACTGCTGCTGCGCGACGGGGTGGCAGTCGCGGACGTCGGCCCCGAGGTGTTCGTGCTGCGCCGGGCCCCGACCATGGCGTTCGCCCCGCGGATGCACGTGTTCCCCGGTGGCGGCGTCGACCCGCGCGACGCCGACCCGACCGTGCCGTGGCTGGGCCCGGACGCCGCCTGGTGGGCCGGTGAGCTGGGCTCGGGCCTGGACGAGGCGCGCGAGCTGGTGTGCGCCGCCGTCCGCGAGCTGTTCGAGGAGTGCGGGGTGCTGCTGGCCGGTCGCCCCGGTGACGTCGACGTCGTCGCCGACCTGGGCGACCCGCAGTGGGAGGCCGACCGCCAGTCGCTGCTCGACCGGTCGCTGGCGCTGAGCGAGCTGCTCGGACGCCGTGGGCTGGTGCTGCGCACGGACCTGCTGCGGCCGTGGGCGCACTGGACCACGCCGGTGTTCGAGCCGCGCCGCTACGACACGCGGTTCTTCGTCGCCGCCATGCCCACCGGGCAGCGGGCGCGGGACGTCGGTGGCGAGGCCGACCAGGTCGCGTGGGTCGGCGCCCGCGAGGCGGTCGAGGGCCACCGCGCGGGCCGGCTGGCGATGCTGCCGCCGACGCTGGTGGCGCTCGAGGAGGTCGCCGCCCACGGGTCGGTCGCGTCCGTGCTGGCGGCGCCGCGGCGGCTGCGCCGGGTGATGCCCTGGATCACCGGCGAGGGCCTGCACGTCGACCTCGACGGGCTCGGCGGCGGGGACGCCGGCCCCGGGCAGGGCGGCGACGCGTGAGCTGGGCCGGTGGCCCGGTGAGCCCCCGCGCCACCTGCGTGCTGGCGCCCAACCCGGGCCCGATGACCCTGGACGGCACGAACACCTGGGTGCTGGCCGAGCCAGGCTCGGACGTCGCGGTGGTCGTCGACCCAGGGCCGGACGACGAGGCGCACCTGCGCGCGGTGCTGGCCGCGGTCCGGGGTCTCGGGGCGCGGGTGGGCACCGTCCTGCTGACCCACGGGCACGCTGACCACAGCGCCGGCGCGGGGCGCTTCGCGGCGATGGCCGGCTGCGGCGTCCGGGCCCTGGACCCGGCGCACCGGCTGGGGGACGAGGGGTTGCGCGGCGGGGACGTCGTCGCTGCCGGTGGCCTGCAGGTCGAGGTGGTGGCCACGCCCGGGCACACCGCCGACTCGCTGTCGTTCGTGCTGGCTGACGACGGCGCGCTGCTCACCGGCGACACCGTGCTGGGGCGCGGCACGACGGTGGTCGCCCACCCCGACGGCCGGCTCGACGACTACCTCGCGTCGCTGGAGGAGCTGCAGCGCACCGTTTCCGGCTCGATGCGCATCCTGCCCGGGCACGGCCCTGTGCTGGACGACGCGGCTGCGGTGGTGGCGGCGTACCAGCGGCACCGGCTCGAGCGGCTCGAGCAGGTGCGGGCCGCGGTGGCCGCCGGCGCCGCCACGCCCGGCGCCGTCGTCCGCACCGTGTACGCCGACGTCGACCGCGCGTTGTGGCCCGCGGCCGAGCTGTCGGTGCGTGCCCAGCTCGAGTACCTGCGCCTTCCTCCCCCCACCCCGCGTTCCTCCGCCCAACCGGTGTGATCCGACCGGTATGGGCGGTTTGTCCCCGGTCGGGGGGAGGAAACCGGGCGGGGGGAGGAAGGGGTCAGCCGCCGGCCATCGCGCCGACGACCAGGAACGGCTCGACGCCGCGGGCGACCTGCTCGGGCAGCGCTGTGTCGGGCGCGTCGTGCGAGAGGTCCAGGCCGCAGGCGAAGAACCGGACGAACGGACGCCGCAGCCCGGTGCCGCGGTCGCGGGTCGTGCCCACCAGCATCGGGAACCGCGCCTCGAGCGCGTCGAGGACCGACCGCTGGGTCGGCGTGCCCGGCACGTCGAGGTGGACGTCGCCGTCCACGGCCGCCAGCGCGCGCAGGTGGGCGGGCAGGACCACCGTGACCGAGCTGCTCACGGGAGGGTCTGCACCTCGACGGACAGCACCGCCGGCAGGTCGCGGACGATCGGCGCCCACGTGTCACCGGAGTCGGCCGAGGCGTAGACCTGACCACCGGTAGTGCCGAAGTAGACCCCGCACGACTCGTGCCGGTCGACCGCCATCGCGTCGCGCAGGACGTCGACGTAGCAGTCGCGCTGCGGCAGGCCGGTCGTCAGCGCCTCCCACTCGTCCCCACCGGTGCGGCTGCGGTAGACGCGCAGCCGACCGTCCGGCGGGAAGTGCTGGGAGTCGCTGGTGATCGGCACCACGTAGACCGTCTCGGGCTCGTGGGCGTGCACCGTGATCGGGAACCCGAAGTCCGAGGGCAGGTTGCCGCTGACCTCGTGCCAGCTGTCGCCGGCGTCCAGGCTGCGCATCACGTCCCAGTGCTTCTGCATGTACAGGACGTCCGGCTTCGCCGGGTGCAGGTCGAGCCGGTGCACGCAGTGCCCCACCTCGGAGTCCTGGTCGGGGATCTCGCCCGAGCGCAGCCCCTTGTTGATCGGCTGCCAGGTGGTCCCGCCGTCGCTGGTGCGAAAGGCGCCGGCGGCCGAGATCGCGACGTACAGCCGGTCGGGGTCGGTGGGGTGCTGCAGGATCGTGTGCAGGCACATGCCGCCGGCGCCGGGCTGCCACTGCGGGCCGGTGTCGTGCCGGCGCAGACCTGCGAGCTCGGCCCAGCTGCCGCCGCCGTCCTGCGACCGGAACAGGGCCGCGTCCTCGACGCCGGCGTAGACGGTGTCGACGTCGAAGAGCGACGGCTCGAGGTGCCATACCTTGGCGAACGCCCACGGCCGCAGCGTCCCGTCGTACCACTGGTGCTCGCCGGGCACCCCGTCGTAGGTGAAGTCGTTGCCCACCGGGGTGAACGTCGCGCCGCCGTCGTCCGAGCGCTGGATCAGCTGGCCGAACCACCCGCCGCTCTGGGCTGCGTAGACGCGGTCGGGGTCCAGCGGTGAGGCCTTGACGTGGTGCACCTCCCACCCCGCGAACAGCGGTCCCTGCACGGTCCAGTCCACCCGCCGCTCGTCGGAGGTCAGGACGAAGGCGCCCTTGCGGGTGCCGACCAGGACGCGTGTGCCGGGCATGGCGTGCTCCTTCGCACTAGGTGCCGGCGACGCTACTCCTGCCGATCGGGACGGGTCAGCGCGAGCGGTGCTGCAGGCGCTCGACGTCCAGCAGCAGGACGGCGCGCGCCTCGAGCCGCAGCCAGCCGCGGCCGGCGAAGTCGGCGAGCGCCTTGTTGACGGTCTCGCGCGAGGCGCCGACGAGCTGGGCGAGCTCTTCCTGGGTCAGCTCGTGCGCGACGAGCATGCCCTCGTCGGTGCGCCGCCCGAAGCGCGTGGCGAGGTCGAGCAGCGCCTTGGCGACGCGGCCGGGCACGTCGGAGAAGACGAGGTCGGCCAGCGAGTCGTTGGTGCGCCGCAGCCGGCGGGCCAGGGCGCCGAGCAGGTGCGCCGCGACCTCGGGGTGCTGCAGCAGCCACGGTTGCAGCGCGCCGTTGCCCAGGCCGATCAGCACGCTGTCGCCGACCGAGGTGGCCGTCGCCGTGCGCGGCCCTGGGTCGAACAGGCTCAGCTCGCCGAACATCTCACCGGGGCCGAGCACCGCCAGCAGGTTCTCGCGGCCGTCGCCGCTCGTGCGGCCCAGCTTGATCTTGCCCTCGACGATGACGTAGAGCCGGTCGCCCTGGTCACCCTCGGCGAACAGCACCTCGGCGCGGGTCAGCTGCACCTGCTGCATGCCGTCGCGCAGCGAGGCCGACGCCTCGTCGTCCAGGGCCGCGAACAGCGGTGCCTTGCGCACGATGTCGGTGTCCACGAGCACTCCCAGCACGGGTGAGGTCGGCGACGGGTGGCGCCTGACCGGAGGCTACCGTCTGGTGTCAGCGCGAGGCGTCGGCGAGCAGCGCGGCGGGGGAGGCCGCCGGCGCGAGGCATAGCCCGGGTTGCAGCCGGTACCGGCGCACCAGCTCGGCGGTGGCGTCGTCCAGGTCACGCTGCGCGCTGTCGACGGCCAGGGTCAGGGTGCGCACCGACTGCGAGAGCTGGTCGAGCAGCTCGGGGCAGCGGACGACGTCGTCCAGCGAGCGGCGCACCACCGGCGACACGTCATCGGCCCCCCACAACCCGGCGCCGGCGCCGGTCAGCCGGGCCACCTCGAGGTCGCGCCGGGCGCGTACCAGGCGGCGCAGCCACGACAGTCGGGCGCACTCCTGCGCCAGGCGCTGGCGCTCGACGCGCAGGGCCTGCAGATCCATGGGCACGAGGTCGGTCACAGCCTCTGTCTCGGCCCCGGCCCCCTGTCCTTGAGCGGCGCCCGGCCCTCTCACCCGAGCGGGCGCACGGGTTCGCCCGCCGTAGGCTGAGGCGGTGTCGCCGACCGCTCCGACCGCTGCCACACCGGTGGCCCTGACCCGTCGCGCGCGGCGGGTCTACCGCGAGCTGGCCCTGCTCTACCCGGACGCGCGCTGCGAGCTGGACTTCAGCACGCCGCTGCAGCTGCTGGTCGCGACGGTGCTCTCGGCCCAGACCACCGACGTCCGCGTGAACACCGTGACCCCCGCCCTGTTCGCCCGCTACCCCGACGCCGCGGCGTACGCCGGCGCCGACCGCGCCGAGCTCGAGGCGCTGATCCAGCCGACCGGGTTCTTCCGGGCCAAGGCCGACAGCCTGATCAAGCTCGGTGCGGCGCTGGTCGAGCGGTACGACGGGCAGGTGCCGGCCCGCCTCGCGGACCTGGTGACCCTGCCCGGCGTCGGCCGCAAGACCGCCAACGTGGTGCTGGGTGACGCGTTCGGCGTCCCCGGCATCACGGTCGACACGCACTTCGGTCGCCTCGCCCGCCGGTTCGGGTGGACCACCGAGGACGACCCGGTCAAGGTCGAGCTCGCCGTCGCGGCGCTGTTCGAGCGCCGCGACTGGACGGCGCTCTCGCACGTCCTGATCTTCCACGGCCGGCGCACCTGCCACGCGCGGACGCCGGCGTGCGGCGCCTGCCCGCTGGTGCGGTTGTGCCCGTCGTACGGGGTGGGCGAGACCGACCCGGTCAGGGCGCGCCGCCTGCTGCGGTACGAGCGGGCTGCCGAGGCGCATCCGTGAGGGACCTGCGGACGCGGCTGCTGCAGGTGCCGGCGCTGGCCGTCGACGACGACCCCGGCTGGGCCCGGCCGCCCGCGGACGGCGGCCGGCACTCGGCCGTGCTCATGCTCTTCGGCGAGGGCGCCGACCCCGCCGGCGGGCCCGACGTCCTGCTGACCGAGCGCTCGCGGACCCTGCGCTCGCACGCCGGTCAGGTCTCGTTCCCCGGCGGTGGTCTGGACCCGACGGACGACGGCGCCGTGGCAGCCGCCCTGCGCGAGGCCACCGAGGAGACCGGCCTGGACCCCGCCGGCGTCGAGGTGATCGGCGTCCTGCCGGCGATCTACCTGCCGCCGAGCCGGTATGTCGTCACGCCCGTCCTCGCCTGGTGGACCACGGCGTCGGCCGTCGCACCGGTCGACGCGGCCGAGGTCGCCGCGGTGGTCCGGGCCCCGCTGCGCGAGCTGGCCGACCCCGCGAACCGGGTGCTGGCCCGCCACCCCAGCGGCTTCGTCGGGCCGGCCTTTCGGGTTCAGGGGCTGTACGTCTGGGGTTTCACCGCCGGGCTGCTGGCCCGTGTGCTGCACCTGGCGGGTGTCGAGCTGGGCTGGGACGCGACCCCGACCGAGGACCTGCCGGACGACGTCATGGCGCTGCTGCCGTGATCGACCTGCTGCTGACGCTGGTGCTGGTGGGCTACGCGATCTCGGGGTTCCGGCAGGGCGTGGTCGTCAGCGTCCTGTCACTGACCGGGTTCCTCGGCGGGGGCGCCCTCGCCATGTGGGGACTGCCCCGGCTGCTCGAGCGCTGGATCACCCCCGGGACCGCCGACCTGCGGCGGGTCGTGGTGATCGTCGTGGGGGTGCTCGCGGCGGCCAGCATCGGGCAGGCGGTGGGGGTCGCGTTCGGCACCCGCGCCCGCAGCCACGTGCGCAACCGCCCCGCCCGGGCGGTGGACGCGGTGCTCGGCGCCGTCGCCAGCGTGGTCGCCGTCTGCATCCTGGTTTCGCTGATCGCGGGCGCGCTGCGCGGTGGCCCGGCGCAGACCCTGTCGCGCGCCATCGGCCGCTCGCGGATCGTCAACGCCATCGACCAGGTGGTGCCCTCGAGCAGCGGCCGGGTGTTCGCCGGGTTCCGCACCCTGCTGGACACGCAGGGGTTCCCGCGGGTGTTCGAGGGTTTCGGGCCCGAGCGGATCCGGGCGGTCGAGCCCCCCGACCCGGCCGTCGTCCGCACCGCCGGTGTGCTCGCCGCGGCGCGCAGCATCGTCAAGGTCAGCGGGCTGGCCCCCGCCTGCGACCGGTCGCAGGAGGGCAGCGGGTGGGTGGTCGCGCGCGGGCGCGTCGTCACCAACGCGCACGTCGTGGCGGGCGTGACGCGACCGCAGGTGCGGGTCGGCGGCGAGGGACGCGCCTACGACGGTCGCGTCGTGGTCTTCGACCCGGTGCGCGACCTGGCGGTGATCGACGTTCCCGACCTGCCCGCACCGGCGCTGCCGCTGGGCCGCGACCTCGGCCGCGGGGCGACCGCCGTGGTCGCGGGGTTCCCGCTGGACGGGCCCTACCGGCTGGACTCCGCCCGGGTGCGCGAGGTCATCACCGCCCGGGGCGAGGACATCTACGGCACCCGCGCGTCGGTGCGCGAGGTCTACTCGCTGTACGCGCGGGTGCAGCCGGGCAACTCCGGCGGCCCGCTGCTCTCGCGCGACGGGGTGGTCGTCGGCGTCGTGTTCGCCAAGAGCCTGGACGACGACAGCACCGGGTACGCGCTGACCACGTCCGAGGCGGCGCCGGTGCTCGACCGCGCGGTCTCGGCGCGCACGCCGGTCGGCGTCGGCGGGTGCGCCGCGGGGTGAGTCAGGCGCTGGCCAGCCAGTCCAGCAGGTGGCCGGTGACGACGTCCGGGCGCTCCTCGGGCAGGAAGTGGCCGGCGCCCTCGACGACGACCGAGCGCAGCGGGCCCTCGACCCACCGCTGGGAGCCCTCGACGGTCGCCGGCAGGATGCACGGGTCGAGCGCGCCGTTCAGCTGCAGCACCGGGACCGTGACCGGCCGCTGCACGGCGTCGAAGAACGCCCGGCCGTCGGCGCGCACCTGCGAGCGGACGGCCCAGCGGTAGTACTCCAGCGCCGAGTGGGCCACGAACGGCACCCGCATGGCGGCGGCGTACGTCGACACGACCTCGGCGTCGGACGGCCAGCCCGGCCCGCCCCAGCGGCGCAGCAGCCGCTCGACCTCACCGTCGCGCACGAGCCGGCGCTCGGGCCACCACGGCTGCTGGTACTCCAGGACGTGGGCGCTCGCACGGACCTGGGCCGGCGAG
The DNA here is from genome assembly GCA_038322575.1 of Actinomycetales bacterium. Lineage (GTDB taxonomy): Bacteria > Actinomycetota > Actinomycetes > Actinomycetales > Angustibacteraceae > JACMOY01. Next base: position 75,211 of record JBBQGB010000006.1, read on the forward strand.
GTGAGCATCGCGGCCCGCAGCCGCATCGGGTGGGCCATCGAGATCGGGGCGATCGCGCGGGTCACGGCGGGTTCGAGCGCGGGCATGGCCCAGGCGATGAAGGCCCCCCAGTCGTGGCCGACGATCGTGGCGGCGGGCTCACCCAGCGAGCGGACGACGGCGGCGACGTCCGCGGCCAGCGTGGGTGTGTCGTACCCCCGCGGCGGCTTGTCGGACGCGCCGTACCCGCGCAGGTCCATCGCGGCGACCCGGTAGCCGGCGTCCGCGAGCCCGGTGATCTGGTCGCGCCAGCACCACCAGTGCTGCGGGAAGCCGTGCAGCAGGACGACCAGCGGCCCCTCGCCGGCCTCGGCGACGTGAAACCTGGCCCCGTTGGCGGCGACGAAGCGGTGCCGCCAAGGCCCCTCGATCAGGACGTGCGTGGCGTCGACACCCGGGCTCACGGTGCGTGGCTCACGGGGTGTGCGACGTGGCGCCCTTGAGCGTCGCGACGGTCTCCTTCGCGGTGCGGACGGTGCGCTCGGGGGCGCCCAGGCGGCTCAGCCGCGACTTGCCGACCAGCGCGAGGACGGCGGCCAGCACCAGCAGGACGACCGCGACGATGAGGAACGCCAGCCACGGCGAGAGCCCCAGCGCCACCAGCCCGTACGCCGCCGCGACGAGCAGCAGGATCAGGGCGAGGAAGGCGACGACCCCGGCGACGGCGAACATCGCCCCGCCCAGGGCCGCGGTCTTGGCCTCGACCTTGACCTCGGCCTTGGCCAGCGCCACCTCGGCGCGGACGATCGCCGACAGGTCGCGCGAGGCGTCGGACACCAGCTGCCCGAGGGTGCGCTCGGGCTTGGCGGTGGGCGTGATCGACGGGGTGCTCATGAATCGAGCCTAGGGGCAGGTCGCTGCGCGGGGCGAGTCAGCGCGGGACCGTCTGCTGGTAGCAGTCCGGCACGCCGTCGCCGTCGTCGTCGCGACTCTCCAGCTCGGCGATACGGCGGTGGACGGCACTGCGTCGCCGCAGCACCACCCCCGCGAGCAGCGCCGAGCCCACCGAACCGAGCAGGACGGCGATCTTGACGTGGTTGTCGCGCTCGCTGCCGGCCCCGAAGGCGAGGTCACCGATCAGCAGGCTGACCGTGAAACCGATCCCGGCGAGCAGCGACACCCCCAGCACGTCACCCCAGGCGAGGTCGTCGTCGAGCTCGGCCCGGGTGAAGCGGGCGGTGAGCCACGTGCCGCCCAGCACCCCGACGCACTTGCCGACGACGAGCGCGGCCACGACGGCGAGGGCCGCCCGGTCGCGCAGCGCTGCGCCCAGCCCCCCGCCCACGAGCGTCACCCCGGCGGCGAACAGCGCGAAGACCGGCACGGCGAACCCCGCCGAGAACGGCCGCACCACGTGCTCGAGGCGCTCGGCCACCGATGCGCGCTCGCCCGCCGCCCGACGTACCGGCACCACCAGGCCGAGCAGCACCCCGGCGACGGTCGCGTGGACCCCCGAGGCGTGCACGAGCGCCCAGGTCGTGAAGGCGAGCGGCATCAGCAACCACCACGCGGTGCGACGGGCGCGGGCGGCCAGCGCGAAGACGAGCAGCGGGAGCAGCGCCAGCGCCAGCGGCCGCAGGTCCAGGTCAGCGGTGTACGCGACGGCGATGATCGTGATGGCCACCAGGTCGTCGACGACCGCCAGGGTGAGCAGGAACGAGCGCAGCGCGCTGGGCAGCCGGCTGCCCAGGACCGCCAGCACCGCGAGGGCGAAGGCGATGTCGGTGGCCGTCGGCACCGCCCACCCGTGCGACGCGTCGCCGGGGGCCACGGCGAGGTACGTGAGCGCCGGCACGATCACGCCCGCGAACGCCGCGACGACCGGCAGGACCGCCTTGGCCGGGTCGCGCAGGTCGCCGACGACCAGCTCGTGCTTGAGCTCGATGCCGGCGACGAAGAAGAACACGGCGAGCAGCCCGTCGGCGGCCCACGCGGACAGGTCCAGGTTCAGGTGCAGCGTGCTGGGTCCGATCGTGGTCCCACGCAGGTTCTGGTAGGCCTCGCGCCACGGCGAGTTCGCCCAGACCAGGGCGATGACGGTGGCGACGAGCAGGAGCGCACCGCCGATGGTCTCGGTGCGCAGCGCCGCCGCCACGTGCTGGGCCTCGTGCCAGGTGCTGCGCGAGAACAGGCGTCGGACCGGTGTCGGCAAGAGGGCTCCCGGGCAGGTCGATGGTGGTGACGTGCCGCCGGTCAGCGGTCACGGCCGACCAGGCTTCCCGGCGCTCCGCGAAGGAGTCTAGGGCGTACGGCGCTGGTCCGGCCTCCTGGAGGCGTGTCGCGGCGGGGACCATCGACGGCGAGGCACCCTCCGGGCGGACCGTCCGCCGCGTGTCAGGGTGTGACGGCGGACGACGGGGGGTGCGGTGGACGGCGAGGAGCAGTTCGTCGCGTTCGTCGCGGCCCGGCGCACGGCCTGGCTGCGGTTGGCCTGGCTGCTCACCGGCGACGCGCACGCCGGCGAGGACCTCGTGCAGGTCGCGCTCGAGCGCACCGCCCGGCACTCGTCAAGGATCAGCCGCGACGGTGAGCCGGAGGCGTACGTGCGGCGGGCGATCTACACCGCGCACGTCTCCGCTTGGCGCCGCACGACGTCGCGGGTGGCCGAGGTGCTGGGTGCCGCCCGCGAGCCGGCACCCGCCCCGGACGGCGACCCCGACACCCGGCTGACCCTGCAGGCGGCACTAGCCCGGCTGACCGCGAAGCAGCGCGCCGTGCTGGTGCTGCGGTTCTACGACGACCTCACCGAGCCGCAGGTGGCCGCCGTTCTGGGTGTGAGGGTCGGCACGGTCAAGTCGCAGGTGCGGGACGCCCTGGCCCGCCTGCGGGTGCTCGCCCCCGAGCTCGACGACCTGGGCCCTGTCACGGAGGTGCGACGGTGACGTCCCTGCACGAGGCCTTGAGCCACCTGGCCGACGCCGCACCAGCCCCCGCCGACGGGCACCTGCCCGCGGCCCGGATGGCGTGGCGCACGCGCCCCCGCCGGCTGGTGTGGGTGCTGCCCTCGCTGGCGCTGGCGGCGGCCGCGCTGCTGCTGACGCTGGTGGTGGTCCCCACCGTGCAGACCGCACCCCCCGCGGTGGCGCCCATCGGGCCGGGTGCTCTGCCCGAGCGGCTGTTCGTCCCGCCGCCATGGACGCCGAGGGTCCTCGACCGGCCGGTGGTCCGAGCGGCGTACGTCGTGGCCACCAGCTTCAAGGGTTTCGGGGGGCTGTCGGAGGCCGTCGGCGCCGTGGTGGTGTCGGCGGACGGCGGCGACTACCGCACGTTGCCGTGGCAGAACGGCGACCACGGGCTCTCGCTGTCGCCGGACGGACGTCGGGTCGCCTGGGTGCGGGGCGCCTCGACTGGAGCGACGTCCACGAACAACGCGGTGGTGCTGACGCTGGCCACCGGCAGCCTCCTGACGGCGCGCAACGGGGTGACCGACGCTCAGGGCACTACGTGGTCACGTGATGGCCGCTCGCTCGCCGTCTGGGGAGTGGACTACGTGACGCCGAACGACTCCTCAGCAGGCGTGGCCAACGTCTACCTGCTCGACGCGCAGACGCTGCGGTCCCGGCCCGGGGGAGGCACCGGGTACGGCCCGGTGGCGGTCAGTGGCGGACGGGTGGTCGTGAGTCCGGCCGGCGGCGGTTCCTGGGCAGGACTGGTCGAGAACCAGCGGCTGGTGCTGTCACCGGACGGCAGCAGCGCCTTCGGCATCGACCAGGTCGGCTCAGCCCAAGGGCCCCAACTTCGGCGTGGTCCGGTCGCGGCGCTGCGGCCGGGCCCGCCGGAGGGTCCGGTGGTCGCTGTCGGTTCGCTGCCACTGGCCGCCTACGCCGAGCCGCTCACCTGGGTCCGTCAGGGCGTGGTCATCGCGGAGTACGACGGCGTTGGCGTCCAGCCGCTGGGGCCGGCGCGGGGTTCGGCCCAGGTCGCGCTGCTCGACCCCCGCACCGGCAGTCTGGTGCGCTCCCTCACGATGCTGCCCGCGGACGCGACGGCGTCGTTCAGCCCCGACATCGACCCGCAGGTGCTGGCGGTGGCCACCGGGGTGGTCGCCGGCGGTCGCACCGAGCGGACGCCGGCGCCGACCTTCGCGGTGCTGAGCGCCCCGAGGCTGCGCTGGCTGGCCGGGCAGGCGCTGGCGCCTCTCCTGATCCTGCTCGGCCTCGGGGCGACGGCGCTGGTGTTCAGTCCTCTGTGGCGCCGGCCATCCCGGTCGAGATCAAGGCCATGACGCTGGCGTCCGCGAGGGTGGTGACGTCGCCGACGTCGCGCTTCTCGGCGACGTCGCGCAGCAGCCGGCGCATGATCTTGCCCGAGCGGGTCTTGGGCAGCTCGGCGACCACGAGGATCGTGCGCGGCTTGGCGATCGCGCCGATCTCCTTGGCCACGTGGTCGCGCAGCTCGCTGACGATGTCGGGGCCCTCCTCGGCGCCGGCCCGCAGGATCACGAACGCGCAGACCGACTGGCCGGTGGTCTCGTCGGCGGCACCGACGACGGCGGCCTCGGCCACCTTGGGGTGCGAGACGAGAGCCGACTCGATCTCGGTCGTCGAGAGCCGGTGGCCCGACACGTTCATCACGTCGTCGACGCGGCCGAGCAGCCAGATGTCGCCGTCGTCGTCCTTCTTGGCGCCGTCACCGGCGAAGTACCTGTGCTCGAAGCGCGACCAGTACGTCTCCTTGTAGCGCTCTGGGTCGCCCCAGATGCCGCGCAGCATCGCCGGCCACGGCTCGGTCAGCACCAGG
>JBBQGB010000007.1:0-76397 GCA_038322575.1 Actinomycetales bacterium
GCGACGTCCGCACCGAGCGAGCGGTCGTCGGGTCCCCGGTGCGGCCGACGGGACTGCTCCGCGGTGGCGGCTGTCGGTCACCCGGGCGTGTTCTCGAGCACCCGCCCGTCGGACAGTCGCAGACCGTCGGCGCACCGCGCCTCGACCAGACCACCGCCGTACTGCTGGTTGAACAGCGTCGCGTACCGACCGTCAGCGGCCAGCAGGGTGTCGTGGTCACCCTGCTCGACGACCCGTCCGGCGTCGACGACGAAGATCACGTCAGCCGACCGGATGGTCGACAGCCGGTGGGCGATCGCGATCGTCGCCCGTCCTCGCATCAGGGGCTCGAGCGCCGACTGCACCAGGCGCTCGGAGACCGTGTCCAGCGCGCTGGTGGCCTCGTCCAGGACGAGCACGCGGGGGTTCTTGAGCAGGACCCGGGCGATCGCGAGGCGCTGCTTCTCGCCCCCCGACAGCCGGTAGCCGCGCTCGCCGACGACCGTGTCGTAGCCGTGCTCGAGCTCGAGGATCCGGTCGTGGATCTGCGCCGCCCTCGCCGCCTCGACCACCTGCTCGGGGGTCGCATCGGGCCTGGCGTACGTCAGGTTCTCGCGGACGGTCGCGTGCACCAGGTAGGTCTCCTGGGTCACCATGCCCACCGCACCGGACAGCGACGCCAGCGTCAGGTCGCGCACGTCGTGCCCGTCGAGCGAGACCGTCCCGGACGCCGGGTCGTACAGCCGCGGGACCAGGTAGCTGATGGTGGTCTTGCCCGCCCCGCTCGCGCCGACCACGGCGGCCAGCTGCCCCGGGCGCACGTGCAGGTCCAGCCCCTGCAGGGCCCAGCGCCGCGGGCGGTCCGCGCCGGGCTCGGGCTCGCCCTCGTAGGAGAAGTGCACGTCCCGCAGCCGCACCTCACCGGCCACCTGCTCGACCGGAAGCGTCCGCGCGGTGGCGGACTCGACGATGTCGGCCTCCAGGTCAAGATAGGCGAACACGCGGGTGAACAGCGCCAGGCTGCTGGTCACCTCGGTGACGGTCTGCAGCAGCTGGCCCAGCGGCATGAACAGCCGCACCTGCAACGTCGTGACCGCGACGACCGTGCCGGCGCTCGGGCCCGCGCCGCGCGAGAGCTGCACGCCGGCGAGCACGTAGACCAGCACCGGGGTGATCGCGAAGAACGTGGAGACGACGGCGAAGAAGACCCGGCCCACCAGCTGCTGGCGGACCTGCAGCGCGGCGAGCACCTGGTTGGACTCCTGGTACCGGACGGCGTCCCGCTCCTCGCGGCCGAACACCTTGGCCAGCAGCACGCCGGAGACCGAGAGCGACTCCTGGGTGATGGCGCTCATCTGCGCCAGCGCGCCCTGCGTCTGACCGGTGATGTCGCGACGCACCCTGCCGACCCGCCCGGTCAGCCAGATGAACACCGGCAGGAGCACCAGCGACAGCACGGTCATCTGCCACGACAGCAGCAGCATCGCCACGAGGATGCTGACCAGCGTCACGACGTTGCCCAGCACCGAGCTGGTGGTCTCGGTCACCACCGTCTGCAGCCCGCCGACGTCGTTCTGCAGCCGGCTCTGGATCTCACCGGTCCGGGTGCCGGTGAAGAACCGCAGCGAGAGCGTCTGCAGGTGCCCGAACAGCCGCACGCGCAGGTCACGCATCACCCACTGACCCACCGTGCTGGTGACGTAGGACTGCCAGACGCCGAGTGCGGCGGCGAGGATCGTCACGCCGATCATGGCCGCGCACAGCAAGAGCACCAGCCGGAGGTCGACGCCCCCCGCCGCGAAGAGCCCGTCGTCGAAGACGTTGCGGACCAGCAGCGGGCTGACCACCCCGAGGCCGGAGGTGAGCAGGATCAGCAACCCCACCCCGACGACCTGCCGGCGGTAGGGCCGGAACAACGCGAAGACCCGGCGCAGCAGCGCGCGATCACCCATCGCCATGCGCAGATGGTGACACGGCTGGGCAGGTCAGGACCGGTGCCGGCGGGTTAGGGTCGTGCTGGCCAGGACCGCCGCGGTCGCGCTCACCGCGGGCCCATCCCGACAAAGGGGCCATGTGATCACCTTCACGGCCGTCACCAAGCAGTTCCCCGACGGCACCGTGGCCGTCGACGAACTGACCCTCGACCTGCCCGAGGGCAAGATCACCGTCTTCGTCGGCCCGTCCGGCTGCGGCAAGACCACGTCGCTGCGGATGATCAACCGGATGGTCGAGCCGACGTCCGGCCAGGTGCTGGTTCAGGGGCGCGACGTCATGACGCAGGACCCCGCCGAGCTGCGGCGCGGCATCGGCTACGTGATCCAGGCGGCCGGGCTGCTGCCCCACCGCACCGTCGTCGACAACATCGCGACCGTCCCGTACCTGCTCGGGTGGGACAAGAGGCGCGCCCGCAGCACCGCGCTCGAGCTGCTCGAGCGCGTCGGCCTGCCGGCCGCGTACGCCAAGCGCTACCCGTCGCAGCTGTCCGGCGGCCAGCAGCAACGGGTGGGTGTCGCTCGCGCGCTCGCGGCCGACCCGCCGATCATGCTGATGGACGAGCCGTTCAGCGCCGTCGACCCCGTCGTGCGGGCCCAGCTGCAGGCCGAGTTCCTGCGGCTGCAGCAGGACCTCGGCAAGACGATCGCGTTCGTCACCCACGACATCGACGAGGCGGTCAAGCTCGGAGACCTCGTCGCGGTGTTCCGCCAGGGCGGCCACCTGGCGCAGGTCGACACCCCCGAACAGCTGCTCGCGGCGCCGGCCAACGACTTCGTCGCCGACTTCGTCGGTCGTGACCGCGGCATCCGTCGGCTCGGCTTCCGGCTCGCCGACACCCTGCCCGTCCAACCGGTCGGGGCCCCGCGCGACAGCGAGTGGGTGCTCGACCTGGACGACCTCGGCCGCCCCCGCGGGTGGTCGCGCCGGGGCGAGACCGCCTCGATGCAGAGCGGCGGCGGCACGTTCACCACCGGCGACTCGCTGCGCACGGTGCTCGACCTGACGCTCACCTCACCCGCCGGCGTGGCCGTCCGCGTCGACCAGGACGGCGTCGCCGACGGCACCGTCGACCACGCGGCCATCGCCGCCCACATCCAGGGCGACACGGTCCGGGTGGATCGCTGATGCTGCAGTACCTGAGCACCAGCGGCCCGGCCGTGCTCTCGGCCCTGGGCCAGCACGTCGTCCTCGCGCTGCTGCCGGTGCTGATCGGGCTCGCGATCGCGCTTCCCGTCGGATACCTCGCCCACCGGTTCAGGTGGCTGTACCCCCCGCTGCTCAGCCTCAGCAGCGTCCTGTACGCCGTCCCGTCCCTGGCCCTGTTCGTCGTGCTCCCGGTGATCCTGGGCACGCAGATCCTGGACCCGCTCAACATCGTCGTCGCGCTCAGCGTCTACACGGTCGCGCTGCTGGTGCGGACCGTGATCGACGGACTGGCGTCGGTGCCGACCGCGGTGACCGCCGCCGCCACGGCGGTCGGGTTCCGGCCGCTCGGGCTGCTGCTGCGCGTCGAGCTGCCGATCGCCGTCCCGGTGATCCTGGCCGGGCTGCGCGTCGCGACGGTCTCGAACGTGTCGCTGGTCAGCGTCGGCGCCCTGCTCGGCGTCGGCGGTCTCGGGGCGCTGTTCACCGACGGCCTGCAGCGCAACTACCTGGCGCCCATCATCACCGGCATCGTCCTGTCGGTGCTGCTCGCCCTGGTGCTCGACACGGCGATCGTCGGGGTGCAGCGGGTGCTCACCCCGTGGTCCCGGGTGGGCAGCCGATGAGCGTCGTCTCCGACGTCGCGGCGTTCCTCGTCGACGGCTCGAACTGGCAGCCCGGCAACCCCGACGGCATCTCGGCCAGGCTGCTCGAGCACCTGCAGTACACCGGGATCGCGCTCGTCATCGCGGCCGCGGCCGCGATCCCGGTGGGCCTGTACATCGGGCACACCGGGCGCTTCGCGTTCGTGGCCATCAACGCGGGCAACGCCGGTCGGGCGCTGCCCACCCTCGGGTTGCTCTCGCTCGTGGTCATCCTCGTCGGCATCGGGCTGGTGCCGGTCATCGTGGCCCTGGTGGTGCTGGCGATCCCGCCGCTGCTGACGGCGACATACGCGGGGCTGCAGTCCGTCGACCGGGCGACCGTCGACGCCGCGCGCGGTCAGGGAATGCGCGAACGGCAGGTGCTGCTTCGCACTGAGGTGCCCATCGCCCTGCCGATCCTGATGTCCGGCGTCCGCAACGCCACGTTGCAGGTCGTCGCCACGGCGACCGTCGCGGCGTACGTCGCGCTCGGCGGCTTCGGTCGGTTCCTCGTCGACGGCCTCGCCGTCCGCGAGTACGCGCAGGTGGTCGCGGGCGCCGTCCTGGTGGCCACGCTCGCGATCGTCCTGGACCTGCTGCTGGCCTGCGTGCAGCGGCTGGTCGTCTCACCCGGCGTCTCCGGACGCGCCCTCACCCGCACCACCCCTCGAAAGGTGACCCCATGACCCCCCTGCCCACTCGACGCGCCGCACTGGTCGGCACCCTGGCTGCTGCGGCGCTCGCCCTGAGCGCCTGCGGGGGGTCCGACGCGCTGACCCCGCAGGCGACGTCCGCGAGCTCCGCACCCGCGGACACCATCGTGGTCGGTTCGGCCAACTTCCCCGAGAACGTCCTGCTGGCGCAGATGTACGCCTCGGCGCTGAAGGCCAAGGGCGTCAAGGTCAGCACCAAGCTCAACATCGGGTCGCGCGAGACCTACATCCCCGCGCTGCAGGACGGCTCGATCGACCTGCTGCCCGAGTACAACGGCAACCTGCTCAGCTACTTCAGCAAGACGCCCAAGGCCACCGATCCGCAGGGTGTGTACGACGAGCTGAAGTCCGCGCTGCCCGCGGAGCTCACCGTGCTCGAGCAGGCCTCCGCCGAGGACAAGGACACGCTGACCGTCACCAAGGCGACTGCTGCGAAGTACTCGCTGGCCTCGATCGCCGACCTCAAGGGCAAGAGCGAGAACCTCGTGCTCGGCGCCGGTCCCGAGTTCAAGTCGCGCCGCGCCGGCCTCGTCGGCCTCAAGGACGTGTACGGCCTCACCTTCAAGCAGTTCAAGCCGCTGGACATCGGCGGTCCGCTCACCGTCAGTGCCCTCAAGGGCGGTCAGATCGACGTCGCCAACCTGTTCTCGACCGACTCGGCCATCGTCACGAACGGGTTCGTCCCCCTGACGGACCCCCAGAACGTCTTCCTGGCCCAGAACATCGTCCCGCTCATCACCGCGAAGAAGGTGTCGCCGACCGTCACGTCGACGCTGAACGCGCTGTCGGCCAAGCTGACCACCGAGGTGCTGACCGCTGAGGTGAAGAAGGTGCAGGTCGACAAGCAGGACCCCGCCACCGTCGCTGACGCCTGGGTGAAGGCCAACCTCGGCTGACCGCGGGCGTCGGGGGCGTCGTCCGGGTCACGAGCCCTATGCTCGCGGCCATGGATGACGCCCACGTCGTCGTGCTCTTCGGAGCCATGGGGGACCTGGCCCGGCGCAAGCTGCTGCCGGGCCTGCTGCACCTGTTCCTCGCCGGCATGATCACCGACGTGCGCATCGTCGGCACCTCGCTCGAGGACGTCGACGACGCAGCCTTCGTCGAGCACACCCGCGCGGCCGTGGCCGAGTTCAGCACCCGGCCGATGACCGACGAGCAGTGGACGACGTTCGCCGGGTTCCTGCGCTACGTGCCCGGCAGCGGTGGGGCACCGGCGCTGAGGGCGGCGGTGACCGCGGCCGAGGGCGAGCTGGCCGGCACGCCCCGCAGGCTGCACTACCTCAGCGTGCCGCCGAAGGCTGCCCTCGCCGTCGTCGCGCTGCTAGACGAGGCGGGGCTGGTCGAGCGCAGCCGGATCATCATGGAGAAGCCCTTCGGCACCGACCTCGCGTCGGCCAAGGCCCTGAACCACGCGCTGCACCAGGTGTTCACCGAGGAGCAGATCTTCCGCATCGACCACTTCCTGGGCAAGGAGGCCGCGCAGAACATCCTCGCCTTCCGGTTCGGCAACGGCCTGTTCGAGCCGATCTGGCACCGCAACCACATCGACCACGTGCAGATCGACGTCCCCGAGACGCTGGGGCTGAACAACCGGGCCGCCTTCTACGAGTCGACCGGCGCGTACCGCGACATGGTCGTGACGCACCTGTTCCAGGTGCTCGCGTTCACGGCGATGGAACCGCCGACGGCCCTGGAACCCCGGGCGATCAGCGAGGAGAAGAACAAGGTCTTCCGGTCGATGGTGCCGCTCGACCCGGCCGGCGTCGTCCGCGGGCAGTACAACGGCTACCGCGACGAGGGCGGTGTGGCGCCCGAGTCCGACACCGAGACGTTCGTGGCGCTGCGGTGCTACATCGACAACTGGCGCTGGGCCGGCGTCCCGTTCTACCTGCGCACGGGCAAGCGTCTGGCCGAAGGCGCGCGGATCATCTCGATCGCGTTCAAGGAACCGCCGCGCAGCATGTTCCCGGCCAACTCGGGCCTGGGCGCCCACGGCCCCGACCACCTGACGTTCGACCTGGCCGACTCCTCGAAGATGTCGCTGTCGTTCTACGGCAAGCGTCCCGGCCCCGGCATGAAGCTGGACAAGGTCAGCATGCAGTTCGCCACCAAGGAGACCAGCTGGGCGGGCTCGGTGCTCGAGGCCTACGAACGGCTGATCCACGACGCGATCCGCGGCGACCACACGCTGTTCACCAGCGCCGAGGGCATCGAGCGGGTCTGGGAGGTCTCGACCCCGTTGATCGAGAACCCCCCACCGGTGCGGCCCTACCCGCCCGGCTCGTGGGGACCCAACGCGATCCACCAGCTGGTGGCCCCCGGCGCCTGGCGGCTGCCGTTCGAGCGCACCTGGCGCGACCCCAACCCGCTCGGCTCCTGACCCCGCCGCTCCCCGCCAGCCCCACGCCGTCCGCCATCCCAGTCGCGTTCGGCCCCTGTCGTGATCGCGGGGGCACCCCACTCCAACCATCAACTCCGCGGGGGCACCCCACTCCACTAGGAACGCAGAGGGGTGCCCCCGCGATCACCTCGAGCTGGAGCGAAACGGCACGGGGTGGGTGCGATCGCTACGGCGGCGCGACCGGAGAGCGCCGACCCCGGCCGTACGTCGGCCCGGCTCGCCTCAGGGGACGCTGATGGCGACCTTGCCGCGCACGTGGCCCTGCTCGACCAGCTGCTGGGCCGCGGCGGCCTCGGCGAGCGGGAAGGTCGCGGCCAGCTCGATCCGCAGGGTGCCCGCGTCGACGAGGTCGGCGAGCGACTCCAGCCCGGGCGCGTCGGGGCGCACGAACGCGTAGATGCCGCCGAAGCCGAGCACCGTGGCGCCGTCGACGACCGAGACGATGCGGTCGGTGCTGCGGGCCAGCTGCGGGCTCAGCGCCAGGGCCTCCCCACCGACGTAGTCCAGGACGACGTCCACGCCCTCGGGCGCCAGCGCGCGCACCCGCTCGACCAGCCCGTCGCCGTACGCGACAGGCTCGGCGCCCAGGCCGCGCACGTGGTCGTGGTTGCCCTCGCTGGCAGTGCCGATGACCCGCGCACCGCGCGCTGCGGCGAGCTGGACGGCGAACGAGCCGACACCACCCGCCGCGGCGTGCACCAGGACGACGTCCCCGGCACCCACGCCGGCCAGGTCGATCGACTGCAGCGCGGTGAGCCCGGCGAGCGGCAGCGCCGCCGCCTGCTCGAACGAGACGGACGCCGGCTTGCGCGCCAGGTGCCGCGGGTGGGCTGCGACGAGCTCGGCGTAGGTGCCGTGCTCGATCGAGTCCTTGCGCACGTACCCGATGACCTCGTCGCCGACGGCGTAGCCGCGGACGGCGGGGCCGACGGCCTCGACCACACCGGCGACGTCCCATCCGGCGATGATCGGCAGGTGCGAGACGAAGGCCCCCTGCAGGTAGCCCTCGCGGATCTTGTAGTCGACCGGGTTGACACTGGCGGCGCGAACGCGCACCAGGACGTAGTCGGGACCCACGATCGGGTCGGGCTGCTCGGTCAGCTCGAGGACGTCAGGGCCGCCGTAGGACGCGAAGGTGATGGCTCTCATGGGGGCGACAACCCGCGAGGGGCCGCGATGCTTCCGCCGGTGGGCCCAGGTCAGTCGACCAGTCGCGCCGGGAAGCCGCCGGTGGCGACCGGTCCCCACCGGGTCGGGGTGACCCGCAGCAGCGACTTGCCCTGGCGCGTCATCGCCGCGCGGTACTCGTCCCAGTCCGGGTGCTCACCCGAGATCGCGCGGTAGTAGTCGACCAGCGGCTCGAGCGCCTCGGGCAGGTCGAGCACCTCGCAGGTTCCGTCGACCTGCACCCACGGGCCGTCCCAGTCGTCGGACAGGACGACGACGCTCACCTGCGGGTCGCGGCGCGCGTTGGCGGTCTTGGCCCGCTCGGGGTAGGTCGAGATGACCAGCCGCCCCCGATCGTCGACACCACCGCTGACCGGCGAGGCCTGCGGCGACCCGTCGGCGCGGTGGGTGATCAGCAGCAGGTGGTGCCGGGGACGCACGAAATCCAGCAGCGCGGCGCGGTCGACGTCGGTGGTGGTGGCGATGGAGGGCATGCGCCGATCCTGCCACCCGGCGCTCTGGCGGGCCCGTCCGCATCGCGAGAGCGCGGTCCCGCCCCCTGGACGGCTCGGTAGGCTCGCGACCAGCCTCACCGGCGGCGCTGGTGCGCCGTCCGGCCGACTCACCGGAGGTGCCGATGTTCCGCAAGGTCCTGGTCGCCAACCGCGGCGAGATCGCCGTCCGCGCCTTCCGCGCCGCCACCGAGCTGGGTGCGGCCACCGTGGCCGTGTTCCCCGCCGAGGACCGCCGCAGCGAGCACCGCAGCAAGGCCGACGAGGCCTACCAGATCGGTGAGCCCGGCCACCCGGTGCGCGCGTACCTCGACCCCGCCGAGATCGTCCGCGTCGCCCGCGAGTCGGCCGCCGACGCCGTGTACCCCGGCTACGGCTTCCTGTCCGAGAACCCCGACCTGGCGCAGGCCTGCGCCGACGCCGGCCTGACGTTCGTCGGTCCACCGGCGTCGGTGCTGCACCTGACCGGCAACAAGGCTCGCGCCATCGCCGCGGCCCGCGAGGCCGGCCTGCCGGTGCTCGCGAGCGCTGCGCCCAGCACGGACGTCGACACGCTCGTGGCCGCCGCACCCGAGGTCGGTTTCCCGATCTTCGTCAAGGCGGTCGCCGGCGGCGGCGGGCGCGGGATGCGCCGGGTCGAGCGGCCCGAGGACCTGCGCGAGTCGATCGAGGCGGCGATGCGCGAGGCCGAGAGCGCCTTCGGCGACGCGACCGTGTTCCTGGAGAAGGCGGTCGTGTCGCCGCGGCACATCGAGGTGCAGATCCTCGCGGACGCCGCGGGCAACGTCGTCCACCTGTTCGAGCGCGACTGCTCGGTGCAGCGACGCCACCAGAAGGTCGTCGAGATCGCACCGGCACCGAACCTGGATCCCGCTGTGCGAGAGGCGATGTGCGCGCACGCTGTCGCGTTCGCGCGACACATCGGCTACGTCAACGCCGGCACCGTCGAGTTCCTGCTCGACCCCGACGGGTCGTTCGTGTTCATCGAGATGAACCCGCGCATCCAGGTCGAGCACACGGTGACCGAGGAGGTCACCGACGTCGACCTGGTCCAGGCCCAGCTGCGGATCGCCAGCGGCGAGACCCTCGACGACCTGGGCCTGCGGCAGGAGTCCATCCGGGTCAACGGGGCGGCGCTGCAGTGCCGGATCACCACCGAGGACCCGAGCAACGGCTTCCGCCCGGACACCGGCACGATCACCACGTACCGCTCGGCCGGCGGGGCCGGCGTCCGCCTGGACGGCGGGACGGTGTTCGTGGGCGCTGAGATCGGCGCCCACTTCGACTCGATGCTGGTCAAGCTGACCTGCCGCGGACGCGACTTCACGACCGCCGTACGCCGGTCCCGGCGCGCTCTCGCCGAGTTCCGGATCCGCGGGGTGGCCACCAACATCCCGTTCCTGCAGGCGCTGCTCGACCAGCCCGACTTCGTCGCCGGGCGGCTGTCGACCTCGTTCATCGAGGAGCGCCCAGACCTGTTGCGCGCCAGGCCCCCTGGTGACCGCGGCACCAAGCTGCTCAGCTACCTGGCCTACATGAGCGTCAACCAGCCGCACGGGCCCTCGCGGGGTCTGGCCGACCCGGCGTCCAAGCTGCCGCCCGTCGACCTGACCTCACCGCCACCGCCCGGCAGCCGCGACCTGCTGGTGCGCGTCGGCCCCGAGGCGTTCGCGCGCGCCCTGCGCGAGCAGACCGCGGTGGCGGTCACCGACACGACGTTCCGCGACGCGCACCAGTCGCTGCTGGCGACCCGCGTGCGCACCCGCGACCTGATCGCTGCCGCCGGACCGGTCGCTCGGCTCACCCCGCAGCTGTGGAGCGTCGAGGCCTGGGGCGGGGCGACGTACGACGTGGCACTGCGCTTCCTCGCCGAGAACCCGTGGGACCGGCTGGCCGCACTGCGCCAGGCGATGCCCAACCTGTGCCTGCAGATGCTGCTGCGCGGGCGCAACACCGTCGGCTACACCCCGTACCCCACGCGGGTGACCGACGCGTTCGTCGAGGAGGCCGCGCGCACCGGCATCGACGTGTTCCGGGTGTTCGACGCCCTCAACGACGTCGAGCAGATGCGGCCGGCGATCGAGGCCGTGCGCGCCACCGGCACCGCGGTCGCGGAGGTGGCGCTGTGCTACACCGGTGACCTCAGCGACCCGGCCGAGACGCTCTACACCCTGGACTACTACCTGGCGCTGGCCGAGCGGATCGTCGCGGCGGGCGCGCACGTGCTGGCGATCAAGGACATGGCCGGCCTGCTGCGCGTCCCGGCTGCACGCACCCTGGTGACCGCGCTGCGCGAGCGGTTCGACCTGCCCGTGCACCTGCACACCCACGACACCCCCGGCGGCCAGCTCGCGACGCTGCTCGCCGCAATCGACGCCGGTGTCGACGCGGTCGACGTCGCCAGCGCGGCCATGGCCGGCACGACCAGCCAGCCGCCGATGTCGGCGCTGATCGGCGCGACCGACTTCACCACTCGGGCAACGGGTCTGGACCTTCGCGCCGTCTGCGACCTGGAGCCCTACTGGGAGGCCGTCCGTCGGCTGTACGCGCCGTTCGAGTCCGGCCTGCCCGCCCCCACCGGCCGGGTCTACGACCACGAGATCCCCGGCGGGCAGCTGTCGAACCTGCGCCAGCAGGCCATCGCGCTGGGCCTGGGCGAGAAGTTCGAGGCGATCGAGGACACCTACGCCGCCGCCAACCGCATCCTGGGCAACGTGGTCAAGGTGACCCCGAGCAGCAAGGTCGTCGGCGACCTCGCGCTCGCCCTGGTCGGTCGGGGCGCCGACCCGGCCGGCTTCGAGGCCGACCCGCAGGCGTACGACGTGCCCGACTCGGTCATCGGTTTCCTGCAGGGTGAGCTCGGTGATCCGCCCGGCGGGTGGCCAGAACCGTTCCGCAGCAAGGCGCTCGAGGGCCGTACGCCCCGCCCCGGTGTCGCCGAGCTCACCGAGGACGACGAGGCGGGGCTCGCGCTGCACCGCCGCGAGACGCTCAACCGGCTGCTGTTCGCCGGACCGGCCAAGGACTACCAGGCCTCCCTGGACACCTACAGCGACATCTCGGTGCTGCCGACCGAGCAGTTCCTGCACGGGCTGACCCGAGGCGTCGAGGTCGAGGTCGAGATCGAGGCCGGCAAGCGCCTGCTCGTGGGGATCCAGTCGGTCAGCGACGTCGACGCGCGCGGGTTCCGCACGGTCATGTGCACCCTGAACGGCCAGCTGCGACCGGTGCAGACCCGCGACGAGAAGGCCGAGGTCGACGTCCGGGCCACCGAGAAGGCCGACCCGGCCCAGCCCGGTCAGGTCGCGGCGCCGTTCGCCGGCGTCGTCTCGCTCGCGGTCGAGGTGGGTGCCACGGTGGCGGCCGGCGCGACGGTGGCCACGATCGAGGCGATGAAGATGGAGGCGGCGATCACCACGCCCGTCGCCGGCACGGTCGAGCGGCTCGCGATCGGCGGTCAGCAGCAGGTCGAGGGCGGCGACCTCCTGGTCGTCATCACCTGAGCGCCCCGCTCACCCTCGCACTTGCGTCACCAACTGACGTGGAGCGCGCAACGTCGGCGGCAGTTGGTGACGCAAGTGCGCATCACCAGGAGCCGCCGCCACCACCACCGCCGCCACCGCCGCTGAACCCGCCGCCGCCGCTGAACCCGCTGCCGCCGGACGCCGCCGGGGTCGACACGAGGGCGCTGTTGGCGGTGGTCTCGAACGAGTTCAGGCTGCTGCCCAGGGCGAGGTAGGTCCAGGTCGGTGAGGAGCCGACGTACCAGCCGGGGCGCTGCAGCTCAACGCCCTGGCGGGCCAGGTCGTCGAAGACCTTCGCCCAGCGCTCGGCGACCCCGAACACGATGGCGTAGGGCAGGTAGCGGCTGAACAGGTCCTGGCCCTCCTCGAAGCGGATCTGGTCGGCCTCGGCGGTGGTGAGGTAGAGCCGGAAACCTTCTGCCTGCGCCAGGATCGCCGAACCGGCGGCGGTACGAGCCGGCATCCGCCCGGCGAGCAGCAGGACGACCAGACCGCCCACGAAGACGCCCGCCGCCAGCACCGACACGTTGATGCTGGCCAGGCCGCCGAGGAACAGCACCGCGAACGCGAGCACGCACAGGCCCCCGCCGAGCACACGGAACCCGCTGCGCACCGACTGCGGGTTGCCCCTGAACCACCCGCGGGCGGTGACGTCGTCGTACAGCCGGCTCTGGGTGGCCTTGAGGTCGGCGGCGAAGGTGTTCTTCAGGTCCTCCATCCGCACCTCGTCGCGGCCGCGGAAGATCGCCTGCATCAGGGCCAGCTCGTAGGGCAGCAGCTCGACCGCCGGCGCCGGCGACACGACCCGCAGCCACCAGTCCTGCTCACCCTCGATCTCCTCGATCCGCAGGTAGCCGCGCACCGCCAGGTCGATGATCGTGGCCGTCACGTCGACGGTGTTGGCCTGCTCGTCGACCAGAGTGCCGACCTCGCCGGGGCGCAGGTCGTCCGGCGGGGTGAACCGCACGGCGACCTCGGGCCGGCGGCCCACCAGCGCCTCGGCCCCGGAGTCGTTGGACGCGGGCAGCAGGCCGGGGGTGAGCCCGACGTACTGCGAGTCGCGACCGCGGCGGCGCACGAGCAGGCCCATCCCGCCGGCGATCAGCAGCGCCAGCGCGCCGCCCCCGCCCACGGCGTACGGCGACACCTGGGTGATCCGGGCCAGCCCGGTCGCGGGCCGGTCCTCGATGATCGGCGCGGCGTCCGTGACGGTGCCGGTCGGGTAGGCGAGCAGGACCGACATGCCCTGTCCCGGCTGCAGGCCCTGGGCCGCGAAGGTCGAGCTCGAGCCGGCGGTGGCGTCGCACGTGTCGGTGCTGCCGCGCACGCCGCGGTAGCACAGCGCCTGCGTCGCGGCCTGCGGCGCCGTCACGGTCACCCGCGCCCGCTCAATCGGGACCTGCCACTCGTCACCGGTGATGTTCCAGTACAGCTCGTCGTGCGGGGGGATCGTCGTTTCGCCGGACGTCGACGCGGTCGTGATCCGGTTGAAGGTCCCGAGGACGGTGTAGTCCAGCACGTACGTCTGGGTGCCCTGCACGGTCTGGTCGGCGTTGCCGATCTGGATGTGCGTGATGTCGCCGGTGTCCTGCACCTGCGTGTCGGCCGGGGCGCCGGTCGGGCTGCTCACCTGCACGTCCTGCACCGGGTAGCGGCGCACCTGGTCGCCGCCGCTGCGGTTCGGGTCGTAGGTGAACCGGGTGCGCAGGTCGCGGTAGATCCCGTGGTGGCTGGACCCGGCGAACACGTACTGGATGGTCTCGCGGACGTGGATCGAGCCGTCCGCCCGGACGTCGACCTGGGCCTGGTACGACGGGATCGACTCGCCGGTGTCGGCAGCCGCGGGGGTGGCGGCCACCCCCGACAGGACGGCGCCCGCTGCGAGCAGCACCCCCGTCGCCCACCATCGACGTGCGTCCCCCCGCAGCCGCACTAGACCTCCCGGTGGGCGATGGCCCGCGCGGCGTCGCGGTTGTCCTGACGCTCACGCAGCGCCTGCCGCTTGTCGTAGTTCTTCTTGCCGCGCGCCACGGCGATCTCGACCTTGGCCTTGCCGTCCAGGAAGTACAGGGCGAGCGGCACGATCGTGTGACCCTGCTCGCGGGTGGCCTCGGCCAGCCGGACGATCTCGTGGTGGTGCAGCAGCAGCTTGCGCCGCCGCCGCGGCTCGTGGTTGGTCCACGTGCCCGCGGTGTACTCGGGGATGTGGACGCCGGCCAGCCACACCTCGCCGTCCTCGACCGTCGCGTACCCGTCGACCAGCGAGGCCCGGCCCGCGCGCAACGACTTCACCTCGGTGCCGACCAGGACGAGCCCGGCCTCGAGGACGTCCTCGACCAGGTAGTCGTGGCGGGCCTTGCGGTTGCTCGCGACGAGCTTGCGCCCTTTCTCCTTCACCACGTCACGCAGGGTACTCGTTCGGTCAGAGCCACTTGCGCGGGTTGACCGGCAGCCCGTTGTCGTAGGTCTCGAAGTGCAGGTGGCAACCGGTCGAGCTGCCGGTCGTCCCGGAGTAGCCGATCAGCTGACCGCGGCTGACCGAGCCGCTGTGCACGACGATGCTCGTCAGGTGGTTGTACGTCGTGGCCAGGCCGACGTCGCCCACCAGGCCGTGGTCGACGACGATGCGGTTGCCGTAGCCCCCGCCCCAGCCGGCGCTGACGACCTGACCCTCGGCCGCCGCGCGCACGGGGGTGCCGCACGCCACCCCGAAGTCGATCCCGGCGTGCAGCCGCCAGTAGTGCAGGATCGGGTGGAAGCGCATTCCGAACTCCGACGTCACGTACGCGTTGGCGACGGGCTCGGTGAGGTAGCCCGAGCTGGTGAACCCCCCATAGCTCGATCCGGAGGAGCCGTCCGACGAGCCCGACGACGAGCTGCCCGACGACCCGTTGGCGGACCGGCCGGCGCGGGCCGCACGAGCGCGTTCGCGCGCCGCGGCGGCCCGCTTGCGCTGGACGGCCTCACGGGCGCGGGCGGCCGCTGCCGCGCGGGCGGCCCGGTCGCGCGCGGCCTTGATCCGAGCCTGCCGGGCGATCTCGGCCAGCTGCGCCCCGAGCTTGCGGGACTGGGCCTGCAGCGCGTCCAGCCGCGCCCGTTCGGCCCGCTTGCGGGCGGCGACGGTGGCCACCTGCGAGCCCTGGCGGGCGACCAGCGCGTCGACCCCGGCCTTGGCGGCCGCGGCGGCGCGGGTGGCGGCCTGGGTCTGCAGCAGGTGGGCGGCGGCCTGCGCCTTGAGCAGGGCGCTCTGCCGGCGCACCGCGGTCAGCCTCGACCGAGCCGCGCTGGTGTCGGCGCGCAGGACGGCGAGGCGGGCCAGCGCGTCGCCCTGGATGCGCAGCGCCGTGTCGACCAGCACCACGCGGCTGGCGAAGTCGTCGGCGCTCTGCGCCTGCAGGGCCACCGAGATCTCGCCCATCCCCGCCGTCTGGTAGGCCTGCCGGGCGATCCCGCCGATCACGGTGGTCGTGGCGGCGGCGTCGCGGGCGGTGCCGGCCAGCGCGTCGACCGCCTTGCCCTCCTGCGCCGTGGACACCTCGAGCCGGCGCCCCAGCTCGTGGTCGCGCTCGACGGCGTCGGACTCGGCCTGCTCGGCCGAGGCCAGTGCCGCGCGCGCCCCCGGCAGCTGTGACTGGGTGCGCTGCAGGGCGACGAACGCGCTGGTCAGCGCGGCGTCGGTCTCGTCCAGATCACCCTTGAGCGCGCCGATGCTGGCATCGACCTTGCGCTTGGTGTCCTCGGGCCCCGCCTGGGCGGTCGCGACCGGGATCGCGAGCGTGGCCACCACGACCAGCGAGACCACGCCCGCAGCGGTGCGCAGGCGCGTGGTCGAAGGGCGCATCGGCCGCGGGCTCCTCGGGTGGTCAGGGACGGTCGGCGGCGACGGACGCCACACACGTCACTGTGGTACCACGAGTCACCGCGCCGATCGGGGAGGCGCCACCGGCGTCAGACCCGCAGATAGCGCCGCAGGGTGAAGAAGGACGCGAAGATCGCCATGGCGAGGCCGGTGGCGAACAGCAGCGGGGCGACGGCCAGCACGTCGCTGGTGGTGATGAAGCGGAAGAACGGCAGCAGCGGCGACAGGAAGCCGGTGACGCCGAAGTGCACACCGGCCCAGAGCAGACCGGTGGCGATCACGGAGCCCACGATCGTGGCCAGCACCGCCTCCAGGACGAACGGCAGCTGGATCAGCAGGTTCGAGGCCCCGACCAGCCGCATGATGCCCGTCTCGCGGCGCCGGCTGAACGCGGACAGCCGCACGGTCGTGGCCACCAGCAGCACGGCCGAGACCGTCATGACGATCGCGAACCCGCGGGCCACCCAGGTGAGCACGTTCAGCACCTTGAACAGGTTGCCGAGCAGGGCCCGCTGGTCGAGCACCTGCTCGACACCGGGGGCACCCTGGAACGCGCTCGCGATCACGGCGTACTTCTGCGGGTCGCTCAGCTTGACCCGGAAGCTCTCGGGCATCTGGTCGACCTTGAGGTTGTCCAGGATGGCGGAGTTCTTGAACTGCTGCTTGAACCGCTGGAACGACTCCTGCTTCGACTCGTAGTACACGGTCTGCACCAACGGTTTCAGCGAGTTCAGCTGGGTCTCGAGCTCGGTCCGCTGCGCCTGGGTGACCTCGCCGTCCGCGCAGTTCGGCACCTCGGACGCCTGCCCGCACATGAAGATCGAGACCTCGACCCGGTCGTACCAGTAGTCCTTCATCGTCGAGACCTGAGCGCTGGACAGCAGCCCGAAACCGAAGAAGAACAGCGACACCATGGTCACGAGGACGACCGAGATCGTCATCGAGAGGTTGCGGCGCAGGCCGATACCCATCTCGCTGAGGACGAACTGCAGGCGCATGGCTTCCTTCGGGTGGGCGGTGGGGGGAGCGCCGGATCAGCGCTGGTGGCCGTAGACGCCGCGCGCCTGGTCACGGACGAGCTTGCCGTCCTCGAGCTCGATGACCCGCTTGCGCATCTGGTCGACGATCTCGTCGTCGTGCGTGGCCATGACGATGGTCGTGCCGGTGCGGTTGATGCGGTCGAGCAGCCGCATGATGTCGATGCTCGTCGTGGGGTCGAGGTTGCCGGTCGGCTCGTCGGCCAGCACGATCGCCGGCCGGTTGACGAAGGCGCGGGCGATCGCGACCCGCTGCTGCTCGCCGCCGGACAGCTCGTGCGGGTAGCGCTTGCCCTTGCCGTCCAGGCCGACCAGCTCGAGCGTCTCGGGCACGACCTGGGCGATCGTGTGCCGCGGCTTGCCGATCACCTGCAACGCGAACGCGACGTTCTGCGACACGGTCTTGTTCGGCAGCAGCCGGAAGTCCTGGAAGACCGTGCCGATCTGGCGCCGCAGCTGGGGCACCTTCCAGCTCGACAGCGTGGCCAGGTTGCGACCGGCCACGTGCACCGTGCCGGACGACGCCCGCTCCTCCTTCAGCACCAGGCGGAGCAGGGTGGACTTGCCCGACCCCGAGGCGCCGACGATGAAGACGAACTCGCCGCGCTCGACCTCGACCGTGACGTGGTCCAGCGCCGGTCGGGCCGCGGCGGCGTACACCTTCGAGACGTCGTCCAGCCGGATCATGGTCGGTGCGGGCCTGTCTGAGAGTCCTGGCCGAGCCCCGAGCGGGCCGGTCGGCGTCCGTCGTCCGCCACGGTGATGGTACGTCGGCGCCGGGCCCGCGCCGGGCACCTCGGGTCGGTCGGGCGTTGCGTGACCACGACGCACCGAAGGGTCGAAGCACCATCAGACCACGCTCGCACTCACGGTGCGTCACGGACGGCACCGCGTCGGTTCGCACTGGTCCGAACGCGGCCACCGACCTGACCGACGGTGATCGAGCTGACGCGTCTGGTCAGCGCCGTGCACCGGCGCCCGCGCCTCAGTCCTCGCGGTCGCTGGTGCGCTTCCAGCGGATGCCCGCCTCGAGGAACCCGTCGATGTCGCCGTCGAACACCGCGGTGGTGTTGCCGACCTCGTGCTCGGTGCGCAGGTCCTTGACCATCTGGTACGGGTGCAGGACGTACGAGCGCATCTGGTTGCCCCAGCTCGACCCGCCGTCGCCCTTGAGGGCGTCCATGGCGGCACGCTCCTCGACCTTGCGCTGGGCGAGCAACCGCGACTGCAGCACCTTCAGCGCGGCCGCCCGGTTCTGGATCTGCGACTTCTCGTTCTGCATCGACACCACGATGCCGGTGGGGATGTGGGTCATCCGCACGGCGGAGTCGGTCGTGTTGACGCTCTGCCCACCCGGGCCGGACGAGCGGAAGACGTCGACCTTGATCTCGGTCTCGGGGATCTCGACGTGGTCGGTCTGGTCGACGACGGGCAGCACCTCGACGCCGGCGAACGAGGTCTGCCGGCGGCCCTGGTTGTCGAACGGGGAGATGCGGACCAGTCGGTGGGTGCCCTGCTCCACCGAGAGGGTGCCGTACGCGTAGGGGGCCTTGACCTGGAACGTCGTGGACTTGATCCCGGCCTCCTCGGCGTAGGAGGTGTCCATCACCTCGGTCGGGTACCCGTGCCGCTCGGCCCAGCGCAGGTACATCCGCATCAGCATCTCGGCGAAGTCCGCGGCGTCGACCCCGCCGGCCTCGGCCCGGATCGTGACCAGCGCCTCGCGCTCGTCCAGCTCGCCGTTGAGCAGGGTGCGCACCTCGAGCTCGCCGACCGTCTTCTTGACCGCCACCAGCTCGGCCTCGGCCTCGGCGAGGGTGTCGGCGTCGGACTCCTCCTGCGCCATCTGGACGAGGACCTCGAGGTCGTCGACGCGCGAGGCGACCGACTCGACCCGGTTCAGCTCGGCGCCCAGGTGCGAGAGCCGGCTGGTGACCTTCTGCGCCGCGTCGGGGTCGTCCCACAGGTCGGGGGCGGCCGACTGCTGCTCGAGGTCGCGGATGTCGCGTCGCAGCCGCTCGAGGTCGGTGACCTGGTTGATCGACTCGATGGTCGTGCGCAGGTCACGGATCTCGGCACTGAAGTCGACGGCAGCCACGGTCCTCCACCCTACGCGGTGCTCACGGGGCCAGGGTCGTCCGCGCGGTGGAGGTGACCGTCACCAGGATGCCTCCGCGCCAGGTGGCCACGACCGCGCCGCCGATCGGCAGCCGCACCCGGCCGCGCAGCTCGACGGTCGCGCTCGCACCGTCGGCGCTGCCGGTGCGGGCCCCGAGGACGACGTCGGAAAGGTGCGAGGGGACGGCGTACGACGACAGGTACGTCGTCGCCTGGTCGCGCACCGACGCCGTGGTCAGCGGCACGGCGTCAGCCAGCCCATCGGCGTACACCGCCCGGTCGTCGACCGCGTCCGCGGCGTCGAGGGCCGCGGCGTCGGCGGCGTCCAGCAGCTGGGTGCGGGCCAGGTGGACCGCTGTCGCGTCCACGACGACGGCGACCAGCGACAGGGCGATCAGGGCGTAGACCAGGACGAGCAGGGTGACCTGACCGTCGTCCGGCGCGCCCCGGACGGCGACCGGCCGCCTCATCGCGCGCCGAACCGGTCGACCGTGGCCACGTGGGTCGCGTCCACCCGCACCCGCGCCGGCACCAGGCGGTCGACCAGGCGGGGGACGGCCGGCAGCACGACCTGCAGCGTCGCGTGGACGACGACGCGCGAGTCGGGGGCCAGGCACGGGTCACCCGAGCACTCGATGTCGATCACCTCGAGCCGCTGATCGTCGAAACCCTGGTCCGAGAACGCGATCAGCGCCGCCGCTGCGGCACGCTCGCGGCCGGATGCCTCGTCGGCGCCGGTGACGAACGCGCGACCTGCCTCGCGGGCGGCCCCCTCGGTCGCGAACGCGGCGGCCTGCAGCCGGCCCAGCGTCAGCACCAGGTAGACGACGGGCACCAGCAGCAGCACCGCGAGGAAGCAGAACTCGACGAGCGCGCTGCCGCCGTCGCCCTGCAGGCGGCCCGGCCTCATTGGCTCTCGTCGAAGGCGTGGCCGCTCACCGTGAGCCCGCCGGAGGGCCCGAGCAGGGCGACCAGCGGGATCGGCGCGCGGATCGTCACCTCGACGACGGCGACACCGGCGCGGTCCTGCCGGCGCGCCCGGACGCCGTCGCCCAGCCGGGCCGCGTAGCTGCGCGAGAGCTCGGAGGCGACCAGGTCGCGGGCCCGGGCGGCCCCGTCGTCCGGCGTCCGGCCCGCGCGGGCGCCCCACCGCGCTCCCTCGGCGGCGCAGTCGACGAGCGTCGTCCGGACGTGCACCACCAACGCGACCTGGACGACGGCGACGAACAGCAGGGTCACCAGCGAGCCGACGAGCGCGAAGTCGACGACCGCCGAGCCTTCGTCACGATCGGCCGCCGGACCCTCGGCCACGTCAGGGGCCGCCGACGGTGTCGGCGATCGCGGACTGGAAAACGTCGACGAGGGTGCCGCCCGCCACGGCCCACAGGGCGGCGACCAGGCCGGCCGTCATGATCGTCACCAGCACCCAGCCCGGGACGTCACCGCGGTCGTCGGCCGCGTGTGCGCGCGGGCTCAGCAGGCACCGCACCAGGTGCAACCGCTGCTCGATGAACGCCATGAGATCTCCTTCGGGTGGTGGACGGGTCCTCACAGTCCGAGCCGCAGGAACGCGAACCCGGGGTAGACGGCGAACAGGACGGTGACCGGCAGGATCAGGAACACCACGGGGATCATCATCAGGATCTCCTTCTTGCCCGCGGCGTCCATCAGGGCGCGCTGGCCCGCCTCGCGGACGTCCTGGGCCTGGGCGTGCAGGACGTCGGCCAGCGGGGTGCCGCGCTCGACCGCCACGACGACGCCGTCGACGAACCGGGCCAGCGGCACCAGTGCGGTGCGGTCGGCGAGCGCCTGCAGCGCCGTGGTCAGCGGGGCCCCGGCGCGGGTGTCGGCGAGGGTCCGCCGCAGCTCGTCGGCCAGCTCGCCGTCGCTGAGCCGGGCCACCCGCTCGAGCGCCGCGCTCGGCCCCTCACCCGCGCTCACGGCCAGGGCCAGCATCTCGGCCACGGTGGGGAACTGCGTGAGCAACCGCTGCTCGCGCCGGGTCGCCTGCGCCGTAAGCACCCAGTCGCGCCCCGCCACTCCCGCCGCACCGCAGAGCAGGGCGAGCACCGCCAGAGCCGGGGCCGAGCCGGCGCCGCGCCACCAGGCGGCCGCCGCGACGAGCGACCCGGCCGCCAGGCCGGTGGCCCCCCAGAGCACCTGCTCGGCGCGCAGCGCGTCGACCTCGGGCTCGCGCCCGGCGCGCACCAGGCGGCGACGCACCGAAGCGCTGCCGCCGAGGATCGTGTCGACCCGTCGGCCCGCTGCGGCGACGAGCGGAGCCAGGAACCGAACCGTCACCGTCGGAGCCCCCACCGGGGTGCGACCCAGCAAGCGGCTCGCGGGTGTCGTGTCGCGCAGGTACGGCCCCAGCCGGGCGTCCAGATCCACCCGACGCACCGCCTGGGTGCGCATCGCGACCACCAGCAGACCGAGGCCCGCACCCAGGCCGACGAGGGCGCCCTGCACCCAGGGCGTCACCGCAGGACCCGCTGCTCGTCGGGCAGCCGCGCGATCCGGAGCATGAGCTGGTAGGCGACGACCGTGGTGAGGGCACCGACCACCAGCACGGCCGCCCCGGCCGGGCGGTCGTACGCCGCGATGGACTCGGGCCGGGTCGCCAGCAGCGTGAGGACGATCCACGGCGCGGCGACCGCCAGCCGCGCCGCGTTGACCGTCCAGCCCTGTCTGCTCTCGAGCTCGGAGCGCGTGCGCGCGTCCTGGCGCAGGAACGCCGACAGCGTGCGCAGCAGCCGGCCCAGGTCACTGCCCCCGACCTCTCGGGCGATGCGCAGCGACTCGATCACGCGGTCGGCCACGGGGTCGGCGAGCCGGTCCTTGAGTGCATCCAGACAGTCCTGGAACCGCCCAGTGGCGCGGTAGTCCTCGGCGAACGCCGCGAACGACGGCTGCAGCGACTCGGGGCCCCGCGATCCCAGCTGCGACAGGGCCTCTGGCAACGACAGGCCCGCCCGCACGGCCGACGAGAGGTTGTCGACGACGTCCGGCCACAGGTCGCGGAGCAGCGCGCGGCGCCGTCGGGCACGCGATCGCACGACGAGTAGCGGCGCTGCCACCGCCATCGCGGCGAAGCAGACGGCCAACGGGGTCACCGACGTGGCGCCGAGCACCAGCAGCAGCACGATCGCCCCCAGTGCCGCGCTGCCGGCGAGCAGCCTGGCCGGGCTGAGCCCCTCGAACCCGGCTTGGCGCAGGTCGTCCAGCAGCGCGAGGCGCCGGGCGGACGGCGGGTGCGGCGCGCGGGGCGGGCGCGGCCAGGTCGACCACCACAGGCAGAACAGTCCGCTGCCCAGCCCGAGCCCGAGCAGGACGCCGGTCACGGGAGCACCTGCGCGTCGGAGCCGTCCCGCCCCAGCAGCTGCGCCACGTCCACGCCGATCCGTTCGTACCGCTCGAGATGCGGCGGGAACCCCGCGGACCGCACCAGCTGACCACCGCGGGTGGTGAAGATGTCAGCCACCTCGACGACGTCCCCCTCGACGCGCCCGGGCACACCCACGACCTCGCGCACACGGCGCGAACCGTTCGGTTCCAGACCCACGTGCACGACGAGGTCGATGCTGGCCGCGACGGTCGGGACGACGAAGCGCGACCCCACGTTCTCGCCCGCCAGCAGGGGGAGCGTGCACATCTTCGTGATCGCCTCGCGGGCGCTGTTGGCGTGGACCGTGCACATGCCGGGCAGCCCGCTGTTGAGGGCGAGCAGCATGTCCAGGCTCTCCTCCTGGCGCACCTCGCCCACGATGATGCGCGAGGGGCGCATGCGCAGGGACTCCTTCACCAAGCGCCGCAACGGGATCTCACCGGTGCCCTCGAGGCTGGGCTGCCGGCACTGCAGCGCGACGACGTCCCGTGCGGCGATGCGCAGCTCGAAGACCTCCTCGCAGGTGATGATCCGCTCGCGGGAGTCGATCGCCCCGGCGAGGCAGTTCAGCAGGGTCGTCTTGCCGGCCTGGGTGCCGCCGGCGACCAGGACGTTCAGCCCGGCGCGCACGCTCGCGTCCAGGAATCGCGCCGCGTGGGCCGTGAGGCTGCCCAGCCGGACGAGGTCCTCGAGGTGGCTCGCCTTGACGACGAACTTGCGCACGTTCAGGGCCCAGTGCTCTCGGGTCACGTCCGGGATCACCACGTGCAACCGCGACCCGTCCGGCAAGGTGGCGTCCACGAACGGCGAGCTGAGGTCGAGCCGGCGTCCCGATGCCTTCAGCATCCGCTCGACCAGGTCGCGCACGGTGTCGTCGTCCAGGATCGTCGTGGTCAGCTCGGCGACGCCGTCACGAGCCACGAACACCTTGGACGGCTCGTTCACCCAGATCTCCTCGACCCGCGGGTCGTCCAGGAACGGTTGCAGCGCACCGAAACCGGCGACGGCGTCCCACACCCGCTGCACCGCGCCGGCCGGGTCGACCAGGGTTGGCAGGTTGCCGGACATCGACCGCTCGTCGTAGTCGGCGACGACGTCCGCGACCAGACCGCGCACGGCGTCGCCCTCGCGGACCGGGTCGACACCGGACCGGCGGATGAGCTCGCGCACCTCGAGCTCCACCTGCGCGATCGCGTCCATCTGGTCCACCCCCTGCCCCGGTCCGGCCCCCAGATGAGCACCATAGGGGCCGCCGCCGTCGCCGAGAAGGGCTGCGTTGCAGGGTGTGGACGACCACGAGGAGCCTTCGAACGCTTTGTCCCAGCTCGACGCCAGTCGTCCCTCGGTGACCGGCTCCGACACCAGCGCGACCCGACGCTGCTGGTCGCCGCCAACACCTCCGGCGGGGTCGTCGGCACGATGATCAGCCCGCAGAACCTGACCATCGCCGCCACCGCGGTCGGGCTGATCGGGCGTGCGGCCGACATCCTGCCAAGGTGCTGCCGTGGAGCCTCGGCCTGATCATCGCCATGTGCCTGATCGTCGGCCTGCCGTCCACCGTCCTGTCGGGCATGCTGCCCTGACCTGCGGAGCGCCTGCGGAGGCGATGCTCGGCTACCGCTGGCCTCAGCCGCGGGTGACCCGCTCCAGCAGCTCCAGCAGCGGCACGTACGGCCGGCCTGTGGCCCGGGACATGCCGATCTCGCAGGTGCGGTTGACCGACGCGTAGGCGTCGAACGCGCGGGCGGTGATCTGCTCGGCCTGCTCCCGCGTCGCCGAGGCCGTCAGCTCGGGGTGCAGCATGCCTCGGTCGCCGGCGAACCCGCAGCACCCCCACGCGTCGGGCACCACGACCTCGTGCGCCACCCGGGCGGCCACCGCCCGCAGCGCCGCGTCCAGCCCGGCCCGCACCGACGAGCAGGTCGGATGCAGCGCGAGCGAACCGAGCCTGGTGCCCTCGGGCAGCGTCGGCAGCACCGCGGTGGCGACCCAGGCCACGGCGTCCACGACGTCGATGCCGGTCCCGTCGACGGTCCTGGTCCAGCCCTCGCTGCAGGTGGCGGAGTCCGACACCACCGGCAGCCGGCCGCCCTCGGTGGCCGCGGCCAGCCACGGGCGCACCCGCGCGCCCATGGCCGCATGGCCCTGGGTCAGACCCTTCGACGACCACGGCGTGCCGCAGCAGCGGTCGGCGATGCCCTCGGGCACCACCAGCGCCACCCCCGCCCGCTCGGCCAGCGCGAGCACCGCGGGGGTCACTCCCGCGTGGGCCCCGTCGGCACCGCGCTCAGGGGCGAACATGCTGCTCTGGCAGGACGGGAGGTACACGGCCGCGGGGTGCGCGTGCTGGTGCGGACGACGGGTGCTCCCACCCGCCGGCAGCGAGCGGTCCCAGCGGGGCACCCGGTCCTTGCCCGCGACGACGCGCGCCGCGCGACTGACCTGCTCCGGCACGGCGGGCGGCATCAGCGCCGCGCTGTTCAGGCCGGTGGCCGCCCCCTTCAGCGCCGCGCCCCAGTGGTTCGCCGCGACCTTCCAGCCGCCGTCGGAGAGCCGCCCCTGGACCTCGGCCCGCAGCCGCTTGACCAGGTCGCCGGTGTTGATGGCCACGGGGCAGGCGGTGGCGCACATGCCGTCCACGGCACAGGTCTGCACGGCGTCGTAGTCGTAGTCCGCGCGCAGCTGGGCGAGCAGCTCGGTGTCGCCCGCCGCCTCGGCGGCGGCCTGCTCCCGGCGCAGCACGATGCGCTGCCGCGGCGTCGTGGTCAGCTCACGGCTGGGGCAGACCGGCTCGCAGTAGCCGCACTCGGTGCACCGGTCGACTTCCTCGTCGACGGTGGGCAGCACCTTCAGGTGCTCCAGGTGCGCCGCGGGCGAGGCGCCCACGACGATGCCCGGGTTGAGCACCGAGGTGGGGTCGAACAGCCGCTTGACCTCGCACATCACGTCGTACAGCTCGGCCCCGTACTGGCGCGCGACGTACGGGGCCATCACCCGGCCGGTGCCGTGCTCGGCCTTCAGCGTGCCGCCGAGGCCGAGGACGAGGTCGACCATCTCCTCGGTGAAGGCCTCGAAGCGGTCGGGTGCCTCACCTGCGTGGAAGCGCTCGGTGAGCATGAAGTGGATGTTGCCGTCCTTGGCGTGGCCGAAGATGACGTTGTCGCGATATCCGTGGCGGGCGAACAGGGTCGCCAGGCCGTCGCAGGTGACGGCCAGGTCGGCCGGCGGGACGGCGATGTCCTCCAGCAGCGCGGTGGTGCCGCTCGGGCGGGCACCGGCCACTGCGGGGTACAGGTTCTTGCGCAGCGTCCACAGCGCCTTGCGGGCACCCGTGTCGCGGCTGGGCGTGGTGGCGCCGACCAGGGGCAGGCCGGCCAGCATGGCGCGGGCGACCACCTCGTGCTCGACGAGCTCGTCGAGCTCGGCCGACTGCCACTCGACCAGCAGCGCGGCGTGGGCGTCGATCTGCATCCCGCGCAGCGCGGCGTCGGCGAGCGGGTCCACCTGCGCCACGCGCAGCGACGTGGCGTCGAACAGCTCGATGGCCGCGGGGCCCGACGCGATGAGCTCCGGCAGCGCCGAGGTGGCGCGATGCAGGTCGGCGAACGTCAGCAGCGCGGTGGCGGCATGGGGCCGCACCGGCAGCGTGGCGAACGTCGCCTCGGCCACGAACGCCAGCGTGCCCTCGCTGCCCACCAGCAGGTGCGTCAAGACGTCGACGGCCCGGTCGTGGTCCAGGAACGAGTTCAGCCCGTACCCCATCGTGTTCTTCAGCGAGAACTGCTGCTGGATGGTCGCCACCGAGGCCGCGTCGGACCGCACCCGGTCGCGCAGCCGCAGCAGGCCCGCGTGCAGCTCGGGCTCGAGCGCACGCAGCCGAGCGTCGGCGTCCGCCGCGCCGGTGTCGATCGTGGTGCCCGACGGCAGCACCGCGACGACCGACTCGAGGGTCCGGTAGGTGTTGTGCTCGGTGCCACAGGTCATGCCGCTGGAGTTGTTGGCGATGACCCCGCCCATGGTGCACGCGGACTCGCTGGCCGGGTCGGGCCCCAGCCGGCGCCCGTAGCGGGCCAGCCGCAGGTTGACCTGGCGCAACACCGCCCCAGGGCCCACCCGCACCCGGCGGCCCTCGTCGAGCACCTCGATGGCGCCGAAGTGCCGGCGCACGTCGACCAGCACACTGTCGGTGACGGACTGCCCGCTCAGGCTGGTGCCGCCGGCGCGGAAGGTCAGGGGTGCGCCCAGCTCGGCGCACACCCTCATCACGGTCGCCACCTGGGCCGCGTCGGCCGGGGCCACCACGACCTGCGGGGTCAGCAGGTAGTGCGACGCGTCGTGCGCCATCCGCAGCCGGTCGGTCATGCCCAGGCTGACCGCCCCGGGCAGCGCCGAGGACAACCGCTCACCCAGCGTCCCGGTCGGCTGCGATCCCTGCCCCGCTGCCTGATCCGTCGCCGTCATGGGTCCCCGTCTCGTGGGAGGGCTCGCGCCCGCACGTCCGCGCCGTCGACGGCCGTTGCGTCCGCCCAACATAGGCGCGCCCCGCACCCCTGTGGACGACGGGAGCGAGCAACCGCGCCGCCGGGGCACCTTCGTGCCGTGTGCCCTCCCTGGGCTGCCCGCCGCGTCCAGCCCCCGCGACACCCGGCCGTCGCACCCGCGAGGTCAGCACGCCGTACCGTCCCCGTCGACGGTCACGACACGGCCACCGGCGCGTCGGCGGTAGGTCCGCAGGCGCCCCTGTGGACGACGCCGGCGGCGGTGCGCGCGGCCCGGTCAGACTGCTCGGGTGGTGACCCTGCGCTGCTCCGTGGTCGACCCCGCCCGCGACGCCGGCCCCATCGACGTCGAGCTCTCGGCGCCGGCGGGCACGACCTGGCGCCAGGTCCGCGACCGGGTCCTGGACGCCTGCGCGATGGTGTCCGGAACCCCCCTGGTCAGCGACTGCGCGCCCGTCGACGGCGACGACGTCCTCGGCCGGCCGCCGCTGCTGGACGGCGTCCTGCTCGTCGCCGGCGCAGCCGACCTGGTGCCCCGCGCCCGCGGCCTGCTGCAGCTGCACGTCGTCGGGGGCCCGGACAGCGGCCGGGTGCACGCCCTGCCCCCCGGCGAGCACCGGGTGGGCCGCTCGCCGCGCGCCGAGATCCGGATCGAGGACGCCGACACGTCCCGGTGGCACCTGGCGGTGCGCGTCGCGCCGGACGGCGTCACGGTCCGCGACCTGGGGTCGGTGAACGGGACGACGGTCGAGGGCACCCGCATCGGCGAGGACCCGCACCCGGTGCAACCCGGCAGACGCATCCGTGCCGGGCGCAGCACGCTGGTGGTGCGCTCGCCGGCGGTCCCACCAGCGGCCACGCGGATCAGCCATGAGGGCGCGATCGAGGTCAACCCCGGGCCACGCCCGCGGACCGCACGAGCGCCGGTCGAACTGCACCGCCCGGGCCCGAACCCGACCGAGCGGCGCCAGGGGGTGCCGTGGCTGGCCATGGTGCTGCCGCTGGCGGTCGCGGTGCCGGCGGCGGTCCTCACCCGCCAGCCCATGTTCCTGCTGTTCGCCCTG
Organism: Actinomycetales bacterium; assembly: GCA_038322575.1. Classification (GTDB taxonomy): domain Bacteria; phylum Actinomycetota; class Actinomycetes; order Actinomycetales; family Angustibacteraceae; genus JACMOY01. Next base: position 28,044 of record JBBQGB010000007.1, read on the forward strand.
ATGAGCCCGGTGATGATCCTCGGCACCACCGTGTCCGAGCGCACCCGCGGCCGACGCGAGCGCGACCATGCACAGGCCGACCACGCCCGGCGCGTGGCAGGCGTCGACGCCGCCCTCGCCGCGGCGCTGCGGGACGACCTGGGGTGCCGCCGGGCCGACGCACCGGACGCCGCCGAGCTGCTGCGCTGCGTGAGCGGGCCGTCGGCCCGGCTCTGGGAGCGCGGCGCGGCGAGCCCCGACGTCCTCACCCTGCTGCTCGGCTCCGGTCGGATCCGGGCCCGGGTGCGGGTCGTGCGCCCTGACGGGTCCACCGAGGACCACCACCTCGACGACGCGCCGGTGACGGTCTCGCTGCCGGACGTCGGCCACCTGGGTCTGGCCGGACACCGGGCCCAGGTGCTCGCGGTCGGCCGCCACCTGGTCGCCCAGGTGGCCGCCTGGCACTCACCTCGGGTCGTGCGGCTCGTGGTGCTGGGCAGCACCGCCGACTGGGGCTGGAGCCGCTGGCTCCCGCACCAGACGGGGCCCGGGCCGGTCGACGACGTGGACGACGCGCGTGCTCTGGTGGCCACGCTGCTCGAGCGGGCCCGGCGCCAGGGCGACGAGATGCGCGCCGGCGAGCCGGCGCTGCTGACCGTGCTGGTCGTCGACCGGGCCGGCACCCGACGCTCGCTGCCGGGGCTGGCGGACCTGATGGTCGCGGGACCGGCCGCCGGCGTCCACACCATCTGCCTGGACGACGACCTCTCGGGGCTGGCCGGTGAGTGCCGCGCCACCTTCGACGTCGGCCCGGGCAGCGGGCGGCTGGTGACCGAGCAGGCGTGCGTCGAGGACGTGCGGTGGGACGGCGTGTCGGCGGGGTTGGCCGAGCGGGTGGCACGCGCCCTGTGCCCGATGCGCGACGCGGCACCGCAGTCCGCAGCCGCCGTCCTGCCGACCGACGTGCGGCTGCTCGACCTGCTGGACGTCGACGCGACCGACCCCGCATCGATTGTCGGGGGCTGGAACCGTTGCGCTGCAACCACACTGGTCACCCTCGGCGTCGGCCCCGACGGTCCGGTCGTGGTCGACCTGCGTCGCGACGGGCCGCACGTGCTGGTGGCCGGTACGACGGGCGCCGGCAAGTCCGAGCTGCTGCAGACGCTGGTGGCGGGGCTGGCCGTCACCAACCGCCCCGACCAGCTGTCCTTCGTCCTGGTGGACTACAAGGGCGGTGCCGCCTTCGGCGGCTGCGCCGAGCTCGCCCACACCGCCGGCCTGGTCACCGACCTGGACGAGCACCTGGCCGAGCGGGCGCTCACCAGCCTGGGCGCCGAGCTCGCCCGGCGTGAGCGCCTGCTGCGCGACACCGCGTGCCCCGACGTCGAGGCGTACCACCGGCTGCGGGTGGCCGACCCGCGCCTGCCCGCGCTGCCGCGGCTGGTCGTGGTGATCGACGAGTTCCGCGTGCTGGCCGAGGAGCTGCCGGCGTTCGTCACCGGACTGGTGCGCATCGCGGCGGTCGGACGCTCGCTCGGTGTGCACCTCGTGCTCGCGACGCAGCGCCCCGCCGGCATCGTCACCGCCGACATCAAGGCCAACCTGAGCCTGCGCATCGCGCTGCGACTGCGGGACCGCTCCGACTCCGACGACGTCCTCGAGGCGCCCGACGCGGCCCGCATCGATGCGCAGACCCCCGGAAGGGCGCTGTCCCGCAACGGCTCTGGCGCACTGACCCTGTTCCAGGTGGCCCGCGTCAACGGCTCCCACCCGGCGGACGACGAGCCGATCCGGGTGCACCGTGTCGGCGAGCCGCCACCGAGCACCGAGCGGTCCGACGACGACCTCGGCCGCGTCGTCGTGGCGCTGCGCGAGGCGACGCGCCTGGCGGACGTCGTCCCCGCTCCCCCGGCCTGGCTCGCCCCGCTGCCGACCACCGTCGGCGTCCACGAGCTGGCCCGGACCCCCGACGACGGTGGCGGGGTCGCGATCGGCCTGGTCGACCTGCCCGCCGAGCAGCGCCAGCCGCCGCTCACCTGGGACCCTGCACGCGACGGGCACCTCGGCCTGTGCGGCGGGCCGCGCAGCGGCCGCACCCGGGGGATCCTCACCATCGCCCTGTCACTCGCGGCCGCCACCGCACCCGACGACCTGCACCTGCACCTGGTGGACGCCGCCTCAGGTCAGCTCAAGGCGTTGCAGGCGTTGCCGCACATGGGAACCGCGCTCTCGCACGACCAACCGCGCCTGGTCGCCAGACTCGTCGTCCGGCTCGCGGGCGAGGTCCGCCGACGGCTCGACGACCCGCGGCTGCCGAGGCCGACGCTCGTGCTGCTCGTGGACGGCTCGGACGCGCTGGTCGAGTCGCTCGACGCCGTCGACCACGGGCGCACCAGCGAGGCCCTCGCCGCCCTGCTGCGCGACGGGCCGTCGGCGGGTCTGCACGCCGTGGTCACGGGGCACCGCGCGCTGCTCACCTCGCGGCTGACCGCCGTGATCCCCGACCGCCTCCTGCTGCGCGTCGGCGACCCCACCGACCTGTTGCTGGCCGGGTTGCCGACGTCCGCCGGAACCAGCTCGCTGCCCGGCCGGGGCGTGCGCACCCGCGACGGCGCCGCCGTCCAGCTGGCCCTGGCCGACGTGGATCGAACCGTCGCCGAGGTGCGCCGCACCTGGCCCGGGGCCCCCACCCACCGACTGCGCGTGCGTGAGCTGCCGGCGTCGGTGACGCTCGGCGAGCTGGACTGCGCCGACGACACCGGCGGCGGGGTGCTGCTCGGGGTCGGCGGCGACGAGGCGGGGCCGGTGCGGCTGGACCTGCGCCGGCATCGGCTGGCCCTGGTGGCCGGCCCACCGGGCGCAGGCCGGTCGACGACGCTGCTCACCCTGGCCCGCGGCCTGAGCGCCGCGGGGGTCCCCGTCCTCGCCGTCTGCCCGCGCGAGTCGCCGCTCACCGTCGGGCCGTGGCCGGTGCTGGCGGCGGACGACGTCCCCGGGCTGGCCGGGCGCCTCGCCCTCGACCCCGGGGTCGTCGTCCTCGTCGACGACGCCGAGCTGCTCGACCCCGGCCTCGACGCGGCCCTGGACGCCCTGGCCCGCCGCCGCGGCCGGGCGGCCGTCGTGCTCGCGGGCAGCACGGCCGCGCTGCTGGGTGTCTACCGCGGCGCCGCGGCGACGATCCGCTCGGCACGCACCGGCGTGCTGCTGGCGCCCACGCCGGCGGACGGCGAGCTGCTGGGGGTGCGCACCGAGCCGGCCGACCGCGCCGGCCCGGGCCGCGGGGTCCTCGTGGTCGCCGGGGACCAGACGCCGCTGCAGGTGGCCCGGTGAGCCCACCGAAAACCACGTGTCAGCGCGGGATCGCCCTGGCACGCTCGTCACCCATGGCCATCACCCGCCGTCCCGCCCGCCCCGACGACGCCGCGGCACTGCTCGACGTGTACACCGAGTACGACACCCTCGAGCTCGGCCAGCCCGAGATGGAGCTGTCCGACATCCAGGGCTGGCTCACGATCGAGGGCAACGAGCGGATCGTCGCCGAGCACGACGGCCGGGTCGTCGGGTACGCCGACGTCGGGGCGAACGGCGAGTCCGAGACCGTCGTCCTGCCCTCCTACGCCGGCGCACGCCAGCTGCAGCGCGAGCTGCTGGACTGGGTGGTGAGCACCGGGAAGCGGCGGTCGGTGGGCCGGCTCGAGCACTTCGCCGGCACGTCCCCCGACGGCGCCGCGGCGCTGCTGACTGACGCCGGGTTCGCCCACGCGCGGACGATCTGGCGGATGGCGCGGACGGTCACCGGCGGGCTGCCCGAGCCGACGTGGCCCGCCGGGGTGAGCCTTCGTGCGTTCGACCGCGAGCAGGACGCGCGCGAGGTGTGGCAGGTCGTGATGACCGCCTTCGCCGGCACGTTCGGCAGCCACCTGCGGCCGTTCGAGGAGTGGTCGACGCTGGTGCTCGACCAGGGCGGCGACGTCGTCTGCGCGGTCGAGGACGACGCGGTCGTCGCGGTCGCCACGACCGACGTCCGGCAGGGCGACGGGCACGTGGGGCAGCTCGCGGTGCTGCCGCAGCACCGGGGTCGCGGTCTGGGTCTGGCCCTGCTGCAGGAGTGCTTCCGGCGCGACGCCGCCGCTGGGCTGACCTCGACCACACTGACCGTCGACGGCGACAACGTGCTCGCGAGGCGGCTGTACGAGAAGGCCGGGATGGCCGTCGTCGCCGAGTACCGGCGCTGGGAGCGGGACGTCTGACCGGCCGGCTGCTCAGGCCGGCGGGTCGGCCAGGGTCCACCCGCGCTGCGGGTCGCCGAGCGCGACGGGTGTCTGCCGCCCGTACGGCCGCTGGGTCAGCGTGATCGCCTCGGCGTACCAGGTGGCGTAGCGCAGGGCCTCGCCCACGGTCACGCGGCGGTCGCCGTCCGCGTCGGCGCCGCGGTCCTGCATCCCCTTGGCCAACAGCAGCCCGGTCCAGACCGACAGGCCCCACGGCGGGTACTCGTAGGCCTTCTGCGCGCCCGTCGACGCGCCGGTGAAGAGCACCCGGGCGCTCGGCAACCGGCCGGCGAAGCTGCCCGCCTCGCAGCCGGCGACGTCGACCCACATCCGCCCTGCGCCGCGCGCCAGCACCGCCTCGACGACCCGGTCGTCGACGAAGTCGCGGTCGACCGGCCACAGCGCCTCGCGTCCCCCGCCCCGCTGCTTCACGTGACCGGAGTAGTGGAACACCGTGAACGTCCCCGGCCGGCTGCGCGCCGCCAACCAGGCCAGCTCGGCCCGCAGCGCGCGACCGGTGACCTGCCCGTCGACCAGCAGGTGCACGTTCTGCGGCAGCCACCCTGCGTCCAGCAGCCGGGTGCGCCACAGCCGCGCGTCGGCGGCGCCCGCGGTCGTGTCGTGCGTCGGCGGGCGGTAGTCGGTGATGCCCACCAGCACCGCGAAGCGCCGCCCGGGCGGGGCCGTGCGACCCGGGCGGACGTCGACCCCGGCCCCGGGCGGAGCGCCGAGCGACCGCACGGCCCCCGGCACGATGGCGACGGCGGGGTCGAGCCGGACGACGGGACGGGCCGGCGCCGGCGTCGGCCGCGCGCCGGTGGGGGTCGGCCCGGCGCTGGAGGCGGCCTCGGACGACCTCGGCGACGACGCCGGACCGGACGCCGGACCGGACGCCGGGCCGGGCGGCGGAGCGGCCGAGCACCCGGCGATCAGCGCCAGGACCACCCCCGTCAGCCGCCGCCTCACGGCACCAGTGTGCGCCCCGTAACCTCGCGCCATGGCCCCTCCCACGATCCGGCCGGCCCAGCCCGCCGACGTCCCCGCCCTGCTCACCCTGGTGCGCGAGCTCGCCGAGTACGAGCGCGAGCCGGACGCCGTCGAGGCCACCCACGAGCACTTCGAGCAGGCGCTGTTCCCGGCGGACGGCGAGGCCCGCAGCCACGCGCTGGTCGCCGAGGCCGACGGCGAGGTGGTGGGCCTGGCGGTCTGGTACGTGACGTTCTCGACCTGGACCGGCCGGCACGGGATCTGGCTCGAGGACCTCTACGTGCGGCCCGCGCTGCGCGGATCGGGCCTGGGCACGGCCCTGCTCGCCAGCCTGGCCGCGACCGTTGTCGACCGGGGCTGGCGGCGCCTGGAGTGGTGGGTGCTGGGCTGGAACACCCCGTCCATCGCCTTCTACGACTCCCTGGGCGCGCGGCCGATGGGCGACTGGGTGCACTACCGGATGGACGGCGCCGCGCTGGCCGCGCTGGCCGCCCGGGCGCCGTCCGCGTAGACGCGACGGCGCCGACCCGTCACCATGGCGTGAGGCACGACGGACCGGCGGAGGGGGGCGAGGAGGTGGGCGCGACCAGCCTGGTCGGTCTCGACACCGAGACCGCCGACGTCGTCGAGCTCGAGGTGCCCGCCTCGGCCGCGTACATCGCCGTCGTCCGCACCGCCGCAGCCGGTCTGGCGGCCCGGGTCGACCTCACGCTGGACCGGATCGAGGACCTGCGGATCGCCGTGGACGAGGCGTGCGCCCTGCTGGTCGCCGGCACCGACGAGGGGGCGCCGATCACCACGCTGCGCTGCGTGTTCGTCCTCGAGGAGCCGTCGCTGACCGTCGAGGTGAGCGGGCCGCGCACCGACCTGCCCGACCGGACGGCGTTCGCCTGGTCGGTGCTCTCGGCCCTGGTCGACGGCGTCGAGTCCGGCGAGCACGACGACGGTCGCACCTGGCTGCGCCTGGTCGTGCGCCGCGGCAGCGGGCAGTGGGGCTGAGTCGATGACCGGGGGGCGAGGGTGACGCTGCCGGCCCAGTCGCGCCGCGCTCCGCAGGCCGGTGCGGCGGACGTCGTCGTCCTGTGCCGGCTGGCGCCGGACGACCCACGGCGGGCCGACCTGCGCTCGCAGGTGGTCGAGGCGCACCTGCCGCTGGTGCACCATCTGGCCCGCCGCTACCGGCACCTGGGCGAGCCGGTCGAGGACCTCGTGCAGGTCGGCACGATCGGGCTGATCCACGCGGTCGACCGCTTCGACCCCGAGCGCGGCGTCGAGCTCGCGAGCTACGCCACCCCGGTCATCCTGGGCGAGATCCGCCAGCACTTCCGCGACCGGTCGGGTGCGATGCGGGTGCCCCGACGGCTCTCCGAGCTGGGTGTGTCGATGGGCGCGGCCCGCACCGACCTCACCCAGCGGCTGGGCCGCTCCCCCACCGTCGCCGAGCTCGCCGAGCACCTGGGCGAGGACGAGGAGACGGTCCTGGACGCGCTCGAAGCCGGCCGGGCGCGCATCGCGTGGCCACTGCCGGGCGACGACGACGCAACGCCGGGCGGGGGGCTCACCGACCGGTTCGGCGGTGAGGACGAGGCCCTGGCCGGCGTCGACGACCGCGAGACGCTGCGGCCGCTGCTGAGCCGGTTGCCGACCCGCGAGAAGCAGATCCTGGCGCTGCGCTTCCTGCGGGGCATGAGCCAGAGCGAGATCGCCGACGAGCTCGGCATCTCGCAGATGCACGTCTCGCGGCTGCTCAGCCGCACCGTCGCCGCGCTGTCGAGCAGCCTGGTCGAGACCCGCTGAGCCGCGTCGCCGGGGGCGCGGCCGCTCAGCGGTCGGCGGGCACCGCGAACAGCCCGCGCATCGCCAGCGCCGCCGTGACGGCCAGCGGCACCCCGACGTACCAGCGGCCGGACTGCACCAGCCCGAACGACACCGGGAGCAGGACGATCTGCCAGGTCAGCGCCGGCGAGCGGGCCCAGCGGCGGCGCGCCACCAGCCCGCGCGCGACGAGCAGCAGCCCGGCGGCGGCCAGCACGAACAGCCCGGCCGAGGCCAGGACGTTGAACTCCGAGAACCCCCGCGACTGCGCGGCCACGTAGAAGACGGCGAAGGCGAGCACCACCACGGCCTGCAGGCCGACCATCGCGGCCGCGACCTGCGGCCAGCCCAGCGGGGCGTCGTCCACGGCGGGGGTGGGCTCGGGCACGGGCGCCACGGTAGCGCCCGGCCGGGGGCACCGACCTGCCGAGGGCACCGACCGCGCCACCTACGCTGCCCCCTGTGCAGGTGCTGCTGGTGGCCAACCCGGTCTCGACGTCCGCTGACGCCCGCGCGGTGCGTGCGGTCGCCGCGCTGCTCGGTGGCGCCTCACGCGTGCGGACCGTGCTGACGACCCACCGCGGCCACGCCCGTCAGCTCGCCGCCGACGCCCGCGAGCGCGGCCTCGACGCCGTCGTGGTCTTCGGCGGCGACGGGACGGTCAGCGAGATCGTTGACGGGCTGCTCGCGCACGGCCCCGCGGTCGACGTCCCCGCCCTCGGCGTGGTGCCCGGCGGGGCCGCCAACGTGCTGGCCCGCACCCTGGGTCAGCCCCGGTCGGCCCGACGGTCGGCGCACCTGGTGGCGCGCGCGCTCAGCCACGACAGCAGCCGTCGGCTCGGGCTGGCCCGGCTCGAGGTGCTCGGTGGCGCGGACGTCGGGGGTCATCGCTGGGTGGTCCTGAACGCCGGGCTCGGCCTGGACGCCGAGGCCATCGCCCGCGTCGAGGCCGCCCGCCGGCGCGGACGCCGGGCCAGCGGCCTGCGCTACGCCGTGTCGACCGTGCGGGCCTGGTCGGCCCTGGACCGCACCGCGGCGCCGATGACCCTCACCAGCCCGCAGGGTCAGGTGGCGGACCTGCCGATGGTCATCGCGACCAACACCGACCCGTGGTCCTACCTCGGGCCGCACCGGCTGCGTCCGACGCCGCTCGCGTCCTTCGACCTCGGCATCGACGTCTCGGCGCCGCTGGCGATGACCGCCTCGCGCACCCTGACCTCGGTCGGGCGCATGCTCACCCACCGGCCGGGATCGCCCGAGCACACCTTCACCGCCCACGACCTGCCCTGGGTCGAGGTCACCTCCGACCGGGACGTCGCGCTGCAGGCCGACGGCGACTATCTCGGGCAGGTGCGCGGCGTGCGCCTGACGGCCGTACCCAGGGCCCTGCGGGTGCTGACGGCCTAGGGGGGTATCGTCGCGGAGCACACTCGGTGCTCCCCCCGATGTCGCGACTGCGGACAGATCGGTCGCGTGAAACACTTGTGCCCGAGCACCCCCGGGTGTGATGGTGGGAACACACATGGTGGAGACGGCGTTGTCGCCGTGCGGCTCGTGAAGTCATTCACAAGGCCCGAGTCCCACCCAGAAGGCTCCGGACCCCGGTCTTCAACCGCTCGCCGCACCACCACCGCACGATGCCCTACCGCAGTACCTCGCCCCACCGTCTCGCCCCGGAACAGGAGTTCGATCCCGATGGACTGGCGCCACCGCGCTGCCTGCCTCGACGAGGATCCCGAGTTGTTCTTCCCGATCGGCAACACCGGACCCGCCCTGCTGCAGATCGACGAGGCCAAGGCCGTCTGCCGCCGCTGCCCCGTCCTGGACACCTGCCTGAAGTGGGCGCTGGAGTCCGGCCAGGACGCCGGCGTCTGGGGCGGCCTGTCCGAAGACGAGCGTCGCGCCCTCAAGCGCCGCAACGCCCGGGCCCGCCGCGCCGTCTGAGCACCCGGCAACCATGCGAACGCCCCGGCCCCGACGGCCGGGGCGTTCGCGTGTCAGGTGGTCAGCGGTCGCGGGCGCAGGACCATCTGGACGTCGGTGCCGCCCTGCTCACGGGCCCGCCAGCTGATGCTGCCGCCCAGCTCGCCCACCAGCGACCGCACGATCTGGGTGCCCAGTCCACCGGGGCGCCCGGCGAACCCGTCGGGCAGGCCGGCCCCGTCGTCGCTGACCAGCACCCCCAGCTGGTCGACCGAGCCCTCACCGTCCGCGCCGGGCACCGACGTCCGGTCGGCCCGCACGGTGACGACACCACCGGCCGGCCCCAGCCCGTGCTCGACGGCGTTCTGCACCAGCTCGGTCAGCACCAGGGACAGTGCGGTCGCGTCCTCGGCGCGCAGCCGGCCGAACCGGCCCTCGTGGCGCACCCGCGTCGTGCCGTCCGGCGTGGCCGCCTCGACCAGGGCGCCCAGCGCCCGAACGGCCACCTCGTCGAACACGACCGTCTCGTCGAAGCTGGTCGACAGCGTCTCGTGCACCAGCGCGATCGCGCCGACCCGGCGTCCGGCCTCGTCCAGCGCGGTGCGCCCGGGCCCGTCCTCCAGCCGCCGGGACTGCAGCCGCAGGAGGGCGGCGACGGTCTGCAGGTTGTTCTTGACCCGGTGGTGGATCTCGCGGATCGTCGCGTCCTTGCTCAGCAGCTCGCGCTCACGCCGGCGCAGCTCGCTCACGTCGCGCATCAGCAGCAGCGCCCCAACGCGCGCCCCGTGCACGACCAGGGGGATGGCGCGCACGCTCAGCGCGGTGCCGCGGCCGTCGATGTCGGCCCGCCAGGGCGCCTTGCCGGTCAGCACCAGCGGCAGGCCCTCGTCGACCTGACCGCGACCGCGCATGACGGTGGTGGTCACCTCGGCCAGTGACGCGCCGATCAGCTGCCGGTCGTAGCCCAGCCGGTGGTAGGCCGAGACCGCGTTGGGGCTCGCGTAGGTGACCAGACCCTCGACGTCCAGCCGCATCAGGCCGTCCCCGACGCGGGGCGCGCCGCGGCGTGAGCCGGTCGGCGAGCCGGTCACGGGGAACGCGCCCTCGGCGACCATCGAGGCCAGCGCGTCGCCGCAGCCGATGTAGGTCAGCTCGAGGTGGCTGGGGGCCCGCATCGTGCCCACGTTGGTCTGCCGCGAGAGCACGGCGACGACCGTGCCGGCCCGGACGACCGGGATCGCCTCCTCCAGCACGGGCACGCCGTCGCGCAGCCGCGGGTCGCCGTCGCGCTGGATCCGGGCGCTGGCCAGGGCGTCGTCCAGCTGGGGCCGCTCGCCCGCGCGCACCTGCTCGCCGACGACGTCGTGGAAGAAGACCGTCGCGCCGGTGGTGGGCCGCACGTGCGCCACCGAGACCCACCCCTCCGGCGTCCGCACCCACAGCACCAGGTCGGCGAACGACAGGTCCGAGAGCAGCTGCCAGTCACCGACCAGCTGGTGCAGCCACTCGACGTCGGCCTCGTCCAGGTCGGTGTGCTCGTGGACCAGGTCGTTGAGTGTCCCCACCCCGCGATCCTAGGCGCCGCCGCGCACCAGCCCGCGCAGCGACCGCAGGGCCACCGACAGGGCCGCGATGCCCGTCCGGTCGAGCTCGCCGACCTCGCCGACCATGTCCCTCGCGCGGGCGAGCGCCTCACCGTTCGTCTGCTCCCACACCGTGATCCGGTCGACGGGTGAGGCCCCTTGCGCGCCGGGTGTCACGAGCACCGAGACCGTGAGGGCCTCGAGCGCCGCGTACAGGTCGTCCCGCAGCGCCGCCCGGGCCAGCGCGTCCCACCGGTCGTCGCGCGGCAGCCGGGTGATCAGCCCGAGCATCGCGTCCACCTGGAACCGCTCGGACAGCGTGAAGTACAGCGGTGCGACGTCGTACGCCGGCGTCGCCGTGGCCGCCGCGATCTCGGTGACGTCCAGCAGCGAGAACACGTCCAGCAGCACCGCGGCGTCCGCGGCGAGGTCCGGCGGCACGCCGGCGCCGGCCAGCTCGTCGGTGCGCCGCACCAGCCGGCGTCGCTCGGCCCCGACGAGCAGGCCGGGCAGGACGGGCGACAGCGCGGCGACCGTCCCGGCGAACCGCTCGATCTCGGCGGCGACGTCGACGATCGGCGGCCGGTTCTGCACCAGCCAGCGCACCGACCGGTCGAGCAGCCGCCGGAACTCCAGGTACAGCGCGGTCTGACCCCGCGTCGGCGCCACCGCGTCGAGCGCCCCGACCCGGGCGACGAAGTCGCGCAGTCCGAACACCTCGCGCGCCACGACGTAGGCGCGGGCGATCTGCACCGGCCCCGCGGCCGTCTCCTCCTGCACCCGGAAGGCGAAGGTGATGCCGCCCCGGTTGACCATGTTGTTGACCAGCGAGGTGGTGATGATCTCGCGGCGCAGCGGGTGGGCGTCCAGCCGCTCGTCGTAGCGGGCCACGATCTCGCGCGGGAAGTACTCGCGCAGCGTGCTGCGGAACCACGGGTCGTCCGGCAGGTCGCTGGCCAGCAGGTCGCGCTTCAGCGTCAGCTTGGCGTAGGCGACCAGCACCGAGAACTCGGGGGACGTCAGACCCAGACCCTCGTCGGCGCGGCGCGCGAGGGCCTTGGTGTCCGGCAGGAACTCCAGCTCGCGGTCGAGGTCGCCGCGGCGCTCCAGCGAGCGCATCAGCCGCGCGTGGACCGTCAGCATCGGGTGGGCCTGCTCGCGGGCGTTGCCGAGCAGCACGTTCTGCTCGTGGTTGTCGCGCAGCACCAGGGCCGCGACCTCGTCGGTCATCTGGGCGAGCAGCGCGTCGCGGCCGGGACGCTCGAGCTCACCGTCGGCCACCACGGCGTCCAGCAGGATCTTGATGTTGACCTCGTGGTCGCTGGTGTCGACACCGGCCGAGTTGTCGATCGCGTCGGTGTTGATCCGCACCCCGTGCAGCGCCGCCTCGACGCGACCGAGCTGGGTGAGCCCCAGGTTGCCGCCCTCACCGACGACCTTGCACCGCAGTTCGTTGCCGTTGACGCGGATCGCGTCGTTCGCCCGGTCACCGACGTCGGGGTTGGTCTCGGCCGACGCCTTGACGTACGTGCCGATCCCGCCGTTCCACAGCAGGTCGACGGGTGCGCGCAGGATCGCCTGCATCAGGTCCGTCGGTGCCATCGTCCGCTTCTGGTCGCCCAGACCCAGTGCGACACAAGCGGTTGCGCTGACCGGCACCGACTTCGCCGATCTCGGCCAGATGCCGCCTCCGGCGCTGATCAGCGTCGCGTCGTAGTCGGCCCAGGACGAGCGGGGCAGGTCGAACAGCCGGCGCCGCTCGACGTACGAGGCAGCCGCATCCGGGTCGTGGTCGATGAAGACGTGCCGGTGGTCGAAGGCCGCGACCAGCCGGATGTGCTGCGAGAGCAGCATGCCGTTGCCGAACACGTCGCCGCTCATGTCACCGACGCCGACGACGGTGACGTCGTGGGTCTGGGTGTCGACGTCGAGCTCGCGGAAGTGCCGCTTGACCGACTCCCAGGCGCCCCGGGCGGTGATGCCCATCGCCTTGTGGTCGTAGCCCGCCGACCCGCCGGACGCGAACGCGTCCCCCAGCCAGAAGCCGTACGACAGCGCGACGTCGTTGGCGATGTCGCTGAAGCTCGCGGTGCCCTTGTCGGCCGCCACCACCAGGTAGGTGTCGTCGCCGTCGTGGCGCACCACCCGCGGCGGCGGCACCACGCGCGCCTGGTCGCCGGTGCCGACGATGTTGTCGGTCAGGTCGAGCAGCCCGCTGATGAACGTGCGGTACGCCGCGACCCCCTCGGCGAGGAACGCGTCTCGGTCCGCGGGGTCGGGAAGCTGCTTGGCGAAGAAGCCGCCCTTGGCTCCGGTCGGCACGATCACCGCGTTCTTCACCATCTGCGCCTTGACCAGGCCGAGCACCTCGGTGCGGAAGTCCTCGCGCCGGTCGCTCCAGCGCAGGCCGCCGCGGGCCACCGCGCCGAAGCGCAGGTGCACGCCCTCGACCCGAGGTGAGTACACCCAGATCTCGTACGCCGGGCGCGGAGCGGGCAGGTCGGGCACCTGGTGCGGGTCGAGCTTGAACGAGACGTACGAGCGGGCCGCACCCTCGGCGTCCACCTGGTAGAAGCTGGTGCGCAAGGTCGCCCGCACCACCCCCAGCAGCGCCCGCAGGATCCGGTCGTGGTCCAGGCTGACGACCTCGTCCAGCTCGCTGGTGACCTCCTCGAGCAGCGCCGAGCTCGTCTCGACCCGCGCGGTGGCGGCGCCCGGGTCGTCGGTGCCGTCGCCGAGGTGGTCGGGGTCGAAGCGCGCCTCGAACAGGCGCACGATCAACCGGGTCAGGTGCACGTTCGCGAGCAGGCAGGACTCGACGTACGCCTGGCTGAACGTCAGGCCGGCCTGGCGCAGGTAGCGCGTGCACGCACGCAGCACCACGACCTGGCGCCAGGTCAGCCCGGCGCCCAGCACCAGGGCGTTCAGACCGTCGCTCTCGGCGTCGCCCCGCCAGACGCGGGCGAACGCCTCCTCGAACCGGGGGTGCCCGCCGCCGGGCTGCTCGGGGCCCCAGCTGCGCCCGGCCGGGCAGCGCAGCCCGAAGTCGTAGACGTGCAGCCGTCGCCCACCCGACAGGTCGAGCTCGTAGGGGCGCTCGTCGACGACCTCGAGGCCCAGGTCGCCGAACAGCGGCAGCACCTGGGTCAGCGACACCGGCTCGGCCCGGAACACCTTGAGCCGCCGCTCCTGCGCTCCGCTGCCCGGCTCGCGGTACAGGCTCATCTGCAGGGTCGCGCTGTCGCTCTCGAGCGCCCGCACGTGGCGCAGGTCGTCGACCGCGACGGCGGCCGCGAAGTCCTCCTTGTAGGCCTCGGGGAACGCCGTGCCGTACTCGGCGGTCAGCCGGCGGCTCTCGTCCTCGCCGAGCTGGGCGCGCAGCGACTCGGCCAGGTCCTCCTCCCAGGTGCGGGTGGCGGCGACCAGCCGGGCCTCGAGCTGGGCGACGTCGACGTCCGGGGCGACCTGGCCGCGCGGCGTCCGCACGACGAAGTGCAGGCGGGCGAGCACCGACTCGCTGACCCGGGTGGTGTAGTCGACGCTCTCGCCGTCGAACGCCTCGCGCAGGATGGTCTCCATCCGCAGGCGCATCTCGGTCGTGTAGCGGTCGCGCGGCAGGAAGACCAGGCACGACATGAAGCGTCCGTAGTCGTCGCGGCGCACGAACAGCCGGGTGCGGCGTCGCTCCTGCAGCGCGAGCACGCTCGTGGCGGTCTCGAGCAGGTGCGGGACGTCGGTCTGGAACAGCTCGTTGCGCGGGTAGGTCTCCAGGATGGCCATCAGGTCCTTGCCCGAGTGGCTCTCGGCGGCGTACCCCGAGGCGGCCATCACCGCCGCGACCTTGCGGTCGACCACCGGCACCCGGGTGACGCTCTCGGTGTAGGCCGCCGAGGTGAACAAGCCGAGGAAGCGACGCTCGCCGACGACGTGGCCGGCCGCGTCGAAGCTCTTGACGCCGACGTAGTCCAGGTAGGCGGGTCGGTGCACCGTCGAGCGCGAGTTGGCCTTGGTGAGGATCAGGATGTGCGGCTCACGGGCCCGCGCCCGGACCACCGGTGGCAGCCGGGCGAAGCTGTCCGACATCCGCTGGTCGTAGCGCAGCACACCCAGGCCCGTCCCCGGCGCGGCACGCAGCACGTCCTCGCCGTCCTCGGTGCCGAGCACGTACTCGCGGTAGCCGATGAACGTGAAGCTGCCATCAGCCAGCCAACGCAGCAGCCGGGCCGCCTCGTCCACCTCGGCGACGTCGACGCCGGGTGGGGGTGAGCCGACGAGCTCGTCGGCCAGAACCGTTGCGGTGGAGTGCATCCGAGCCCAGTCCTCGACGCACACGCGCACGTCGCCGAGCACGCGTCGCAGGTCGGTGGCGAGCTGGTCGAGCGAGGGCGCCTGCGTGTCGCGGTCGATCTCCAGGTGCATCCACGACTCGAGGTGGCAGTCGTACGGCAGCGGGGCGCCGGGCAGGCCGACCACGTCGACGAGCTCGCCCGCCGCGTCGCGGCGCACCACCAGCTGCGGGTGCACAACGAGGTGGATCGCGCGGCCCAGGCGCGAGAGCTCGGCGGTGACCGAGTCGACGAGGAACGGCATGTCGTCGGTGACGATCTCGACGACGGTGTGGCTGCTGGTCCACCCGTCGCGGTCCGGTGCCGGGGTGAGGACACGGACGGCGGCGGTGCCGGGCGGGCGGTGCTGGGCCAGCCGGCGGTGGCTGACCAGCGCGCCGAGCAGGTCCTGGGGACGGCGAGTCAGCACGTCCTCGTCGGCCACGTGGCGGTAGTACCAGTCCAGCTGCGCGCCGGTCGGCCCGTCCGCGCCGCCCGCGCCGAGCGCCGCCGCCCTCGCCATCAGCTCGACCCGCGCTCGCGTCAACCCCTGCGCCATGACTCCCGTGACCCTCGCATCGCCCGTCGCCGGCCCGCACCGTCGCGCGCCACCCGGACCCTATCCCCCACGGACGGCGGCGCCACGCTCACAGCGCGCCGCGCAGCTCCCACAGCAGGGGGTAGAAGCGCAGGTCCAGCCTACTGCGCAGGTACGGCGCGCCCGACGAGCCGCCCGTCCCGGACTTGGTGCCGATCTGCCGCTCGACCATCGTCACGTGCCGCGCCCGCCAGGACGCCTGCAGCCGGTCGTGCTCGACCAGACCCTCGGCCAGCTCCCACTCCTGGCCGAGGCGCTCGCGGTCACGGGCGACGACCAGCAGCGAGGCGCGGACCGCGTCGTCGTCGTCGACGGCGAGGCCGGCGCGGGCCAGCACCGCCAGGTAGGCGTCCCAGAGCGACGGCTCGGCCAGGCGCCGGTGCAATCGCGCGCGCTCGTCGTCGGTGAGCCCCCGGAACCGCTCGAGGAACGCCGGGTCCTTGTGGCCCGAGACGAACTCGAGCTCGCGGAACTGCACCGACTGGAACCCGCTGGCCGGGGCGAGCCGGTGGCGGAACTCCAGGAAGTCCTGGGGAGTCATGGTCTCGATGACGTCGACCTGGCGCACCAGGACGTCCTCGATCGTGGCCACCCGGCGCAGCAGGTGCTGGGCCCACCAGCCCCGGCCGTCGAGCATGGCGTCGCGGGCGGCGCCCAGCTCGTGCAGCAGCTGCTTGAACCACAGCTCGTAGGCCTGGTGGATCGTGATGAACAGCAGCTCGTCGTGGGCCGGCGGGTCGGACTCCAGCACCTGCTGGCTCAGCAGCTGGGGCAGGCGCAGGTAGGAGCCGTAGGTCAGGCGCGAGCCCTCCTCGCCGAACTCGCGCCCGGTCGGGTCCCGCCGGTCACCGCTCATGGGCCCGTAGCGTAGGCCCGCGCCGCGACCGCGGTGCCGACGTCCGCAGGAGGCACCGTGCAGGTCAGCGCCCAGATCACCTACCCCGCCGCCCCCGAGGCGGTGTTCGCGATGCTCACCGACGAGGTGTTCCTGAACCAGGTGTGCACGGCGACCGGCGCCGTGCGGCACGAGGTCGGGGTGGTGCTCGCGGACGGCGGGGCGACGGTCACGACGCGGCGCGACCTGCCGACCGACCAGGTGCCCGACTTCGTCCGGCGCTTCGTGGGCGACACCCTGACCGTGGTGCGCGTCGACACCTGGGCACCCGCCGGCGCGGACGGCTCGCGCCGGGGCGAGATGGCGGTCGAGATCGCCGGGGCACCGGTGCGGCTGACCGGCACCCTGTCGCTCACCCCCGACGGCGTCGCCACGGTCGAGGACGTCGACGGTGACCTGAAGGCGTCGGTGCCCCTGGTCGGCGGCAAGGTCGAGAAGGCCGCCGAGCCGGCGATCCGCTCGGGTCTGCGCAAGGAGGAGCAGCTCGGCCAGGCCTGGCTCGCCCGCTGACCTGCAGCCGGCGCCCTGGACGCCCGCGGCAGGATCCCGGGCCCTGACCGTGCGCGGTGGGGACGAGCGGTGCCACCATGGCCCGATGACCGACGAGCAGCAGCAGGACAACCACCGCGAGACCCCGTCGTCCGAGGCGTTCAAGGCCTTCATCGCCCAGGGCTGGGCGCCGCGCCCGAGCGGGCTGCCGGCGCGCGCGGTCGTCGCGCCCTACGCGGCGACCCGCCGCGAGGCCGTGTCGCGGGCGTTCCCCGGCGAGCGGGTCGTCGTCCCGGCAGGCGCCCTGAAGGTGCGCTCGAACGACTGCGACTACGTGTTCCGCCCGCACTCGGCGTTCTCACACCTCACCGGCCTGGGCGCCGACCGCGAGCCGGACGCCACGCTGGTGCTCGAGCCGCTCGCGGGCGGCGGCCACGAGGCCGTCCTGTACTTCCGCCCCCGGGCCGGCCGCGACACCGAGGAGTTCTACTCCGACGCGCGGTACGGCGAGCTGTGGGTCGGGGTGCGCCCGAGCCTGGACGAGGTCGAGGCCGAGCTGGGCCTGACCGCCCGCCACCTCGACCAGCTGACCGAGGCGCTGTCGAAGGACCTGGGCGGTGACCTGCGGGTGCGGGTGCTGCGCGAGGCCGCCCCCGCCGTGACCGACGCCGTCGACACCGCGCGCGGCCAGGTCGAGGGGCAGGACGCCGAGGCCGCCCAGGCCGCGGACACCGAGCTCGCGGTGCTGCTGTCCGAGCTGCGGCTGACCAAGGACGAGTGGGAGGTCGAGCAGATGCGCGCGGCCTGCGCGGCCACCGCCGAGGGTTTCGCGGCCATCGTCCGCGCCCTGCCGGACGCCGTCGCCAAGGGCCGCGGCGAGCGCTGGGTCGAGGGGCAGTTCGGCCTCGTGGCCCGGCACACCGGCAACGGGGTCGGCTACGACTCGATCGCAGCGTCGGGCGACCACGCCTGCACGCTGCACTGGATCCGCAACGACGGAGAGGTGCGCGACGGCGACCTGATCCTGGTCGACGCCGGAGTCGAGGTCGACTCGCTCTACACCGCCGACGTCACGCGGACGATGCCGGTGAACGGTCGCTTCACCGACGTGCAGCGCAAGGTCTACCAGGCGGTGCTGGACGCCCAGGAGGCCGGCATGGCGGCGGTCAAGCCGGGCAACAAGTTCAAGGACGTGCACGCCGCCGCGATCAAGGTCATCGCCGAGCGCCTGGCCGAGTGGGGCCTGCTACCGGTCGACGCCGAGACCTCGCTGGGCGCCGAGGGCGGCTACCACCGCCGCTGGATGGTGCACGGCACCAGCCACCACCTGGGCATCGACGTCCACGACTGCTCGCTGGCCCGGCGCGAGAACGCCCGTGAGGCCGACCTGCTGCCGGGCATGATCATCACGGTCGAGCCGGGGCTGTACTTCAAGGCCGACGACCACTCGATCCCCGAGGAGCTGCGCGGGATCGGCGTCCGGATCGAGGACGACGTGCTGGTGACCGAGGACGGGTTCGAGAACCTGTCGGCGGCCCTGCCGCGCGACCCCGATGAGGTCGAGGCGTGGATGCGCGGCCTGCAGGCCTGAGCGCCGCGGCTAGACCGCGGACGTCGGGCGGTTCGGCATGCGCTGCAGCAGCTCCTGGGCCTGGGCGAGCAGCTTGTGCTCGACCAGCACCTCGTAGCGGGTCGCGACGACCTGCGACACCGAGGTGAAGTCGCGGTGGCCCCCGGTGGCGGCGTAGCTCGCCAGACCCAGGGCAATGCCGAACACCACCCCGAACAGCACCCCGGTCAGGACGGCGGCCAGCCAGCTGCCGCCGTTCGAGAACAGCCCGAGCAGCAGCCCGACGAACAGCCCCATCCACGCCCCGGACGCCGCACCCGCGAGGGCCGCCCGGGCGTAGGTCAGCCGACCGGTGACCCGCTCGACCTGCTTGAGGTCGGTGCCCACGATCATGCAGTTCTGGACGGCGAACTCCTCGTCCGAGAGGTAGTCGACCGCCCGCTGGGCGTCGTCGTACTTCTCGAACGTGCCGAGCGACATCGGGTAGTCGAGCGCGAGCACGGGTCGGGCGGTGCGAGTCGTCGGTGCCATGCCCCCATGATCCCACGCACGGGCCGCCGGTGCGTGCGGCGCAGATGTTCGGCAGAGCCGAACAGCGGGCCTTGTCGAGGGCGGCGCGCGTCCCTAGCGTCGCCGGTGTCCGCAATGACGCTGACCACCACCAGGGGCGACCATGACCGACCTTCTCAAGCGCAGGACCCTGCTGGCCGAGCTGAGCGCAGAGCTCGTCGGCACCTTCATCCTCATCCTCTTCGGCGTGGGCGTCGTCGCCCAGGTCGTCGCCGGGGGCATCGGCGACCACGACTCGATCGCCTGGGCCTGGGGCCTGGGCGTCACCCTCGGGGTGTACGCCGCCGCCCGGCTCTCCGGCGCGCACCTCAACCCGGCGGTCACGATCGCCCTGGCGGTCTTCCGCGGGTTCTCGTGGGGCAAGGTCGCGCCGTACGCCCTGGCCCAGACGGTCGGGGCGTTCCTCGCGGCCCTGGTCGTGCGCTGGAACTACACCGAGGTCATCTCCAAGTTCGACCCCGGGCACACGATCAAGTCGCAGGGCATCTTCTCGACCCTGCCCGGCAACGGCAGCGGCCCGGTGCACACCGGCGGCGCGCTGCGCGACCAGATCATCGGCACCGCGATCCTGATGCTGCTGATCCTGGCCATCACCGACGTCCGCAACACCTCGCCGGGCGTGAACCTGGCCCCGCTGCTGATCGGCCTGCTCGTGGTCGCCATCGGCATGGCCTGGGGTACCAACGCCGGCTACGCGATCAACCCCGCGCGTGACTTCGGCCCGCGGCTGGCCTCGTTCCTCACCGGCTACGGGACGGCGTGGCGCGACCAGTACGGCGACCTGTACTTCTGGGTGCCGATCGTCGGGCCGATCATCGGCGCCCTGGTCGGCGGGGCCATCTACGACGGCCTGGTCGGGCGGCACCTGCCGGTGTCCGACGAGGACGCCGAGCCCGGCCGCACCACCGAGACGCCCGAGATCGCCGCCGAGCACACGCGCTGACCGCAAACCCCAGCCGACCCGCACCACAACGACGTGAAGGGAACATGACGTGGCTGACTACGTAGCCTCCATCGACCAGGGGACGACGAGCACCCGGTTCATGGTGTTCGACCACAGCGGCAACGAGGTGGGCAAGCACCAGCTCGAGCACGCGCAGATCCTGCCCCAGGCCGGGTGGGTCGAGCACGACCCGGTCGAGATCTGGGAGCGCACCAGCTCGGTGATCCAGACCGGCCTGAACCGAACGGGCCTGAGCCACACCGACCTCGCCGCGCTGGGGATCACCAACCAGCGCGAGACCTCGGTCGTGTGGGACAAGCGCACCGGCAAGCCGTACTACAACGCCATCGTGTGGCAGGACACCCGCACCGACCGGATCGCGTCCGCCCTGGACCGCGACGGCCGCGGCGACGTGATCCGCCGCAAGGCGGGCCTGCCCCCGGCGACGTACTTCTCGGGGGGCAAGATCCAGTGGATCCTCGAGAACGTCGACGGGGTGCGCGCCGCAGCCGAGGCCGGTGACGCCGTCTTCGGCAATACCGACAGCTGGCTGCTGTGGAACCTGACCGGTGGCCGGGACGGCGGGGTGCACGTCACCGACGTCACCAACGCCAGCCGCACGATGCTGATGAACCTCGAGACGCTGGACTGGGACGACGAGCTGCTCGGCTTCTTCGACATCCCGCGCTCGATGCTGCCCACGATCCGCCCGTCGTCCGACCCCGAGCTGTACGGGACGACGCGCGCGAGCGGCCCGCTTGGTGGTGAGGTCAAGCTCTCGGGCGCCCTTGGTGACCAGCAGGCGGCGATGTTCGGGCAGGTGTGCTTCGCGCCCGGCGAGGCCAAGAACACCTACGGCACCGGCAACTTCATGCTGCTGAACACCGGCGAGGAGCTCGTCCGCTCGAACGCGGGCCTGCTGACGACGGTCTGCTACCAGTTCGGCACCGAGAAGCCGGTCTACGCCCTCGAGGGGTCGATCGCCGTCACCGGGTCGGCGGTGCAGTGGCTGCGTGACCAGCTGGGCATCATCAGCGGCGCCGGTGAGGTCGAGTCGCTCGCCAAGCAGGTCGAGGACACCGGCGGCCTGTACTTCGTGCCCGCGTTCTCGGGGCTGTTCGCGCCGTACTGGCGCTCCGACGCGCGCGGCGCGATCGTCGGGATGTCGCGCTTCAACACCGGCGCCCACCTGGCCCGGGCGACCCTGGAGGCGATCTGCTACCAAAGCCGCGACGTCGCTGAAGCGATGGAGAAGGACTCCGGCGTGCACCTGGACGTCCTGAAGGTCGATGGTGGTGTGACAGCGAACAACCTGTGCATGCAGCTTCAGGCCGACATCCTCGGCGTCCCGGTGAGCAAGCCGGTCGTCGCCGAGACCACCGCGCTGGGCTCGGCGTACGCCGCGGGCCTGGCCGTCGGGTTCTGGAAGGACACCGACGAGCTGCGGGCGAACTGGAACGAGGACAAGCGCTGGGAGCCGACCTGGACCGACCAGCAGCGCGAGGACGGCTTCGCCGGCTGGCACAAGGCCGTCGAGCGCACCCTCGACTGGGTCGACGTCGACTGAGCTGATCCACCCGAGCACCACCCGGACGACGAGAGCAGAGGCACCGTGAACGACCTGTCCCCCACCCACCGCCAGCACTCCATCGACACCATGGCCGATGGCCCCGAGCTCGACGTCCTCGTCGTCGGCGGCGGTGTGGTGGGGGCCGGGTCGGCCCTCGACGCGGTCACCCGGGGCCTGAGCACCGGGCTGATCGAGGCCCGCGACTACGCCAGCGGCACGTCCAGCCGCTCGAGCAAGCTGCTGCACGGCGGCCTGCGCTACCTCGAGATGCTGGACTTCGCCCTGGTCCACGAGGCGCTCAAGGAGCGCAACCTGATCCTCAAGACGCTCGCGCCGCACCTGGCCCGACCGGTGCCGTTCCTGTACCCGCTGCAGCACCGCGGCTGGGAGCGGCTGTACGCCGGCGCCGGCGTCGCGCTGTACGACGCCATGGCGATGACCTCGGGGTTGTCGGCCGGGCTGCCCCACCACCGGCACCTGACCCGGCGCGGCGCGCTGCGGATCGCGCCCGCGCTGCGCAAGGACGCCCTGGTCGGTGCCCTGCAGTACTACGACGCGCAGATCGACGACGCCCGCCACACGATGGAGCTGGTGCGCTCGGCGACGGCGTACGGCGCGCTGGCGGCCAACCGGGTGCGGGTCACCGGGTTCCTGCGCCAGGGCGAGCGGGTCACCGGGGTCGAGGCCCTCGACCTGCCGACCGGGCGCACGATCGAGGTGCGGGCCCGCCAGGTCGTCAACGCGACCGGGGTGTGGACCGACGACACGCAGGGTCTGATCGCCGAGCGCGGGCAGTTCCACGTCCGCGCGTCCAAGGGCGTGCACCTGGTCGTGCCACGCGACCGGATCCAGTCGACCACCGGCATGATCCTGCGCACCGAGAAGTCGGTGCTGTTCATCATCCCGTGGGGGCGGCACTGGATCGTCGGCACCACCGACACGGACTGGGCGCTCGACAAGGCCCACCCGGCGGCCACCGCCGCCGACATCGAGTACATCCTCGAGCACGTCAACTCGGTCCTGCACACGCCGCTGAACCGTCAGGACGTCGAGGGCGTGTACGCCGGCCTGCGACCGCTGCTGTCGGGTGAGTCCGAGTCGACGTCCAAGCTCTCGCGCGAGCACGTCGTGGGTCACCCGGTGCCGGGCCTGGTGGTCGTCGCCGGGGGCAAGTACACGACGTACCGGGTGATGGCCAAGGACGCGATCGACGCCGCCGCCGACTCCCTCGGCGCCGTGGTGCCGCCCTCGACGACGGCCGAGATCCCGCTGCTCGGCGCGGTCGGCTACCAGGGCATCAAGAACCAGCGGACCCGCCTCGCGGCCAGCAGCGGCCTGCACGTGGCCCGCATCGACCACCTGCTGGGCCGCTACGGCTCACTGGTGTCCGAGCTGCTCGAGCTGGTGCGCGAGGACCCCTCGCTGGGCAAGCCGCTCGAGGGAGCCCCGGACTACCTGCGGGCCGAGGTGGTCTACGCGGCCTCGCACGAGGGCGCCCGGCACGTCGAGGACGTCCTGGCGCGGCGCACCCGCATCTCGATCGAGACGTGGGACCGCGGGCTGGCCAGCGCCCGACCGACCGCTGAGCTGATGGCACCGGTGCTCGGCTGGGACGCGGCAGAGGTCGAGCGCGAGGTGGCGACCTACATCAAGCGGGTCGAGGCCGAGGTGGCCTCGCAGGAGATGCCGGACGACGAGTCCGCCGACCACGTGCGGCTCACGGCGCCGGAGGCCCAGTCGCTGGCGGGGTGACCGCAGCGCCGGTCAGCGTCTGGGCGAGCGCGGTGCGCCAGCCGAGCCGTTCACGCTCGCGCTGGGCGGGTGCGAGGTCCGGCGCCCAGCGGGCACCGCAGTGCCAGTGCCGGCGCAGCACCGCCAGGTCGGGCCACAGGCCCACGGTCAGCCCGGCCGCGTACGCCGCGCCCAGGCTGACCGTCTCGTGCACCATCGGGCGCTCCACCGGGACGTCGAGCAGGTTGCTCACGGTCTGCATCAGCAGCAGGTTGCTCGTCATGCCGCCGTCCACCCGCAGCGCGGTCAGCGCCAGGCCGGCGTCGGCGTTCATGGCCTCGACCACGTCGACGGTCTGCCACGCCGTCGCCTCGAGCACCGCCCGCGCGAGGTGCCCGCGGGTGACGTAGGAGGTCAGGCCGGTGATGACCCCGCGGGCCTCCGGCCGCCAGTGCGGGGCGAACAGCCCGGAGAACGCCGGGACGATGTAGCAGCCCCCGTTGTCGTCCACCGTCCGCGCCAGCGTCTCGATCTCGGGGGCCGTGCGCACCATCGCCAGGCTGTCGCGGAACCACTGCACGAGCGAGCCGGTCATCGCGATCGACCCCTCGAGCGCGTAGGTGGCCGGCTCGCCGTCCGCCTGGAACGCGACCGTCGAGGCCAGCCCGTGGGTCGAGACCACCGGCTCGCTGCCGGTGTTCAGCAGCAGGAACGCGCCGGTGCCGTAGGTGCACTTGGCCTCACCCGGGGCGAAGCAGGCCTGGCCGAACAGCGCCGCCTGCTGGTCGCCGATCGCGGCGCCGATGACGACCCCGGGCAGCACCTGGGTGGCCCGTCCGTGCACCGTCGCGCTCGGCCGCACCTGCGGCAGCATCGCCCGCGGCACCTCGAACGCGTCGCACAACCCGTCGTCCCAGTCCAGCGTCCGCAGGTCCATCAGCATGGTGCGGCTGGCGTTGGTGACGTCGGTGACGTGGACCCCGCCGTCCACCCCCCCGGTCAGGTTCCACACCAGCCAGGTCTCCATCGTGCCGAACAGCACGTCGCCGGTGGCCGCGCGGCGGCGCAGGTCCGGGGACCCGCGCAGCAGCCAGGTCAGGCGCGGCGCCGTCGCGTAGGTGCTCAGGGGCAGCCCGCACCGCTCGCGCAGGGTCGGGTCGTCTACCCGGCGGGCCAGCTCGGGCAGCAGCGGGGCGACCCGGGTGTCCTGCCAGGTGATCGCCCGGCCCTGCGGGCGGCCGGTGCGCCGGTCCCACAGCACCGCCGTCTCGCGCTGGTTGGCGATGCCCAGTGCCACCACGTCACCCGGGCCGATGCCGGCCTTGGCCAGGGCCAGCGGCACGACCTTCGCGACGTTGGCCCAGATCTCGGCGGCGTCGTGCTCGACCCGTCCCGGTTCGGGGAACCACTGGCGGTGCTCACGCTGGGCCACGCTCACGAACCGGCCCTGCTGGTCGAAGACGATGCACCGGGTCGAGGTGGTGCCCTGGTCGATGGCCACCACGTGACGCGCGCTCACCGGACCGCCCCCGTCACAGGGTCGCGCCGAGCTCGGCGCTGATCGCCGCGGCGGCGGCC
This sequence comes from Actinomycetales bacterium, assembly GCA_038322575.1. GTDB lineage: Bacteria > Actinomycetota > Actinomycetes > Actinomycetales > Angustibacteraceae > JACMOY01. The sequence continues at coordinate 52,871 of JBBQGB010000007.1, forward strand.
TGCACGTGCGCCAGCAGCGCGGTGCGGGGGTCACGGTGCGCGCCCACCACCCGGTCGACCCGACCCACCAGCCCGACCGCGGCGACGACGATGCCCCCGCGCCCCCGCAGCGGCGCCGCGACGTCGGCCCGGTCGGCCGTGCGCTCACCGGCGGTGCAGGCCCACTGCCGCCCGCGCACCTCGACCAGGCGGGTCCGCAGGGCGGGCAGGTCGAGGGTGCGCTGGGTCAGCCGCACCGGGTCGAGGGTGCGCATGACGGCCGGGGCGGCGGGGTCCAGCGCCAGCAGCACCTGGCCCATCCCGGTCGCGTGGGCCTCGTGGCGGTCGCCCACCTCCAGCTGCTGACGGGTGTCGTCGGGGCGGAAGACGTGGTGCACGATCTCGACCTGCTGCCCACGCAGGACGCCGATGTAGGCGCTCTCGCCGCTGCGGGCGGCGAGCGCGTCGACCAGGTTGGTCGTGAGCGAGCGCAGCAGGTTGGTGTCGAGCGGTCCGTGCGCCAGCCGACGGGCGCCGTCGCCGACCGCGTACCGGCCGGTGTCGGCGTCCTGGTCCAGGAACCCGACGTCGGCCAGGGTGCGCAGCAGCTCGTGGGCGCTGCTCTTGGCGACGCCGAGCGCGGCGGCGACGTCGGACACGCTGACCGGGTCGGCGCGCGAGGCGACCAGCTGGAGCAGCACGGCGGCTCGTTCGACCGACTGCAGCGTCACCGGGCCAGGCTAGTCACTGGCCCTTGAGCGCGTACTCCTCCAGCAGCCGCCGGCCGACGATCAACCGCTGGATGTCGGCCGTGCCCTCGCCGATGAGCAGCATCGGCGCCTCGCGGTACAGGCGCTCGATCTCGTACTCCTTGGAGTACCCGTACCCGCCGTGGATGCGGAACGAGTCCTCGACGACCTCCTTGCAGTACTCGCTCGCGAGGTACTTGGCCATGCCGGCCTCGAGGTCGTTGCGGTGCCCGGAGTCCTTGGTGCGCGCGGCCATCACCATCATCTGGTGGGCGGCCTCGACCTTGGTCGCCATCTCGGCGATCCGGAACAGCACCGCCTGGTGCTCGGCGATCTTCTGCCCGAACGCCTCGCGCTGCTGGGCGTAGGCCGTGCCGAGCTCGAACGCGCGCATCGCTACCCCGCAGGCCCGGGCCGCGACGTTGACCCGGCCCACCTCGACGCCGTCCATCATCTGGTAGAAGCCCTTGCCGGGCTCGCCGCCGAGCAGCTGGGCGTCGGTGGTGCGGTGGCCGTCGAGCAGCAGCTCGGTGGTGTCGACGCCCTTGTAGCCCATCTTCTCGATCTTGCCGGGCACCGTGACGCCCTGGGCCGTCTCGCCGAACCCGGACTCCTTCTCGACCAGGAACGTGGACATGTTGCGGTACACCGAGTCCGCGCCGGTGTCGGTCTTGACCAGCACCGCCACCAGGTTGGCCGAGCCGCCGTTGGTGAGCCACATCTTCTGGCCCGTGACCGACCACCCGTCACCGTCGCGGACGGCGCGGCTGGTGATGGCGCTGACGTCGGACCCGCAGCCCGGTTCGCTCATCGAGAACGCCCCGCGCACCTCGCCGGTGGCCATCCGGGGCAGGTAGCGCTGCTTCTGCTCATCGGTGCCGTGCTGCAGCAGCAGGTGGGCCACGATGAAGTGGGTGTTGATGATGCCGCTGACGCTCATCCAGCCGCGGGCGATCTCCTCGACCACCAGCGCGTAGGTGAGCAGCGACTCGCCGAGGCCGCCGTACTCCTCGGGGATCATCAACCCGAAGATCCCCATGTCCTGCATGCCCTTGACGATCTCGGTGGGGTACTCGTCGGCGTGCTCGAGCTGGGTCGCCACGGGCAGGATGCGCTCGTCCACGAACTCGCGCACCAGGGCCAGCAGGTCGACCTGGTCGTCGGACAGTCCGTCGGTGTGCTGCAAGCGCCCCATGCTCGTGCTCCTGTCGTGCGGGTTCGTCGCTGAACCGGCCGGTCGCCGTCCGGTTCTCGAGTATGAGCCTGGATCACGAGCCGGCGGCACCCCCGGACGGTGTGAGACCCACCACCGTCCGGGACCGCGAGCGACGTCAGGCGGTCTTGGCGCCCGGCGCCTCGCCCGCCTTCTTCGCGGCCGACGTCTCGGTGGACGCGCCGTCGGTCGACAGCCCGCCGCCGGTGTTCTCCAGGTGGGCGCGGATGAACCAGTGGAACAGCTCGAGCTGACGCAGCTGGCCGATCACGAGGTCCTCGCTGACCGGGTCGGCCTCGGACGTCGTCTCCTGGGCCTTGCGGTGGTCGGTGATGACGCCGGTGTAGACCAGGTCGAGCGCCCCCAGGTGCTCCTGGGTGGTGGCGCGCACCAGCGAGTAGTCGCCCCACGAGCGGCCCTCGACGATCGCGCCCGGCGTGCCCAGCGGCGAGGAGCCCAGCGAGGCGATCCGCTCGGCGCACTCGTCGGCCATGGCCCGCACCGCGTCGATCTGCGGGTCGAGCATCTCGTGCACGGCGATGAAGTTGGGGCCCACGACGTTCCAGTGGACGTGCTTGAGCGTCAGCGCGAGGTCGTTCAGCGCGTTCAGCCGGTCCTGCAGGGTCGCGGCCACGGCCGCGCCGTCCGTGGTGCTCATCCCCGGGACGGTGAAGCGGGGTGCGGGCTGGGTGGTCATCTGCGGAGTCCTCCTGCGTCGGGTGAACGGGCCCGAGAGGGACGAGCCCGACATCTCAACCGTAGGTAGCCCGGCGCCGCCCCGCCTGTCGAAACCGGTCGACTCAGGCCGGCGGCGGCGCCCAGCGCTCGCCGCGCGTCATGCCCGCGGCGCGGCCCCGGGCCGAGACGACCAGGGCCATCTTGCGCGACGCCTCGTCGATCATCTCGTCCCCCAGCATCACCGCGCCCCGTGCGCCGCCGGCGGCAGAGGTGAAGTGCGCGTAGGCGTCCAGGATGTCCTCGGCGTGGTCGTAGTCGCCCTGGCGAGGGCTGTAGACCTCGTTGGCGGCATCCACCTGGCCCGGGTGCAGCACCCACTTGCCGTCGTACCCGAGGGCCGCCGACCGGCCCGCCACGCGACGGAACCCCTCGACGTCGCGGATCTGCAGGTACGGCCCGTCGATGGCGAGCAGGTCGTGCGAGCGGGCCGCCATCAGGATCTGCATCAGCACGTAGTGGTAGGCGTCCCCCACGTCGTAGCCCACCGGCTGCTCGCCGACGACCAGCGACTTCATCGCGATGCTCGCCATGAAGTCGGCCGGGCCGAAGACGATCGTCTCGAGCCGGGACGACGAGCCGGCGATCGCGTGGACGTTCGTCAGGCCGAGGGCGTTCTCGATCTGGGCCTCGATGCCGATCCCGCCGACCGGGTAGCCGTGCGCGACCTCGAGCTGGGTGAGCAGCAGGTCCAGCGCCACGACCTGCTCGGGGGTCTGCACCTTCGGCAGCATGATGGCGTCCAGCTGGTCGCCCGCCCCGCCGACGACCTCGACGACGTCGGCGTAGGTCCACCGCGTCGTCCAGTCGTTGACCCGCACGACCCGCACCCGGTCGCCCCAGTCGCCCTCGCGCAGCCCGGCCACGATCGTGGCGCGGGCGGACTCCTTGGCGATCGGCGCCACGGCGTCCTCGAGGTCGAGGAACACCTGGTCGACCGCGAGCGTGCGCGCCTTGTCGATCATCTTCGGGCTCGACCCGGGGACGGCGAGGTTCGACCGGCGGGCGCGGGTCGGTCGCGGGTGGGGGGTGAACGGCGCGGTGCCGGGCGTGCTCGGCTGGGGCATGGGCCCGACCGTACCGGCGGCGTCACCGCCCGGTCAGGCCCCGACCGTGGTGACGTTGCCCACCTCGGTGACGACGCGGCGCGCGCGGCCGGCCGCCTGGGTGCGGACGACGACCGCGAGCCCGGCCAGCACGAGCGCGGCGCCCGGCAGCACGGCCGGCGGGGGCACCTGGCCGAGCCACACCCAGGCGACGACGGCCGCGCCCGGCACCTCGAGCAGGACGGCCAGGCTGACCGTCGTCGCTCCCGCGCTGCGCAGCGCACGGTTGAGCAGCGTGTGGCCCAGCAGCTGCGCGGTCAGGGTGAGGACGGCGATCTCGACCCAGCTGCGGGCCGAGAAACCCCACAGGGCGGTGCCCGTGAGCAAGCACACCGGCAGCAGCACGAGGGCGCAGGTCGTGTACGCGATCAGGGTGTACGACGCCGTCCCGACCGTGCGCCGCACCGACTCGCCCGCGCCGACGTACCCCGCAGCGGCCGCCCCGCCGCCGAGCGCCATCAGGTCACCGCGCAGCGCGTCGCCCGAGCCGGTGGCGTCGACCCCGGTGATGACGACGACCCCGACCAGCGCGAGGAGCACACCGACCAGGACGCCCCGGGCCACCGGCAGCCCGCGCGCCCGCGTGAGCGCCACCGTGAACAGCGGGGTCGTGGTCACCAGCGCCGTCGACGCGGTGACCGTGGTGAGCCGCAGGCTCGGGATCCACAGCCCGAAGTGCAGGGCAAGGAACGCGCCCGCGACCACGGCCGTCAGCAGCACCCGCCGCTGGTCGCGGACCAGGGCGGCCAGCTCAGCCCGCCGACGTCCGACCGTGAACGGCGCACCCGCAGCCGCCCCGAGGGCGTTGCGCCAGAACGCGATCGCCAGCGCTGGAGCCAGGCACGAGGCGCCGATCGGCCCCGAGAACGACACCGCGACGACACCGGTGGCGATCAGGCCGGCGGTGAGCAGCGGCGGGTCGTGGTCGTGACGGGTCACGGCCGAACTCTCTCACCCGCCGCCGGGGCGGCTGTGGCACGCTCGGCCCATGACCGAGGTGCCGGCCGCCGACGCGGCGCTGCTCGCGGAGGCCGCGGCCAAGAGCGGGCTGGTGTGGCTGCGACCGCAGGGCCAGCCCCGGGCCTGGCCCGCGTGGCACGTCTGGCACGACGGCGCCGTCCTGGTCGTCAGCGGCCCCGGCGAGCAGCAGCTGCCCGAGTTGGTCGGGCCGGTCGAGGTGCTGCTGCGCAGCAAGGACACCGGGTCGCGGCTGATCACCGTCGCCGCCACCGCCACCACCGTGACGCCGGACGACGAGGGCTGGCCGGCCGCGGCCGCCGCCCTGGCCACCAGCCGGCTGAACTCACCGACCGCACCCGCCGACCTGCCCGAGCGCTGGCGCGGAACGGCCGTCATCACCCGCCTGACGGCGCAGGGGGCCGCGGTCGAGGGCCCCGACCGCTACGACACCGGCAGCGGCGCGGCACCGCCCGCGCCCAGCGACGCGACGACCTCGGGGTGGCGCCCGTGGCACCTGCGCGGCCGGCGCCGCCGCGCCCGCCGCGGCTGAGACCGCGCCGCCGCCACACCGACAGGCGCGATCCGCGGTGCGGCCGGGCAGGCGTGCTCGAGCAGCGCGCGGCGGCCCGTCGCGCCTGTTCGGGTGGCTGCTGACGAGTCAGCCGGGCGGCACCCGGACGGTGCCGCTCGCCATCGCCACGACCTCACCGCCGACCCGGCAGGCCACGGCGCGGCCGCCGGTCGCGGTGACCTCGCCGTGCAGCGTCGACGGCCGGCCCATCTCGACGCCCTGCCGCACGGTGAACGTCGAGGTGCCCTCGCCGTCCAGCAGCCCGTGGGCGACCAGGACGACGGCCAGACCCAACGCCGCCGAGCCCGTCGCAGGGTCCTCGGCCGCGCCGATGTCGTCGGTGAACACCCGCACCCGGGCCGTGCCGTCGTGCCACCCCACGACCGACACCCCCGCGAGGCCGGCGCTGTGCGACCGCAGCGAGCGCAGCAACCGCAGGTCCGGCATCGCCGTGGCGACGGCGCCGGGGCGCACCATCAGGTAGCCGAAGTCCAGTCCGGCCCCGGCGACCAGGGTGGGCAGGCCGACCAGGTCGCCGACCCCGAGGCCGGTCGCCGCGAGGGGCCCGGCCGGGTCGATCTGGTGCGCGACCCGCGGGTCGGTGCCGCCGACCCAGGTCACCTCCCCGGCGCCGGCACCCAGCTGGACGGGGACCAACCCTGCGGTGCACCCCTGCACCAGCGCCCGCCCGGCCACCAGGCCGCGCCGCGCCAGGGCCCACGCGGCTCCGACCGAGGGGTGGCCGGCGAACGGCAGCTCGGTCATCGGGGTGAAGATCCGCACCCGGTAGTCGGTGTCCGTCGCGTGCGGGGTGGGGGTGACGAAGACGGTCTCGGACAGGTTGAACTCGCGGGCCAGGGCCTGCAGGGCGCTGGTGGGCAGGTCGTGCGCGCCGTACACGACCGCCAGGGCGTTGCCGGCGAACGGGGTCGGGGTGAACACGTCCACGACGTCGTAGTCGAGCGCCGTGGGCCTCGGGTCCGCGCCGGTCGGGTCCACGGCGCTCACCGTACGCGGCGCTAGCCTGTGCGACGTGAGCGGAGCCCCCCCGCGCGTCTACGTCGCCCGCATGTCCGGCCTCGCCGTCTTCGACCCCCTCGGTGACCAGGTCGGTCGCGCCCGCGACGTCGTCGTCGTGCTCCGGGCGGGGGCGCTGCCCCCCCTGGTCGTCGGCCTGGTGGTCGAGGTGCCGGGCCGCCGCCGCGTGTTCCTGCCGATGCCCCGCGTCACGAGCATCGACGGCGGCCAGGTGATCACGACCGGGGTGGTGAACCTGCGCCGGTTCGAGCCGCGCCCCAGCGAGACCCTGGTGCTCGCCGAGCTGCTCGACCGCCCCGTCACGATGGTGGACGGCAGTGGCGACGTCATCGTCGAGGACGTCGCGATGACCCAGCAGCGCACCCGCGACTGGGTGATCAGCAAGCTGTTCGTGCGCCGCGGGACGCCGGCCCGCGGGCTGTCGAGCCGGTTGCGCAAGCGCGGCGAGACCCTGCTCGTCGAGGTCGACCAGGTCAGCGGGCTGTCCCTGGTCGCGACCGGGCAGGGCGTGTCGAACCTGCTGGCGACCTTCGCCTCGCTCAAGGCCGCCGACCTCGCCGACGTCATCCGCGACCTGTCCCCGCAGCGCCGCGCGGACGTCGCCGCCGGCCTGGACGACGAGAAGCTGGCCGACGTCCTCGAGGAGCTGCCCGAGGACGACCAGGTCGAGATCCTCACCCAGCTGAAGAACGAGCGCGCCGCCGACGTCCTCGAGGCCATGCAGCCCGACGACGCCGCCGACCTGCTGTCCGAGCTGCCGGCCGAGACCGCCGAGAACCTGCTGCGCCTGATGGAACCGGACGACGCCGCCCCGCTGCGCCGGCTGCTCACCTACGACGAGGACACCGCAGGCGGCCTGATGACCACCGAGCCGGTGATCCTGGCCCCGGACGCGACGATCGCCGAGGCGCTGGCCGTCGTGCGCCGCGAGGAGCTCAGCCCCTCGCTGGCCTCCAACGTGTACGTCTGCCGCCCGCCGCTGGAGACCCCCACCGGCCGGTTCCTCGGGCTGGTGCACATCCAGCGGATGCTGCGCGAGCCGCCGAACGCGGCCATCGGCGGCATCGTCGACAAGGACATCGAGGCGCTGCTGCCCAGCGCGACCCTCGGCCAGGTGACCCGGTTCCTCGCGACGTACAACCTGGTCGGGGTGCCGATCGCGGACGACGAGGGCCACCTGCTGGGCGCGGTGACGGTGGACGACGTCCTCGACCACATCCTGCCGCAGGACTGGCGCGAGACGCCCGAGCCGCTGCGCCACCCCCGGCCCGAGAGCTCGAAGGCGAGCAAGCCCCCGTCGACCAAGGTCAAGACGAAGAAGGCCAAGGCGGCCCGCCGTGGCGCGTGAGCCGCGCGGCCGCACCCCCCGGCTGGACCAGCCGCGCGAGGTGCGGCGCTCGCTGATCAGCCGGCCCAGCGTCGACCCCGAGGTGTTCGGCCGGGTGTCGGAGCGCTTCGCCCGGTTCCTCGGCACGGCGCGGTTCCTGGTCTACCTGACCGTGTTCGTGCTCGTCTGGCTGGCCTGGAACTCCTTCGCACCGGTCGAGCTGCAGTTCGACCCGAAGGCGCTGAACTACACCCTGCTGACGCTGATCCTGTCGCTGCAGGCGTCCTACGCCGCCCCGCTGATCCTGCTCGCCCAGAACCGGCAGACCGACCGCGACCGCGTCGTCGGCGAGCAGGACCGGGCCCGGGACGAGCGGGGCCTGGCCGACACCGAGTACCTGACCCGCGAGGTCGCCTCGCTGCGGATCGCCATGCGCGAGGTGGCCACGCGCGACTTCGTGCGGTCCGAGCTGCGGGCGCTGCTCGAGGAGCTCGACGAGCGGGCGGCTGCGCACGGCGAGGACGAGGCGGACGCCCCGGCGGGCGGGTCGACGTCCGGCTGACCGCTTCACTCCGGCCGCACTCGTGCCGATGCCCCACCCATGTCGTCCGCCACCCCCGAAACGGTCGCGCTCCCGCCGCAGTACAACCCCGGCGGAGAGCTGCGCTCGACCCTGGTGGCCGTGCCCCTGTCCCAGACAACCGAGCGCATCCCCGGCGCGCCGGTGCGACGCCGGCTCGGTGAGGTGCTCACCGACCAGGGGCTGGTGACCCCCGAGCAGCTCGAGCAGGCCCTGCAGGTGCAGGTCGCCGACCCGCCGCCGCGGCGGCGGCTGGGTCAGGTCGTGGCCTCGCTCGGGTTCGCCACCGAGCGCGAGGTGGCCGAGGCGCTGGCGACCTCGCTCGGGCTCTCGGCCGCCGACCTGTCGCGGATCGTGCCGGCCCCGGACGTCGTGCGGCTGCTGCCGCGGGCGGTGGCCGAGCGCACCGGCGTCCTGGTGCTCGACCGCCACCCCAGCGGCGGGCTGGTCATCGCGACCTCCGACCCGACCAACGTGCTGGCCCTGGACGACGTCCGGATGTACACGCAGGCGCCCGAGCTGTTCGTCGTCGTGGCGCCGGCCACCCAGATCAAGGACCACCTGACCCGCGCCTGGTCGCTGTCGGAGGACACCTCCGGCGTCAGCATGATCGCTGAGGAGCTCGAGGAGACCTCTGCGGAGGACTTCGGAGCCGGCGGGGTCGACGACGCCCCCATCGTCAAGCTGGTCAACCAGGTGCTCGCCGACGCCGCCCGGATGCGGGCGTCCGACATCCACATCGAGATGCAGCGCGACGGGCTGCGCATCCGCTACCGCGTCGACGGGCTGCTGCGCGACGTGATGACCGCACCGCGACGGCTCGGCCCGGCGATCGTCAGCCGGGTCAAGATCATGTCCGGCCTCGACATCGCCGAGCGGCGCATCCCCCAGGACGGTCGCAGCCGCATCGTGGTGGACGGCTCGGCGATCGACACCCGGGTGAGCACCCTGCCATCGCTGCACGGCGAGAAGATCGTCGTCCGGCTGCTGACCCGCGCCGACAGCGTGCCCTCGCTGGAGTCGCTGGGGTTCGAGGAGGACCAGCTCAAGGCGTTCCTCGCCTCGCTGGCCGTGCCGCAGGGGCTGGTGCTGATCACCGGCCCGACCGGCTCGGGCAAGACCAACACGCTGTACGCCGCGATCAACCAGACCATGACGCCGGACAAGAACATCGTCACCCTGGAGGACCCGATCGAGGTGCAGCTGCCCGGCATCACGCAGGTGCAGGTGAACGAGAAGTCCGGCATGACCTTCGACCGCGGGCTGCGCTCGATCCTGCGCCAGGACCCCGACATCATCCTGGTCGGTGAGGTGCGTGACGCGCTCACGGCCGAGCTGGCGCTGAAGGCCTCGATCACCGGCCACCTCGTGCTCACCACCCTGCACACCAACTCAGCGGTGGCGGCCCTGACCCGGCTGGTCGACATGGGGGTCGAGCCGTTCCTGGTGGCCTCGTCGCTCACCGCGGCGGTGGCCCAGCGGCTGGTGCGCAAGCCGTGCGACTCGTGCGCCGAGGGCTACATCCCGGACGAGTCCACCCTGACCCTGCTGGGCCTTCGGATCGACGACATCCTGGACGCGACCCCGCTGATGGGCACCGGCTGCCCGGACTGCGCCGGCACCGGGTACCGCGGCCGCACCGCCGTGTACGAGGTGCTCGTCGTCGACACCGCCATGCGGACCGTGCTGATGACCTCGGCCACCGAGTCCGCCGTCGGCGCCCAGGCCCGCGCCTCGGGCATGAAGACCCTGCGGGCCAGCGCGCTGGACAAGGCCAAGCGCGGGGAGACCACGTTCGAGGAGGCCGTGCGCGTCACCCACTCCGACCACTCGGGCGGCAAGTCGTGCCACTCGTGCGAGCGCGGCGTCGACAACGGGATGGTGCTGTGCCCCTGGTGCACGGTCCCGCTGGACATCGGCAGCTGCCAGTCCTGCTCGCGGCAGCTGGACCCCGACTGGATGGTCTGCCCGTGGTGCCGCGAGCCCGCCGTCACCAAGGCCCCCGCCCCGCCCGCCGCCTAGTCCGGCCCGCGCTGCTGCGGCAGCAGCTTGGCGCACACCCGGCCGAGGGTGGCCAGCTCGGGCCCGGTCAGCTTGTCGACCACGTGCTCGCCGATCCCGCGCAGGTGGGTGCGCGCGGCCCGGCGCAGCGTCGACACGCCCTCCTCGGTGACCACGGCGAGCACGCCGCGGGCGTCGCCCGGGCTGGGCTCGCGGCGCACGTAGCCCAGGGCCGCCATCCGGTCGACCAGGCGGGTCAGCCCGCTGCGCGAGAGCAGCACGGCCTGCGCCAGCTCGGTCATCCGCAGCCGGTGCTCGGGCGCCTCGACCAGCTGCACCAGGACGTCGTACATGGCCAGGCTCGGCTGCCGGTCGGCGGCCAGGTCGGCCTCGAGCCGGCTGATGACGTAGGCGTGGGCCCGCAGGAACAGCCGCCAGTCGTCGAGCTGGACCTGGTCCAGCCGACGCAGACCCCGCAGCTCGTCCACGCCGGTCATGCTAGGGCCAGCGCGCCGCCCGCCGCGGCAGCCGCGCGCCCGGCCACCTAGCATCGAGGGATGGCCCTTCCCTCGAACGAGCAGGTCCTCGAGGTGCTCGCGCGCGTCGACGACCCCGAGATCAAGAAGCCGATCACCGAGCTCGGCATGGTCAAGGAGGTCGTGGTCGGCGCGGACGGCGTGGTGGTCGTCGGCATCTTCCTCACCGTCTCTGGCTGCCCGCTGAAGGACACCATCACCCGCGAGGTCACCGCCGCGGTGAGCGCGCTGCCCGGCGTCACCGGCGTCCGCGTCGACCTGGACGTCATGAGCGACGAGCAGCGCAAGGGCCTGCGCGAGCAGCTGCGCGGGGGGCAGGCCGAGCGCGAGGTGCCCTTCGCCAACCCCGGCTCGCTGACCCGGGTGTACGCCGTCGCGTCCGGCAAGGGCGGCGTCGGCAAGTCCTCGGTCACGGTCAACCTCGCCGCCGCGATGGCCGCCGACGGGCTGCGGGTGGGCGTCGTCGACGCCGACGTGTACGGCTTCTCGGTGCCGCGTATGCTCGGCGTCGAGCAGCGGCCCACCCAGGTCGACGACATGATCCTGCCGCCGATCGCGCACGGGGTGAAGGTCATCTCGATCGGCATGTTCGTGCCCGCCGGGCAGCCGGTGGTCTGGCGCGGGCCGATGCTGCACCGGGCCCTGCAGCAGTTCCTGTCCGACGTCTTCTGGGGCGACCTGGACGTCCTGCTGCTCGACCTGCCCCCGGGCACCGGCGACATCGCCATCTCCACCGCCCAGCTGGTGCCCGGCGCCGAGATCCTCGTGGTCACCACCCCGCAGCGGGCGGCCGCCGAGGTGGCCGAGCGCGCCGGGTCGATCGCGCTGCAGACCCACCAGCACGTGGTCGGCGTGGTCGAGAACATGTCGTGGCTGGAGCAGCCGGACGGGTCGCGGCTCGAGCTGTTCGGCGCCGGCGGCGGCCAGACCGTCGCCGACTCGCTGACCCGCGCCACCGGCGCGACGGTGCCGTTGCTGGCCCAGGTGCCGATGGACGTCACCCTGCGCGAGGGCGGCGACTCGGGCATGCCCGTCGTCCTGTCGCACCCGGACTCCGCCGCCGCCGTCGCGCTGCGCGGCGTCGCGCGCACCCTCTCGCGCCGGGCCCGTGGCCTGGCCGGGCGATCGCTCGGCCTGACCCCCGTCGGCCGCTGACCGACGTCCGGTCGCGGCACTTGCTGCACTAGTTGACATCCTCCTCGCGAGGACGATGTCACTTAGTGACGCAAGTGCGGGTGACCCCGGGGGTCAGGTGGCGTCGAGGTCGTACGTCGGCGCCGGGCTCGGCGCGGGCGCCGGCGTCACGGGGGTGATGGGGGCGTCCGAGCTGAGCCGCGAGCGTGAGGTCGGGGCGTCCGCCGGGACGTCGATGGCGTCGGCCGGGACGTCGATGGCGTCCGCGCCCTCGTCGGTGGGACGCATGGCCGGCGGGACGTTCGGCGCCCGGTCGCTGACACCGCTCGGTTCGTCGTCGTCGTCGAGCAGGGCGTCGCGCACGATGCGGCGCGGGTCGTAGCGGCGCGGGTCCAGCTTCTGCCAGTCGATGTCGTCGAACTCCTCGCCCATCTCGCCGCGCACCTGCTCGCGGGCGTTGCGGGCGAAGGTGCGCGTCTCGCGCACCAGCTTGCCGAGCTGGGCGGCGTACGTGGGCAGCCGCTCGGGACCGAGGACCACGACGGCCACCGCCCCCAGCACCAGGAACTCACCACCGTTGATGTCGAACACGCGACCATGGTCCCCCACCGGGGCCGATCAGTCGACGGAGGCCTGCAGGATCATCGTCACGGTGCGGCTGCGGCTGCCGGTGCGGACCGTGAGCTTGACGGTGTCGCCGGGGGCCCGGGAGCGGATCGCGACGACCAGCTCGTCCGGTGCGGTCACCGGACGGCCGTCGAAGGTCGTGATGACGTCACCGGGCTCGATGCCCGCGCGGTCGGCGGGGCCGTCCGGCGTGACCGGCGGCTGACCGCCCTGCGACACCGACGAGACCTTGACGCCCTCGCCGGTGTACGACCGGTCGAGCAGGACGCCGATCACGGGGTGCTGCGCCTTGCCGGTGCGGATCAGCTGCTCGACCGTGCGCCGGGCCTGCGCGCTCGGGATGGCGAACCCCAGGCCGATGTTGCCGGACTGGCCGAGGCCCCCGGTGCCGGGCACCCGGGCGATCGCCGAGTTGACCGCGATCACCTGGCCGCGCAGGTTGACCAGCGGCCCCCCGGAGTTGCCCGGGTTGATGGCCGCGTCGGTCTGGATCGCGTTGATGAACGCGGGCGCGGTGTCGCCGCCGCCCGCCGTCACCGGCCGGTTCAGGGCGCTGACGATGCCAGTGGTGACCGTGCCCTGCAGGCCCAGCGGGGCACCGATCGCGATGACCTCGTCGCCCACGACGACGGACGTCGAGTCCCCGAAGTCCAGCGTGCGCAGCCCGGTGCGGGCCACCTTGATCGCCGCCAGGTCGTAGGACTCGTCGCGGCCCACAATGCTCGCGTCGGCCTGCGAGCCGTCCTGGAACACGACCGTGATGCTGCCCCCGCCCGCAGCCGCGGCGACGACGTGGTTGTTGGTGACGATGTAGCCGTCCGAGCGGATCACGAAACCCGACCCGGTGCCGGCCCCGTCGGCGCCGGTCACCTGGATCGCGACGACGCTGGGCAGCACGGTCGAGGCGATCCCGGCGACGCTGCTGGCCGGGCGGGCGGTCGACCCGGTGGCCGGCGCCGGCAGGGTGACCGAGCGGTTGGTGCCGCCACCGGCGCGGCCCTGCCACCACGCGCCGGCCGCGCCGCCGAGCAGCCCGGCCACCAGCGCGAGGACGACGGCCCCGGCGACCAGCAGCCCCACCGGACGCCGACCGGGGGGCGTCGCGGTGCCGCCCAGGGTGTCGCCCGGCACCTGCCACGACGCCGGCACGACGTCGGGGTCGCTGCCCGGGTCGGCGCCGCCGTCCGCGTCGCCGGCGGGACCGGCCGTCGGAGCCTGGCTCCACCAGGACGGCTCCTGCGGCGGCGGCGGGGTGGCGGTCATGCCCCGATCCTGCCGCAGCGGCGGGCTGCGGGCCCACCGGGGGCGGACCGACCCGGTCGACCCGGTCGGGTCAGCGCAGCGGGGTCACCCAGCGGGCGGCCCGCAGCACCGCGCGGGACGCCGTCGCCATCCAGCCGGCCGGGGCCGTGGTGGGCGCCGGGGTGGCGGGCATCGCCGCCACGACGGCGGCCAGCTGGGCGGGCGGCGCGTCGCTGACGACGGTGACGACGGTCGGGCCGGACTGCCACACCGCCTGGGTGGGCAGCCCCCGACGCAGGTGCATCCGCCGGCTCCCGGTGCCGGTCACCGCGTAGCCCTGGACCGCCGCCGGGTCCAGCGTGCCCCGCTGCTCGAAGACGCTCAGTGAGCGCAGGCCGTCCGAGTACGTCAGGTGCATGATCGGCGACCGACCGTCGGTGGCGCGCAGCGTGCGCGCGTCGTGCAGCACCAGGCCCGAGCCGCCCGAGCCGATGCCGGCGGGGCAGACCCAGCCGGAGCGGCGCAGCGCCTCCAGGCCGCCGGGACGCGCGGCCAGGGGCTCGCGGGTGGTGACCGGCGCCGCCGAGGGCCCGACCGTCACGTCCAGGTAGGCCATCGCGGCGGTGGTGCGGCCGGCCGCGTCGTACACCTCGCGACGCAGCAGCAGCCCGCTGGCGTCGTCCAGCCACAGCCGGGCGGCCGTGCTGCCGCCGCGACGCAGCAGCAGCGCGTGGGCCGACCGGCCGGCCACCTGGCCGGGTCGGTCCAGGCTCACGTCGTAGTGCGACGTCAGCAGCGACAGCGGCGCCGGGGCGCCCTCGGCGGCCGCCTCGAGGTACGGCGTCCCGTCGGGTCGGTCGGGGACCGTGACGTCCTGGTCGTGCCCGCCGCCGGTGACCGTCCCCGATCCGGCGTCGTGCGCGCGGACGGTCAGACCCCGCCCGGGCTCGTGCACGACGTCGTCCAGCGAGGACGTCGCGAGTCCCGACGACCAGGTGGCGACCAGCCGCGTGCCCGACCAGGCGAGGCCGGACTGCGCCGCGCTGGCCCGTGCGAGCCACCGGGCCACGTCGTCCGTCCCGGCGTCGACGCGCGCCGGGCGGGCCGTCGCGGGTGCGGCCACCAGCAGTGGGGCCAGACCGAGCAGGCACAGCACGGTGGCGGCCGCCAGCGCCCGGGGGTGGACGTGCGAGCTCACCGACCGGTCTCGCCCTGGAGCAGCGCCGGGACGGCCGTCGCGCTCGGGCCGGGCGTCACCCGGCGCACCAGACCCGCGTCGCTGAACGGGTTCTCGCGGCCGGTGACCCCGTGCTGCACGGTCAGCTGGTCGAGCGGGGGCACGACCCCCGAGCCGGACGATGGCAGCGAGCTGCCCAGCGCGGTCACCGCGATCACGCCGACCCCGAGGACGCCGGCCGCCGCCGCGATCACACGGCGCGAGCGCCGGTGCTCCCGCCGGGTCGGCGGACGCACCGAGACCGCGGGCAGCCGGGGCGGGCGGGGGGCTGACGGCGACGCGGTCCGTCCGACCACGACCGCGCTGGGCGGGCGCGCCGTCCCCGCGACCCGGCCCGGGCGCGGTGGCAGCGGCCCACCCGTGTCGCCCATGGCGAGCAGCCGGGCCATCAGGGCGTCCGAGGGGCCGGGGGCGGGCAGCTCACGGACCCGCGCCACGAGCAGCCGCTCGGTGTCCAGCGCCTCGCGGCACGCGGCGCAGCCGGTCACGTGCGCGAGCGAGCGGTCGCGGACGTCGTCGGGCAGCGAGTCGTCGGCCAGGCCGCTGATCCGGGCCCCGAGGCAGGGCGAGCGCTGGATCATCCCTGCTCCCCGGGGACGTCGGTGTCCAGCTCGGCGGTGGAGGCGCGGCGGCGGTGGGCCAGGGCCTCGCGCAGCTGCGAGCGGCCGCGGTGGATCCGCGAGCGCACGGTGCCGAGCTTGACGCCGAGCGTCGCGGCGACCTCCTCGTACGACAGCCCCTCGATGTCGCAGAGCACCACGGCCGCGCGAAAGCCCGGCGAGAGGGCGTCGAGCGCGGCCTGCACGTCGTCGTCCAGGTGGGTGTCCTCGTACGCCCGTGAGGGGTCGGGCTCGCGACCGGGCATCCGCTCGTGGGCGTCATCGGCGAGCGCGTCGAAGCGGATCCGCTTCTTGCGGCGCACCCCGTCCAGGAACAGGTTGGTGGTGATGCGGTGCAGCCAGCCCTCGAAGGTGCCGGGGGTGTACGACGACAGGCTGCGGAAGACGCGGACGAAGACCTCCTGCGTGAGGTCCTCGGCGTCGTGCGTGTTGCCGGTCAGCCGGTAGGCGAGGCGGTAGACGCGGCCGGAGTGCTCTCGCACCACCTGCTCCCACGACGGCGGCGCCCAGGGCGCGGCCGCAGCCTGGTCGACCAGGCCGTCGGGGCCCAGCACGACCTCCTGCGAGGGATCCTCGGATGCGGGCACTGCACCTCCGTGGGCGTCGAGTCGCCAGTCGATCAGCGTGCCAACCATCATCCCTCGTTCCACGTCGCTGTCCCTGCCGGGCCCGCTGGTGCAACGGATCACCTGGCGCGCGGGTTCCCGCACTAGGCTGACGGCCGCGGTCCGGTCGGGCCCGCCCGAGCACTGGAGACCCGCGTGTCGATCGGCCTCAAACCTGCCAGCTGGGCCTACGCCGAGTCGTTCGTCGTCGAGGACGAGGTGGCCGAGCGCGCCCGTGCGCGCGCCACCGAGCTGGGCTGCTCGCCCGTCCTGCCCGGCACCGGGGCGGCGCTGCGGCTGCTCGCGGCGACCCTCGCCGCCCGCTCGGTCGTCGAGATCGGCACGGGCACCGGGGTCTCGGGGCTGTGGCTGCTGCAGGGCATGCCCGCCGACGGGGTGCTGACCACGATCGACGTCGAACCCGAGCACCAGCGGGCGGCGCGCGAGGCGTTCGCCGAGGCCGGTGTCGCCGGCAACCGCACCCGGGTGATCTCGGGTCGGGCCCTGGACGTCCTGCCGCGCCTGACCGACGGCGCGTACGACCTGGTCTTCGTCGACGCGGCCAAGACCGAGCACGACGACTACCTCAGCCAGGCCCTGCGGCTGCTGCGTCCCGGGGGGGCGGTGGCCTTCGAGGGCGCGCTGTTCCACGACCGGGTGGCCGACCCCGCCCAGCGCGACGAGACCACCACGAGCGTGCGCGAGCTCGGCAAGGCCGTGCGAGACGACGAGCGGCTGCTGCCCGCGCTGCTGCCGGTCGGCGACGGCCTGCTCGTGGCGGTCAAGCGCGCCTGAGGCTCAGGCCAGCGCCTGCAACCAGTCCAGCAGCAGCCGGACGCCGAACCCCGTGCCGCCCTTGCTGAGCAGCCCGGCGTCCTTGTCGCTGCGGGCGGTGCCGGCGACGTCCAGGTGCGCCCACCGGCGCGACCCGGCGAACTCCTGCAGGAACAGCGCCGCGAGGATCGCACCCGCGCCGACCCCCGGCACGGTCGCGATGTGGCACAGGTCGGCGTGGTCGGAGTCCAGCGCGCCGCGGTAGTCCTGCACCAGCGGCAGCCGCCACAGCCGCTCGCCGCTGCGCTCCCCCGCACCGGCCAGGTCGGCGGCGAGCGCGTCGTCCGGCGTGAACAGCGCCGCGTGACCGCGGCCCAGCGCCATCGAGGCGGCGCCGGTCAGGGTCGCGACGTCGACCACGACGTCCGGGTCGAGGGTGGCGTCGGCGTACGCCAGCGCGTCGGCGAGCACCAGCCGCCCCTCGGCGTCGGTGTTGCGCACCTCGACGGTGCGGCCGCCGTACTGGGTGATGACGTCGCCGGGACGGTACGCCGAGGCGCCGATCGCGTTCTCGGCCAACGGCATCAGCGCGGTGACCCGAGCCCGCACCCCGAGCAGCGCGCAGGCCCGCACCGTCGCGAGCACGACCGCGGCCCCGCTCATGTCGGTCTTCATCGACACCATCGACTCGGTCTTCTTCAACGAGATGCCGCCGGTGTCGAACGTGATGCCCTTGCCGACCAGTACGACGTGCGGCCCGCCGCCCGCACCGGCGTACGACACCTCGACCAGCCGGGGCGGGCGGGCCGCCGCGGCACCGACGGCGAGGATCCCGCCGAACCCCTCGGCCGCCAGCTCGCGGTGGTCGCGCACGCGCACGGCCAGGCCGGTCTCGACCCCCACCCGGCGAGCGCGGGCGGCCACCCACGCCGGCCCCTTGACCGAGGACGGCGTGTTGGCCAGGTCGCGGGCCAGCACGGTCGCCTCGGCGACCGCGACCCCGTGGGCGACCCCCTCGGTCACTGCCGTCGGCTCGCCACCGACCAGGTCGACGCGCTTGACCGGCGGCGGCGGCGCCGTCCGCACCCCGGTGCGCAGCGTGAGGTACGAGCCGAGCACCAGCCCCTCGGCCAGCGACCGGGCGGCCGTCCGCGCCTGTTGTCCACTGCTGATCGTCGTCACCAGCCGGTCGCGGCCGCGGTGGGCGCGGGCCAGCGCGGCGCCGACCAGCCGCTGCGACGCCACCGAACCGTCCCCGGCGCCCACCAGCACCACTCGGTCGACCAGGTGCGCACCGGACGGCGACCACGGCACGCGGGTGGTCTCGCCGGCCCCGGCGCGGGGGGCCTCCAGGGCCAGCACCTGGTCGAGGTCGATCGCAAGCAGCTCGCACGCCTCGGCGGTGCCCTCACCGGGCTGGGGGCCGGACGTGCCCCCGCCCGGCACGAGCGGCAGGGCCAGCACGTCGATGCGGGGCCCGCCCGCCGACAGCGCCTGGGTCAGCGTGCCGGGCAGGGGCCGGATCCGGGGTGAGCGCACGGCTGCTGAGCCTAGTGCGGACGACGCGAGGCCCCCCACCGTGGTCGGTGGGGGGCCTCGTGGTGCGGGGAGCGTCAGCCCGCAGCGGTCTTCAGCGCGTCGCCGAGCGCGTTCGCCTCGTCGGGGGTCATCTCGACGACGAGGCGACCACCACCCTCGAGCGGCATGCGCATCACGATGCCGCGACCTTCCTTGGTCACCTCGAGCGGGCCGTCGCCGGTCCTGGGCTTCATGGCGGCCATTCGCCGGTCCCCTTTCGCTGTGCGCGGACGCGCTCTACCGGCGGCGGTAGGCGCGTGTTCGTCCCAGTATCCCGTGTCGGCGCCCTGGCGGGAAATCACCGGGCGCTCGGCGTCGGGCACACTGGCGCCCGTGCACGCCCGCTCGGCGCTCTTCGACCTGTACGGCGACCACCTGCGCCGCCGCGGGGCCGCCGCCCAGGTCGCCGTGCTCGTCCGCCTGCTGACCCCCCTCGGGGTGGCGGCACCGGCCGTTCGGACCGCGGTCTCGCGGATGGTGCGCCAGGGCTGGCTGACCCCCGCCGCCGTCGCCGGGGGCCCGGGGTACGCCCTCACGGCGCGCGCCGAGCAGCGCCTGGACGCGGCGCACGAGCGCATCTACCGCACGCGCGCGGCCGACTGGGACGGCGGGTGGGACGTCGTCCTCGTCGACACCGCCGGCAGCCGGGCGGCCCGTGACCGGCTGGCCGCAGGCCTTCGCTACCTCGGCTACGCACCGCTGCGACCGGGCACCTGGATCAGCCCGCGCGGGTCCGCCGAGCTCGACGCCCTGCTGGCCGCCGAGGGGGCGGGCGCCGAGCGCTTCACCGCCAGGTCCGAGGCGGACGGCGCCGCGCTGGCCGCCCGCGCCTGGGACCTGCCGGCGATCGCCGCGCGCTACCGGGAGTTCGAGCGGGCGGCGGCCCCCCTGCTGGTGGACGCGCGCGACCTCGCGCTGGAGCGCGGCGGGGCGGGCGCGGACCAGCGCGCCTACGTCGTGCGGGCGACCCTGCTGCACGAGTGGCGCAAGCTGCTGTTCGTCGACCCGGGGCTGCCCGCGGCTCTGCTGCCACCCGGGTGGGACGGCGAGCGGGTGGCCGCCCGCTTCGACGCCGCGGCCGGCGCCCTCGCGCCCGCCGCCGACCGCTTCGTGCAAGGCTGCCTCGGCGTGTCCGCGCCGTTGACGAGCACCCACCTGGAGGTTCGATGAGCACCGTCGTGACCACGCGCGCCGGGGCGGTCGCCACCGTCACCCTGGACCGCCCGCAGGCGATGAACGCGATGGACCTCGCGACCAAGCAGGCCCTGCTCGAGGCGCTGCGCGAGGTCGCCGCCGACGACGCGGTGCGGGCCGTCGTCCTGACCGGCGCCGGTCGGGCGTTCAGCGTGGGTCAGGACCTGCGCGAGCACGTCGCCGACCTGCAGCGCGCGGACGCGGACGGCTTCGAGCTCGGCGACACGGTGCGCGAGCACTACAACCCGGTCGTCACGCTGCTCGCGACCATGCCCAAGCCGGTGGTGGCCGCGGTCAACGGCGTCGCCGCGGGCGCCGGTGCGTCGTTCGCGTTCGCCTGCGACCTGCGGCTGGTGGCGTCCGGCGGCGGCTTCAACACCGCGTTCGCCGCCATCGGGCTCTCGTGCGACTCGGGCGCCTCGTGGTGGCTGCCGCGGCTGGTGGGCCCGGCCCGGGCCACCGAGCTGCTGATGCTGCCGCGCACCGTGGGGGCCGACGAGGCCCTGGCGATCGGGCTGGTGCACCGGGTCGTGCCGGACGACGAGCTGGGCGCCGCGGCCGCCGAGCTGGCCGCGCGCCTGGCCGCCGGGCCGACCCTGGCCTACGCCTCGATCAAGGCCGCGGTGCGGTTCTCGCAGACCCACGACCTGGCCGCCTCGCTCGAGCACGAGGGCGAGCTGATGGGGCTGACCGGCCGCAGCGCCGACCACCGCGTGGCGGTCGAGGCGTTCGTCGCCAAGACGCCGCCGACGTTCACCGGCCGCTGACCGGCACTACGGCGGGTAGTCCGTCGGGGGCGTGAACACCAGCAGGTCGTCGACCCAGCGCACCTGGTAGGCCAGCCCCGCGACCGCCAGCAGCACGACCAGCAGCGGCCCCACCCGGCGCACCGCCCCGGGCAGCACGAGCAGCGGGAAGACGAGGATCGCGTAGCGGTAGGTGCTGGTGTACGGCTCGATCACCGCCAGCAGGTACGCCGGGTAGGCCAGCACCCAGGTGCGCAGCTCGGTGCCCATCGGCCGGGCCAGCGGCGAGAGCACCAGCGCGACGAGGGCGACCGCCGCTGCCGCCGCCCACAGCGGCCCGTCGTCCCCCCACAGCACGCGGCTGATGAACACGGTGCCCTCGTACGGCGTGGCCACCACGCCGCCGGTGCGCCACGCCCCCTGGATCCGGGTGTAGGCCGAGGGGACGCCGGTGATCAGCTGCACCATCGCCGGCCAGATGAAGGTCGCCACCGCGCTGAACAGCCCGAGGGCCACGACCTGCGCGACGTCGCCGCGCGGCAGCGGGTCAACCGCGCGGGCCCGCCACCGCAGCACCAGGTGGGCCAGCACCATGACCGCGAAGGGGGCGGCCACCGGCCGGGTCAGCGACAGGGCCAGCACGGCGACGGCGGCCAGCCCGTAGCGCCGGCTGAGCAGCCACAGCATCGCCAGGGCGAGCAGCAGCAGCGCGAGCGTCTCGCTGTAGGCGATCTGCAGCACCGGCGCCGAGGGGAACGCGCACACCAGGACCACCGCCCCCACCGCGGCCCGTCGGCCGGCCGCCCGCTGCAGCAGCCGCAGCAGCACCACCACGGCGCAGGCCCCGAGCACCAGGTTGAGCAGCACCGCGGCCGGCGAGAAGGGCAGCGACGTCAGCGCCATCACCGCCCGAACCGTGTAGGGGAAGCCGGGGAAGAACGCCCAGGGGTTCTGCTGCACGGCGCCAGCGGCGTCGATCGGCAGCGGCAGCGGGTACCCCGTCGTCGCGATGATCTGGTACCACTGCGCGTCCCAGAGCCGGGCCATGTCGAAGTAGCCCGAGCGCGGCCCGGTCCAGACGCTCGGCAGCTGGCGGCCGGCGGCGCGGCTGATCAGCACCGCGTCGAACAGCCGGGTGAGGGCGTAAACGACGACGACGACGACGTCGGTGCGCCGCGGCCGGGTGGACGGCCGTACGCGGGTCGGTGCGACCCCTGCGGTCACGCGACTCACGCCGGCGCCGCGTGGCAGCCCTGCAGGTGGTCGTCGACCAAGCCGCAGGCCTGCATGCCGGCGTACGCCGTCGTGGGTCCGACGAAGCTGAAACCCCTGACCTTGAGCGCCTTCGCGAGCGCCACCGACTCGGGCGAGGTGGCCCGGACGTCGGCCGCCGAGGTCGGCCGCGGGGGCGGGGGGTCGGGCGCGAACGACCACACGAACGCGTCCAGCCCGCCGTCCGCGCGCAGGCCGACGACGGCCCGGGCGTTGGTGACCGCGGCCCGGATCTTGGCGCTGTTGCGCACGATCGCGGTGTCGGCCATCAGCCGGGCCTGGTCGCCGGGCCCGAACGCCGCGACCGCGTCGGCGTCGAACCCGGCGAACGCGCGCCGGAACCCCTCGCGCTTGCGCAGGATGGTGATCCAGGCCAGGCCCGACTGGAACGCCTCGAGGGTGAGCCGCTCGAACAGCGCACTCTCACCGTGGACCACTCGGCCCCACTCGCCGTCGTGGTACGCGGTGTAGTCCGGTGCCTGGCCGGCCCAGGCGCAGCGCGGCAGACCGTCCGGACCGAGCACCAGGCCCTCGCTCACGCCGGGCCGTGCCGGGTGGCCTCGGCCTCGGCCGCCATCTTCTTGATCACGGCCGCGAACGTCAGCCGGCCCACCAGGTCGTTCAGCCGTCCGGCGAGCGGCAACCGGCGGACGCCGGCGATCTCGATGCTCTCGCTCCACAGCACCTCGCAGCGCGCCGGGCCCAGCGGGGTGACGCTGAACTCGGCGTCGCCCAGCACGATGCGGCCGGTCTTGCGGATGCGGCACAGCCCGGGCGCACCGTCGTCCGGGGGCTGCCACGAGGTGACCACCATCGGGTCGTCGAACCCGATCGGGCCGAGGCCCGAGCGCCCCACGAACGAGGCGCCGACACCCGTGGGCGACGCCGAGGTCGTGGTCACCGTCGTGAACGGCACCCAGCGGCCGTGGCTGGGCCAGTCGACCAGGATCGCCCACACCTCGGCGGCGGGTGCGGCCACCGCACGGCGGACGGTGAAGGTGCCCATCAGCGCTCCTCGGCGTCGGCGTGCTGCTGGACCCGCTGCTCGGTGCGCTGCCGCTCGAGCAGGGTGAGCCGCTCGCGCAGGTCGCGGATCTGGGCGAGCTGCGCATCCAGCTGGGCTCCGGCCCGGTCGAGCACCTCGTCGACCTCGTCCATCCGGTAGCCGCGCAGGCCCAGCGAGAACCGCACCCGCGCGAGGTCGTCGCCGCTGAGCCCGTCGTCCGGCAGCCCGCCGTCCAGCAGCCCGTCGTCCGGCAGCCCGTCGTCCAGCCCGCCGACGCGCGGCAGCCCGTCGTCCAGCCCGGTCGACGGCAGGCTGGACACCGGCTCGTCCAGTCCCCCGCGCACGACGCCCGCCGCGACGGCGGCCACCGCGGCCACGACCGCGAGCACGATCAGCACCTGGATCAAGGTCACCGGGCCATCGTGTCACGCGCCGCCGACAGCGCCCGCGGGTCGTCGACCCCGCACCCCTGACGACGCGAGACCGCGCGAAGGGCCCACCGGACGCCGCCCGGTGGGCCGTCCGCGCATCCTCGACGCCCACCCGGCCCCCTCCCCCCTTTCCTCCCCCCGACCGGGGACGATTACCGCGAATCGGCTGCGGGACACCGGTTCGGGGGAGGAAAGGGGGGTGGGGGGAGGACGGGGGAGGGACGGCATGCGGGTGGGGGGGGGTAGGGGGGCGGGGGGAGTGCGGG
>JBBQGB010000008.1:0-67653 GCA_038322575.1 Actinomycetales bacterium
GCGCCGGCGGGGCCGGTCTACCAGGCCGGCACGCTGTCCGGGAACCCGATCGCCACCACGGCCGGCCTCACCACCCTCCGGTTGGCCACCCCGGCGGTCTACGCCAGGCTGGACGCCGTTGCCACGACGGTGCGGGAGCTGATCGGGAAGGCGCTGGGGAGGGCCGGCGTACCCCACGTCATCCAGGGGTCGGGCAACTTGTTCAGCGTCTTCTTCGTTAAGAGCGATGAGATGACCAGCATCCGGGACTTCGCCGACGCCTCCCGGCAGGCGCTGCACCGGCATCGGGCGTTCTTCCACGCGATGCTCGACGGGGGCGTCTACCTGCCGCCCAGTGCCTTCGAGGCGTGGTTCGTGAGTGCTGCCCACGACGAGTCGGCGGTCGACCGGATCGCCGCCGCACTCCCCGTGGCCGCGGCTGCCGCTGCCGCCGCACGACCGGTCGCAGCGGCCGACTGGACTACGAGATCCGATGAGTGAGCCGCGCACGACGACCTTGCACCTGTTGCGCCACGGCGAGGTCGAGAACCCCGGCGCGATCCTCTACGGTCGGCTGCCCGGCTTCCACCTCAGCGCGTTGGGCCTGGAGATGGCCCAGCGGGTCGCCGAGACCCTTGCCCACCGAGACGTCACCCACCTGGTCACGTCGCCGCTCGACCGAGCCCAGGAGACCGCGGCACCGAGCGCGGCCGCGTTCGGCCTCGATCCGGTGGTCGATGAGCGAGTCGTGGAGGCTGCGAACAAGTTCGAGGGCCGGCGGTTCGGGGTCGGAGACGGCTCGCTGCGCAAGCCGAGCGCGTGGAAGTACCTCTACAACCCGTTCGTGCCCTCCTGGGGCGAGCCGTACAAGGACGTGGTTGTCCGCATGGTCGCAGCCCTGCACGACGCGCGCGAGGCCGCCGCGGGCCACGAGGCGCTGGTGGTCTCCCACCAGCTGCCGATCTGGGTCGTGCGCAGCTATCTGGAGGGGCGTCGGCTGTTCCACGACCCGCGTCGGCGCCAGTGCAGCCTGGCCAGCCTCACCTCGATCACGTACGACGGGGAGCGGGTCGTCTCGATCGCGTACTCCGAGCCGGCCGCCGACCTGGTCCCGGTCAAGGCCGCCAAGAAGTTCACGGCCGGCGCCTGAGGGAACTGGATGCGCGCCCGCCGTACTGCCCTGACCCGGATCTCTGCCGCCGCCTGCGGGCTGGCACTCGTGCTGTCTGCCGGCTGCTCCACGTCTGGCGCGCGGTTGAACTCGGACGGCATCGACATCGGCTCCATCAACCTCGTGGCCGCGGCAGACCGCAAGACCGCCCCCGACCTGTCCGGCTCTCTGGTCGGCGGCGGCCAAGCCGATCTGAGCAGCGACGCGCACCAGGTCGTGGTGCTCAATGTCTGGGCGTCCTGGTGCGGCCCTTGCCGCTCAGAGGCGCCGCAGCTCGTCGAGGCGGCGAAGATGCTGCCGGACGTGGCCTTCATGGGCATCGACATCCGTGACAACGAGGGGAACGCCGAGGCGTTCATCCGGAGCTACCACGTGCCCTACCCGAGCTTCTTCACCCCGGACAGCAGCCTGCTGCTCGGGCTGCAGCGGGTGACCTCGGTACCGAGCCCGCCGGTCACGATCATCCTCGACAAGCAGCACCGGGTCGCTGCCTCGATCTATGGCGCGACCACGGCCATCACGCTGCGCGACATCATCCGACCGCTGGAACGAGAGACGTGAGCCTGGCGTTGCTCGGCCTTCCGGCGGCGTCGATCGGCTCATGGTTCGCCGACACGGCGAGCAACGGGTCGCTCGCTCTGGCCATCCCGGTGGCGCTCATCGCCGGGCTCGTCTCGTTCTTCTCCCCCTGTGTGCTCCCACTGCTGCCCGGCTACCTGTCGTACATCACCGGTCTCTCCGGTGCCGACATCGTCGCTGGTGGATCGACGGGTGTTCGTGGCCGGATGTTTCTCGGCGCCCTGCTGTTCGTGCTGGGGTTCTCGGTGGTGTTCGTGGCCGTGGGTGGAGCATTCGGCCAGCTCGGCTACTACCTCGGCGAGTACCAGCGCACGCTCACCAAGGTGCTCGGCGTCGTGGTGATCGTGCTGGGGCTGGTCTTTCTTGGGCTGTTCCGGGTGCCGGTGCTCCAGCGCGACTTCCGGGTGCACAGCGTGCCGTTCGTGGGTGTGGGTGCGGCGCCGCTGCTCGGGGTGCTCTTCGGGTTGGGCTGGACGCCGTGCATCGGGCCCACGCTCGGAGCCGTGCTCGCCCTGTCGGCGAACGACGCGAGCGCCACGCGCGGCAGCTTCCTCGCGTTCGTCTACTGCCTCGGGCTCGGGGTGCCGTTCATCATCGCGGCGGTCGGGTTCGGGCGAATGATGGGGACGGTTGCCTGGATACGGCGGCACCAGCAGTGGGTCATGGGACTCGGCGGCGCGATGCTTGTCACCGTCGGGGTGCTGCTGCTGACCGGCGAGTGGGCTTCGCTCATCGCCTGGATGCAAGGACGATGGGGTCCTGGTGAAGCCCCGGTCTGACACAGAGGTGGAGGAGGCGGGTCCGGAGGGACGTGTGGTGGGGCGGGTCCCCGACGAGGCCTCCGGCGCCGCTCCACGTGCCGCGACTCCACCGGCCCTTCGACCGCGTGAGTTCCTGCGGTGGGGTTGGCGGCAGCTCACCTCGATGCGCACGGCGCTGATCCTGCTCTTTCTGCTGGCGATCGCGTCTATCCCCGGATCGCTGATCCCGCAGAAGCGGGTAGACCCATCCGCGGTCTTCCTGTTCAAGCAGCGGCATCCGGACCTCAGCCCGCTGTTCGACCGGATCGGGATGTTCGACGTCTACAGCTCGGTCTGGTTCAGCGCGATCTACCTGCTGCTGTTCATCTCCCTGCTCGGCTGCATCATCCCCCGATCGTGGCTCTACCTGAAGGCTTCACGCGCCCGGCCACCCAAGGCGCCGCGTAACCTGTCGCGCCTCTCGGCGTACGACGCCTGGGAGAGCGACGCCTCGGTCGCGGAGGAGGTGGAACGAGCCCGGGCCCTGTTGCGGTCGGAGCGGCGCCGAGTCGAGGTCTACGACGTCTCGCACGGTGAGGCCGCGGGCATCGTGGTGAGTGCCGAGAAGGGCTACCTGCGCGAGGCCGGCAACCTGGTCTTCCACATCGCGGTGCTCGTGGTGCTGATCGGCTTCGCGTTCACCGGGCTGTTCGGCTTCAAGGGCAGCGCGGCCGTGATCGCGGGGCAGGGCTTCTCGAACACACTCACCCAGTACGACGACTTCACCCCGGGAGCGCGCTTCAACACCGACTCGCTGTCGCCGTTCCAGTTCACCGTCCAGCGGTTCAACGTCGCCTACAAGCGGTCGGGCGAGGGTGCCGGGATCCCCCTGCACTTCGACGCCCACCTCGCCGTGACCCCGCAGCCCGGCACCGCGCCGTACGACTACGACCTCCGCGTCAACCACCCGCTGCAGCTGGGCGGGGTGTCGGTGTTCCTGGTCGGTCACGGGTACGCGCCGGACATCACGGTCCGGGACGCGAAGGGTGTCATCGTGGCCGACGGCCCGGTGATCTTCCTGCCCCAGGACGGTTCCTTCACGTCGTTCGGGGTGGTCAAGGCCCCGGATGCGCAACCCAGTCAGCTCGGCCTCGAGGGGTACTTCTTCCCCACCGCGGCGCTCGGGCCAGGCGCCGCGCCGTACTCCGCCTTCCCCGGTCCGCTGAACCCCGTGCTGTCCCTCGTCGCCTACCACGGCGACCTCGGCCTCGACACCGGCGTGCCGCAGTCGCTGTACACCCTGGACAAGGCCAAGCTGACGCCGTACCGCTCGGGCTCGGGCCGGCCCATGCCGCTGCTGCTGCGTAAGGGCCAGACCGTCGACCTGCCGGACGGGGCTGGAACGGTCACGTTCAACGGCCTCCGAACGTGGGTGAAGCTGCAGATCAACGACCAGCCGGGCAAGGTGATCCCGCTGGTCGGCGTGGTGGCGGCGATCCTCGGCCTGCTGTGCTCGCTGTTCATCCGGCCACGGCGAACCTGGGTCCGGGTGCGGGACGAGGACGGGCGTACCGTTGTCGAGGTCGCTGCCCTCGACCGGGTATCCGGTGGAGACCCGGGGCGCCACGTCGAACAGGTGGCCGCCGCGCTGCGACCGACCGACCAGGAGAAGCGCCAGTGACCGAGACGTACGCCCACCTGAGCAACAACGCCGTCTACTCCGCGACGATCATCTTCACCCTGGCCATGCTCGCGCACGTCGCGGAGTGGGCGATGGCCCACCAGCTGGTCGCCGTGCCCACTCGGACCGAACCGCGTGCCCTGGTGGCCGCCGGGGACCGGGGCGTCGACCCGACGCAGGGCAGGGTCGGCGCTCCGCCGGTGCACGGGGTGGACGATGTGGACGATCTCGAGCGCAGCGACCGATACGGGCGGATCGGCTTCGGGCTTACCTGTCTGGGCCTTGTCGTGCTCGCGGCCGGGGTGCTGACCCGCGGGCTGGCAGCACACCGGGTGCCCTGGGGGAACATGTACGAGTTCGCGATCACCGGGTGTCTGGCGGTCAGCGTGGCGTACGTCATTCTGGTCCGGGGCTACGCCATCCGCTGGCTCGGCCTACTGGTCACGGGGTTCCTCGTGATGGTGCTCGGCCTCGCGGTGCTGGTGCTCTACCGCCCGGTCTCGCCGCTGGTGCCGGCGCTGCACTCGTACTGGCTGATGATCCACGTCTCGTCGGCGGCGGTGGCCGGGGGTGCCTACACCGTGGGCGCGCTGGCCTCGGTGCTCTACCTGGTGCGCCGGCGGATGGAGGTCAAGGCCGCCGGCCATCCGGAGCTGCCGCGGACCGGCTTCCTGTGGCGCACCCCGACTGCCGAGGCGATAGACCGGATCGCCTACCGGGTGCATGCGTTCGCGTTCCCGCTCTGGACGTTCGCGGTGATGTGCGGCGCGATCTGGGCGCAGTACGCGTGGGGTCGGTTCTGGGGCTGGGACCCCAAGGAGGTATGGGCGTTCATCACCTGGGTGGCCTACGCGGCCTACCTGCACGCGCGGGCGACCGCCGGGTGGCAGGGCCGGGCTGCGGCGTACGTCGCGCTGCTCGGCTACGCGACGTTCCTCTTCAACTTCGTCGGCATCAACCTGTTCGGTTCCGGCCTGCACTCCTACGCCGGGATGTAACCACGCGAACCACGTCGTGGCCTCGGGTGGGCGGCGCAGTGGTGGGTTGCGTACCGCTGTGGGTCATACCAGCCTCAGCTCGCCGCCGGATGGTCAGGCGTCGGGGGGTGGGTCGATCTTGAGGTTGCGCAGGAAGTCCGGGTCGTCGTCGGGCGCCATGGGCCTGGTGTGCGGGCGTGGGGCCACCGGGGTGGGGTCGTCGCCGTTGGGACGGCCGTAGACCAGCCAGCCCACGGGCCCGAGGATCGGCAGCACGATGACGAACGCCCACGCCCAGCGCGGCAGCTGCCGGACGTCGCGAGCATCCGACTGGGCCAGCTCGATCCAGCAGTAGATCGCCAGCACGATCGGGATCACGAACGGCAGGAACCTCATGGTCGCCAGTCTCCTCTCTACTCCAGAGTAGTCGGCCGTTCCAGGCCCTGCCTGCCGAGCGTGGGCTGGCGCCCGGAGGGGCTCGCGTAAGGTCGTTCGGGTGGACAGTGAGCATCTGGTCGGGCTGCCCGAGATCACCGCGGCGGCGGACCGGATCTCGGGGCAGGTCCGTCGTACCCCGATCATCCCTACCAGCCTGGGCCGCGCGGCCCGGCCCCTGCTGCTGAAGGCCGAGTGCCTGCAGGTCACCGGCTCGTTCAAGGCGCGCGGCGCGGGTAACGCGGTAGCGCTGCTCGATGCTGACGCCCGCAGCCGTGGGGTCGTGACTCACTCGTCCGGTAACCACGCGCAGGCTCTTGCCAGGGCCGCGCGGGGGGCGGGCATCCCGGCCACCGTCGTGATGCCCCGGGCGACACCCGACGTGAAGCGGTTGGCAACCCTGCGGCACGGGGCAACCGTCGAGCTTGTCGAGCTGGCCGAGCGCGCGTCGCGGGTCGAGCAGATCCTGGCGGAGACCGGCGCGGTGTTCGTGTCGCCGTTCGACAACCCCGACGTGATCGCGGGCCAGGGCACGATCGGCCTGGAGATCATCGACGACGTGCCGGAGCTGGCGTCGGTGTGGGTTCCGGTCAGCGGAGGCGGTCTGATCAGCGGCATCGCGGCGGCGGTCAAGGCGCTGCGCCCGGACGTACGCGTGATCGGGGTCGAGCCAGAGCTGGCGGGCGACCTGGCTGAGGGGTTCGCCCTTGGTCGCCGAGTGACCTGGGAGGCCGCCCGGACGGGGCGCACCATCGCCGACGGGCTGCGGGTGCAGGCCGTCGGGGAGTGGAACTGGCCGCACATCACGGCGTACGTCGACGATGTGGTGACGGTCAGCGAGGAGGCGATCCGGTCCGCGCTGCGCAGCCTGGTGCTCGACTGCAAGCTGGTCGCCGAACCGAGCGGTGCCGTGAGCGTCGCCGGGTTCCTGCAGCACCACGCGATCGGGGGGCACGGACCCGCGGTCGCCGTTGTCTCGGGAGGGAACATCGAACCGCACGCGCTGGCCGCTCTGCTCACGGAGGGGCCTGGGTGAGGATCTTCCTGCTCTACACGCTGGCCAGGGTGGCCCTGTTCGCGGCCGCGTTCGGGTTGATCTGGCTGGCGTTCGGGCGGTGGCTGAACTGGGGCGCCGTGAGCGGGCTGTACACCGCGATCATCGCGATGGTGGTCTCGTCGGTCGTGGCGTTGCTGGTGCTCGGATCGCTGCGTGACGAGTTCGCCGTGCAGGTCGCGCAGCGGGCGGATCGGGCGAAGGCGGCGTACGACGCTCGGCGGGCCGCGGAGGATGCGGACCAGCCGATCGACTCGCCTACGGACCAGAGCCCGGATGGCCGCTGACCGGCCGCGGCGCAGGCGAGTCAGCCGGCTGCGGCGATGATGCAGCCGGCCAGGATCCCGGCCGCGTAGACCAGCTCGGTGAGCCCGGTGTCCCGCAGTACCGGCACCAGTGCCGGCCCGGTCGTGCCACGGCGTACGACGCCCACGGCCCGCATCCCGATGGGGGTGGCGGCCAAGCCGAGCAACGCCCACCAGGTCACGGTGGCGCCGACCCCGGCCAGCGTCACGGCGGAGGCGGCCAGCAGAGCGACGTACAGCAGCCGTGAGCGACGGTCCCCGAGCACTACGGCGAGCGTGCGCTTGCCGACCGCCGTGTCGCTGGGGATGTCGCGCAGGTTGTTGGCGACCAGGATCGCGCAGGCCAGTGAGCCGATCGCGACGGCGGCGGCGAGCGCGGCCCACGACAGGCGCCCGGCCTGGGTGTACGTGGTGCCGAGCACCGCGACCAGACCGAAGAACACGAAGACGAACACCTCGCCGAGGCCGAGGTAGCCGTAAGGGTTCGAGCCCCCGGTGTAGTACCAGGCGGCGAGGATCGAGACGGCGCCGACGCCGAGCATCCACCACGTGTGCGACACGAGCACCAGGGCCAGCCCGGCGAGGGCGGCGACGGCGAAGGCGGCGAACGCGGCGAGCTTGACCGAGCGCGGGCTGGCCAGGCGCGAGCCGGTGAGCCGCAGTGGGCCGACCCGGTCGTCGTCGGTGCCGCGGATGCCGTCGGAGTAGTCGTTGGCGTAGTTGACCCCGACCTGCAGCGCGAGCGAGACGACCAGGGCCAGCAGCGCGCGGGGCAGGCTCGCGGCGCCGAGCGCTGCGGCGGCACCGGTGCCGGCTGCGACGGGGGCGACGGCTGCCGGCAGCGTCCGCGGACGGGCGCCCTCGATCCACTGCGCTGCGCTCGCCATGGCTCGATCCTGCCGTGTGCCGGGTGGGGTGGCCGCAGCGGCCCGGTCAGGCGCGGTCCACGAGCGCCGCGACGGCCGCCCGGTCGGGCTTGCCGGGGCCGCGCAGGGGAATGCGCTCGACCAGGACGAGCCGGCGCGGCGCAGCGGCCGACCCGAGAGCTGCGGTCACGGCGGCTCGCAACCGTTGCAGCACAACGGGTTGCTGGCCGCGTGCCACCACCACCGCGACGACGGACTGGCCCCACTCGATGTCCGGGACGCCGACGACGACGCACTCGCTGACCTCGCGCAGGCCGGCGACGACGGTTTCGACGGCGGCGGGAGAGACCTTCAGGCCCCCGGTGACGATGACGTCGTCTGCGCGGCCTGTGACCCGCAACCGGCCGTCGACGAGCTCGCCCAGGTCGTCGGTGCGGAACCATCGGCGTCCGTCCCGCTCGACGAACGCGTCGGCGCCCGGCCGCAGCCGGTAGCCGCGTGCGACCACGGGCCCGCCGAGCAGGATCCGCCCGTCGTCCAGGCCGACCTCGACGCCGTCCAGGGGCGTGCCGTCGTACACGCACCCGCCGCAGGTCTCGCTCATGCCGTACGTCGTGACGACGCGGACGCCGGCCGTGCCGGCACGAGCGAGCAGCGTCGGCGAGGTGGCGGCGGCGCCGACCAGCACCGCGTCGTACGACGACAGTGCGGCCACGGCGGCGGGCCCGGCGTCCAGCAGCCGCAGCAGCTGGGTCGGCACGAGCGCGGTGTAGCGGCGACCGTCGGCACGTCGCAGCAGACCGTCGGTGGCGCGCACGAAGGCGTCGGTCGAGAAGCCGGCCGCCAGGTCGACCACCGACGGGACGGTGCCCGCGAGGCTGGAGCGCACCAGCACCTGGACGCCAGCGACGTGGTGCGGTGCCAGCGCGAGCAGCCACGTGCCGGGGCCGCCCAGCCGGGCGTGCGTCGCGGTGGCGGACGCCGTCAGCGCAGACGCCTGCAGCAGCGCACCCTTCGGCGTGCCCGTCGACCCGGACGTCGCGAGTACCAGTGCGGTCGGGTCGGCGTCGTCGTCCTCACCCGGGCGCAGCGCGGTGGCGGGCTCGAGGGCGTCCAGGGTGTGCGCCCCCGAGGCGTCGGGCGGCAGGGGCAGCAGCACGTCGCCGCTGCCGTCCAGGGCCGACGCCACAGCCGCCACGGCCTCGGCGACGGGCAGGCCGCCCAGGGCGACGGCGCGCAGGATGCGCGGCACGACCTCAGGCCGAGCCCGCGGCCGGGCCCTCGACGTTGGTGGTGGGGGCGCCGCGACCGCAGCGGACGATGACCGCCCGGGCGGGTGCGTCGTCGGGGTTGGTCTCGCGGTGGACCGCGTGCGCCGGCACGTGCAGGAAGTCGCCGGCCGAGGCGGTGACGACCTCGCGCCCGCCCGGGCCGGACTCCAGGCGCATCCGCCCGCGAACGACGTACAGCGTCGTCTCGTGCTCGCCGTGGTGGTGCCAGCCGGACGCGGCGTGCGGCTCGGTGTCGACCACGCCGCTCCACATGCCCTCGACCTCCAGCCCGACGCGCCTGGTCATGCCGGGGGTGGGGTCTGCCGGGCGCAGGTCACCCGCCGGGACGTGGGCGCAGGGGCGCGCTGCCGGATCGGTCACGGGTGCAGTCTGGCCCAGGTGCCGCTCATGAAGCCAGACAGTGCCCAGCGAACGTCGGTCCCGCCAGGTCGCAGCTTCTGGTTCTCTCCTGCGGCGCACCGCCCAGACGGGGCGTGCCTGAGGACCTGCTGCCTAGCCCACTGTGGGGCAGCCCCGCTCCGCGGGGGACTGCCCCACGTCACGCGGCTCAGCGGTACTCGGGGTTGTGCCAGCCGAAGCGCTCGCCGGCGTTCCACTCCGACCGCTGGTTGCCGTGACCAGGCACGCCCCCTGCCGTCTTGAGCATGCGCGCGAGGTGCATGAGGTTCCAGGTCATGAAGGTCGTGTTGCGGTTGGTGAACTCGTTCTCGGGCCCCCCGCTGCCGGCATCGAGGTACGACGGGCCGGGCCCGGCCTCGCCGATCCACCCGGCGTCGGCATTGGGCGGGATCGTGTAGCCCACGTGCTGCAGGCTGTACAGGATGTTCTGTGCGCAGTGCTTGATGCCGTCCTCGTTGCCCGTGATCAGGCACCCGGCCACACGTCCGTAGAACAGGTACTGACCCTTGTCGTTGAGCAGACCGCTGAGGGCGTAGATCCGCTCGATCACGCGCTTGGTGACGCTGGAGTTGTCACCGAGCCAGATCGGGCCGGCGACCACCAGGATGTCGCTGGCCAGGAGGCCGGGGTACAGGTCCGGCCACGCGTCGGACTCCCACCCGTGCTCGCGCATGTCCGGGTAGACCCCGGTGGCGATGTCGTGGTCGACCGCCCGCACCAGGTCGACCTCGACACCGTGTTCGCGCATGATCGCCGCGCTGGCGTCCACGAGGCCAGCCGTGTGGCTCGGCTCCGGACTCTTCTTGAGGGTGCAGTTGACGTAGGTGGCGCGCAGGCCGCTGAAGTCCCAGTCGTTCATGGAGCCACTGTCTCTGCTGCACTCGACTTCGTTACAAACCGCCACCCTATTCTTCCCAACCGCCTCACGTAGAGCATCGTCGGCAGGCCCCGCGACAGCAGCAGGACCAGCATGGACACCGGCAGCAGCTGCTCTGGCGAGTGCACCAGCCCGGAGCCGTCCGGGCGCACGCCGCTCACGACGAAGAACCCCGGGATGAGCAAGCCGTACCCGATGGCGTCGAGCTTGGTGCCGAAGCGGGGGTGGGTAAAGGAGTCGCGATCGAGCGCCGCGACCGCTTGCAAGCGGATCTCCGCGGTCCTGTCCGGCAGCCGTATCAGCAGCCCGCCCCCGGTACATGCTGTGCGAGGTGATGGCGGCCGTGACACCTGGGCGCGTGCGACACGTCGCATCCCCGGAGTCCACCGCTCGACGATGTGGCGGAAGGACAACTCGTCGCGCGACCGCAGGGCCGCGACCCGGCGGGCGTCGTTCACCCGCCCTTCACAGGAGGGCGGCGTCCTGCTGAACACAGAGCAGGGCGGGCCCGGGTGAGCTGAACAGGTCTCGGACGGCGTCGTCGAGCTGGTCGCGGTGGTCGACGCGGATCCCGGTGGCGCCGCAGAGCTCGGCGTAGGCCGCCCAGTCCGGGTTGGACAGCGACGTGTGCCACACGGGGTAGTCGGCGGCGACCTGCTCCTTCTCGATCTTGCCCAACGCGTCGTTGTTGAGCAGCACGTGCTTGATCGCCATGCCGTACTTCACCGCCGTGGTGAGCTCCATCGCGTACTGGCCGAAGCCCCCGTCACCGGTCACGGCGACGACCGGCCGGGAGGGGTCGGCGGCCCAGGCGCCCATGGCCGCCGGGTAGCCGAACCCGATGGAGCCGAGGTACCCGGACATCAGCACCGGTTGTCCCCGCGACTCCAGGTAACGGCCGAGGGAGTAGGCGTGGTTGCCGACGTCGACACAGACGACCGCGTCGAGGGGAAGCTGTTGGGACAGCGCCGCGAAGACGGCGGCGGCCGAGACCCCGCGGCCTCGGTCGTCCTCGGTGCGCCGGCGTTTCTCGGCTCGCCACAAGGCCCAGCGGGCCGCCACGTCGTCTCGCTGGTCGACGGTACGCGCGTGAGCGGTCGCCGCGTCGAGCGCTCGGACGCCGAGGACGGCATCGGCCAGGATCGGCACGGTGACGGCGTGGAACCGGCCGATGGCCGCGGGCTCGTCGTCGATCTGGATGATGGGCTTGTACGACGCGATCCCGGTGTGGTTGGAGAACGAGGCCCCCACCACCACGAGCAGGTCGGACTCGTTCATCAGCCAGCTGGCCACCGGCGTCCCGCTGCGGCCGAGGACCCCGGCGCCCAGCGGGTGGTCGTCGGGCACGAGGCCCTTGGCCTTGAAGGTGGTCAGCACAGGGGCACCGAGGCGCTCGGCGAGCGCGGTCAGCTCCGGTGCGCAGACCCGGGCACCGTGCCCGACCACGAACACCGGACGGGTGGCCGCCACGAGCAGGTCGGCCGCCGCTGCGACCGCGTCGGCGTCCGGACCGATCCGCCGGGTCGTGAACCGCCCCAGCGGCGTGGCGGGGTCGGCGTCCGACGGCTGGTCCTGCACCTCGTCGGGGATCACGAGGTGGGCCACGCCGCGTCGGTCCACCGCGTGCTTGACGGCGAGCGCCGCGAGCTCGGCGTGATCGCTGCCGGCGGCCACCGTCGTGGTCGACACGGCGACGTCACGGAAGACGGCCGACAGGTCGAGGTCCTGGAAGGCCCCGCGCCCGATGAGGGGCGAGGGCACCTGACCGGAGACGGCGATCACGGGGGACTGGTCGAGCTTGGCGTCGTACAGGCCGGTGAGCAGGTTGGTCGAGCCCGGGCCGGCGATGGCGAAGCAGGCCGCCGGTCGTCCGGTGAGCTTGCCGTAGGCGCTGGCGGCGAACGCCGCGGCGCCCTCGTGGCGGATCCCGATGAAGCGCAGCTCACCGCGCTCCTCGGCCCGCCGCATCGCGTCGGCGAACCCCAGGTTGGAGTGACCCACCATCCCGAACACCGTGTCGACGCCGTGGGCGATCAGCGTCTCCACCAGGACGTCGGAGACGGAGCGGTGAGGTGTCGTCCGCGCGGGCAGGTTGACGTAGACGCCGTCCGCGCGCTCGTCGACGTCGTAGGCGAGCACCGCGTCGGAGAAGCCCTCGGGGGGCTGTCCGGTCGCGGGGTCGTAGTCGTACCCGTGCCAGGGGCAGCGGAGCCATCCGTTCTCGATGGACCCCTCGCCGACCGGACCACCCTGGTGGGGGCACCGGTTCTCCAGTGCGCCGAGCCGGCCCCCGCACCGGGTGAGCGCGACCGATCGGCCGTCCAGCACGGTGCTGGTGACGCGTCCGTCCGCTGGGACGTCGGTCGGCAGGACCTGGTGCCATCCGTGCTCGCTCATCTGTAACGCCTCTCCGCGTCGCGGGACTGTGCAGCTACTGTCCCTGCGCGTCGCGAACTGTTACGGAGCCGCCATGTCCGACCTGGAGTCCACCCGGACGTCGTTGCACGCGATCGCCGAGCTGCTGCTCGCTGGGCCGCAGTACGTCCGGAGCAGGTCGATCCGGCTGCGCCCATCGCCCGGCGGTTTCGCGACGGTCGCACCGCCCGACGTGCGCGTCTTGGGCACCGACCTCGTGCTGGCCGACCGGTCGATCCCGCTCGACGGTCGCCGCGTGGCGGACGTCGCGAGCGAGGCCGGTCTGACCCCCCGGCGCCTGAACGAGGTGTACGCCGATGGCTCTGGCCTCGGCGAGGACCACGTGCTGCGCATCGAGGCCGACGCTGCCCGGCAGATCGCTGACGGCTTCCAGCGCGGCACCCAGGCTCTGGCGGTCTTCGCGCCAGGGACCGAGCAGACGCTCTGGCCGGAGCACTTCGACCTGGCCATCACCCTCGACGAGGTCAACTACGGGATCTCGCCCGGCGACACCCACCTCGCCGTGCCGTACGCCTACGTGGGCCCCCCGTCGCCCCGCGAGCTCGACGGGACGTTCTGGAACGCTCCCTTCGGGGCCGCCCTCCCGCTCACGCAGGTCGACGACCTGGAGGCGTTCTTCTCCGAGGGCAGGAGCAGGGCAGCCGGGTAGACCGCCACGCGAGCCCCGGACCGCTGACCGCTGACGCGGGTCAGACGGGCTCGGACAAGGTCACGGCGAAGTCGTCCGCGGGGTCAGTGCTGCCAACCCAGAAACTGCTTGGACCGGTGGCCGCCGACGTCGTGCCGATGGCGTGGTCTGGCTCACCAGGTCGGCATGGCGCCCCGCGACGTGCCCCTACCGGCGACCGTGACGGAGGAGTCCCCGGCGGGGTCGGTCCACGTCGTCTCGACCTCGAACCCGGCGGCGACCAGCTCGGTGCGCAGGCCCTCGACGCGGAACTTCGCGCTGGTCTCGGTGAGGATCTGCTCGCCGGCGCCGATCCGCCACTCGAGCCCGAGCAGCGGCACGACGAGGTCACGGCGGGCTCGCAGCCGCATCTCGATGCGGTCGTGCTCGGTGTCGTAGACCGCGACGTGGTCGAAGTCGTCGGGGTCCAGGGACCGGGGGTTGATCTCGAGCTCACGGGCGAGCACCCGCAGGACGTTCTTGTTGAAGGCGGCGGTGACTCCCGCGCTGTCGTCGTAGGCCCGAAGGAGCCGGTCGGTGTCCTTGACGAGGTCGGCACCGAGCAGGAACAGGTCACCGGGCGCCGTTGCGCGATGGACCCGTCGCAGGAACGCCGCCCGCGGGCCGGGGGTGAGGTTGCCGATCGTGGAGCCGAGGAACGCGACCAGGCGGTCGCCGTCCGTGCCGGGCAGTGGGAACAGCTCGTCCTCGAAGTCGGCGACGATTCCGCGGACCTCCATGAGAGGGAAGTCCCGGTTGATGCGGACGGCGGCATCGCGGATCGGCCCTTCGCTCACGTCCAGCGGTACGAACAGGGCCGGCTGCAGCGCCTCCAGCAGCAGCTTGGTCTTGCGTGAGTAGCCCGCGCCGAGCTCGACGAGGGTCCCGACGTGGGGCAGGTCCCGAGCGTGCTCGGCGAGGATCGCGGTCTCGGTCCGGGTCGGGTAGTACTCCGGCAGGTCGGTGATCTCGTCGAAGAGCTGGCTGCCCTTCTCGTCGTAGAACCACTTCGGCGGGATCTCGACCGGTGACTTGGTCAGTCCTTCGCGCACGTCGGCAGCCAGCCGCCCGGGGTCCGGCGCGCGCCGGACCTCGACCGACCAGCTCATCGGGCCAGCCTGAGTCCCGAGAACGCCCAGCGCGAGCCCGCCGGGAAGAAGTTGCGGTAGCTGATCCGTTCGTGGCCCGGCGGTGTCGCGCACGACGCGCCCCGCAGGACGTGCTGGTCGTTCATGAACTTGCCGTTGTACTCGCCCACCGCGCCAGGGACCGGCCGGAAGCCGGGGTAGGGCAGGTACTGCGACGCGGTCCACTCCCACACGTCGCCGACCATGTGGTCGCCGGCGAGCCCGGGGTGCAGCCGCGCCAGGTCGAGCAGCTGCCCGCGCAGCGGCTCGCAGTCCGCCGCAGCGACCTCCCACTCGAACTCGGTCGGCAGCCGGCCCAGCGGGCATAGGCGTCGGCCTCGAAGAACGACACGTGCACGACCGGCTCACCGAGCCGCAGCTCCTTCACACCGGCGGTCGTGAACGTCATCCAGGAGCCGTCGACGTCCCACCAGTAGTCAGGGCTGCGCCAGCCCTCACGCTGCAGGGCGTACCAGCCGTCCGACAGCCACAGGTCCGGACGGCGGTAGCCACCGTCGGCCATGAACGCCAGCCAGTCCTCGACCGTCACGGCCCTGCTGGCGATCTCGAAGTCCTCCAGGAAGACCCGATGGCGCGGCCCCTCGTTGTCGTACGAGAAGCCCCCGCCGGCCCCGATCTGGTGCAGCCCCCCGGCCACGCCCCGGAACCGCTGCGGGGTGGACGGTGGGTTGTCCTCGGCGTCGCGCGTGATGTACGCCGGACCCAGCGCATGACGCGAGAGCAGGTGCTTGATGTCCATCACGAGCAGCTCCTGATGCTGCTGCTCGTGGTTGATGCCCAGCTCGACCAGCGCCAGCACCGCGTCGGCGGGGCCCATCGCAAGCAGCGCCTCGACCCCGTTGTCGACGTGCCGGCGGTAGCGACCGACCTCCTCGACCCCGGGACGGGTCACCAGCCCACGCTCGGGTCGCGGGTGCCGAGGTCCGACCGCCTCGTAGTAGCTGTTGAACAAGTACCGGAAGCTCGCGTCGTAGGGCTCGTAGTCCCGCGAACCCAGGACGAACTCCTCGTAGAACCACGTCGTGTGCGCCCGGTGCCACTTGGTCGGGGAGGTGTCCGGCATCGACTGAGCGGTCTGGTCCTCCGGCGACAGCGGGGCGGCCAGCGCCTCGGTGAGGGCACGCGACCGGGTGAAGCGGTCAGTGAGTGTGGGCGTGCGCACGAGCGGCATCTGCCTGGTTCCTCTCCGTCCGGTGGGGCTGACTGGCTCTAGTCTGCTCGGCGCCTTCGGCGTTACGTCGACCCCGCACGCTCAGCCCAGGAAGCGGGCAAGGGGTGGTTCACATCGCGTCCATGGTGATGGGACGGCGCGGCGCACCGACGTGGAGCAGCCGCAGTGCCAGGGCTGGGTAGGCCAGCACCGACACGAGACCGGCGGTGACGAGCGCGGCCGCGTTGCCTGCGCTGATGGCACCCAGGGCGAGACCGATCTGCGTGGCCGCGACGATGAAGGGAAGCGACGACGCCTGCAGGAGACCGACCGCGACCGTCTGCCGAGAGGTCAGCGCCTTGTGGTACGCCAGCGCGGGCAGACCGCGCACGACGAGGAGCAGCACGAGGTACAGCGGCACGCGCAGGAGCGTCGCCGGGTGGCTCATCAACGCGTCGAGGTCGAAGGTGATCCCGCTCGTGACGAAGAAGATGGGGATGAGGAAGCCGAAACCCAGGCCGTCGAGCTTGACCCGGAACTGCGGGTGGCGCTCGTCGCTGTCCGGGTCCAGCGCCCGCAGCAGCCCGCCGGCGAGGAAGGCACCCAGGATCGCCTCGAACCCGAGCCGGACGGCGGCCGCAGCCAGGCCCACGAGCAACAGGACCGACAACCTGACCCGGATCTGCGCACTGGTGTCGGCGAGCATCCGCACCAGCTCGGACACCGCCGTCCTGCGCTCGGCGCGCCGAGCCAGGACCGCGACGACGAGGACGACCACGAGCAGCAGCGCGAGCAACGCCAGCCGGCCCAGCAACGGTCCGTCGTGCTGGGAGAACAGCAACGACAGCAGC
The DNA here is from genome assembly GCA_038322575.1 of Actinomycetales bacterium. Taxonomy (GTDB): domain Bacteria; phylum Actinomycetota; class Actinomycetes; order Actinomycetales; family Angustibacteraceae; genus JACMOY01. The sequence continues at coordinate 16,608 of JBBQGB010000008.1, forward strand.
ACCACCGCGGTCACCTCGCCGGTCGAGGCTCCCGCTATCGCGAGCTGCCCCACCGGCTGGTCCACGAGCCCGGCGTCGCGCAGCAGGGGGACCAGCAACCCCAAGGACGTGGCCATCAGCGCGATGCCGACCAGGACGGGGTCGCTCGCCAGCCCGACGAGGTGCAGCCCGTAGCCCACGGCCAGCCCGAGTGCCACCGTCAGGAGGACGCCTTGCAGGGCCCGCAGACCGAGATCGCCTCTGAACCGGCTCAGGTCGATCTCCACGCCGGCGAGGAACAGCAGGAAGCCCAGCCCCAGCACGGAGGCGGAACGGACGAGGTCATCGAGCTGCACGACGCCGAGCACAGCCGGTCCCAGGACGATCCCGGCGACGATCTCCAGCACCGGCCCCGGGACCGCGGTGATGCGCAGCGACCCCAGCAGCAACGGGATGGCGGCCGCGACGGCCGCGATGACGAACAGGTTGTCGAAGGACACGGCTCGTAGTCGGTCAGGCGTCGTACGTGTTACACGTCAGGCCCGTCCAGGTGTGCCGGGGTCGGGATCGTGCGGTGGCTGCCGCCCGGTCAGCGCCCGACGTCGCGAAAGGCGAGGACCAGGGTCTGCACCGCGTCGGCGCTGAGGCTGGCGAGGGGAACGTGGCCGAGCCGGTCGATCGTGCCGCGCATCTGGTCCAGATAGGCGTCGCACCCGTCGCAGATCGCGAGGTGGGCCTCGAACTCGCGCACGGTGGCGTCGTCGAGCGCGCGCTCGAGGTAGTCGGTGACGAGGTCGACCACGTCGACGCAGTCCAGCTGCCCGGGGGCCGTCACGAGCCACCCCGGTAGTACGTCTCCAGCGCACCGCGGAGCTTGGCCCGGCCTCGGTGCAGCAGCACCCGCTGGTTCTCCCGCGTCAGGCCCAGGATCTGACAGACCTCGTCGGAGCCGCAGCCCTCGATGTCACGCAGCACGACCACGTTGCGCTGCCGTTGCGGCAGCCCAGCCAGCGCAGCCTCGAGGAGCGCTCGCACCTCGACGCGCAGTGCGCCGCGGGGCGGGTCACCGTCCCAGCGCTGCGGGGCGCCGGCGGACGTCCAGTGGCCGGGGTAGCGGTCAGCTGGACCACGAAACCGGTCGGGGTCGACGATGGCCCCGTCGTCGTCGCCGGTGGCCAGCGACGACATCGGCGTCATCCGACTCTCCGTGACCCCGCGGGTCTTGGCGGTGTTGACCAGGACGCGGAACACCCAGGTGCGTAGCGAGGAGCGCCCCTCGAAGCCGTCGAGTCCCTTGATCACCGCGAGCCAGGTCTCCTGCACGACCTCCTGAGCCGAGTCGTCGGTGGACACGTGTCCGCGCGCCACCCGCAGCATGGTGCGCGACCAGCGCCGGACCAGGTCGACGAACGCCGCCTCGTCACCGGCCCGCAGCCGGGCGAGCAGCTCGCGCTCACCCGCGGACGGCGTGGCCTGGGTGGGCAGGAAGACCACCAGTTGGTCCGGGCGGGTGTCCTTCGACATGCTCGTTCTCCATCGGCGGGAGTTGAGCTGACCTTTCACCATGACGTCACCGCTGCGTAACACTTCGGTTCGACGGCATACTGAACTGCACGATGACGGACCTGCGGGTGCAGCCTAGACCCAGGAGCCCGGATGACCGCTAGAGCCAGGGACCACGTGTCGTGTGCGGATGTGGTCGCGCTGGTGACCCGCTACCTCGATGGCGACCTGGACACGGCATCGAGCGGCCTCGTCGAGGAGCACCTCGCGGACTGCCCCCACTGCGTCACCTACGTGCAGCAGACACGCGACACCGCCGCGGCGATCGGCCGGCTCGAGTCGCCCCCGCTGCCGCAGAGGATGTGCGACGAGCTGGTGGCCGCGTTCCGCGACTGGAAGGGGAATCGGTGAGCGACCAGCGAGGCAGAGTCCGTACCGAGCCGTGCCGCAAGCGGATCCGCGCACTGGTCAACGGGGTCGTGGTCCTCGACTCCGCACGGGTGACGTTGGTCTGGGAGAAGCCGGTGTACCCCGCCTGGTACGTCCCGTTCGCCGACGTCGAGCTGGTCCCGGACTACCTGGAGGACCAGGTCGGAGATGCGCTGCGCGCGGGGGTCGAGGCCCACCTGGGCCTGTGTGCGGGGTGTAACCAGTACCTCGACCAGATGCGCGACCATCGGGCTTGTCGGGCGAGTGCCGGTCCAGTCGCTGAGCGACGAGGCCCGCCACGACCTGATGGCCGCGTTCAGGACCTTCCACTTGCCCGTTACGTGATGTTCGCGCCCTTCGACGGACTGACGGGGCGCCCAGCGACAGCGGAGCGACGTCGGACCTGACGTAACGCGGTGCGAGCTGGTGAGACGTACCAGTTGGTCGGAGCAACGAGGCTCCGCGCACTGATCAACGGAGGACCCATGCGCGCGTTCGTTCGCACCACTCTCGCGGCGGTGGCAGTCGCCGCCGTGGCGACCACGGTCGCGGTCGCACCGCCGGCTGTCGCGAGCGGCGGGGTTGACGCCCAAGGCTTCGCTGTGCACGACGGGACCGCCACGTTCCCGCTGCGCGCGGGCCGCAGCACCGATGGCAGAGCGTTCTGGTACGTCGCGATCGAGGCGTCCGACTCCTCGGCGGCCAAAGTGTTCGGCGTGCGGGTGGTCAACAAGCTGGAGGACGCCGCTGGCACCGACGCCGTGCAACCTGGCCGTCTGGTGAACGGCGTCCTCGTCACCCCCGGCTCCGTCGACTTCACCCCCAAACAGGTCGTGGCCGACACGCCGGGCACCGGGTTCCCACCGGTCACCGCGCAGCCGGGCAGCGTCGCCGACGCGTCGTACAGCCCCCTGGTGCAGCTGCCCGGCGGCGCCGTCGTGAACGCGCCGGTGGTCGCCGACGACACCGGGACGCACGACAAGGTCGTCTCGCTCGACCTGTCCGCCCGTACGGTCACTCTCCGGCTGACCCACGGCTTCGCCCGTGGCACCGCGGTGCGCTACCTGTCCACCGACGCGACCGACCCAGGCGTGGCCGCGCTCGAGGGATCGACGTACGTTGCCCGTCTGGCCAAGGCGCCGAGCGCCGGGGACGACTCGACCCATTCCGCACGCGCCACGCTGGCAGCCTTCGTGAACGGTCCGACGGGCGCCGACAACCCGCAGCGCCAAGGCATCAACAGCGCTTTACTCGGCGAGGGAGACCCACTCAACGTGCTCGCCTGGCTCCCCGGTCAAGGGCGCTACAGCTCGTTGTGGGACGTGCACCTGACCCAGTGGGCGCCCGGCCGTACGCCGGCGAGGGTCACCAGCATCGCCGACGTCGAGAACCTTGCCGAGCAGGGCGCCGTCACTGGTCCGGGTGGCGCCCCCTGGGTGGCGAACGACATCATCGTCAACTGCCCGATCCTCGCGATCGGCTGACCCAGTTCTCCCTAACGGCATTAACGGGTCCGGCTTTTGGCGATCACATCCCCGTCGATGTGCTCTGCCTTCGAGAGCTGCGTGCCATTCACCCAACATGATCAGCCGCGTAACCTGTCGAACCTGCCGGCTTCGGTGTTGAACTCGAACTCGAACTCGAACTCGAACTTGACGCGGGCTAGCCCTGAGAACCACGTTCTGGGCGAGGACGGCCACCGACCCCGGGTCATCGCCCCGATAGGCAAGCGACCGCCGCTGCGTCAGCGCCTCTCCGTCGTCCATCTCGCTCAGTCTCCCGAGAGGGCCCGATCGCGCTCATCGATGAGTTCGCGGCGACGTCGTGAGACCAGGAGCCGCGGATCACCGGCTCGAAGGGAGCCATAGGTCAGGCGGGGATCGATCCCGGCTGCACGGATGAGCGACTGGGCCCGGTCCGAGACCGATCCGGCGATGCCGAAGTGGGCGAGGAGGTCCTTGCTGGTCATCGGCGATCCGTAGGGACCGGCGGTGCGGTTCGCCGTGGCGATCACCCAGGCGACTGCCGCGGCGCCGCGAACAGGTGAACCTCTTCGCCGAAAGAGTCCGGGGTCATTGGTTGCGGCTTTGGCGAGGAAGCGACGCATCGCGGTCCGGTGTTCGACGTCCAGAATCATTTGGGCACAGGCATCGCACTCGTCCAAGATCGCCTGCACCGTCGGCCTGACGTCCTTGCCGATCCCGCTCCAATCGAACTGCTCGTCCGCGAGCGGCGCGGCCTCGAGCCTCATCAGCGTCTCGATGCCGCCGACCTCGTCGGCGATGTACCCCAGGTGCATCTCCTGATCGCTGAGGTGCTCGACCCGCTCGGACTCCAGAATCACCTCGGCCAGACCCGCCATCGCCTGCTGTCGGTCACCGCGGATCAGCTCCTGGTACTCCGATTCCCATCGGTCAACTGCCGCGAGAGTGTCCTCGGTCAGGTCGGCGCGGATGTGGTTGCGGTCGTGGCAGTAGCGGATGTACGCGCGCACGAGGCCGGGCAGCTTCGCCAGGTACGGCTGCTCGGCGATCACTGTGCGCGGGAACCAGTCGGCCAGCAGCATCTCCACCGTCACCGAGCTCCACTGCCACGGATCCCCGGTCGCGTAGCCGATGCAAAACCACACCACGCTCTCGAGCAGGCTGTGATGGTCGTCATCGTCAAGAGCCGCGCCGAACGATGAGGCGAAGAATTCGGCCACCACTGCGGCCGTCTCCTCCGGCGACCACTCCTTTCGGTCCGGGGCCCGGCCTCCAGCCGGCAGCATCCGGAGCATCCACTCCACCAGCGGCCGGCACATCGGCCAGCTCTCCGACGTCAGCGGGGGGTACAGCAGGGAGCCGGTGTGGATCGCCGCCTCGATCACCGCGCGGGCCGTGGCCGGATCAGTGCGCTTCAACGACTGGTCGGCGTCATCGATCAGGGTCCCCATCCTGATCGCCAGATCCTCCAGCGCCTCGGGGACCACGAACGCGTCTTTCACCACCGTGCCCATGTTGTGGTCCACGTACACGACCGCCGACAAGGCCTGACCCGACGGCAGCGTCAAGCCGAGCAAGTAGTCGTCCCCGTCTCCAAGCACGTGAGTCATGAACCACACCTCTGGTTCAAGTCGGGCCCTGTCGAGACCGGTCAGCCAGTCCGGCATCGGATGCCGGCGAACCTCCAGTTCGCGTCCGATCCGGGCAGCAAGCAACTCATCGGTGACCAGCGCCCTGACCCCGGTCAGTGCGGCAGTGGTCTCGGCGTACGGTGTCCCAACGAACGACTCGATCAGATCGGCAAGACTGGTCCGCGGTTCGTCCGGTGCGAACGGATCCCGGCTCCGCGGGTCGGTGACCTCCAAGAACCCACTGACCATGGCCAGCAGCTCCAAGGGCTCACCTGACCGCAACGCGGCGCGCAGACTCTGGAACAGCCGCTGCTCCCGCGCGCCCTGCGACTGAACGTCCGGCTGCGAGGTGGGGTGCCGAGGCTGCGGCTGACGGCCCAGGCCGCGGCCATGCTTCTTCTTTGACACATCCAAAGTCTACGAGCGGTACCTGCGCCCATTGTCGACGCGCGCGGTGCAAGGCCGCGTCAGAAGTCTCTGGCCGGCGACCCCTTCGCAGAGCATCTGTCGACCCGCGTAGGCCAGCGGCAACGGATCCCGCCTGCGGGCGTCGGGACTCCGAAGCAGGTGCCAACGGGTGGAAGGGGGTCACACCACCGCGGGTGCGGCAGTTCCACTCCACCGCCATCGCTCCATGTCGGCGCGCGGACGAGACGAGTCCGATGTCGAGAAGCTTGGTCCTGCCAGTGTCCGGCCATCACCGCAACGGTGTTCCGGGTAACTCACCTTCACAGAGCACCCTCGCGGGTGGGTCATGCGGGAATCGGCGTTGGGCTGATCTGCGCCCGTCGTGTTGGTGGTGATGCGGCCGCCGCCTCGGTTGGACGGTCCCACAGGATGTCGTCGTAGGGGAGGCGGACGTACCTCGGGCCGTCCTCAGTGCGGGCTCACGGGCTCGTGCCCGCCGGAGCCGTCGCCCAGTTGGCCAGCAGCGGCAAGACCCGGGCTGTCGGTGAGTCGGGCTCGACGGTGTAGACGACGAGGCGTTGATCCGGGTCGTTCGGCCCGATGACCGACTCGATGCCGAAGCTGAGGGGCCCGGCGACCGCATGGGTGACGTGCTTGGTCAGCGAGGTCCGGAAGGTGACCCGCTGGTCTTTCCACCAACGGTCGACGTCCGGGTCGGCGTGGCGCAGCTCGTCGACCAACGCGGCGAGGCGTTGGTCGTCCGGGCGGCGTCCGACCTCGTAGCGCAGCGCCCCCACGGCGGACGCGGCGAAGTCAGCCCAGTTCTTGATCCGCTGGCGGGCAGCGGGATCGAGGAACAACCACCGGACGAACGACGCTCCAGGTTCCGCCGGCCAGCCGAGGACCTCGCGCAGCAGACGGTTGCTCGCCAGGACCTCCGAGCGGCGCCCGAGCAGCAGCGTCGGGACGTGGTCGAGCACATCCATCAGCCTCAGCATCCCGGCGTCGGCACGGGCCGGCAGGTCAGGCGCAGCTCGCCGCCGCCTGGCGATCGGCGCCGCGAGGTTGCGCAGGTGCTCAGCCTCGACGTCGTCCAGCTGCAGAGCACGCGAGAGCGCCTCCGCCACGTCATCGGTGACGGTCTGCTGCCGGCCCTGCTCCAGACGGCTGTAGTAGTCGGGGCTCAGCCCGGCGAGGATCCCCAGCTCCTCCTTGCGCAGACCCGGCACCCGACGCGCTCCCGGGAACGGTTTGATCCCGGCCATCGTCGGAGTGAGTCGGTCGCGGCGAGAACGCAGGAACGCGCCCAGCGGGGAACGATCGGTCGGCATGCTCACGAGCGTAGGTGCCTGAGGCGTCGTCAGCCTGGGCACGTCGGGCCTAGGCACAGCTCGTCCTTGTACCGCCGGCCGCGGACCTGTCGACTGGGACTCATGACCCTCTCCACCACCACACGCACTGTCCTCGTCACCGGTTCCACCAGCGGCATCGGCGCAGCTACCGCACGCACGCTCGCCGCCGCCGACTGGCACGTCGTGGTCACCGGGCGCAACAGGGCCCGCGGTACCTCCGTCGTGGACGACATCACCGCGGACGGGGGCTCATCGGTCTTCGTCCCCTCCGACCTGACCGCCACCCCCAATGAGCTGCGGGCCTTCGCCGCGGTCGCGACCGCGGCCGCCGGCGGCCGGCTCGACGCCGTGGTGCACAACGCCGCGCTGTGCCCGGCTGTCGACACGCCGTCGCTGACCGACGCCGACCTCGAGGCGACGCTCGCCGTCAACGTGCGTGCACCGCACGTGTTGACCGCCGCGCTCGCCCCGGCCATGGCTGCCCGCGGCACGGGCGCCATCGTCGTCATCGGATCATGGATGGCACACGTGGGCCACGCGTTCGTCGGTCTGTACTCAGCGACCAAGGCGGCCGAGATCCAGCTGGCACGCAGCTGGGCTGCGGAGTTCGGGCCCAGTGGAGTGCGCGTCAACACTGTGTCCCCCGGTGCCACCCGCACCCCGATCAACTCGGCCGATGACGACGTGATTGCCCAGATGACGGCCCGGACGCCTGCCGGGCGCCCCGGCACACCCGAGGAGATCGCCGCCTCGGTCGCCTGGGTGCTCTCTACCGACGCGGCCTACCTGCACGGAGCCGAGATCGCCGTCGACGGAGGAATCACCTCGACCCGCTGACCACCGGCGACCTGTATGCGGGCGCCCCCCGGAGTCACACTCCTGGTGGACCGCACGCGGATCGATCGACGGGTACGCCACTTGGGCCGACGATGCTTCGAACCGGACCCGGAGTCCCGGATGGGCGCCTCCAGGTTCTTTGGGTGGTCTCCCACCGAAGGAGCCGGAATTGTCGAGGACGATTGATCCCGAGCTGGCCCCACAGGTCAGGGAGGAGTCCGACCGCGCCAAGGATGCCGCGCCTCCTGAGGGGGCCGCCTACACGCGGCCAAACCGGAACCGGTCACAGGTCTACTCGGTGCGACTCAGCCCTGCCGAGCATGCCCTGGTCCAGCAAGTCGCAGACGCCAAGCACCTGCCGGCATCGACATTGGTCAGGTCCTGGATTCTCGAGCGGCTCAGCCACGAGCGGCCGGCCTGACTCGCGTGGTCAGGGTGCGCCCTGACTTGATTGAGACCGCGTCTATGCAGTGCCAGTCGGGCCGAAGAGGCCGAGGGCATCGATGGTCATCCACCTCCGAGGCGGGCGTGCGGGAAACGATGGGGTTCATCGCCGGAAGGTCACGTGGATGGTGCCGCTCTCAGCCGTCTCGCTGGTCACGGAGAAGTCGTGTTGGAGCATCCTCAGGTCGTCCCACAGCCGCTCGCCTCTTCCCAGCACGATCGGCGCCATGGCCACGTGGAGATGGTCAACCAGGCCGGCCAACAGGAACTCGCGCACGACTCCGGTGCCGCCGCCGATCCGCACATCGTGACCACCCGCTGCCGCCTGGGCCTGCTCCAAGGCCTCGGTGGGGGTTTCCGAGAGGAACTCGAACGTGGTCCCGTTGGGGAACGTCACCGCTGGGCGAGGGGCGTGGGTCAGCACGAACACGGGCACCCGGAACGGCGGGTCCTCGCCCCACCAGCCCGTCCAGTCCGGGTCGTCGGGGAAGGAGTGCAGGCCGAACATCCCGGCCCCCATGATCTCGGCGCCGACCCCTTCGAAGTAGGCCGCGGCATACGCCTCGTCCACCCCCGTCGTCCCGGCGCCGCTGGTGTCGCCCAGCACCCGCTGGCGGAAGGTGCGGGTCGCGGCATACGCCGCGGTCAGATGCCCCCAGTCCGCACCCATCGGCATCTCCGGCGTCGGGTCGGTCGGCGAAGCCACACCGTCGAGAGAGATGTTCAGGTCAGCGCGGACCGCCATGAGGCTCCTTCAGCAGTGGAGGTTTGCCCTATGCAAGCACTACACGCGCATCGATGCCGTCGTTGCGGCGCGTCGTTGGTCCTGCTACGCGACGTACTCGCCCTGAAATCGTCGGGCTCGTCGACTCTTGACTGGGGTTGCGCTTCGCACCTGCCTACCCAATCCCCCAACACCCACACGGCCAAACTGAGTGCCCGGTGCTCGCCGATGGCGCGAATGCCTACCGCCAGTCCGGGAACGCCGGTCCTGGTTTGGCTATCGCTGTGACTGGACCTTGCGCCAGCCACCGGCACGGTTGTTCGCGATCACGGCGCGAAACAACTCAGCCAAGGCAGCCTCGTCAAGCTCGTCGCCGGGGCGTACCTGGATCCCGCGTGCGGTCGCGTTTCCCTGGCCCTGATTGATCAGCCCGTGCGGGTCGGGCGCGATCGGATCGTAGATGAAGACATTGAGATGGTCCTTCGCGCCGAGTAGGGCGCAGATGTTGCCGTCGAGAACGAAGTACGGCTGCGTTCGTCGCTTGATGACCTCCTCCACGGCGGGGTCTGCTTCGTGAACGAGCCGCCGAACGGTCTTGGCCACTTCCCTCTGCCACGGTTGGAGCGCGGCGATGTACGCATCCACCTGATGGTTCGCCCGTCCCCCGGCCATTCATCGAGGCTACCGCGCTGCAGATCGGGAGCACCAGGATCCTCGCGCCGTGGGCATGACCGCGACGACCCAACCCGCGACACTCCACCGCGTTCAGGGTCGCAAAGCAGGTGTCGGTCCCCGACGCTTCCCGTCACCGCGCCGAACGCGAGCGCCCTTGACGAAGCTGTCAAGGGTGGGGTCGTCCGACGATGTAGCACTCTCATGATGCAGTTCCGTCGGGCAGCAGCGCCGTTAGCACAGTCACACCACCGCGATCCGCACGCATGAGTCCACGGACGGGCGTCTGACCTTCGGGCGCACCCTGGTGCGACGGTCGATCAGGCAGTCAGGCGGTGTTCAGGTGACCTTTGTGAGGGTGAAACGTAGAGCGTTCCGTCCCTCAAGCCCAGGAGATCGTCTGATGACCGACACCACCACGCACCGCACTACTGCCCGGTTCATGTTGTCGAAAGTCCCGGAGGTGACGGTCTGGTTCTGGGTGATCAAGGTGCTGTGCACCACGGTGGGTGAGACGTTCGCCGACAACCTGAACACCTCCCTCGGCCTGGGCCTGAGCGGGACGTCGTTGGTGATGGGTGCGCTGCTGGTGGTCGTGCTGGTGCTGCAGCTGCGGGCGCGCCAGTACGTGCCGGGTCTGTACTGGCTGACTGTGGTCCTGGTCAGCGTGGTCGGCACGCTGATCACCGACAACCTGACTGACAACGTGGGAATCTCGCTGGTGACCACGACGGTGGTGTTCTCGGTCGTCCTGGCGCTGGTGTTCGCCGGCTGGTTCGCGAGCGAGCGCACCCTGTCGATCCACAGCATCCTGACCACGCGCCGTGAGGGCTGGTACTGGATGGCGATCCTGTTCACGTTCGCCCTGGGCACCGCGGCTGGTGACCTGGTTGCTGAGCGGTTGGCCGTCGGGTACGGCCGTTCGGTGCTCCTCTTCGCCGTCCTGATCGCCCTGCTGGCGGCCGTCCACTACGCGCTGGCGGCGCGCCGCTCGACCCACGGGATGCGCCACGCCACCAACGCCGTGGTGGCGTTCTGGCTGGTCTACATCCTCACCCGCCCGCTCGGTGCCTCGATCGGTGACTTCGTGTCGCAGGCCAAGGCCGACGGCGGCCTCGGGCTCGGCACTACCGTCACCAGCGCGATCTTCCTGGCATCGATCCTGGCGTGCGTGGTGTACCTGTCGGCCACTCGCGTCGACCGTCCCCAGACCGACGGCGAGGCCTCGTCGGTCGCGCTTCCGGTGGCCGAGCGTCGCTGACGCCGCGGGAGGTGGCTGCCTCGGGGGATAGCCGCGTCGCCCCTAGCCGCCAGGGGAGGGACACTGTTACGGTGCAGGCGATCCGAGTCCTCGTGGTGGAGGATGACGCCGGACTGCGGTCGGCGGTCGTTCGGGCCCTGACCGGTGCCGACCTGCAGGCTGACGCCGTCGGCGACGCCGCCACGGCGCTGCAGCACCTGGAGCGCGGCGGCACCGACGTAGTGGTGCTGGACATCGGGCTGCCCGACGCCGACGGTCGCGACCTGTGCCAGGCCATGCGGGCCCGCGGCCTGGTCGCGCCAGTCCTGTTCCTCACGGCACGGGGGCACGTCAGTGACGTCCTGTCCGGCTATGCCGCCGGAGGGGACGACTACCTGGCGAAGCCGTTCCACATCGACGAGCTCGTCGCTCGGGTCACCGCACTCGGCAGGCGCGCGCCGTCCCCCGGGGCCTCCCCGGCGGGCCCGGTCGTGCCGCACCTGGACCCGGGCTCTCATGCCTTGGTCCTGGGTGGTGAGCAGGTCCGGCTCACGCCGACGGAGTACCGGATCCTCGCGGTGCTGCTCGGAGCTGGCGACCGCATCGTGCGGCGTCGCGAGCTCACGGCCGCGGCCTGGCCGGCGGGGGCGCTGGTGAGTCAGAACACGTTGGACCAGTACCTGACCCGGGTACGTCGAAAGCTGGCAGCGGTGCAGGACGGCCCCACCGTTCTCACCGTCCACGGCGTCGGTTACCGCGTCGAATGAGTACCAGATGAGGATCGGAGGCAGGCTCCCGTGATGAGCCGTGGCCCGCGTGACCCGGGCAGCCTCAGGCACCGGGTCGCGCTGACCGCGCTCGTCGTCCTCTCCGTCTGGGTCGCCGTGCTGACCGTGGCGTTCAACCTGGTGGTCGCCTCGAGGTTGCGCGCCCAGGCCGACGACGTGCTGCGCTCTCGGGCGGAGGCCGCCGCAGCCACGGTCGAGGTCACCGGGTCCGGCACGGTCAGCATCCGCGACGTCCGCTCTGACGCCGCGATCGACGTCGGCACCTGGATCTTCGCCGGAAGTCAGGAGATCGAAGGCCCTCCTGGCGCGGGGAGTGCGTCTGCGCAGGCGGCCACACTGGCCGGGGTCGGCAACCGCACCGAACAGGTCGGAGGACGGGCAGGTGTGCTCTGGTACGCAGAGCCGGTCCTGCACCGGGGCCGCCAGGTGGCCACAGTGGTGACCTCACTGCCCCTGGCGCCGTACCGCAGCACCGAAGAGCTGACCCTCGTCGGCAGCGCCGCGTTCGCCGTTCTGCTGCTGGGCGCGGTGTACCTGGCGCTGCGCCTGGCGGTCGGGCGAGCGCTGCGGCCGGTGAACGAGATGACCCACCAGGCCGCCCGGTGGAGCGAGGACGACGTGGAGCAGCGGTTCGGTGACCAGCGGCTGCCGGCCGAGCTCGACGACCTGGCCGCGACCTTGGATCGGCTCCTCGACCGGCTGTCCTCGGTGCTCCATCATGAACGGCGGCTCAGCGCCGAGGTGTCCCACGAGCTCCGCACGCCGCTCGCGCGAGTGCTGGCCGAGGTCGAGCTCCTGCGCACAGACGTCAGCCACCAGCCCGCGGGCCCGGCGCTGGACTCGATCCGTGCCAGCGTGGTCGAGGCCACCGAGATCCTCGAGACGTTGATGAGCGCCGCGCGCTCGGGCTACGCCGAGGACCCCGGCCGCTGCGAGGTCGCGGGCGCTGTCCGCGCCGTGATCGCCGCCCGGCGCCAGGACCGGGTTCCGGTACTGGCGCGGACCCCAACCGCGGTCTACGCGGGAGTGGACGCCGCCGTACTGGCCCGAGCACTGGGTCCGGTGCTCGACAACGCCGTCCGCTACGCCACCTCGCGGGTCGTCGTCACGGTCCTGGCCGTCCGCGGACTGGTGCGGATCGGTGTGGCCGACGACGGCCCGGGCTTCGAGGGCGGTGACCTGGTCGCCGTGTTCGAGCCCGGCCACCGTCGATCCGATGACAGCCACCAGGGCGCCGGGCTCGGCCTAGCGCTGTCACGCAGGCTCATCACCACCTCAGGCGGCACCATCGTCGCTACCAATGACGACACCGGCGCGCGGGTGACCCTGAACCTGCCCGCGGGCTGACTGCCGCTGCCCCCCAACCTTCGAGACCTCGAACGGCGCGGCGGCCCCCGGTGGGGTCCGCGGTCAGGGCACGGCAGGGCCAGCCGTGGCCCTGGCACCGGGAGTGACCACGACCGGACACGGGGCGAGCCCGGTGAGGTCGTCACTGACCATGCCGTGCAGCAGCTGGCTGAGCCTGTGGTGGACGTTGCGACCCACGACGATCAGGTCCGCGCCAGCACTGGCATCCAGCAGACCGTCCAGCGGGCCGCCATGGGTGACCTGCACCTCCGTCGGGGCGGGGCCCACGACCCGCTGTACCCACTGGTCGATGCGTTCGCGCGCCGCTGCTGCTTGTGTGGGGACCACCCGGCCGGGGTGCAGCACCTCGCGGAACGAGCCGGGGTGAACCTGCCAGACGTAGCAGACGACCAGTTTGGAGCGCCGCAGCAACGCCTCCTCCGCGGCCCACCGCAGCGCGGAGTCAGAGGCCGGCGTGCCGCACACCCCGACCACGATGCGGCCCGTCTGTGGCTGCTCGGTGCGAGGAACAACGACCACAGGGCAGGTGACGTGATCCAGACAGCTGCGGGTCAAGCGGTTGAGGTGCCCGGCGCCGTGGTGCCCACCCAGGACGAGTAGTTCTGGGTGAAGGGCAAGGAGGACCGCTTCCGTGGGGCCGTGCACGGCGCAGGACGTTGCTGGCCCGAGGAGGTCCGGCAGGGACCTCGGGTCGAGGTCGACCGTCAGATCCAGTGGTTCGTTCCAGGCGTGCACGAGTGTGAGCGGCAGCCTTCGCAACGCGGCGGCTGTCGACGCCCATCGGACGGCCGTTCCGGAAGTGCCGGCGTGGTGCACGCCCACCACCACACCTGCCATGACCACTCCTGGCCGGCGAGCAACTGATCGCCTGATAGGAGCGTAAGTGGTGTGGCGCCGCGGAGGAAGGCTCAGCCTCCCCAGCGTCAACCACGACTCGTTCCACGGCCCGGTTGTCGCCACGCGTGACACCACCGCGAGGTGCCCGCGGATCCTCGGACTGAGACTCCGCGGTCAGGTGGGGACCGTGACTCGGGCGCGGCGGTAGAGCCGAGTCGCGGTACAGGTGTGGACCGCGAGGTATGCCAGCGCGGCGAGGATCAGTAACCAACCGGGCACCCCGCTACCCGTGCTCGTGCAGACCTGTGCGCTGGACGGCGCCTCAGCGCGTGTAATCATCCCGGTGCAGGCGGTTCCTCTCGCCGTCATGGGTGCAAAGATCCCGACGATCACCACGGCCGGCATCCCGAGGACGGTGTAGACGACCGAGGCCAGGGCCTTGTCGGACCGGCGCCAGCGTGGCGACATGAACACGAGGATCAGCCCGACGACGAGCAACAGGCCGGCGACGGGCACGGCGATCGCGATGATGACCGACAGGACGAGCATGGCGAGGGCGGCCGTCTCGCGACGGTTGCCGGGATTGGCAGCCGCGGAACCCCCATGCGCGACAACGCTGCCGACGGCATCGTCCACGAGGTCGGTTGGTGTGCCGACCCGGTCGACGGCGTTGCGCACGTCGGACTCGGTCGCATCGGTGGCGATGCTTTCGCGCAGGTGTTCGCGCAGGTCGGCAACCAACTCGACGGCCTGGTCGGCTGGAAGGCGTACCGCGGCCTCATTCTGCAGGCGGGCGAGGAAATCCGTGACAAGGGGGTGTTGCCGGTCGGTCATCATGACGCGCCCTTCCCATTGAGGATGAGGTTGACGGAGGTGCTGAACTGCTCCCAGGCCTCCCGGAACGCCTCCACGGCGTCGGCCCCCGCCTGAGTCAAGGAGTAGTAGCGGCGTGGAGGCCCGGAGTCGGACTCGCGCCAGGTGGTGTTGACCAAGGCGTCCTTGCGCAGCCGTGAGAGCAGGGGGTACATGGTGCCCTCACTGGCGAGCAGACCGGCCGTCGACAACTCCATGACCAGGTCGTAGCCATATCGCTCGCCATCAGCCAGTAGCGCCAGCACGCAGTGCTCCAGCGCGCCCCGACGCAGCTGGGTGAGAGCCGAAGACTCCAGTGCCATGCAGTGCAAGGTAGCGCTCCCTACCCTGTGGCGCAAGGTAATCGTTCGTGCGCATCCTCATCGCTGCGGCGCTGCTGCACGGTGCTGTGGTGGCGCCGACGACCAGATCGATGTCGATCTTGGCCTGGCTGTTCGGAGCCACGGACGCAGCGGTTGGTGCGGCTCGTCGCGATCGACGTCAGTAGCCGACCACCCGCTGTGGACGACGACGCCCGGCAGGTGGCCGCCACCGGGGCGCTGGCCTTCTCGGCGCCTGGCAGACCGTGTCCTGCGCCCTGGTCCTCGGCGCGCCTCTGATGCTGGGTCTGGCCCTCACCTCAGTGGTGCGGCAAACGCCCCAGGGGTCCCCGGCGCAGTGGGCTGCCTTCTGCTACCTCGGCGTCATCAGCATGTTCCTCGGGTTCTTCGCCTGGTACCGGGGGCTGGCCATCGGCCCGATGGCGCAGGTCAGCCAGGTGCAGCTGGTCCAACCCGTGCTGAGCAACACGTGGGCGGGTCTTCTGCTCGGCGAGACCCTCACGGAGGCAACCATCCTCGGTGGACCGGTCGTCGTCCTCTGCGCCCTGGGTGCCGTGCGTGTCCGGCTGGGAGGCCACGGCCACCGGCCCGTGGACTGAACCCGGCGGCGAACGCCGGCCGAGTCGTGTCGCGACCAGCAGCGCGTCCAGCTGCGGATCTCCATCACCAGTTGCGCAGAGCCGTATGCATAAAATATTGTGCATGCATGACGCTTGGCGAATCCGAGACTGCCGTCCTTCGGGCACTGGGCAGCAAGGTGCGACAGAGGATCCTCGACCAGCTCGGCAGAGGGCCGGCCACCTCGGCCATGCTGGCGCGGGCGCTGGACTCCAACACCGGCGTCATGTCCTACCAGCTGCGCGAGCTGGCCAAGGCCGACCTCGTCGAGCGCGACGTGAGCCGAGGTCGAGCCAAGTTCTGGCGCCTCGCGCCGGGCGAGACCCGCTTCCGCGACCCGCAGGAGTCATCGGCCCCCACGCTGGCACGTTCCGTCATCGACCTTCGGCTGGCGGGGCTGGGCGCATCGGTCGAGGGCTACCTGGGTCGCGACGATCTCAGCCCGGCTTGGCGCGAGGCCGCTCTGTTCTCGCAGTCCGCCCTCGTGCTCACGTCCGACGAGCTCGCCCAGCTCGGTGAGGCGTATCTCGACCTCGTGCGGACCTGGGCCGAGGTCGCCCGTGACCGCACCGTCGGTCCCGGCTCGCGCGCCGTCCGGCTGGCCCTGTTCGCCTTCCCCGACGACGACACCGCGTCCCTACCGAGAGGATGAGCATGGAGCCCTCGAACGTCACGACCTGGATCGGGGAGACGGCCCAAGGGGTCGTCGTCGCCCGGGCCGATGCGGGGCAGGTGCTGGTCGACAGGCCGTCGCTGCGCAGCTTCCGCGAGCCCGTCCCGGCGACCACCGGGGACGGGGGCCTCGTCGTGGACGGAACGCAGCTGCGCCCGGTCGTCCCGCTGCCCGGGCGCCTGACCGAGCTGGCCGGGTGGTACGCGGGCGACGGTCGAGCGATCCTGCTCACGCAGATCCCCGAGGCCGACTTCGGCGAGCCCATGATCCTGGTGGCCGAGGACGACCGGGTCACCCGTGCGTACGCGCTGGACGATCGGCACCTGCTCACCGAGGACGGCACGACGATCGACGTCACGGACGACTGTCTGCTCCGGGTGACCAGCGGGGGTCGGGTCGCCACGCTCGCGCGTTCCACGCGCTACCGCGAGCAGGAGGTCAGCTTCATGGTCGAGGGCGTGCGGCTGGCCGGCACCCTCGTCCTGCCACCGGGGCCGGGACCCCACCCGGCCGCCGTCCTGCTGCACGGCGCAGCCGGTGGTCAACGGGACTTCTGCCGGCTGCACGCTGACCCGATCCTGGCCGCCGGGGTGGCGGTCCTGATCTACGACAAGGCCGGCCACGGCCGCTCCGGCGGCGACGAGCCCTCCGTCTTTGGCCAGGCAGACGCGGCCGAGGCCGCGATGAGGACGCTCGCCGTCCTTCCCGAGGTCGACGCCGGCCGCATCGGTCTGGCCGGCTTCTCGAACGGGATGTGGGCCGGGCCGATCGTCGCCGCTCGGCACGGCGCGGCGTTCCTCGCGGGCGTGGGGTCGTCGGGGGTGTCGATGGCCGAGGCGGAGGTGCACCGCCGCACCCAGGTCCTGCGAGCTGCCGGCGTCGGCCCGGCGACCGTGGCGGCTGCAGGCGACGCCTGGCGCTGCATCTTCACGATCGCGGGCGAGGGGCCCGCGCCGGCTGTCCTGCAGCAGCTCGGCCGGGCGCTCGACACCGTCAGGGCAGCACCCGACCTCGACCGTTACGAGATCCCCGACTTCGTCCGTGTGAACCCCATGCTCTCCCCCGTCCCGCCGCTGATGCCGGTCGCCGAGCTCCTCGCCACGCTCGGCGATGGGGTCAACCCCGAGCTGACTCACGACCCGGCCGTCGACTACGCCCGCATCGACTGCCCCGTGTTCCTCCAGTACGGCTCGGACGACACCAGCGTCCCGGTCGAGGTCTCCGTCGAGCGGATCGAGCACGCGATGACCGGCACCGAACGGGCGCCGACGATCCGCGTCTACCCGGGCCTGGAGCACATGCTGAACGTGCTGCCCACCGACCTCACCGGCCTGACGCCAGAGGCCGCCACGTACCAGTACCACCACTTCCGCTTCGGCCAGGGCGCCCGGGCCGACCTCACCGCCTGGCTGCTGCACGCAACCGGCAGCGGGACACGTGTCAGGCAAGGCCCTCCAGCCACTCGCTGACCGTCGCCACCCCGGGCTCGTCGGTCGCGGTGCTCAGGGTCAGAGGGCGGCGAGCTCAGCGGCGCTCAGGTCGGCCAGGCCCAGGGTCGCCAGGGTGCGCGCCCCCTCCGCGCGGAAGTCACGCCCCAGGACGACCGACGCCAGGGTGATCAGTGCCTGCATCGTCGGGGTCTGGACGCCGACCCGAGCGGCCAGGTCGGTCAGGAAGACCAGCGAGTAGCCGACGTCCTCGGTGAGATAGCGGTTGTCGAGCCGGCTCTGGGCGGCGATCCCGAGGAAGCCCGGGGCGGTGGAGTAGCCGGTCGAGTAGGTGGCCTCGCTCATGTACCCCTGCACGACCCCGAGGTCGGGTTCGGACAGCACCCGCACCCCGAGCGCCTCGGCGACAGCCAGCCGTTCGCGGTCCACCGCCTCGATAGCCCTGCCGACGGCCTCGGTGACTCCCTCCTCGTAGAAGAGGAAGGCACCGGCAGCCCGGTCGATGAGGCCGGCGTTGAGCAGCGTCACGGCGGGGTGGATGACCGGGTTGCCGTTCTGCAGGGTGGTCTGCAGGACGCAGTCACCCGCAGCCACGCCCGGGTAGACGTCCTGGATCATCGAGAGCAACCGGCCGGTGCCCGACCGGGGTAGCCCGGCGACGAAGACACCGCCGCCCAGCTTGTGGAAGACGTTGATCCGTCCGGGTCCGATGATCCGGACCGCGTACGGCAGCGTGCTGGTCTCGCCCACCGTGATCGTCTGGTCATCCAGCGCCAGGCCGACCGTGCGTCTGAACGTGATGGCACCCGCGCACGACGCCGGGCAGACCAGCACCGCGTGCCCGGGCACGAGGTGCGGCGCGAGGAGGGCCGCCTGGTGCTCGGTGCTGTACGCGGGGCCGACCAGCACGATCAGCTCGGTGCCCGCGAGCGCCTCCTCGACGTCGTGACCGGAGTACGCGATCTCGGCGAAGCCCTCGATCCGACCCGTGGCGTGGATCCCACCGGCGGCCGCCACCTCGGCCACGTGGTCGGGAAAGTGCGGGCTGTCGAAGAGCCGCACGGTGTGTCCGTGCTGCGCGAAGTCGAAGGCGGTCGCGAGACCGCCGTTGCCAGAACCGACGACGGTGACGTTCATCCTCGTCACCGTAGCTGCCCCCTCGCGCCGCACCCAGGGGTCGACGGGCAGGGGGCCCAGGGGTCCAAGGTCCCGACCCGCCGGGCCGAGCCTTCTCGTCGTCGGGTCAGAAGTACCAGGGGTACGGCGACCAGTCGGGCTCACGCTTGTCCAGGAAGGCGTCCCGGCCCTCGACGGCCTCGTCGGTCATGTACGCGAGGCGGGTGGCCTCACCGGCGAACACCTGCTGGCCCACGAGACCGTCGTCGGTGAGGTTGAAGGCGAACTTCAGCATCCGCTGGGCGGTGGGGCTCTTGCCGTTGATCTCGCGCGCCCACTGCAGCGCGACGGTCTCGAGCTCGGCGTGGTCGGCGACCTCGTTGACGGCGCCCATCCGCTGCATCGTCTCGGCGTCGTAGGTGCGGCCGAGGAAGAAGATCTCGCGGGCGTTCTTCTGGCCGACCATCTTGGCGAGGTACGCCGAGCCGTAGCCCGCGTCGAACGAGCCGACGTCCGCGTCGGTCTGCTTGAACCGCGCGTGCTGGCGACTGGCGATCGTCAGGTCGCAGACGACGTGCAGGCTGTGCCCGCCGCCGGCGGCCCAGCCGGGCACCACCGCGATGACCACCTTGGGCATCATCCGGATCAGACGCTGCACCTCCAGGATGTGCAGCCGCCCGCCGGCGGCGGCGACCCGAGCGGCGTCGACGGTGTCGGCCGTCTCGCCGCTCGCGTACTGGTACCCCGACCGGCCACGGATCCGCTGGTCACCGCCGGAGCAGAACGCCCACCCGCCGTCCTTGGCGGAGGGCCCGTTGCCGGTGAGCAGCACGCAGCCGACGTCCGGCGTCATCCGGGCGTGGTCCAGGGCGCGGTACAGCTCGTCGACGGTCGCGGGGCGGAACGCGTTGCGCACCTCTGGTCGGTCGAAGGCGATCCGCACCGTCCCCTGGTCGATCGCCCGGTGGTAGGTGATGTCGGCGAAGTCGAACCCCTCCACCTCGGTCCACAGGGTCGGGTCGAACACGGGCTGCGCGCGGTCGTCGGTCACATCGGCGAGGATAGGCCGGTGCGGCTGACCGGTGACTCCGTCTACCTGCTGGCGGGGATCGCCCTGCTGGGAGGAGCCGTGCTGCCCCGGCTGCTGCGCAACAAGGCCATCTCGACGCCGATGGCGTTCGTCGCCGTGGGTCTGCTGATCGGCCTGGTGCCCCTGCCGGACGGCGTGTCGGTGCTGCCGCAGAGCAACCCGGCACTGACCGAGCGGATGACCGAGCTGTGCGTCATCGTCGCGCTGATGGGTGTGGGCCTGGCCATCGACCGCCCGCTGCGCTGGCGCACGTGGACGACGGCCTGGCGCCTGGTGCTGGTCGCGATGCCGCTGTGCATCGGCGGGGTGGCGCTGCTCGGGTGGGGGCTGGCGGGCCTGGCCCCGGCGTCCGCGCTGCTGCTAGGGGCGGCCCTCGCGCCCACCGACCCGGTGCTGGCGTCCGACGTCCAGGTCGACGGGCCGGACGTCGACGTCGGCGAGGGCGCGCCGACGCAGGACGAGGACGACGAGGTGCGCTTCGCCCTGACGTCGGAGGCCGGGCTCAACGACGGCGCCGCGTTCCCGTTCGTGTACGCCGCGATCCTGCTGGCCGGCGCCGGATCGGTCGGCGACTGGGCGCTGACGTGGGTGGCGTGGGACCTGGTCGGCAAGGTGGTCGTGGGCGTGCTGGTCGGGGCGGCGTCCGGCTGGGCGCTCGCGCGGCTCGCGTTCCGCTCGCACCGCAGGTCGTTGCGGCTGGCCGAGGCCGGCGACCCGATCCTGGCGATCGCCGCGACCCTGGGCGTCTACGGCCTCACCGAGGTGCTCGGCGGGTACGGGTTCCTCGCCGTCTTCATCTGCGGCGTCGCGCTGCGCAGCCTCGAGCGCGACCACTCGTTCCACGCCTCGCTGCACGAGTTCATCGGCCAGCTCGAGCACATGCTCACCTGGGCGCTCCTGCTGCTGCTCGGCGCCGCAGTCAGCCAGGGGCTGCTGCGCTCGCTCACCCTCGGCGGCGCGGCCGTCGGACTGCTGCTGGTGCTGGTCGTTCGGCCGGCGATGGCGTGGATCTCGTTGCAGGGCACCGTTCTCGGCCCACGCGAGCGGCTCGTCACCGCCTTCTTCGGGGTGCGTGGCATCGGGTCGATCTACTACGTCGCCTACGGCACGGGGGCCGCGACGTTCGCGGGCACCGACCGGATCTGGTCGACCGCCGCCTTCACGGTGCTGCTGTCGGTGGTCGTCCACGGCGTCCTCGCCACGCCGGTGATGCGCCGACTCGACACCATGCGCGCGCACCCGTCGGCGGCGGGGCAGCCGCTGTGACCGGTGGCTGGGACGAGGTGCACGTCGTCCGGCTGCCCCTGCGGGTGCGCTTTCGCGGCCTCATGGAGCGCGAGGGCCTGCTGCTGCGCGGGCCTGCCGGCTGGGGCGAGTTCTCGCCGTTCGTCGAGTACGACGACGCCGAGTCCGCCCGCTGGCTCGCCGCCGCGGTCGAGGCCGTGACCGCATCGCCGCCGGCCGCCGTCCGCAGCCAGATCCCGGTCAACGCGACGGTCCCGGCGGTGCCGGCGGCCGACGTCGCGGACGTGCTCGCCCGTTTCGCCGGGTGCACGACCGCCAAGGTCAAGGTGGGCGAGCGCGGGCAGGCGCTCGCGGACGACGTCGCCCGGGTCGCCGAGGTGCGCGCGGTGCTCGGGGCGGCCGGTCGCATCCGGGTCGACGCCAACGGGGCCTGGGACGTCGACGAGGCGCGGCGCGCGCTGACAGCCCTGGCGCCGTACGGGCTCGAGTACGCCGAGCAGCCCTGCGCGACGCTGGACGACCTCGGCCGGCTGCGGGTCGCCCTGGCCCGGGCCGGGGTCGACGTGCTGGTCGCGGCGGACGAGAGCATCCGCAAGGCCGACGACCCGCTGAAGGTCGCGGCCGCCGGCAGCGCCGACCTCGTGGTGCTCAAGGTCGCCCCGCTCGGCGGGGTGCGCACCGCCCTCGCGGTGGCCGAGCAGTGCGGGCTGCCCGTCGTGGTCTCCTCGGCCCTGGACACCTCGGTCGGCATCGCGGCCGGTGTCGCGCTGGCGGCGGCCCTGCCCGACCTGCCGTTCGCCTGCGGGCTGGGCACCGCGGCGCTGTTCGCCCGCGACGTCGTCGACCCGCCGCTGCGGCCCGTCGGCGGAGCGATCGACGTCGCCCTGGCCGCCGCGACGACGCCCGACCTGGCCGCACTGGCCGGGCTGGCCGCCCCCGAGGACCGCCAGCGGTGGTGGCGCGAGCGGCTCCACCGGTGCCTGGCACTGCTGCCGTGACCACGGGCCGGCTCCGGGTGGCGCTGACGGCACTCGCGCTCACCGCGGTGCTGGCCGCCACCGTGGTGGCCGGCTGCGCGCCCAGCGAGCGACCCGCTCGAGCCGCCGGCAGCGCCCGCGTGGTCGACCCGGCGTCCTTCGGCCTGAACACGCCGCACTCCGCGGCGACCGTCCCGTACGGGGCGCTGCGGCTGTGGGACACCCGCACCACCTGGGCGCACCTGCAACCCGCGCGCGGCGTGTTCGACTGGGCCAGGCTGGACGGGTACGTCGCCCGGGCCCGAGCCCAGCGCGTCCCGGTGCTGCTCGTCCTGGGTTCGACACCCGCCTGGGCCGCGACCCAGCCCACGGCCCCGGGCGCCGGGTGGCTGGCGCGGGGCAGCTCGTCGCCGCCCCGCTCGGACGCCGACTGGGTGGCCTACGTCGACGCCGTCGTCGCCCGCTACCGCGGTCGGATCGCGGCCTACCAGATCTGGAACGAGGCGCAGTCGCCGCAGTTCTGGAAGGGCACGCCGGGGGGTCTGGCGCACCTCACGCAGCTGGCGGCAGCCCGGGTCGCCGCCCTGGACCCCGCGGCGACCGTGGTGGCGACACCCCTGCAGCCCAGGCAGTCGGGCTGGCAGGCGTGGTCGGCCGCATACCTGAGCGCGCTGGCGGCACGAGGCTGGCCGGTCGACGTGTTCGCCGTGCACTCCTACCAGCCGGACGCGCTCGCGACGCCGGACGGGCGGTTCGACCTGCTGCGTCAGGCGCAGTCGGTGCTGCGGGCGGCCGGTGCGCCGCGCCGTCCACTGTGGGACACCGAGGTCAACTACTCGAGCCCCGCCTTCGCCGCGCACCCGGTGCGGGGCCAGGCGGCCGCTGACTGGACTGCGCGCACCTACCTCGACTCGATCCGCCTCGGCGTGGCCCGCACCTACTGGTACGCCTGGGACGACCCGATCGACGTCCTCGGGGTCACGATGAGCCCCGGCGGCCCGAGCCAGCGGGCGTTCACCACGCTGCAGGAGTGGCTGGCCGGCAGCACGTTCCGCGGGTGCGTCTCGCCCACCCCGGCCAGGGGGGCGGTCGTGACGGCGTGCACGTTCACGACGGGCGCCCGGCGCTTCCTCGTCGTGTGGGCGGCGGCCGGCGGCAGCGCCCCGGTGCCGGTGCCGGCCACGTCGATCTGCGGTCTGCTGAGCGGGTGCCGACCCGTGGACAGGCGCACGTCGATCACCACCTCGCCGGTGCTGCTGCGGCCGTAGCCCGCCGCGCACGGTGGGTTCGCGCCCGGTGAGAATGGGACCGTGAACCCCTCCACCGCACTGGCCACGGTGCTCGTCGACGAGCTGGTGCGCGGCGGCGTCCGGCACGCGGTGCTGTGCCCGGGGTCGCGGTCGGCACCGCTGGCGTACGCGCTGCACGCCGCGGACGCCGAGGGCCGGCTCGCGCTGCACGTGCGGGTCGACGAGCGCAGCGCGGGTTTCGTGGCCCTGGGCCTGGCGAAGGCGAGCGGGCCGGTGGTGGTCGTGACGACGTCCGGGACGGCGGTCGCCAACCTGCACCCGGCGGTGCTCGAGGCCGACCACGGCGGGGTGCCGCTGGTGGTGATGACCGCCGACCGTCCGCCCGAGCTGCGCGGCACGGGCGCCAATCAGACGACCGACCAGGTGCGCTTCTTCGGTGCCGCAGCGCGGTTCGCCCACGACCTCGGCGTCCCCGACGAGCGGCCCGGCCAGGTCGCGACCTGGCGCGCCGTGGTGGCGCGGGCGCTCGCGGCGGCGACCGGGTCGCGCGGGGCCGCCCCGGGCCCGGTGCAGCTCAACGTCCCCCTGCGCGAGCCGCTGGTGCCGGACGACGACCCGTCCTTCGTCGAGCCGCTGGACGGTCGCTCGGGCGGGGCGCCCTGGGTGCAGGTGGCGGCGCGGCAGGCCCTCGCGGGCAACCCGGCGCTCGGACCCCGGACGGTGGTGCTCGTCGGTGACCTGCCGACCGGTGGCCCCGACTGGGGGGCGCTGGCCGCCGACCTCGCCGACGCGGGCGGGTGGCCGCTGCTCGCGGAGCCGTCCAGCGGCGGGGCCTGGGCGCGGGCGCTGCCGGGCGGCTCGCTGCTGCTCACCTGCGCGGACTGGGTCGACCGGCACCGGCCGGACGCCGTCCTGGTCGTCGGGCGCGTCACCCTCAGTCGCGCGGCGGCCGCCCTGCTGCGGCACGACGGCACCGTCGTCGAGGTGGTCAGCGACGACCCGACCTGGCCCGACCCCGGTCACCGCGCCCACCGCGTGCACCCGCTGGCCGCGCTGGTCGACCCGATGGCCCAGGGCGCGCTCGACGCCGACTGGCACGGCCGCTGGCAGCAGGCAGCGGCGCGGGTGGCGGCCGCCGCGCGCCCCGTGGTCGAGGGCAGCTGGCCGTCGGCGCCCGCGGTGGCCGCGGCCGTGGCCGCGGCCCTGCCGCCGGACGCCGTGCTGTTCGTGGGGTCGTCCAACCCCGTGCGCCACCTGGACCTGGTCGGCCGCGCGGGCGCGCGCGTGGTGGCCAACCGCGGGCTCGCCGGCATCGACGGCTGCGTGTCGACGGCGACTGGGCTGGCGCTGGCAGGCTCGGTGCCGACGTACGCGCTGGTCGGCGACCTCACGTTCGTCCACGACACCGGGGCGCTGGTGGTCGGCCCGAACGAGCCGCATCCCGACCTCACCGTCGTGGTCGTCAACGACGACGGCGGCGGGATCTTCAGCCTGCTCGAGCCCGGTGCCCCCGAGCGCGCCGCGCCGTTCGACCGGGTGTTCGGAACCAGCCACGGAACCGACCTGCAGAACCTTTGCGCCGCAACGGGTTCGCGGCACGTCCGGGTGACCGACCCGTCCGGGCTCACCGACGTCCTCGGCGAACCACCGCGGGGCGTCACGGTGGTCGAGGTCACCGTCGACCGCACCGCGCACCGCGGCCTCGACGCGGCGCTGCGGGACGCGGCAGCGGCAGCCACCGGCTAGTGGTGTGTCTCAGCCGGTCACCCGACGGGTGAAGCCCCGACAACGGGGCAACGGGGCGTCAGATGTGACGCGCAGTTGCCCCGATCAGCCACATAGATGCTCTGTCGTCGCGCTCGTCGAAGCGCACCTCTAGCTCGAATCGACCTCGACGATGAGCAGGGCGACGTCGTCGTCGGCCGCACCGGCGTCCAGGCGCGACAGCAGGACGTCGGCCAGCTCGTCCGGGTGCCCGGCGTCGGCGCCGGTCGCCACCTGACGCAGCTGCTCGAGGCGTGCGTCCAGCGACGTGCCGCGCACCTCGACCAGACCGTCGGTGTAGAGCACGAGCACGTCGCCGGGCACCAGCCGGTGCTCGTGGTCGTGCCGGTCGCTGCCCGGGTCGACCCCCAGCATCAGGTCGACGCTGGTCTCCAGGAAGTCCGCCCGGTCGCCGCGCACCAGCAGCGGCGGCAGGTGGCCCGCGTTGGTCCACTGCAGCCGCCACGTGCCGTCCCCGTCGGGGTGCAGCCGCGCGACCACGCAGGTGCCGGTGGCGTCCAGGGCCAGGGTGGCCGACGTCCGCTCCAGGCGGGTCACGACGCCGCTGGGCGACTCGGCGCGGTCGACGGCGTGGGCCCGGACGGTGTGCCGCAGCGCCGCCATCCGGGCCGCGGCGCTGACGTCGTGGCCGCTGACGTCGCCGATGACCACCACCAGGTCGCCCTCGACCGCGAAGGCGTCGTACCAGTCGCCCCCGACGTCCAGACCACGGGTGGCGGGGGAGTAGCGCGCAGCCAGGTGCAGCCCGGGCACCGCGGGCAGCGGCGGCAGCAGGCTGGTCTGCAGGGCGGTCGCCACGGCGCGCTGCACCTCGAGCAGCCGGGCCGCCTCGAGGGCCACACCCAGGTGTGCGGCGACGTCGGCCAGGGCCGTGACGTCGTCGGGGCGGAACGTGGTGCGGGTGCCCAGGGTCAGCACGCCGACCGCCGTGTCGCGGGCGGCCAGGCGGATGAGCAGCACCTCGTGCGCCCCGTACGACAGCGCCATCGCCGCCTGGGCGGCGCGGTGCGGGTCGCCGGAGGCGGCCACCGCGGCCAGCTCGGGCGCCCGCAGGTGCATCGTCGCGTCGGGGGACCGCAGCAGGGTGGGCAGCAGACCCTGCGACCCGGCCGAGGACCGGCGCGGTGACCGCTGGCCGGGTGACCGCGACCCCATCGACACGGGCAGCGCGAGTGCGCCGTCGGCGCCGTACGCCGCGACGCGCACGACGAGGTCGGGGTCGTCCAACCGGTCGGCGATGACCCAGTCCGCCACCGCGAGCAGCACCCGGGCGCTGCGATCCAGGATGGTGGCGCTGTCGGTGGCCGACGACGTGGCGCGCACGACGTCGGTGAGCAGGTCGGGCATCTGCTCAGGCCCTCAGGTGGTGGTCGAAGAACGCGAGCATGCGCGCCCAGGCGTCGTCAGCCGCGACCGGGTCGTGGCCGAGGCCGGCAACCCGCTCGAGCGACGCGAACGGACCGGTGCGGTGCTGGTTGAGGAACGAGTGGCCGGCGTCGGGGTACTCCTTGACGTCGTGCTCGACCCCCAGCTCGGTCAGCACGGACTCGAGCCGGCCGGCCACCCCGCGCAGCATCGGGTCGCGCCGTCCGTAGCTCGCGACGACCGGGCAGGCGCCGGCCAGGACGGTGCGCGCCTCACGCGGCAGCGGCCCGTAGCTCGGCGCCGCTGCGTCGAAGCCGCGGGCGGCCAGCAGCAGCGCGAACCCCCCGCCCATGCAGAACCCGAGCACCCCCACCGGCCCGGCGCAGTCCGGCCGGCCGGTCAGCCAGTCGCGGACGGCCAGGACGTCGTCGACGGCCGCCCCGTGCCCGCTGGTCAGGGCGCCGAACGTCGCCCGCAGGCACCGCAGGGCGCCGCCGGCGCTGAACAGGTCGGGAGCGACGGCGAGGAACCCCGCGCCCGCGAGCCGGTCGTTCTGCCGGCGGATGTCGTCGGTGAGGCCCAGCAGCTCGTGCAGGACGACGACCCCCGGCCACGGCCCCCCGCCGCCGGGTGGCACGGAAAGGTGCGCGCGCAGCAGGGGCGTGCTCACCCCACCGGGCACCAGGACGTCGACCATGAGCTGATCCTGTCAATATCACCGGCCGTGGCGCCAGCGTGACTCGGTGCCACCACCGGCTCGGGCTAGCCCGACCGGCGGCGGTCCAGCCCCCAGACGACGGCGGCGTGAGGGAACGTCAGGGCCAGCAGTACGCCGACCTCGGCCTGCAGCCCGGCCAGGTCGCGGGCCCACCACAGGCCCAGCACCGCGAGCAGCGCCACGGCGGCCGGCAGGGCCGCGGCCCGGGCCAGGACGCGACCGGCGGTCGACCACGCGGGGGTGGCCCCCTCGTCGGAGCGGTCGGAGCGGTCGGAGCGGTCGGAGCGGTCGGAGCGGTCGGAGCGGTCGGACCGCGCGGCCCCGCGGGCCAGGTCGAGCAGCCGGCCGGTGTGGCGCAGCGAGTGCCACAGGCCGAAGTAGACGCCGAAGGCAGCCAGCGGCGGCGCCAGGGTGAAGGTCGCGGCGAGCAGGGCCAGCTCGGCCGCCTCCAGGTGCCGGCGGGCGCGCACCAGGACGACCAGGGCCACGACCACGCTGACGGCGAGGAGCACCAGACCAGGCACCCGGGCCGCCTGGGCCGTCTCGGCGAGCCGCGGTGACAGGCCGGCCAGCAGGACGCCGATGTCGCGGGGCCGGGCCCACAGCAGCAGCCCCACGACGACCGCGCCGTGCGCGAGGGCCAGCGACCAGTCCTCGCGGGAGGTGGGCACCCGGCGTCCGGCCCGCTCGGCGGAGGTCACGACCTCGCCGCGGCCGAAGTGGACGGCGGACAGCACCAGGAAGGCCGCCAGCGCCGGGGTCGGGGCGAGGAGGAAGGCGCCGAGCGCGAGGGCGGCGACGGCGGCGTACGCACCGGCGAACAGCGCCAGCCGCGTCGTGCTCGGGCGGCGCGAGCCGCCGCGCGGGTCGCCGGCACCCCACCACCACGGGACGAGGTGGTCGACGGCGCCGTGCGGGACGCCCAGGGCGACACCCACCAGGGCGAGGGGCAGGGCCAGGGACGAGGTCAGGGCGGGCGCAGCGACGGCGAGCAGCAGGAGCGAGCCCATCGCCGCCACCGGGACCCAGGTGAGCCAGGGCAGGGCCTGCATGGCAGGGCCCGAACGCGCACCGACCGGCCACCGCGAGGTCGCGGTGGCCGGTCGGTGCAGCAGGGACATGAACGTCAGCCGATCCTCAGACCCGAGCGCCGCTGGGCGCCGTGGCGTCCGGCACGAGCTCGTCGTCGGAGTACGTCGGGTCCTCGAGACCGCTCTTGACGCGGGCGATCTTGTAGATGGCCAGGCCGTACGCCGCCTTGGCGAAGATGTCGGCGAGGCTGTAGCCGCCCTGGCGCAGGACGAACCCGCTGGCGCCGCCGAAGAAGTCGCCGCCGATCATCGGGAACAGGTAGGCGATGGGGTAGACGCCCCACAGGCCGACCAGCGCGAGGCGGAGCATCTTGATCGTGTGCTGCACCTCGACGGGCTGGCGCACCAGCGAGCGCGACAGCTCGACGAACAGCACGTAGAGCAGGTAGATGAAGGGGATCGTCGACAGGAAGCCCCACAGCGCGCGGGAGCCGACGGTGGTGGCGATCTCACCCGGGTAGCCGAGCAGGATCATCAGGGCCGAGGCCGGCACCAGCTTGTAGAGCAGCCCGCGCTGGGCGACGCGGCCCAGGGCCATGACGGCGACCGTCTCGACGAGCAGCAGCGGCACGGTCAGCAGCCAGTCGACGTACCGGTAGGCCTCGTTGAACTCGATGTTCGAGAGGTTGTGCGGCGCGCTGACCGAGCTGCCCGGGGGGTAGCTCTCGTTGAAGTTGCTGAAGATCCGGAAGTAGTGGTACGCCGCGATGCCACAGACGATCGCCGAGACGACCAGTGCGTTGCGGTAGCGCGGCGCGACGCGCCCGCGCGAGAGGAGCAGGAACAGCGCCGTGAAGAGCATCGACGCGATGACGAGTGAGAAGAGGTTGTAGACGGTGGCGAACTGACCCGCGGAGAGCGAGGGGATGTTGACGCCTGATACGTCGGTGAGCATGACGACTCCCAGGTGATGCGGCACCTATGCCGCCTTCTTCGTGACCACTCACCGAGGGCTCGGCGAGGCAGGGCCAGTTCTACGCCCGGTGAAGATCCAAGAGCAACTCGTGCAGGTTTGGTGAAGCGCTTTGGTCACGGCACCGCCGTCGCCGAGGCGCGGCGCGCCCACGCGAGGGCGAGGCGGTCGACCGCGTCGGCCAGGCTCACGCACAGCGTCGCCGGCCCGCCGTCGACGCCGGACCACCCCGGCCCACCCACCAGCAGCATGAGCCGGCGGTGGGCTCGGGCGACGGCCGTCAGCCCCGGTGCCGCAGCACCGTCGGGCGAGCTGAGCCACACCAGGACGCCGGCTGCCCGGGTGCGGCGCGCCGCGCTGGCCAGGGACGTCATCGGCGTCCGCGCCCCCAGCAGCCGGGCCGGCACCCCCTGCTCGGCCAGGGCCGACCGCACGGCGTGCAGCGCGAGGACGTGCTCCTCGTGCGGGCCACCCGCGAGCAAGACGGGGTTCTCTCGTGCAGGTTCGGGAAGACGCGCGACGTGACGGACGAAGGCGGTGGTCAGCGCCTGGGTGAGCATGTGCTCGACCTCGATGCCCTCGCCGGTGCGCTGCCAGTGCTCACCGGCGGCGACGAGCACCGGGCGCAGCGCCAGGTCCCACGCCGTCAACGTCCCCTGCTCGCCGAGCAGGTCCAGGACGGTGTCCTCGACGGCCATCTCGTCCAGGCGCGCGGCCGCCCGGGCCAGGCCCCGGGCCGCTCTGCCGGCGCCCGGCACCGCGAGCACCGCGCCGCCGGGCCCGCCGCGGCGCGGGGGGCCCGGGGGACCTGGCGCGACGCCGTTGACGAGGGCGGCCGCCGCGGCCGGGCTGGTGCCCGACACCACGGCCTCGTGCACCTGCTGGAGCCGCTGGAGGTCCTCGGCGGTGAAGCGCCGGTGGCCACCGGGCGAGCGGGCCGAGGCGGTCAGCCCGTAGCGCCGGCCCCACATGCGCACTGTCGAGGCGGACACACCCAGCCGGGCGGCCACCTCACCCACCGGCAGCAGGCTCACGAGGGCTCGTCTCAGCGCCGGGCGAGGGCGTCACGCATCGGCACCAGCTTCGCGTCGCTCTCGGCGAGCTCGGCCTCGGGTGCCGACCCGGCGACGATCCCGCACCCGGCGAACAGCCGCAGCCGCCCGGCGTCCCGGTCGACCTGGGCGCAGCGCAGGGCGATGCCCCACTCGCCGTCACCGCGACCGTCGATCCACCCCACCGGCCCCGAGTACCGGCCGCGGTCCATGCCCTCGAGCTCGCGGATGGCCCGCAGGGCGACGGGTGTGGGCGTTCCGCAGACGGCCGCCGTCGGGTGCAGGGCGGCGGCCAGGCCGAGCGAGCTGGCGCCGTCCGCGAGGACACCGGCGACGTCGGTGGCCAGGTGCATGACGTTGGCCAGGTGCAGCACGAACGGCGACTCGGGGACGTTCATCGACGAGCAGTGCGGTGCCAGGGCCTCGGCGAGGGACCGGACGGCGTACTCGTGCTCCTCGAGGTCCTTGCTGCTGCGCGCGAGCGACCCCGCGAGCACCAGGTCGTGGTCGTCGTCGCCGGTGCGCCGGATGGTGCCGGCCAGCACCCGCGAGTGCACCAGCCCGCGCTCGAGGCGCACCAGCAGCTCGGGGGTGGCGCCGACCAGGCCGTCGACGGCAAAGGTCCAGCACCCGGGGTAGCGCTCGGCCAGCCCGGCCAACAGCCAGCGCGGGTCGACGGCGCACTCGGTGGTCGCCAGCAGGTCACGTGCCAGGACGACCTTGTCGACCGCCCCGGTGCCGATGCGTGCCACGGCGGCCGCGACCACCTGCTCCCACTGTGGTCCGGTCATCGCACCGTCGGCGTAGGCCACCTCACCGGGGGCGAGCGGCTCGTGGGGACGCAGCCGGGGCGCGGCGGCCAGGGAGGCCTCGGGGGCGATGGTCGTCACCCACCACCGACCGGCCCGGTGGCCGACGACGACCTCGGGCACCACGAGCGCGCCCCCCTCGGGCGAGCGGTCGTCGAAGGAGAACGACCCGAACGCGACCGGCCCGCTGCCGGGCAGGCCGACGTCGTCGCGCACCACGGTGCGGGCGAGCAGCGCCCGCCACCACTGCTCGGCGTCGGCGAACTGCGACCCGCCCGCCGCGGTGAAGCGGGCGGTCTGGCCCCACCCGACCAGACCCTCGCCGCGGCGCACCCACGACAGCACCGGCGTGTCCGGCAGCAGGGCCAGCAGGGGGCCGGGGTCGGCGATCTCGCTGGTCCGCACGACCAGCCCCAGCACGGGGTCGCCGTCGAGCGACGCGGTGAGGATCGACACGCGGTCAAGAGTAGGTCGCCGTGCTCGCACCCGCCGGGGGAGTGGCGCGGAGCGCGGTGGCGCGCAGCCCGGTGGCGCGCCGCACCGCCGGTGCGAGGATGACGGGGTGAGCAGAGCGAGTCTGGCCAAGGCGCCCCACGAGGTCGCCGCGATGTTCGACGACGTGGCCCGGCGCTACGACCTGACCAACGACGTGCTGTCGCTCGGCCAGGACCGCGCCTGGCGGCGCGCGGTCGTGCGGGCCGTCGACCCGCGACCGGGCACGGTCGTCCTCGACCTGGCCGCCGGGACGGGCACCAGCAGCGAGCCGTTCGAGGTGGCCGGTGCACGGGTGGTGCCCGCCGACTTCTCGCTGGGGATGCTGCGGGTGGGCAAGCGCCGCCGTCGCGACCTGGGCTTCACCGCCGCCGACGCGCTGCGGCTGCCGTTCGCCGACGCCTCGTTCGACGCCGTGACGCTGTCGTTCGGGCTGCGCAACGTGGCCGACACCGACCTGGCCCTGCGTGAGCTGCTGCGGGTGACCCGCCCCGGTGGGCGCCTGGTGGTGTGCGAGTTCAGCCGGCCGCGCTGGGCGCCGTTCCGCCGTGTGTACGTCGACTACCTCGTGCGGGCGCTGCCCGGCGTGGCGAGGGTCGTGAGCTCCAACCCCGAGTCCTACGTCTACCTCGCCGAGTCCATCCAGGGCTGGCCGGACCAGGCCGCACTGGCCGCGCGGGTTCGCGCCGCGGGCTGGGACGACGTCGCCTGGCGTGACCTGTCCGGCGGGATCGTCGCCCTGCACCGCGGCACCCGACCGCTCGTCTGAGGGACGGCGCCCGAGATGCGCGATCGGTCCCCCGGGGGTTGACTCGCAGTCGTAGGCGCGACCCCAACCGAAGGAGCTGACGGGCATGGGCCTGGACGACAAGCTGAGCAACGCCAAGGACGACCTGCAGGGCAAGGCCAAGGAGGCCACCGGCAAGGTCACCGACAACGAGCGGCTCGAGGCCGAGGGCAAGGCCGACCAGTCCGCCGCCGACGCCAAGGCGGCCGGCGAGAAGGTCAAGGACGTCTTCAAGCACTGACCGCCCCGACGTTCCTGCGGCCGGCCCTCTGACACACCGGGGGGCCGGTCGTCGTCATGCTGCGAGGTCATAGACTGCGACGGTGCTCGTGAACCGGGTCACAAGCGGCCCGGCAGCATGTCAACCGAGAACCAGCAGCACGACCAACCAGCAGAGGGGAGCGGGAGCGGCGTGAACCCCTATGTGCCGATCCTCGTCCTGTTCGCCATCGGCGCCGGCTTCGCGGTCTTCTCGGTCCTGGCCGGGTCGCTGTCGGGACCCAAGCGCTACAACCGGGCCAAGCTCGACGCCTACGAGTGCGGTATCGAGCCGACCCCGCACGCCGTGGGCGGCGGCCGGTTTCCCGTCAAGTACTACCTGACAGCGATGCTCTTCATCATCTTCGACATCGAGTCGGTGTTCCTGTTCCCGTTCGCGGTCGGCTTCGGCCAGCTCGGGATCTTCGCCCTCGTCGAGATGGTGCTGTTCATCCTCACCGTGTTCGTTGCGTACGCCTACGTCTGGCGTCGCGGCGGGCTGGAATGGGACTGAGGCCAGCATGGGAATCGAAGAGAAGCTGCCCGCGGGCTTCATGCTCACCAGCGTCGAGAAGCTCGCCGGCTACATGCGCAAGAGCTCGGTGTGGCCGGCCACGTTCGGCCTGGCCTGCTGCGCGATCGAGATGATGGCCGTCGGCACGCCGGACTACGACATCGCCCGCTTCGGCATGGAGCGCTTCAGCGCCACCCCGCGCCAGGCCGACCTGATGATCGTCGCCGGTCGGGTCAGCCAGAAGATGGCGCCCGTCGTCCGCCAGGTGTACGACCAGATGCCCGAGCCCAAGTGGGTCATCTCGATGGGCGTGTGCGCGAGCAGCGGCGGGATGTTCAACAACTACGCGATCGTGCAAGGGGTCGACCACATCATCCCGGTCGACGTCTACCTGCCCGGCTGCCCGCCGCGACCGCAGATGCTGCTGAACGCGATCATCACCCTGCACGAGCAGATCCAGAACGCACCGCTCGGCGTCAACCGCGAGAAGGCCGCCCGCGCGGCCGAGGCGGCCGCCCTGGAGGCCACCCCCACCTCGCAGCTGAAGGGTCTGCTGGCGTGAGCGACCCCACCCCGCAGGCCGGGCCGGTCCCGCAGACCAAGCCCGACTCGGTCGTGGCCCAGGAGTCCGCGCCGCAGACCGCCGAGGTGCACGCCGCGTCCACCGAGGTCGCCACCACCGACGCCCTGCCCGAGGTCGTCGACGTCCGTCGCGGCATGTTCGGCGCGCACGACGCGGGCGACACCAGCGGGTACGGCGGACTGGTGCGCACGGTGGCGATGCCCGCGCCCGTCCAGCGCCCGCTGGACGGCTGGTGGGACCTGGTGCCCGAGGTGCTCACCCGCACCCTGCCCGACTCCGGCGCCACCTACGACGCGGCGGTCGAGAAGGTCGTCGCCGACCGCGGCGAGGTCACGTTCTTCGTGCGCCGCGAGCACCTCGTGGCGGTCGCCCGCGCCCTGCGCGACGAGCCCGAGCTGCGCTTCGAGATCTGCACCGGGGTCAGCGGCGTCCACTACCCGCACGAGACCGGTCGCGAGCTGCACGCCGTCTACCACCTGCTCTCGATCACCCACGGCGGGCGGCGGGTGCGCCTGGAGGTCGTCTGCCCGGACGCCGACCCGCACGTGCCGTCGGTGGTCAGCGTCTACCCCGGCAACGACTGGCACGAGCGCGAGACGTGGGACATGTTCGGCTTGGTCTTCGACGGCCACCCGGCGCTGACCCGCATCCTGATGCCGGACGACTGGCCCGGCCACCCCCAGCGCAAGGACTACCCCCTCGGCGGCATCCCCGTCGAGTACAAGGGCGCGCAGATCCCGCCGCCCGACGAGCGGAGGTCGTACAGCTGATGAGCGACCAGATGACCGACGCGTACGCCGGTCCGGGCACCGACCAGGCCGCGACGGGCCACGTCCTGAACGCCTCCGGCGGTGACTGGGACGACGTCGCCGCCGAGGCCTCGGCGCTGCACGAGGAGCGGATCGTCGTCAACATGGGGCCGCAGCACCCCTCGACGCACGGCGTGCTGCGGCTGATCCTGGAGCTGGACGGCGAGACCGTCACGGAGGCGCGGGCCGGGATCGGCTACCTGCACACCGGCATCGAGAAGAACATGGAGTTCCGCACCTGGGTGCAGGGCGTCACGTTCTGCACCCGCATGGACTACCTGTCGCCGATGTTCCAGGAGACGGCGTACTGCCTGGCCGTCGAGAAGCTGCTGGGCGTCACCGAGCAGGTGCCCGAGCGCGCGACGATCATCCGCGTCCTGATGATGGAGCTCACCCGGATCTCCTCGCACATGGTCGCGATGGCCACCGGCGGAATGGAGATGGGCGCCACCACGGTCATGACCGTGGGGTTCCGCGAGCGCGAGAAGGTGCTCGCGGTCATCGAGATGATCACCGGCCTGCGGATGAACAACGCCTACATCCGTCCCGGCGGCGTCGCCCAGGACCTGCCGCCCGGCGCCATCGACCGGATCCGCGACATGATCCCCTCGCTGCGCGTCGGGCTGCGCGACCTCGAGCGGCTGCTGAACGAGAACCCCGTGCTGCGCGGGCGCACCGTCGACGTCGGCTACCTCGACCTCACCGGGTGCATCGCCCTCGGAGTGACCGGGCCGGTGCTGCGCTCGACCGGGCTGCCGCACGACCTGCGCAAGCTGACGCCCTACTGCGGCTACGAGACCTACGACTTCGAGGTCATGACCCGCGACACCTGCGACGCCTACGGCCGGCTGCGGATCCGCATCGACGAGATGTTCGAGTCGCTGAGCATCATCGAGCAGGCGGCTGACCGGCTGCAGGCGACGCCCGGGCCGGTGATGGTCGACGACAAGAAGATCGCCTGGCCGGCCCAGCTGGCCATCGGGTCCGACGGCATGGGCAACAGCCTGGACCACATCAAGAACATCATGG
This sequence comes from Actinomycetales bacterium, assembly GCA_038322575.1. GTDB lineage: Bacteria > Actinomycetota > Actinomycetes > Actinomycetales > Angustibacteraceae > JACMOY01. The sequence continues at coordinate 52,119 of JBBQGB010000008.1, forward strand.
GCACCTCGATGGAGGCGCTGATCCACCACTTCAAGCTCGTCACCGAGGGCTTCCGGGTGCCTGCAGGCCAGGTCTACGTCGCGGTCGAGTCGCCCAAGGGCGAGCTGGGCGTGCACCTGGTCAGCGACGGGGGCACCCGCCCCTACCGCGCGCACTTCCGCGACCCCAGCTTCAACAACCTGCAGGCGGTCGCCGCCATGTGCGAGGGCGGCCAGATCGCCGACGTCATCGTCGCCGTCGCCTCGATCGACCCGGTCATGGGCGGTGTCGACCGCTGATGAGCGCTGACGAGGCGATCGGGCTCACGCCCGGCTCCACCCGCGCGGGCGGTTACCCGGACGACGTCCGGCTGCGGCTGACGGCCGACTCGGCCGCGATCGTGGCGCGCTACCCGGTGGCCCGCTCGGCCCTGCTGCCGATGCTGCACCTGGTGCAGAGCGAGGAGGGGTACGTCAGCCAGCTCGGCATCGAGTTCTGCGCCGACTTCCTGGGCCTGTCGACGGCCGAGGTCGCGGGTGTCGCGACGTTCTACACGCAGTACAAGCGCCACCCCAACGGCACCTACACCGTCGGTGTCTGCACCAACACGCTCTGCGCCGTCATGGGCGGCGACGCCATCTGGGACGCGGTCAGCGAGCACCTCGACGTCGAGCACGACGAGACGACGGACGACGGGGCGATCACCCTCGAGCGGATCGAGTGCAACGCGGCGTGCGACTACGCGCCCGTCGTGATGGTCAACTGGGAGTTCTTCGACAACCAGACGCCGGCCACCACCCGGGCGCTCGTCGACGACCTGCGCGCCGGGGTCGACGTCCGCCCCTCGCGCGGCGCCGACCGCGTGTGCACCTTCAAGCAGGTCTCGCGCACCCTCGCCGGTTTCGCCGACGGCCTGGCCGACCAGGGCGTGGGCGCCGGTGCACCCACCACGGTCGGCCTGCGGCTGGCCCGCGAGCGCGACTGGCAGGCCCCGACACCGTCGAGGTCCGACGCCGTGGCCGACGCCCCGGTCGAGCAGATCGCCGCCGACCACGTCGCCTCGCCGGGAGCCCCCAGCGCCAACGACGCCGCCGTCGCGCCCGGCGTCGACGGCGCAGCACCCACCGCCCGAGCCGGCGAGACCACGTCGCCGAACGCGCCCCGCACCGCCGCCGCCAAGCGCGCCCCCCGCAAGCGAGCCACCCCGACGAAGGAGGCCTGAGCCGATGTCCACCTCGACGCCGACGACCCTGACCCCGGTGCTCTCCGCCTTCTGGGACGACGAACGCAGCTGGTCGATGGACACCTACGAGGCCAACGAGGGTTACCAGGCCCTGCGCAAGGCCCTGGTCACGCCGCCCGCCGAGCTGATCGAGACGGTCAAGAGCTCGGGCCTGCGCGGCCGCGGCGGGGCGGGCTTCCCGACCGGCATGAAGTGGGGCTTCCTGCCCAAGCCGGACGGCGGCCCGCGCTACCTCGTCGTCAACGCGGACGAGTCCGAGCCGGGCACCTGCAAGGACACCCCGCTGATGATGGCGGCCCCGCAGTTCCTGATCGAGGGCGTCGTCATCACCTCGTACGCCATCGGCTGCGACCACGCGTTCATCTACGTCCGGGGTGAGGTCGTGCACGTCTACCGCCGGCTGATGCGGGCGGTCGAGGAGGCCTACAAGCGCGGATACCTCGGCAAGAACATCCTCGGCTCGGGCTTCGACCTCGACGTCACCGTGCACGCCGGCGCCGGCGCGTACATCTGCGGCGAGGAGACCGCGCTGCTGGACTCCCTGGAGGGACGCCGCGGCCAGCCGCGCCTGAAGCCGCCGTTCCCCGCGGTCGCCGGCCTGTACGCCCGGCCCACCGTCGTCAACAACGTCGAGTCGATCGCCAGCGTGCCGCCGATCGTGCTGCACGGCGCCGACTGGTTCACCTCGATGGGCACCGAGAAGTCGACCGGCTTCGGGCTGTTCAGCCTGTCCGGCCACGTCACGCGCCCCGGCCAGTACGAGGCCCCGCTTGGCATCACGCTGCGCGAGCTGCTCGAGATGGCCGGCGGCGTCCGCGAGGGCCACGAGCTGAAGTTCTGGACCCCGGGCGGGTCGTCGACCCCGATCTTCACCGCCGAGCACCTCGACGTCCCGCTGGACTTCGAGTCGGTCGGCAAGGCCGGCTCGATGCTCGGCACCCGCGCCCTGCAGATCTTCGACGAGACGACCTGCGTCGTACGAGCGGTCGACCGCTGGATCGACTTCTACGCCCACGAGTCCTGCGGCAAGTGCACCCCGTGCCGCGAGGGCAACTACTGGATGAAGCAGATGCTGCACCGGCTCGAGCACGGCCAGGGCACCGAGGCCGACCTCGACACGCTGCTCGACGTGTGCGACTCGATCCTCGGCCGCTCGTTCTGCGCGCTGGGCGACGGCGCCACCAGCCCGGTCACCTCGAGCATCCAGTACTTCCGTGACGAGTATCTGCGCCACCTGCCGTCCGAGCAGAACCCCGCCGGCGGCTGCCCGTTCGACCCTGCTGCCTCGGTGCTGTTCGCGCCCGCCGCGATCGGAGCCTGATGACCATCACCACGCCGCCCCCGGCCACCCCGTCCGCCAACCCGCCCGGCAGCTCCGCCGGGGAGACCGCCGTCCGGGACGACCTGGTGCGCCTGGTGATCGACGGCACGGACGTCGAGGTGCCCAAGGGCACCCTGGTGATCCGGGCGGCCGAGCAGATCGGCGTCCAGATCCCGAGGTTCTGCGACCATCCGCTGCTCGCGCCCGTCGGCGCCTGCCGCCAGTGCCTGGTCGAGATCGCGATGCCCGGCCCGGACGGGTCGCTGCGACCGATGCCCAAGCCGCAGGCCTCGTGCACCATCACCGTCACGGCGGGCATGGAGGTCAAGACCCAGCGAACGTCACCGGCCGCCGACAAGGCCCAGCACGGGGTGATGGAGCTGCTGCTGATCAACCACCCGCTGGACTGCCCGGTGTGCGACAAGGGCGGCGAGTGCCCGCTGCAGAACCAGGCGCTGTCCAACGGCCGCAGCCAGTCGCGCTTCGAGGACGTCAAGCGCACCTACGAGAAGCCGATCAACATCTCGAGCCAGGTGCTGCTCGACCGCGAGCGCTGCGTGCTGTGCGCCCGGTGCACGCGGTTCAGCACCCAGATCGCCGGTGACCCGTTCATCGAGATGCTCGACCGCGGTGCGCTGCAGCAGGTCGGCATCTACAGCAAGCAGCCGTTCGAGAGCTACTTCAGCGGCAACACGGTGCAGATCTGCCCCGTCGGGGCGCTCACCGGTGCGGCCTACCGGTTCCGCTCGCGGCCCTTCGACCTGCGCTCGACCCCCGGCGTCTGCGAGCACTGCGCGTCCGGCTGTGCGATCCGGGTCGACTCCCGGCGCGGCACCGTCCTGCGCCGCCCGGCCGGCAACGACCCCGCGGTCAACGAGGAGTGGAGCTGCGACAAGGGTCGCTGGGCCTTCACCTACGCCACCACCGACCGGCTGACGCACCCGCTGGTGCGCAACGGCGAGACCGGCGAGCTCGAGGTCGCGTCCTGGCCCGAGGCGCTCGAGATCGCCGCCCGCGGCCTGGCCGCGGCCCGCGACGCGCACGGCGTCGGCGTCCTCACCGGGGGACGCCTCACCCACGAGGACGCCTTCGCCTACGCCAAGTTCGCCCGCGTCGCGTTGCACACCAACGACATCGACTTCCGCGCCCGGCCGCACTCGGCCGAGGAGGCCGAGTTCCTCGCCCACGCCGTCGCGGGTGCGTGGGTCGGTGCCGGCGGCGTGAGCTACGACGAGCTCGAGGCCGCGGCGACGGTCCTGCTCGTCGGGTTCGAGCCGGAGGACGAGTCGCCGATCGTCTTCCTGCGGCTGCGCAAGGCCGTGCGCGCCCACCACCAGAGGGTCGTGTCCGTCGCGAGCTGGGCGTCGCGGGGGCTGGAGAAGCTGGACGGCGTCCTCGTCCAGGCCGCTCCGGGCACCGAGGCCGAGGTGCTGCTGGCCCTGGCCGCCGACCCCGGCCCCGGCACGGGCCCGGTGGCCGACACCGCCGGGCTGCTGCGCTCGCCCGGTGCCGTCGTCCTGGTCGGTGAGCGTCTGGCGACCGTCCCCGGTGGCCTGACGGCGGCCCTTCGCCTCGCCGAGGCGACGGGGGCGCGCCTGGCGTGGGTGCCCCGGCGCGCGGGCGAGCGCGGCGCGGTCGAGGCCGGCGCCCTGCCGAACCTGCTGCCCGGCGGCCGTCCCGTGAGCGACGCCGCCGCCCGCGTCGACGTCGCCGCCACCTGGGGCGTCGACTCGCTGCCGGGCGGCCCCGGCCGCGACACCGCCGGGATCCTGGCTGCCGCCCGCACCGGCGCCCTGTCCGGCCTGCTGGTCGCCGGGGTCGACCCGGGTGACCTGCCCGACCCCCGCGCCGCCCTCGAGGCCCTGGACGCCGCCTCGTTCGTGGTCTCGCTCGAGCTGTCGCCCAGCGAGGTCACCCGCCGCGCCGACGTCGTCCTGCCGGTCGCCGCCGTGGGCGAGAAGTCCGGGACGTTCTGGAACTGGGAGGGCCGCGAGCGGCCGTTCCCGACGGTGCTCGAGACCTCGGCCATGAGCGACCACCGAGTCCTCGACCTGATCGCCGGCGAGCTCGACCTGCACCTGGGGCTGCGCGACGTCGACGCGGTCCGCCGCCAGGCGGCCGAGCTGGCCGGCTGGGAGGGCGCCGGCACCCCCGCGCCCGTCGTCGCTCCGGCGCCCGCGCCCCAGGTGGCTGCGGGCGAGGCGGTCCTCGCGACCTGGGCCCAGCTGCTGGACGCCGGCCGTCTGCAGGCCGGTGAGCCCTGGCTGGCCGGCACCGCCCGACGTCCCGTGGCCCGGGTCAGCGCGGCCACCGCGGCCGCCGCGGGGCTGCCCGACGGCGAGCTCGTGTCGCTCGCGACCGCGGCGGGGTCGATCACCCTGCCGCTCGTGGTGACCGAGATGACCGACGGCGTCGTGTGGGCGCCCACCAACAGCACCGGTCACCCGGTGCGATCCGCGCTGCGGGCCGACTCCGGCGCCGTCGTCACGCTGACCCGACCCACCCCTGGACGTGTCTCATGAGCAGCTCCCAGACCCTCGCGAGCCTGACCGCGGCAGGGCCCGGCGCCGCCGACTTCAGCCAGGAGACCTGGTGGCTGGTGATCGCCAAGGCGCTGGCCGTGTTCGTGTTCCTGGTGGTGACCACGCTGCTCGTCATCTGGTTCGAGCGCCGCGTGATCGGCCGCATGCAGCAGCGCCCGGGCCCCAACCGCACCGGCCCGTTCGGGCTGCTGCAGACCCTCGCCGACGGCGTGAAGCTGGCGCTGAAGGAGGACATCATCCCCAAGGCGGCCGACAAGGTCGTCTACATCATCGCGCCGGGCATCGCGGCCGCCATGTGCTTCGTGGCCTTCTCGATCATCCCGTTCGGCCCGGCCGTCAGCGTCTTCGGGCACCTGACCCCGCTGCAGCTCACCGACATCCCGGTCGCGGTGCTCTTCGTGCTGTCGGTCGCCAGCGTCGGCGTCTACGGCATCCTGCTGGCCGGCTGGTCGTCCGGCTCGACCTACCCGCTGCTCGGCGCCCTGCGCTCCTCGGCCCAGGTCATCAGCTACGAGATCGCGATGGGCCTCTCGCTGGTCGCCGTGTTCCTGTACGCCGGCTCGATGTCGACGTCCGAGATCGTGTACGCCCAGCGCGGGCTGTGGTTCATCATCCCGGCCTTCTTCTCGTTCGTGGTCTACGTGATCACGATGCTGGGCGAGACCAACCGGCTGCCGTTCGACCTCGCCGAGGGTGAGGGCGAGCTCACCGGTGGGTTCCACACCGAGTACTCGTCGCTGAAGTTCGCCCTGTTCTTCCTGGCCGAGTACGTCAACATGGTGACCGTCTCGGCGCTGGCCACCACGCTGTTCCTCGGTGGGTGGCGGGCGCCGTGGCCGCTGTCGCTGGTCGGCGACGGGGTGCTCAACACCGGCTGGTGGCCGCTGCTGTGGTTCGTCGCCAAGCTGTGGGGCTTCCTGTTCTTCTTCGTCTGGGTGCGCGGCTCGCTGCCGCGGGTGCGCTACGACCAGTTCATGCGGTTCGGCTGGAAGTTCCTCATCCCGGCCAGCCTGGTCTGGATCGTCGCGGTGGCGCTGATCCAGGGCAGCCGCACCTTCGGGGGCATCGGCCGCACCCCGACGTTCGTCGTGATCGGCGTGGTCGCGGTCATCGCCCTGGCCCTGGGCTGGGTGTGGGACTCGCGCGCCGCGGCCAGCGAGAAGCAGACCGGCGGCTGGGACCTCGGCGAGGTCGACCCGTTCGCCGGCGGACACCCCGTCCCGCCGCTGCCCGGCCAGAGCGTCGCCGTCACCCGCGGCCCCGGCGAGCGCGCGCTCGCCGGTGCCTCACCCGCGTCCCAGGAGGACCTTCGTGGCTGACCAGCCCTCCGGCAGCACCGACCGCGGTCGGGCCCCCGAGACCAACCCCGACAAGGGCCGCACCGACGGACCGATCGCGAAGGCGCTCGCGCCGGTCGCCGGCTTCGGGGTGAGCTTCGCGACGATGTTCCGCAAGGTCTACACCGAGGAGTACCCCGAGAAGCCGCGGCCCACCGAGCCGCGGTTCCATGGCCGACACCAGCTCAACCGGCACCCGGACGGGCTGGAGAAGTGCATCGGCTGCGAGCTGTGCGCCTGGGCCTGCCCCGCGGACGCGATCTACGTCGAGGGCGCCGAGAACGACCCCGACGAGCGCTACTCGCCCGGGGAGCGCTACGGCCGCGTCTACCAGATCAACTACCTGCGGTGCATCTTCTGCGGGCTGTGCATCGAGGCCTGCCCCACCCGCGCGCTGACGATGACCAACGAGTACGAGATCGCCGACGACCGGCGGGGCAAGCTGATCTTCGACAAGGAGCAGCTGCTCGCGCCCCTGCAGCAGGGCATGCTGCGCGCCCCGCACCCGATGGTTCCCGGCGCCGACGACCAGACGTACTACCGCGGTGAGGTCACCAAGGCCGTCCCCGAGCAGCAGGCGTGGGTCGACGCGCACCCCGACGTCGTCCCCGAGAGCGTCGAGGTCACCGGACCCAAGTCCGCCGGCGAGCGCGTGGCCAAGGCCACCCGGTGAACGCGACCGTGACGGCCGCCCTGTCCGCCGCGGCGACGGGCAGCTCGAACCCCGGCGGCGGCGAGGCCGTCCTGTTCTGGGTGCTGGCGCCCACGATGGTGCTCTCGGCGCTCGGGCTGCTGTTCGCGAAGAAGGCCGTCCACGCGGCCCTCGCCACGGCCGTCGTGATGGTCTCGCTCGGCATCATCTACGTCGCTCAGCACGCGGACTTCCTGGGCGTGATCCAGGTGTTCGTCTACACCGGCGCGGTGATGATGCTGTTCCTGTTCGTGCTGATGCTCGTCGGCGTCGACTCGGCCGACTCGCTCGTCGAGACCATCCGCGGCCAGCGCTGGGTCGGCCTGCTGCTCGCCGTCGGGCTCGGCGTCCTGCTGGTCACCGCGGTGGGCTCGGTCACCTTCGCCAGCCCGGTGGGGCTGACCGAGGCCAACGCGCAGGGCAACGTGCTCGGCATCGCGAACAAGATCTTCGGCCAGTACGTCTGGGCGTTCGAGGTCACCAGCGCGCTGCTGATCACCGCCGCGATGGGGGCCATGGTGCTCGCGCACCGCGAGCGACTCGGCGTCCGCTCGTCCCAGCGCGTGCAGTCCGAGCGACGCTTCCTCAGCGGTCGTCTCGCGGCCGGGCTGCCCGCACCCGGGGTCTTCGCCCGGCACAACGCGGTCGACACGCCGGCCCTGCTCCCGGACGGTCGGCCGAGCGAGCTGTCCGTCTCGCGGGTGCTGCGCGCCCGCGAGCAGGTGCGGGGCACCGACGACTTCGACACGGCCGTCGGCCGGATCGAGACCGACGTCGAGCAGGGGGGCCGGCGATGAGCCTGACCAACTACGTCTACCTGTCCTGCATCCTGTTCTCGATCGGCTCGGCGACGGTCCTGCTGCGCCGCAACGCGATCGTCGTGTTCATGGGCGTCGAGCTGATGCTGAACGCCACGAACCTCGCGTTCGTCACGTTCGCCCGCATGCAGGGCACGCTCGACGGCCAGGTCGTGGCGCTGTTCGTCATGCTCGTCGCCGCGGCCGAGGTCGTCGTCGGTCTGGCCATCATCATGAGCATCTTCCGCGCCCGCCGATCGGCGTCGGTGGACGACGCCAACCTGCTCAGGCTCTAGCCTCTGACGTGCCGTGCCCGCGTGGCACGGCACGCCGCGCACCGAGATCGAACGGAACCGATACCCAGATGACCAGCACATGGGCACTCGCCGCACCTGGCGCGATGGCCACCCAGGCGTCGTCGGGGGTGTTCTCCCTGACCTGGCTGCTCATCGGTCTGCCCCTGCTCGGCGCCGCCGTCCTGCTGCTCGGTGGCCGGCGCACCAACCGGTTCGGTCACCTGGTCGGGGCGGGGTTGTCGTGGGCCTCGTTCGTCGTCGCCGCGATCCTGTTCCTCGCCCTGCTCGCCAAGCCGGGCGAGGAGCGCGCGATCTCGCAGCACCTGTTCTCGTGGATCGCCGCGGGGTCGTTCAGGGTCGACGCCGGTCTGCTGCTCGACCCGCTGTCGCTGGCGTTCGTGCTGCTCGTGACGTTCGTCGGGTCGCTGATCCACGTCTACTCGATCGCGTACATGGAGCACGACCCCGACCGGCGTCGCTTCTTCGCCTACCTCAACCTGTTCGTCGCGGCGATGCTGCTGCTGGTGCTGGCCGACAGCTTCCTGCTGCTGTACGTCGGCTGGGAGGGGGTGGGCCTCGCGTCCTACCTGCTGATCGGGTTCTGGAACCACAACTCCGCCTACGCCGCCGCGTCGAAGAAGGCGTTCGTCGCCAACCGGGTCGGCGACTTCGGGCTGTCGGTCGCGATCATGATCATGTTCGTCCAGTTCGGTGCCGTCGACTTCACGACCGTCTTCGCCGGTGCCTCGGGCGCCTCGACCGCGGCCCTCACCGCGATGGGCCTGATGCTGCTGCTGGGCGCCTGCGGCAAGTCGGCCCAGTTCCCGCTGCAGTCCTGGCTCGGTGACGCGATGGCCGGCCCGACGCCGGTCTCGGCGCTGATCCACGCGGCGACGATGGTCACCGCCGGCGTCTACCTCGTCGTCCGCTCGCACCCGATCTTCGACCTCGCCCCGGACGCGCGACTGGTCGTGGTCATCGTGGGCGCGGTCACCCTGGTGTACGGCGCGGTCGTCGGCTGCGCCAAGGACGACATCAAGAAGGCGCTGGCCGCCTCGACGATGAGCCAGATCGGCTACATGATGCTCGCCGCCGGCCTCGGCCCCGTCGGGTACGTCTTCGCGATCTTCCACCTGCTGACCCACGGCTTCTTCAAGGCCGGGATGTTCCTCGGCGCCGGCTCGGTGATGCACGGCATGGGCGACCAGGTGAACATGCGTCGCTTCGGGGGCCTCGGCGCCGTCATGAAGGTCACCTGGGTGACGTTCGGCCTGGGCTGGCTGGCCATCATCGGCTTCCCCCTGCTGTCGGGGTTCTGGAGCAAGGACAAGATCATCGAGGCCGCGTTCGTCGGCGACGGCTGGCGGCCCTGGGTGTTCGGGCTCACCGCGATGCTGGCCGCCGGGCTGACCGCGTTCTACATGTCCCGGCTGTTCCTGCTCACGTTCCACGGCAAGCGGCGCTGGACCGACGACGTCCACCCGCACGAGTCGCCGCTGCTGATGACGGTGCCGATGATGGTGCTGTCGATCGGCTCGGCGTTCCTCGGGCTGCTGCTCGGCCCGACCGGCGCCATCGAGTCGTGGCTGTCGCCCGTGGTGGGCGAGCACCCCGAGGAGAGCCCGGTCCTGCCCGCGGTCGCGATCACGGTGCTGACGCTCGTCCTCGTGGCCGCCGGCGTCGGGCTGGCCTACGTCCGCTACGTGCGCGAGCAGGTGCCCGAGCTGGCGCCGGTGGGCTCGCTCGCGACCCGGGCGGCCCGGCGCGACCTGTTCCAGGACGACGTCAACGAGGCCATCCTGATGCGTCCGGGCCAGCACCTGACCCGCTCGCTGGTCTACGTCGACAACGAGGGCGTGGACGGCGGGGTGCGCGGCCTGGCCGCGCTGATCGGCGGGACGTCGGGCCGGGTGCGCCGGCTGCAGACCGGCTTCGTGCGGTCGTACGCCCTCACCATGCTCGGCGGGGTCGTCGTGGTCGCCGCAGCCCTGGCGGTGGCCCGGTGAACGGCGACGGCTCGACCACCGGCGACGGCCCGTCGAACGGCCCCCATCTCGCCCGCCCCACCCGATCGGACATCTGATGCAGAGCTTCCCCTGGCTGACCGTGACGGGCGTCGTCCCGCTCGTGGGCGCCGTGGTCGTAGCGCTGCTGCCCCGCGCCCTCGCACCGCGCGCCAAGGTCGTCGCGCTCGCCGCGTCCCTCGTGACGCTCGCCCTGACCATCGCGCTGGCGCTGCGGTTCGACACCGGTGCCACCGAGCAGTTCCAGCTCGCCGAGCAGCACCAGTGGATTCCGCAGTTCGGGGTCAGCTACGCCGTCGGGGTCGACGGGATCGCGCTCGTGCTCGTCGCGCTGGCCGCGGTGCTGACGCCGATCTGCCTGCTCGCCGCGTGGCACGACGTCCCCGAGGTCGGCCGCCGCGAGCGGAACTACATGGCGCTGATCCTGGTGCTCGAGACGATGATGATCGGCGTCTTCTCGGCCACCGACGTCTTCTTGTTCTACGTCTTCTTCGAGGCCATGCTCATCCCGGTCTACTTCCTGATCGGCTCGTTCGGCGGCCCGCGCCGGCAGTACGCGGCAGTCAAGTTCCTGCTGTACTCGCTGCTCGGCGGGCTGGTCATGCTGGTCGCCGTCATCGCCCTGTACGTCGCCGGGCCGGGCGGGCCGGACGGGTTCCTGCTGTCCAACCTCACGGGGCTCGACATCGGGGTCGGCGCCGAGCGGCTGATGTTCCTCGGCTTCTTCTTCGCCTTCGCCGTCAAGGCACCGATGTTCCCGGTGCACACCTGGCTGCCCGACGCCGCGGCCGAGGCGCCGCCGCCGGTCGCCGTCCTGCTCGTCGGGGTGCTCGACAAGGTCGGCACGTTCGGCATGATCCGGTTCTGCCTGCCGCTGTTCCCCGGCGCGGCCAAGTGGGCGACGCCGGTCGTGCTCGTCCTCGCGGTGGTCTCGATCGTGTACGGCGCACTGCTGGCGATCGGGCAGACCGACGTCATGCGGCTGATCGCCTACACTTCGGTGTCGCACTTCGGGTTCATCGTGCTCGGTATCTTCGCGATGACCTCGACCGGCCAGAGCGGCTCGATGCTGTACATGGTCAACCACGGCTTCTCGACCGCCGCCCTGTTCCTCGTGGCCGCGATGCTCGCCGTCCGGCGCGGATCCAGCCGGATCCCGGACTTCGGCGGCTGGCAGCGGGTGACCCCGCTGATCGCGGGGGTGTTCCTCATCGCGGGCCTGTCGAGCCTCGCCCTGCCGGGGCTGTCGACCTTCGTCAGCGAGTTCCTCGTGCTGGTGGGCACGTTCCAGCGGTATCCCGTCGCCGGCGTCGTCGCCACCGTGGGCATCATCCTGGCCGCCATCTACATCCTGCTGGCCTACCAGCGGATGATGACCGGCCCGCGCCCCGAGACCGTCGGCGTCACCCGTGACCTGACCCGCCGTGAGGCGTGGGTGGTGGCGCCCGTGCTCGCCGCGATCATCGGCCTGGGCGTGTACCCGGGGCCGGTCCTCGACATCATCAACCCCGCCGTCACCCGCACGATGACCTCGATCGGCATGACCGACCCCGCGCCCCGCGCCGGTGTGCCCGCAGCCGAAGGGACGGCCAAGTGAACGCCCTGGGCGCTGCCGCGATCCACGCCGCGTCGGTCTCGGCGCCGTCGATCTCCTACCGTCTGCTGGCGCCGGTGCTCGTGGTGTTCGGTGCCGCACTCGTCGGTGTCCTGGTCGAGGCGTTCGCGCCGCGCCGCGGTCGGCACGGCATTCAGGTGGGCGTCGCCCTCGTCGGGTTGATCGCGGCCTTCGTGACCGTCGTCCTCGCCGCCGACCGCACCAAGGCGGCGACGGCCGCGCGCGCCGTCGTCGTCGACAGCCCGACGCTGTTCCTGCAGGGCACGATCCTGGTGCTCGCCGCGCTCGGTGTGCTGACGATGGCCGAGCGGTTCTCCGGCAACGAGGGCGACGCCTTCACCTCGACCGCCGCCAGCGTCCCCGGGTCGGCGTACGAAGCGGCCACCGCCCGCGCCGGCTGGACGCAGACCGAGGTCTTCCCCCTCACCATGCTGGCGATCGGCGGCATGCTGCTGTTCCCCGCCGCCGGCGACCTGCTCACGATGTTCGTCGCCCTCGAGGTGCTCTCGCTGCCCCTGTACCTGCTCAGCGGGCTGGCCCGGCGCCGTCGTCTGCTCTCGCAGGAGGCCGCGCTGAAGTACTTCCTGCTCGGGTCGTTCTCGTCCGCGTTCTTCCTGTTCGGTGCGGCGATGCTCTTCGGCTTCTCGGGCTCGCTGTACCTCGGCGACATCGCGACGGCGATCGCGACCCGCGGCGGCCAGGACGGCATGCTGCTGCTCGGCATCGGGCTGGTGTCGATCGGTCTGCTCTTCAAGGTCGGCGCCGTCCCGTTCCACGCCTGGACCCCGGACGTCTACCAGGGCGCGCCCACCCCGGTCACCGGGTTCATGGCCGCGTGCACCAAGGTCGCGGCGTTCGGCGCGCTGCTGCGGTTCCTGTACGTCGCGGTGGCCGGCGCCCGCTGGGACTACCAGCCGGTGCTGTGGACCGTCGCGATCCTGACCATGATCGTCGGCTCGGTGCTCGCCATCACCCAGACCGACGTCAAGCGGATGCTCGCCTACTCCTCCATCGCCCACGCGGGCTTCGTCCTCACCGGGGTGCTGGCCTTCGACCGGACGGGGCTGTCCGGCGCGCTGTTCTACCTGGTGGCCTACGGGTTCACCACGATCGGCGCCTTCGCGGTCGTCACCCTGGTTCGCGACAGCGCCGGCGAGGCCACCCACCTGACCCAGTGGGCCGGGCTGGCCCGGCGCTCGCCGCTCGTCGCCGGCGTGTTCGCGCTGTTCCTGCTGGCTTTCGCCGGCATCCCGCTCACGTCCGGCTTCACCGGCAAGTACGCCGTCTTCTCGGCGGCCATCGCGCACGGTGGCACCTGGCTGGCCGTCGTCGGTGTGCTGTCCAGCGCGGTCGCGGCATTCTTCTACGTCCGGGTGATCGTCCTGATGTACTTCTCCGACCCGGACGGCGACGCCGTCAGCGTGGCCGCGCCGAGCGCGTACACGATCATCGCGATCGGGGTCGGCGCCGCGGCGACCGTGCTGCTGGGTGTCGTGCCCAGCGTGCTGCTCGACCTCGCCGACCGCTCCGCCCTGTTCCTGCCGTGACCTCCGGTGCGCTGGTGGCGCCGGCGGACGACGCCGTCGCGCAGCTCCTGGACGAGGGGCTGGAGCGGGTCGAGGCCGAGCTGCGCGAGGCGACCAAGCACGCCGACGCGTTCATCGACGGGGCCAGCACCCACCTGGTCGCCGCCGGCGGCAAGCGGCTGCGTCCGCTGCTCACCCTGCTGGCCGGCCAGCTCGGGCCCCGCGGTGGCGCGGACGGTGCGGTGCCGGCGTCCGGCGACGTCGTCAAGGCCGCGGTGGTCGTCGAGCTGACCCACCTCGCCTCGCTCTACCACGACGACGTCATGGACGAGGCGGTGCTGCGCCGCGGGGTCGACAGCGCCAACACACGGTACGGCAACACGGTCGCGATCCTCACCGGCGACCTGCTGTTCAGCCGTGCCTCGCAGGTCGTCGCCGACCTCGGCACCGACGCCGTGCGGATCCAGGCGCAGACCTTCGAGCGGCTGTGCGCCGGCCAGATCGCCGAGACCGTGGGGCCGGTCGAGGGTCGCGACGAGGTCGCCCACTACCTGCAGGTGCTGGCCGACAAGACCGGGTCGCTGATCGCCACGGCCGGCCTGTTCGGAGCGCGCTTCGGCGGCGCCGACGACGCCACCGTCGACGTCCTGCGTCAGTACGGCGAGCGGCTCGGTGTGGCCTTCCAGCTGGCCGACGACCTGCTCGACCTGTCGTCGCAGGCCAGCGACCTGGGCAAGACGCCGGGCACCGACCTGCGCGAAGGGGTGCCGACCCTCCCGGTGCTGCTGGCGCGTCGCTCGACCGACCCGTCCGATGCCCGGTTGCTCGCCCTCCTGGGCGGTGACCTCAGTGACGACGCCGCTCACGCCGAGGCGCTCACGCTGCTGCAGGCCCACCCTGCCCTGCACGAGGCCACGCTCGAGACCCGCCGCTGGGCGGACGAGGCGCGCGACGTGCTCGCCCCGCTGCCGCCCGGCCCGGTCAAGGACGCCCTCGTCGCGCTGGCCCAGGGCGTCGTCGACCGCACCACCTGAGCGGCCGCGCTCGGGGGTGCGACGAGTGTCGAGCTCGACTCACCCCGCTGGGTGCAGCGGACGGCCAGTGACGCACGCGACCACGTACGCAGTGAAGTCGGTCGTGTCTCGCAGCCGCGGCGCCGGGTCGTCGTACTGCGGTGGCCCGCCCTCGCGCAGGCGCAGCGCCTCGCGGACCACCCGGTGCCAGCGTTCGTCGTAGTACGACAGGCCCCAGCGCCCAGCCCCCGACTTCGTGGTCATCGCACCGCTGACGAGGAGGTGGTGCAGGCGCGCGACGCCGAGGACGCACCAGCAGCAGGCGTCGTCCCGCGCCGCTCGCGGCTCGTCGGGGGACGCGGCGGCAAGCTGACCGGCGATGTCGCGCCAGTAGGTGTCGAGGTTGTCGACGGTGTGCGCGTGCAGCACGCGCGCGTCCGTCCAGATACCGAGCGCTGTCCGCTCGGGCCCGCTGACCGTGATGCCGTGCCAGGCCAGCTCGTGCCAGGCGACGAGCTGGTCGAGGTGCGCGAGGCTGAAGTCCTGGTGCAGCACCACCGGCACCAGCGGCAGCTCCCTCGGGTCGCGGCTCAGGTCGGCGGTCAGGACGTGCATCCCGTCGAAGTCGACCGTCGAGACGGCCGCGAGCTGCTCGTGCACCTGCTCCAGCTGGTTGACCTCTTCGGTGGTCGGCCGATGGTCGAGCGTGGCGATGAAGTCGATGTCCGACTGGTCCTCGACCCACTCCCCGAAGCCGATGCCGCCTGTGAGGTAGAGGCCGGTCACCAGCCCTTCTGGAGCCAGTGACAGGAACCGGTCGCACAGGATCCGGACAGGGCCTGGCAGCGCGGGGTGGCGGACTGGCATGCGGTGACGATAGGCGCGTCGGGGGTCCGGACGTGAACGGCTCCATCGTGGTCACCCGGTGTCCTGGTCGGTGGGTGCGGCTCGGCTCCGTTGCTGGCCCTGCGGTTGTTGTCGTTGTTGGCGCCTGTGCCAGCGGGTGGCGAGGGCGGTGATGGCTGTCTGGACGGCGACTGGTGGGAGGTGGGGGTTGGGGTGGGTGCCGGTGGGTGCCTGCCAGATGAGGGTGCCGTTGGTGCGGGTGCCGGTGAGGTGGTGGTGGTGGACGTGGCGGTGGTGGGTCCCG
>JBBQGB010000009.1:0-67285 GCA_038322575.1 Actinomycetales bacterium
GTGAGCGAGGAACCGCTGGTGCTGCTGCAGCTGTGGGGTGTGGCCGGCCGGAGCGTGCCGGGCGCGGTGCGCCGGATGGCGACGCAACGGCTGCAGCTGAGGTCCCAGGCAGGGCTGACGTTCGCCAAGCTGCTGGGCACCGGGGACGGGCGCACCTTCACCGTCCGCGACGCCGACCCGCGGCACTGGGCCCTGCTGACGGTGTGGGACGACGAGCAGGCGGCCGGGGCGTTCGCCGACGGGGGTGACGTCACGCGGTCGTGGGACAGCATCGCCACCGAGGCGCTCACGGTGCGGATGCGCCCGATCGCGGCCCGCGGCGAGTGGGCCGGCCGGCAGCCCTTCGGGGACCCCACGCCGCGCCAGACGACCGGCATGATCGCCAGCATCACCCGGGCCCGCATCGCGGCCCGCCGAGCGACGAGCTTCTGGCGCGCCGTCCCGCCGGTCTCGGCGGACCTGCACCAGGTGCACGGGCTGCGCCTCGCCGTCGGCATCGGCGAGGCACCGATCGGGCTGCAGGGCACCTTCAGCCTGTGGGACTCCCCCGCGGCGCTCAACGACTTCGCCCACCGCAGGGAACCGCACATCGACGCGATCCGTCGAACTGCGACGGAAGGCTGGTACGCCGAGGAGCTGTTCGCGCGCTTCGAGGTCCTTTCCGTCGACGGCGAGTTCGCGGGTCGACCCGTCTGAGTGAGGAGCCGGCATGGGGCCAGAGCTGGTGCCGATGGTGTTCACCTCCGGCTGGGCCAGCGGCGTCAACGCGTACGCCGTCGTCCTCGTCCTGGGGCTGTTCGGCCGCTTCGGCGGCGTCGACTCGGTCCCGCCCGCGCTGCAGCGCACGGACGTCCTGGTCGTCGCCCTCATCCTGTTCGCCGTCGAGATGGTGGCCGACAAGGTCCCGTACCTCGACTCCGCCTGGGACGCCGCGCACACCGTCGTCCGACCGGTGGTCGGTGCCGCACTCGGCCTGCTGATCGCCGGTGACGCCTCCAGCCTCGAGCAGGCCGTCCTCGCCGCCACCGGCGGCGTGACCGCGCTGGCGAGCCACGCCGTCAAGGCCGGTCTGCGGGCGGCCGTCAACACCTCACCGGAGCCGGCGAGCAACATCGTCGTCAGCAGCGCCGAGGACCTCACGGTCGCCGGCGTCGTCTCGCTGAGCCTGGTCGCGCCCTGGGTCGCTGCGGGCCTGGCGGGCGTGCTGCTCGTGGTCGGCTCGGCCCTGGTCCTTCTCGCCCTGAGCCGCATCCGCGCAGCACGCGCTCGGCGGCGCATCAGGCGCGCGGAGACGCCCACCTAGACTCAACCCTCGTGATGGGAAGCCGTGCCAGCCCCGTGCTGCTCCGACTCAGCGCCGGACTGGCCGTCACCGTCGTCATCGCGCAGATCGCCTACCCGCTCACCTCCGGCGAGCCGTTGCGACTGCTGACCATCGGCACCGTCCTGTGCTTCGCCGCAGCGTCCCTGGTGCACGCCTGGTCGACGCGGGGGGCGAGGTGGGCACTGCGGCTGCTCGCTCTCGCGGGCGGCATCGGGTTGGCGGCCGAGGCGATCGGGGTCCGCACCGGCGTCCCGTTCGGTCGGTACGCGTACGCCGACTCGCTCGGTCCCCAGGTGCTCGACGTCCCGCTCATCGTGCCGCTCGCCTGGGTGATGATGAGCTACCCATGCCTCCTGCTGGGACGCCGGCTCGGCAGGGGACGTGGTCCGCTCGTCGCCCTGAGCGGGGGGCTCACCCTCGCGGCCTGGGACCTGTTCCTCGACCCGCAGATGGTCGCCGCCGGGCGCTGGGTCTGGGCCCACCCCGTGCCCGCGCTGCCCGGCGTTCCCGGCATCCCCGTCAGCAACTTCGTCGGGTGGCTGGTCGTCGCCGTCATCATGCTGGCGGCGCTCGACGCCACCCTCAGCAAGGACGACGACGCCGACACGACCGTGCCGGCGGCCCTGCTCGCCTGGACCTGGATCGGCTCGACCATCGGCAACGCGGTCTTCTTCGACCGACCCGCCGTCGCCGTGTGGGGCGGCGTGGCCATGGGTGTGTGCAGCGGGCCGTACCTGGTGTCGCAGTGGCGGTCACGGGACCGACGTGCGGCCGCGCAGCGACGTCGCTCGTGAGGCGCGCGCTGACCTGGACGACGACGCTGGCCTCGGTCGCCCTGACCGCGCACACCCTTGTCAACCTGCGCCTGCTGCGCACCCCTCCGGCGCGGCCCGCCCCTCCTGACGAGCCCGTTAGCGTCCTGCTTCCGCTGCGCGACGAGGCACACCGGGTCGAGCCCGCGTTGCGCGCGCTGCTCCGCGCCCTGGACCACTGCCGCGCGGACGCGAGGCTGATCGTGCTGGACGACGAGTCCACCGACGGCACCGCCGACCTCGTGCGCCGGCTGGGTGGTCAGGACGCCCGCCTCACCCTGGTCGACGGCACGCCGCACCCGCCCGGCTGGCTGGGCAAGCCGTGGGCGTGCGCCCAGCTGGCCGAGCTCGCCGCCGACAGCACCGTCCTGGTCTTCGTCGATGCGGACGTCGTCGTCGAGCCGCACGCCATCGCCTCGTGCGTCGAGCAGCTGCGCGCGACCGGCCTGTCCCTCGTCTCGCCCTACCCGCGCCAGCTGGCAGTCACCCCGGCCGAACGGCTCATCCAGCCTCTGCTGCAGTGGTCCTGGCTCACCACCCTGCCCCTGCGGATCGCGGAGCGGTCACCGCGCCAGTCGCTCGCCGCGGCGAACGGGCAGCTGCTCGCCGTCGACGCGGCGGCCTACCGCGCCGCCGGGGGCCACGCCGAGGTCCGTGCCGAGGTGCTGGACGACCTCGCCCTGCTGCGCGCCGTCAAGGCCAGCGGCGGCACCGGCGGGGTCACCGACGGCACCCACCTGGCCACCTGCCGGATGTACGACGACTGGGCCTCGCTGCGCGAGGGGTACACCAAGTCGCTGTGGTCCGCGTTCGGGACCCCGCCCGCGTCCGCGGCAGCGCTCGGCACCCTCACGTTGGTCTACGGCTGGCCACTGCTCGCTGCCCTCGGTGGGTCGCCGATCGGCGCGATCGGTTACGCCGCAGGGGTTCTGGGTCGCGTGGCCGTGGCCCGTCGCACCGGCAGCCGTGCCCTGCCCGACTCGCTCGCCCACCCCGCCTCGATCGTTCTGCTCGCCTGGCTCACCGCCCAGTCGTGGCGCGGACGTCGGCGCCGCACCCTCACCTGGAAGGGCCGTCAGCTGGGCTGAACCACGTCGCCAACGCTGACCGTGCCCGCCACCTCGACGTCCGCGTCGACCCCGAACACGACCTCGCGCCCGCGCACGTTCACCTCGGTGCGGTCGGGAGCCAATGCCCGCAACGGGTCCAGTGCCTCCACCGCACCGACGCCCGGTGTCAGACGGACGACCGCGCACCGCGGCACGGCCCCGCGCACCCGCAGCACGGTGTCGCCCACGACCAACCGCCGCCAGGTGTCCTCGACGAACGGCGGCGCATCACCCGAGTCGACCACGACCGTGCTGCGGAACCGCTCGGAGTCCAGCAGCAGCGCAGAGTCGTCCAGGTCCCGCCCCAGCCGACGGGCCAGCTCGCGCAGTGACGATGTCGTGAGCACGGTGACCGGCCCACCGAACACGACCTGCCCGGCGCTCTGCACCTCGGCGACCACCACGTCGCGCTGCAGGTGTCCCGACAGCAGCGCCGTCCACGGTCCCTCGAGCACCGTCAGGTGCGCCTCGCGGCCCCAGTAGTCGGCGGCGATCGCACCCGGACCGCGCGGGGCGCCTGACTCCTCGGCGCCGTCCGGAAGGCGCACGACCAGGCGCGTGCCGTCGTACGCCGCTCGAACAGCCAGCAGGCGGTGGTTCTCGACCGTCCGCAGCACCCGTCCGGCGGCGAGGTCGACGCAGCAGAACCGCCGGTCGTACCGGGGACCGTCGGCATCCAGCGCCAGCGAGATCGGCTGCACGTGCCCGGCGCCCTTCAGCACGGTGAGCGAGAGGCGGGCCAGGTGCACGCAGCGACCCTAGCTAGGCTCGACCCCGTGGCTCGCATCGTGGTGATCGGCGCCGGCATGGGTGGGCACCGTCGATGGCCTGTCGGGGCAACGGCAGTCACATCTGACGCGGCGTTGCCCCGTTGTCGCGTGTCACCCGTCGGGTGACCACAGGGGTGGCAGGGGCACTCCCCGTCGGCCGGTCCACAGGGGTGGGTCGAACACGGGCCGGCCGGTGTCGTCGTCGATGTGCACTCGCCAACAGTCCTGGTGCTGGTCGTCGTGCAGGACCCGTTGGTGGTGGAACCGGCACAGCAGCACCAGGTTGCCCAGGCTGGTCGGGCCGCCGTCGGCCCAGTGCTGGATGTGGTGCGCGTCGCAGCGGCTGGTGGGGGTGTCGCACCCGGGGAACGCGCAGCACCGGTCGCGGACGACCAGCGCCGCCCACATCCCGGAGCCGACCGTCCGGGTGCGCCGTCCGACGTCCAGCACCTGACCCTGTGGGCTGAGGGTGACGGGCGTGACCGTGGCGTCGCAGGCCAGGCGCCGGGTGGTCTCGCCACTGATGACGCCGCCCCAGTCCAGGGCGGACCCGCCCGGCTCACCGGCCAGGGTCGCTGCTCCGGTGACGACGGTCAGGTGGGCGCCGGGGCGGCGGACGTCGGGTGCCTGCTGGCAGTCCAGGTGGTGCCGCATGATCTCGACCATCGCGTCCAACCGGCGCCGGGCCGGGGTACGTCGTTCGACCCCGTCGGCGCCGGGGTTCGGTGCGGACAGCGGTTCGATCGCGGCGCAGATGATGGCGAGGGACTCGGGGTCCAGGTCTCCGCGGGCGATCCCCGCCCCGTACAGCGTGGAGGCGAAGGTGATGCCGGCCCGCTCACGCTGCTCGGCCTCGTCCCGGGCCACCCCCTGGGGGTCCACGTGGCACGCGAAGTGCCGGCCCGCGCGGGCCAGCTCGGCCGGGTTCAACGCCGCGGCGTGCGCCACGAGGGTGGCCTCACCCGCGACCCGCACCTCCTCCGCCAAGGCGCTGGGCAGGTCGGTGATGAGCTTGGTGATCACCTGCGCCTGACCGATCCCAATCACCCCTGCGGTCACCGCCTCGGCGGTAGCAGCGCACGTGGTCCGCAGCGCAGCCGCGGTGTCCACCGCCCGCGACGCCTCCGACGGTGAGACCAGGCACGTCCCACGCAGGAACGCCTTGGTCGAACCCGCCCCCACCACCTGTGCCGCGCCGCGGGCGTGGACCTCACCCACCCGCCGCAACCACTCACCCTCCACCTGGTCCGCCAGCCGCCGCATCGCCACCACGTCGGTCAGCAGGGACCCGGAGTCCACCCCGGGCAGATCCTCGGAGTGCAGGAGCGCGACCGCGTCGCGCACGGCGACCAGCGCCTCGCTCAGTGCCCCGGTGCTGTCCATGTCTCACACGCTAGTGGTCACCACCGACAGTCCCGGATCCTCAGACCCATTCTGGCGCAACGACTTTCGAGAGCTTTGCGCAACTTCCGGCTACCGTCAGCGACGGCGGCGCGGGCCGGCCAGCGGCTGCTCCGGCCCCCGCCGCATGGGTGAAGTCGTGGGGTGAAGTGAAGGTGGGGTGATCACCTCGGAATGGCTGCACCCACACATGCACCCACCGTTCAGTGGCAGCGCAGCGCCCGTCGCCCGCAGGTCAGCGAGACGGTCAGGGCGTTGCGTTGGGGCGTCGGTCAGGTCGCAGGTCTGTACGCATCGTCAGGCGCAGCGGCGACGTCGCCCTCCGACCCCGAGGGTCACCCACAGGAGACGTTGGACGTCGACCCCCAGTTCGAGGACGACGTCGTGGACGGGGTCGGGCTCTACTCACCGACACGAACCTCCCAAATGCCAGCCCCGAGCGTCTCCGACCTCATCGCCGGCGACGACCCCACCTCGACGTCCCCGACCGCTGGTCTGGACGGCCACCACGAATGCCCCCCAGAGGGTCCGCCGCGCACGAGTCACCCACCAGCCCGCCACCAAACAGTCAGCCAGAGCCGACACGAGCCACTGGCTAGGGTGAACCCCGTGGCACGCATCGTGGTGATCGGCGCCGGCATGGGCGGGCTGGCGGTCAGTGCCCGCCTCGCGGCGCAGGGCCACCAGGTGACGATCTGCGAGCAGGCGGCCGACGTCGGGGGCAAGCTGGGCCGGTTCGAGCGGGACGGGTTCGTCTTCGACACCGGCCCCAGCCTGCTCACGCTGCCCGCCGTCTACCGCGACCTGTTCCTCAAGACCGGCACCCGACTCGAGGACCACGTCGAGCTGGTGCCCGTCGACCCGGTGTGCCACTACCGGTTCGCCGACGGCGTCGAGCTCGACCTGCCGAACGCCTCGCGCGCCGGCATCGCCGCCGCCCTGGACGGTGCCCTCGGCGAGGGGTCCGGCGCACAGTGGTCAGCGTTCATCGACCGGGCCGCGGTCATCTGGGACGCGACCCGCGAGACCTTCCTGGAGTCACCGCTCGAGGGCTCGCGGACGCTGCTGCGCGAGGCCCGCCGGGGCCGCGACCTGATGGCCATCGCACCGTGGATGTCGTTGCGCGGCCTGGGTCGCCGCTACCTCAAGGACCCGCGGCTGATCACCCTGCTCGACCGCTACGCGACATACACCGGCTCGGACCCCCGCCGCGCACCCGCCGCTCTGGCCACCGTCCCGTACGTCGAGCAGGGCTTCGGCGCCTGGTACGTCGCCGGCGGGCTGCGTCGCCTCGGCGACGCACTCGCCACGCGGTGTCGTGACCTCGGGGTCGTCATCCGCACCGGCGCCGACGTCGTGCAGGTGCGAACGGACGACGGACGCGCCGTGGGGGTCGACCTCGCGGACGGCGAGCGCCTCGACGCCGACGTCGTCGTCGCCAACGCCGACGCCACCCACCTGTACCGCGACCTGCTGCCCGGCCGTGAGGCCGTCGGCGCGCGACGAGCGCTGTCGCGCACCGAGCCGTCCCTGTCGGGCTTCGTGATGATGCTCGCCCTCACCGGGCGCACGCCCGGGTTGCGCCACCACACGGTCCTGTTCCCCGAGCGCTACGACGACGAGTTCGACTCGGTGTTCGGCACGGGGCCGCACCGCGGTCGCCCCCGCGCCGTGCCCGACCCGACGGTCTACGTCAGCGCACCGGACGATGCTGCGCTGCGGCCGGACGACGAGCACGAAGCCTGGTTCGTCCTGGTGAACGCCCCCCGGCACGTACCGGAGGACCCACGCGCCGGGATCGACTGGACCGCAACGGCTTTCGCCGACAAGTACGCCGACCGCATTCTCGAGGTGATGGCGTCGAGGGGGCTCGACGTCCGCGACCGGGTGCTGTGGCGCGAGCTGCGCACCCCGGCCGACCTCGAGCGCGACACGCGCAGCGTGGGCGGCTCGATCTACGGCACGTCCAGCAACGGGGCGCGCGCGGCGTTCGTGCGGCCGGCGAACCGCTCACCGGTGCCCGGGCTGTTCCTGGTCGGTGGCTCGGCCCACCCCGGTGGCGGGCTCCCGCTGGTCGGGCTCAGTGCCGCCATCGTGGCCCAGCAGATCGGCCGGGCCTGACCGGTCAGCGCAGCCGGCGCCGGACGACGACCAGGAGCTGGGTGGTGCCCACGACCCCTGCGACGACACCGAACGCCAGACCGGCGCCGCCCCAGGTGCTCGCTGACATCGGGTGGAGACCGGCTGCCAGGCAGAACATCGCGGCCCCGATCACCCGGGTGGGGCGCTCCGAGACGGTCACGACGCCCACGTCGTCCATCCCGCCGGCCGTGGCGCGAGCACGGGCATACTCCTGCAACAGGACCAGCCCCGCCGCGACCGCCGCGCACCACCTGACGAGTGCACTGTCACCGAATCCACCCAGGGCGAGCAGGGCCACCACGTAGGCGACGTCACTGACCCGGTCGGCCACCGAGTCCAGCACGGCACCCCAGCGGGTCGCCCGGTCGGTCAGCACGGCGACCGCCCCGTCGACGTTGTCGAGCAGCCCGCTGACCACGACGACGGGGACGGCGAGCAGAGGCCAACGGCCGCCCGCCCAGGCGAGCGGCACGACCGTGAGCGAGACCACCAGCCCCAGCAGCGTCAGCAGGTCGGGAGCCACCCGGCTCCGCGCGAGCGGTCGCGCCACGGTGTAGGTCAGCCCGAGCCACAGACGCACCAGCCCCGACGCCCGCGGGTCGACGCCGCCGTGCAGGACCGCCCAGCGGTCGAAGTAGCCCTCGCGGTCGGGCAGCGCGCTCACACCGCGGCGTCGATCCCGAGAGACTCGTAGATCTCGAGCGTGGCGGTCGACCTGTTCAGCGTGTAGAAGTGCAGACCCGGCGCGTCGGCGTCGAGCAGCTCGCGGCACAGCTCGGTGGCGATGGCCAGGCCCTCGGCGCGCACCGACGCCGGGTCGTCACCCAGCGCCGTCAGTCGCTGCTCGATGCGCTGCGGCACAGCGACTCCGGACAGCTCCGCGAACCGCCGCAGCTGGGCCAGGCTGGTGATCGGCATGATGCCCGGGATGATCGGCAGGTCGCAGCCGTGCGCCCTGACCCGCGACACCAGAGCGGTGTACGCAGTGGCGTCCAGGAACAGCTGGGTCACGGCGAACTCTGCACCGGCCCGCGCCTTGGCCACCAGCACCTCGGCGTCGTGGTCGAGGTCAGGTGACTCGGGGTGCTTGTCGGGGAACGCGGCGACGCCGACGCAGAACGAGCCCATCGAGCGCAGCAGCCCGACGAGCTCGTCGGCGTGGGTGAGCCCGTCCGGGTGAGGCGACCACGCGGCGTCCGGCCCGGACGGCGGGTCGCCCCGCAGGGCCAGCACGTTGCGGACGCCGGCGTCGGCGTACTGGCCGATCACCTTGCGCAGGTCGGCGACGGACGCCGACACGCAGGTCAGGTGCGCCACCGGCGTGAGCGTGGTCTCGGCGGCGATCCGCTGCGTGATGCGCACGGTGCGGTCCCTCGTCGAGCCGCCCGCCCCGTAGGTCACCGACACGAACGTGGGGCGCAGTCGCTCGAGCCGGCGCACCGCCGTCCACAGCGCCGCCTCGCCGGCGTCGTCCATGGGCGGGAAGAACTCGAACGAGCACGTCCGCTCCCCGGCCGACAGCAGGTCGCGCAGGCTGTCGTGCACCGACGCGGGGCGTCCCGGGCGCGTGGACGGCAGACCGTGAGCCATGCCACCCAGCGTAACCGCGCCAGGCTCGGGCACGCCGACCCCGGCTGTCGGCGGCGCGGAATAGGCTGATGGCACCGACGAAGGAGGACGCGTGAGCAACCCGCTCGACGCAGAGGACCTGCGCACGCGCGTGCAGAAGGCGCTGGACGACCACCTCAGCATGCAGGCACGCCAGCTCGAGGTCGTCGGCCCGGACCTCGGCCCGCTCCTCGAGTGCATCACCGACCTGCTGCGCGGCGGCAAGCGGCTGCGTCCGGCGTTCTGCTACTGGGGTTGGCGCGGCGCCGGGGCCCCCGACGACGAGTCCATCGTCAACGCGGCTGCGGCGCTCGAGCTGTTCCAGGCCGCTGCGCTGCTGCACGACGACGTCATGGACGGCAGCGACACCCGCCGCGGCCTGCCCGCGACCCACCGCCGGATGGCGAACCTGCACCGCGGCTACGGCTGGACCGGCGACGGCGAGCGCTTCGGCACCAGCGCGGCGATCCTGGCCGGCGACCTGTGCCTGTCGTGGAGCGACGAGATGCTCTCGCGCAGCGGCCTCGCCCCCGACACCCTGGCCCGCGGCCGCGACGTCTACGACCTGATGCGCACCCAGCTGATGGGCGGGCAGTACCTGGACGTGCTCGAGCAGGTGCTCACCGAGGCGGACGGCGGCGGCACCGCCGAGCGCGCCCGCCGCGTCATCCACTTCAAGAGCGCCAAGTACACGATCGAGCACCCCCTGCTCATCGGCGGCGCCCTGGCGGGAGCCGGCCCGGACCTGCTCGCCGCCTACTCGGCGTTCGGGCTGCCGCTCGGCGAAGCGTTCCAGCTGCGCGACGACGTGCTGGGGGTCTTCGGTGACCCCGACGAGACCGGCAAGCCGGCCGGCGACGACCTTCGCGAGGGCAAGCGCACCGTGCTCGTCGCCCTGGCGCTGGAGTCCGCCTCGCCGTCCCAGGCCGCCGCCGTGCGTCAGCGCCTCGGCGACCCCCACCTGGGGCCCGACGGCGTCGCGATGCTCCGGCGGGTCATCACCGACACCGGCGCCCTGGCCGCGGTCGAGGGCCTGATCACCGACCTGGTCGCCCAGTCCCGGGACGCCCTCACCCACTCCGACGTCGCCGAGCCCGCTCGCGGCGTCCTGACCGACCTCATCCACGCAGCGACAGCGAGGCACGCATGAGCACCCGAGCAAGCCGGCTCCTCGGACGACGTCCCGGAGCCCCCCGCACCACCGAGGGCCCGTCCGACCACGTGGTGGTCGTCGGTGCCGGGCTCGCCGGCCTCTCGGCGGCCATGCGCCTGGCCGGGGCCGGCCGCAAGGTCACCCTGCTCGAGCGCGAGGCCGTCCCCGGCGGACGCGCCGGGCTGGTCGAGATCGCGGCCCCGGACGGCAGCGGCAGCTACCGCTTCGACCCCGGGCCCACCGTCCTGACGATGCCCGACCTGATCGCCGACTGCTTCGACTCCCTCGGCGAGGAGATGGGCGACTGGCTCGACCTGGTGCCGGTGAACCCGCTCTACCGCAGCTTCCACCCCGACGGCTCGGTCCTCGACGTGCACGCCGACCCGGCGGCCATGACCCAGGAGATCCGCCAGGTCTGCGGGCCGGCCGAGGCCGCGGGGTACGAGAAGTACGTGGACTTCGTGTCCAAGCTCTACCAGTACGAGATGCGCGACTTCATCGACCGCAACATCGACTCGCCGCTGGACCTGCTGACCCCGAACCTCGCGCGGCTGGCCGCGATCGGGGGGTTCCGCAAGCTCGCGCCCAAGGTCGAGCAGTACCTCAAGGACCCCCGCACCCAGAAGCTGTTCAGCTTCCAGGCGATGTACGCCGGCCTCTCGCCGTACGACGCGCTCGCCATCTACGCGGTCATCGCCTACATGGACTCGGTCGCGGGGGTGTTCTTCCCCAAGGGCGGCATGCACAAGGTGCCCCAGGCGATGGCCGCCGCCGCCGAGAAGCACGGGGTCGACGTCCGGTACTCGACCGAGGTCACCCGCGTCGAGCGGCGCGGCGACCGGGCGGTCGCGGTGCACACCGCGGACGGCGAGCGCATCCCGTGCGACGTCGTCGTGCTCAACCCCGACCTGCCGGTCGCGCACCGCGAGCTGCTCGGCAGCACCCCCTGGTCGGTGAAGCGCCTGAAGTACTCGCCGTCGTGCTACCTGCTGCTGGCGGGGTCCACGAAGACCTACGACCACCTGGCGCACCACAACATCCACTTCGGCGAGAGCTGGCGCGGGGTCTTCGACGAGCTGATCGGCGGGCGCCTGATGAGCGACCCGTCGGTGCTGGTCACCAACCCGACCCGCAGCGACCCCTCGCTGGCCCCGGACGGGCGGCAGATCTACTACGTGCTGTTCCCGACGCCCAACCTGGACGGTGACGTTGACTGGAACCGCGTCGCCCCGACGTACCGCGAGCACGTGCTGCGGACGCTGGAGGCGCGCGGGTTCGACGGGTTCACGGACGCGATGGAGGTCGAGGACGTCACGACGCCGCTGGACTGGGCCCGGCGTGGCATGGAGCGCGGCGCACCGTTCGCTGCGGCGCACTCCTTCGGCCAGACCGGCCCGTTCCGGCCGGGCAACCTGTGGGGCGAGAACATCGTGTTCACCGGGTCGGGCACCCAGCCCGGCGTCGGCGTGCCCATGGTGCTGGTGTCGGGCCGACTGGCGGCCGAGCGCGTCCTGGGCCGCGACCCGTCGTACCGCTCGCGCGCCTGGCGCTGACCGCACGACGTCGCGCACGGCGTCGCAGAGCGGCGTCGAGATGATCACGTTCCGTGGGTCGGCTCGTGCTTCCCGCGGTCAGCAGGCCGAGGGAAGGGCGACGTCACCCACGGAACGTGATCATCTCCGGCCACGGCACGGGTCGGGGACCGCGCGGGGCCCCTGGACGTCCGCCTCGATGCGCACCACGGCGCCCCGCGGCGAGCGCCGGCCGTCGCGCCGGGGCACAATCACCGGCGTGATGATCACCGAGCGCCTGCGGCAACGCCCCCACGAGCGCGCGATGGACGCTGCGGGCATCGTCGACCCGGCGCTGCGTCGCGCCTACGAGGTCTGCCGGCTGGTCAACGCCGACCACGGCAAGACGTACTACCTGTCGGCACTGATGCTGCCCCCCGACCGGCGTCCGCACGTGTACGCGCTGTACGCCTTCAGCCGCTGGGCCGACGAGTTCGTCGACTCGCTCACCGACCCCGACCCGGCCGGGCTGATCGCCTGGGGCGACGCCGCCCTGGCCGACCTCGACCGCGGCGAGTCCACCGACCCGGTGATCAAGGCCGCGGGCCACACCGCCCGCACCCTGGGCATCGACCACCAGCTGTTCGTCGACTTCCTGGCCGCGATGCGGATGGACATCGACACCACCCACTACGCCACGTACGACGACCTGCGCGCCTACATGTGGGGCTCGGCCAGCGTCATCGGCCTGATGATGCTGCCCGTGCTGGGGCCCCTGACGCCGGACGCGCACGAGCGCGCCGTCGCCCTCGGTGAGGCGTTCCAGATGTCGAACTTCATCCGGGACGTCGGCGAGGACCTGCAGCGCGGCCGGGTCTACCTGCCGCAGGAGGACCTCTCGCGCTTCGGCGTCACCGAGGCCGACCTGCGCCTCGGCGTCGTCACCCCGGCGATCCGCGAGCTGCTCGCCTTCGAGATCGCCCGCACCCGGGCCCTGTACGCCGTCGCCGCCGAGGGGGTGCCGATGGTGCGTCCCGAGAGCCGCCCGTGCCTGCAGACGGCGATCGCGCTGTACGGCGGGATCCTGGCGGAGGTCGAGCGCGCCGACTACCAGGTGCTGCGGGCCAGGGTCAGCGTGCCGAACCGTCGCCGCGCGGCCGTCGCCGTGCCCGCGCTCATCAGGGCGGTGTCGGCGCGGCGCGAGTCCGCCCGGTGGCGGACGACCTGACCTGCACCCCTCGTCGGCCCCAGAACACCCACCACGAGAGCGTCTGCAGCACCAGCGCGAAGCCGAACGCGAGGTCCTCGACCGGGGCGTAGAACAGCCGGCCGGCACCGAACAGCTGCGGCTGGGTGCCCCCGATCACCGCTTCCGCGCTGTAGGTGACGATGCGGCGCCCGGTCAGCCAGCCGTTCGTCATCAGCTGGAACACGACGATGATCGCGTACGACGCCCAGAACGCCTTGCGCCGCAACAGGTTCGTTCGCAGCAGCACCAGGTCGAGCAGCACGCTCGCCGGCACGGCGAGCAGGCAAAGCTGGGTGTAGGTCATGACGGCTCGTCGCCGATCGACCACCCTCGAACCGCGCGCACCGCCTCGAGCGTCAGGACGGCTGCGATCGGGACGACCACGAAGAAGGCTAGCTCGTCCAGCGGCAGACCACCGGGAAGCACCACGCCGAGGGTCTGCGCAGGGTCGAACTGCCAGTGGTCGCGGGCGATGGCGTACAGGTCCCAGGCGACGAAGACGACCAGCACCGGCGCGAGGGTCAGCGCCAGGCGCCGCACCCGCCGGTAGACCCCGAGGCGCAGCACGATCTCGAGCGGCAGGGTGCCGACGACGCAGAACGCGAGCATCCCGACGTACGCGAGGTGACGCACCGGGTCAGATCGCCAGCGCCTGGGCCCGGCGGCGCACCTCGGTCTTGTGACCGGCCAGGAGCGCGCCGACGGGACTGCCCCCGGTGATCGTCTCGTCCGGGGTGAACAACCAGCGCAGCGCGTCCTCGCCCTCGTAGCCCGCGTCGGCGAGCACGGTCAGCGTGCCGGGCAGCTCGGGCAGCGGACCCTGCGGGCCGAGCAGGCGGGCCGGCACGCTAAGGGTGTTGCGCTCGCCGCGGCGCACCGCGAGCAGCTGGCGCTCCTGCAGCATCCGGCGCACGAGCGTGACCTTGAGGTCGAGGCGCTCGGCGATGTCGGGAAGGGTCAGCCAGTCGTCCACGAGCTGGTCCAGGTCGGTCACGGCTCTAGCCTGCCACGTCCGATAGGGACGCACGGAACGTCACCCAGAACGACGAATTACAGAGGTGTAAGTCTGCGTCGACGACCGAAACCGTGTAGTTTCCCCTCCAGCAACACCCGTCACATCCGCCACACCAGGGAGCGCGCATGCCCGTCCTGACCGCCGCGATCGTCTCGTCCGCCCCCATGCTGCTCGCTGCCGCGAGCCGGGGCTGGGCCGACTACACCGTGCGCCCGGGCGACACGCTCACCGCCATCGCGGCCAACCACCGCACCGACGTCCGCACGCTGGTGCGCGCGAACCACCTCAGCGCGGGCGGTCACCTGATCCGGGCGGGGGCGCGGATCCGGGTGCCGCAGGCCGCCCCGGCGCGGGCGCGGGCCCCGCGCGTGCGCCTCGCGAGGTACACGGTGCGCAGCGGTGACACCGTCGGCGACCTCTCCCGCCGCTTCGGTGTCCCCGAGGCCACGATCCGCCGCACCAACCACCTCAACCGGTACGCCCAGATCTACGTCGGCCAGCACCTCGCGCTACCAGTGCGGGGGGTCGCGTCGCACGCCCGCCGGTCCACTGCGGCCGCGGCCGGACTGCGGGTCACCGGCTACCGCGTGCGCAGCGGCGACACGGTGAGCGCCATCGCGGTGCGCAGCCGCTCGACGGTGGCCGCGATCCTCAAGGCCAACCACCTGACGCTCACCAGCCGGATCCGGCCGGGACAGGTGCTGCGCGTCCCCACCCGGTCGGTGTTCGCCGCGACCGCGAACTCCTTCGCCGGCCGCACGTACGCGTCGTCCATCGTCACCGCGGCCGCGGGCAACCGGCACCGGCTGGCGAGCAGCGCGGTGCCCAGCCGGGCCGCCACCCGCAGGCTCATCCAGAGCACCGCCCGCCGGTACGGCGTCGACCCGGCGCTGGCGCTGGCCGTCGCCTACCAGGAGTCCGGGTGGAACCAGCGGCAGGTGTCGGTGGCGAACGCGATCGGGGTCATGCAGGTCATCCCCTCGTCCGGACGCTGGGCCAGCGAGCTCGTCGGTCGCCGCCTCAACCTGCTCGACACCCGCGACAACGTCACCGCCGGTGTGGTCATCCTGCGGGCCCTGACCCGCAGCGCCCGGCACCCCGACCACGTGATCGCCGGCTATTACCAGGGCCTGGGCTCGGTGCAGAGCCGCGGCATGTTCGTCGACACCAAGGCGTACGTGCGCAGCGTCAAGGTGCTGCGCGGCCGGTTCGCCTGAGCGGGCCATCGCACGCCGGGCCGCACGGGCTCGCGCCCGACGTCCCAGCCGACGACGGCCCTCGAACGTAGACTCGCCGCCGTGGACGTGCCGGTCTCGGACCCTCTCGTCGGGCGCCTGCTCGACGGTCGCTACGCCGTGCGCTCGCGCATCGCCCGCGGCGGCATGGCCACCGTCTACCTCGCCGTCGACCAGCGGCTGGACCGCGACGTCGCCGTCAAGGTGATGCACGCGGCGCTGTCGGCGGACGAGGACTTCGTCCGGCGATTCATCCGCGAGGCTCGTTCGGTGGCGCGGCTCAGCCACCCCGGCATCGTCCAGGTCTTCGACCAGGGCGAGGACGACGGCATCGTGTTCCTGGCGATGGAGTACGTCGCGGGCCGCACCCTGCGCGACCTGATGCGCGAGCGCGGGCCGCTCAGCGCCCGCGAGGCGCTCGACGTCCTCGAACCCGTGCTCGACGCCCTCGCCGCGGCGCACCGGGCGGGCATCGTGCACCGCGACATCAAGCCCGAGAACGTGCTGCTGGCCGACGACGGCCGGGTCAAGGTCGCGGACTTCGGGCTGGCCCGCGCGGTGAGCACCTCGACGGTCGCCAGCCAGACCGGCGTCCTGCTGGGGACGGTCG
Source organism: Actinomycetales bacterium (assembly GCA_038322575.1). Classification (GTDB taxonomy): domain Bacteria; phylum Actinomycetota; class Actinomycetes; order Actinomycetales; family Angustibacteraceae; genus JACMOY01. The sequence goes on from JBBQGB010000009.1 coordinate 15,940, forward strand.
CCTACCTGGCCCCCGAGCAGGTCGAGCGCGGTGTGGCCGACGCGCGCAGCGACGTGTACGCCGCCGGGGTGCTGCTGTTCGAGATGGTCACCGGCAGCAAGCCGTTCGAGGGCGAGACCGCGCTGCAGGTGGCCTACCAGCACGTCCACGACCAGGTCCCGGCGCCCTCGACCCGCGCGTCCGGTGTGGCCCCGCTGGTCGACCACGTGGTCCTGACCGCCGTCGCGCGCGACCCCGACGAGCGGCCGAGCGACGCGCGCGAGCTGCTGATCGTCGTCCGCGAGGCCCGGCGCCGCGCCACGGACGACGACCTCGACCGACGGCCGCAGGCGCACCGCGTCGTCCCGGCGTCCGGGCCGGCGTCCGGGCCGGTCGCCGCGACCGTCTCGATCGGCGTGCGGCCCGCGCTGGACCACCGAAGCGGCGACACCGGGCTGATCGCGGTGCACGCGGCCCCGCCCGCACGCCGGCGCAACCGGGGCGGTGTCGTGCTGCTGGTCGTGCTGCTGGCCGCCGCGCTGCTCGGGGTCGGCGGTTGGTACGTCGGCGCCGGGCCGGGCGCCTACACCTCGGTGCCAGCGGTGGTCGGCGACCCCGTGGCCACGGGGCAGACCGCGCTGGAGCTGGCGGGACTGCGCAGCACCGTGGTCGAGCAGTACTCCGACAGCGCCCCCGCCGGTCAGGTCATCAGCGCCGATCCCGGGTCGCGGGTGCGCAAGAACGGCAGCGTCACCCTCGTCGTGTCGCGCGGCCCCGAGCTGCACCCCGTTCCGGCCGTCGCCGGGACCCCCGAGGCCGCGGCCCGCGAGGCCCTGGTCAACAACGGGCTGAGCGTCGGCGCGGTGACCCGGGCCTACGACGAGAAGGTGGCGGCGGGGCGCGTCCTGTCGAGCGACCCCGCGGCGAGCACCCCGCTGCGTTCGGGCACCGCGGTGACCCTGGTGGTCAGCCGCGGGCGGCGGCCGATCGCGATCCGCAGCTACGTCGGTACGGCCGCCGACCAGGCCGCGGCGGCCCTGACCAAGGCGGGGCTTCGGGTCACGACCCGGCAGGTGTTCGACGACACCGTGGCCGAGGGTGACGTCGTGTCGCAGCGGCCGGCGTCCGGCACGGGCTTCGCCGGCACCCAGGTCGCGCTGGTGGTGTCGAAAGGACCCGAGCTCGTCACGGTCGAACCCGTGATCGGCCGCCAGGTAGGCGAGGCCACCCGCCTGCTGGAGGCCCAGGGCTTCACCGTCGTGGTGCAGAAGGCGTTCGGAGGCTTCTTCGGCACGGTGCGCTTCCAGACCCCCAGTGGCGGCGCGCGCGTCAGGCCCGGCGCCACCATCACGCTCACCGTGATCTGAGCGTCCCGTCCTGACCACCGCGGCTCGGCCGACGACGCTGCCCGCCCTCGGGCTGGTGGCGGTCACGGCCGTGTGGGGCAGCACCTTCGTCCTGATCAAGGGCGTCGTGACCGACCTGCCGGTGCTGGACTTCCTCGCCGTCCGCTTCGCCATCGCGGCCGTGGTGATGGTGGTGGCGTTCGGATCGCACCTGCGCCGCCTGACGCGGGCGCAGTGCACCCGCGCGGTGCTCCTGGGCGTGGTCTACGGCGTCGCGCAGATCCTGCAGACCTACGGCCTGGCGCAGACCCCCGCCGCCGTCAGCGGCTTCGTGACCGGCACGTACGTCGTGATCACCCCGGTGCTGGGCGCGCTGCTGCTGCGTCAGCGGACGCCGTCGAGCACCTGGGTGGCGGTGGGTCTGGCCACCGGTGGCCTGGCCCTGCTCGCCCTGCGCGGGCTCTCGGTCGGCCCCGGTGAGCTGCTCACCCTGGCCTCGGCGGTGCTGTACGCCGCCCACATCGTCGGCCTGGGCCACTGGTCGGACGCCGGTGACTCGCTGGGGCTGGCCACGATGCAGATGCTGGCCATCGCCGTCCTGTGCACAGCGGCGGCGCTGCCCGGCGGGGTGGCCCTGCCCGCGGACGGACGCGCCTGGCTCGCCGTGCTCTACACCGCGATCGCGGCCGGGGCGTTCGCCCTCGTCGTGCAGACCTGGGCGCAGGCCCACCTGCCGGCCACCCGGGCCGCCGTGATCATGACGATGGAGCCGGTGTTCGCCGCGGCCTTCGCCGTCGGGCTCGGCGGTGAGCACCTGACCTGGCGCACCGCCGTCGGCGGCCTGCTGGTGCTCACCGCGATGTACGTCGCCGAGCTCGCCCCGCGACGATCCAGGCAGGGGTCGGTTGGGGCTACGGTTGGTGGGCAATGCGCGAGAACCCAGGACGCGACGCCAGGAGGGCCCGGCATGAACACCCCACCCACGTCGTCGGCGGGCGAGGCCGAGGTCGTGTCGCTGCGCGCCTACCGGGCCGCGACGCAGGGCACCGAGTCGGGATCGGTCGAGGAGGACATCCACGAGCTCGGTGACCGCACCCCCGTTCAGGCCCTGAGCGCCGCGTACGCCGAGCGCATCGCCCTCGTCCGCGCCCTCGCGCCGGCCGAGGAGCTGATGGCCAGCTCGGCGCTGATCGCCACCCTCGAGCGGACCATCCTGCGCGACGTCTGACCCTTCCTCCCCCACCCCGCTTTCCTCCCCCCGACCGCCGGCTGAGCCCGACATGTCGGACATCGGCACCGGTGGGGCGGAGGAAAGGGGGCCGAGAGGGGTGCCGGCCTACTCCTGGTAGGAGTAGCGCTCCTCGCGCCACGGGTCGGCGTGCTGGTGGTAGCCGCGCATCTCCCAGAAGCCGCGCGCCGGCTCGGTGAGGTACTCGACGCCGCGCACCCACTTGGGGCCCTTCCAGGCGTACAGGTGGGGGACGACCAACCGCAGCGGCCAGCCGTGCTCGGGGCTGAGCGGGTCGCCGTCGCGGTGGGTGGCGAAGATCGCGCGGGGCGAGGCGAGGTCCTCCAGCCGCAGGCTGGCGGAGTACCCGTACTCGGCCCAGACCATGACGTGCGAGACGGCGTCGTGCGGCGGGAACATCTCGATCAGGCTCCGTGCGGCGACCCCCGACCACCGCGAGCCGGGCACGGTCCAGCGCGTGACGCAGTGCAGGTCGCCCACGGCGTCCACCCGCGGCAGGGCGGCGAACGCGTCGGTACCGAGGCTGTGCTGGCGGCCGTCCGCGGTCACCCCCGAGACGGTGAGGTCCCAGGTGTCCGGACGCAGGCGCGGCACCGGGCCGTAGTGCAGCACCGGCCACCCGACGGCGAGCCGCTGGCCCGGGGGCAGCACGGGCTCGTGCGGCTGGCTCACGTCACGATCCTCGCAGAGGCTCCGGCGCACTCAGGTGGCGGGCGATGACCGCGGCAGCCGTGGCGGTCGCCTCGTCGTCGACGTCGAGGTGGGTCACCAGCCGCACCCGGCGCGTGCCGAACGCCGACATCAGGACACCGTCGGCGCGGCAGGCGTCGACCAGGGCGGGCGCCGTCAGCCCTGAGCCGGCGAAGTCGAGGACGACGATGTTGGTCTGCACCGACGCGGGGTCGACCACGCCAGGCCGGGCCGAGGCGCAGGCGGCCGCGATGGCGGCGGCGCGCGCGTGGTCGTCGGCGAGCCGCTCGACGTGGTGGTCGAGGGCGTACTCGCCGGCCGCGGCCAGCACCCCCACCTGGCGCATGCCGCCGCCGTACCGCTTGCGCCAGACGCGAGCCCGGGCGACGGCGTCGGCCGACGACACCAGCACCGAGCCGACGGGGGCACCCAGGCCCTTCGAGAGGCACACCGAGACGGTGTCGAAGAGCCGACCCCACTGCAGCAGCGACTCGCCGGCCGCGACGACGGCGTTGAACAGCCGGGCCCCGTCCAGGTGCAGCGTGACGCCCGTGCCGGCGACGCCGTCGCGCAGGGCCTGCGCCTGGTCCAGCCGCTGGACGCTGCCGCCGCCGAAGTTGTGGGTGTTCTCGACGGCGATGGCCGCGGTCGAGACCAGGTAGGGGCCGGCGTCCGGCTCCATCATCGACAGCGGGACGTCGGCCTCGAGCCGGCCGTCGACGCTGGCCCAGGTGCGGGTGGTGATGCCGCTGAAGACGGCTGCCGCACCGAGCTCGGCCCGAGCCACGTGGGCGGTCTGGTCGCACAGCAGCTCGCGGCCCGGCTCGACGAGCAGCCGCAGCCCGAGCTGGTTAGCCAGCGAGCCGCTGGGGGTGAACAGCCCCGCCTCGTGGCCGAGCAGCTCGGCGACCCGCGCCTCGAGCCGGTTGACGGTGGGGTCCTCGCCGTAAACGTCGTCACCGACCTCGGCGTCCGCCATGGCCCGGCGCATCGCGGCGCCCGGCCGGGTCAGGGTGTCGCTGCGCAGGTCGACGACCGTCATCGGGCGGCGAGCATCTCGGCGACCAGGAACGCCATCTCCAGGCTCTGCTGATGGTTCAGCCGCGGGTCGCACACCGTCTCGTACCGCGTGGCCAGCGCCGCGTCGTCAATCTGCTCGGACCCCCCGAGGCACTCGGTGACGTCGTCGCCGGTCAGCTCGACGTGGACGCCGCCCGGCACCGTGCCCAGCGCCTGGTGCACCTCGAAGAACCCGCGCACCTCGTCGATCACGTCGTCGAAGCGGCGCGTCTTGTAGCCGCTGGGCGACTCGAACGTGTTGCCGTGCATGGGATCGCAGACCCACAGCACCTGACCGCCCGCGGACGAGACGGTCTCGACCAGCCCAGGCAGCGCGTCGCGCACGGTCTGCGAACCCATCCGGGTGATGAACGTCAGCCGGCCCGGTTCGCGGTCGGGGTCGAGGCGCTCGATCAGCTGCCGGACGTCGTGGGCCGAGGTGCGCGGGCCGAGCTTGACGCCCAGCGGGTTGCGCACCCGCGACAGGAAGTCGACGTGCGCGCCGTCCAGCTGGCGGGTGCGCTCGCCGATCCACACGAAGTGCGCCGACACGTCGTACGGGTCGCCGGTGCGCGAGTCGATGCGCGTGAGCGCCCGCTCGTAGTCCAGCAGCAGCGCCTCGTGGCTGGAGAAGAAGTCGACCGTGCGCAGCGCCTCGAAGTCCGCCCCGCACGCGGCCATGAACTTCATCGCCTTGTCGATGTCGCGGGCCATCACCTCGTAGCGCGCCTTCGCGGTGTTGCCGACGAAACCACGGTTCCAGTCGTGCACCAGCCGCAGGTCGGCGAAACCGCCGTGGGTGAAGGCCCGGATCAGGTTCAGCGTCGCGCTGCTCGTGTGGTACGCCTGCAGCAGCCGCTCGGGGTCGTTGCGGCGACCCTGCTCGGTGAAGGCGAAGTCGTTCACCGCGTCGCCGCGGTACGCCGGCAGCGTCACGCCGTCGCGCGTCTCGAGCTCACTGCTGCGCGGCTTGGCGAACTGCCCGGCCATCCGGCCCAGCTTGATCACCGGCAGGCTCGCACCGTAGGTCAGGACGACGGCCATCTGCAGGATGGTCTTGACCCGGTTGCGGATGTTGTCGGCGGTGGCGTCGACGAACGTCTCGGCGCAGTCCCCGCCCTGCAGCAGGAACGCCTCACCGCGGCTGGCGGCGGCCAGCCGAGCGCGCAGGTCGTCGCACTCGCCGGCGAACACCAGCGGCGGGTAGGCCGTGAGCCGGGTGAGCACCGCCTGCAGGGCGGCCGGGTCGGGCCAGGTCGGCTGCTGGCTGACGGGCAGGGTGCGCCACACGTCGAGGCCGTCCAGCACCTCGGGAGTGGCCATGACGCTCGTCTCGTTCACGCCGTCAGGGTAGGTGCCGGCGTCCACCAGCTGGACGCGGGTCCGCATGACGGACTCAGCCGAACAGCTGCTGCGCCTCGGCGTAGCGCTCGGCGGGCACCACCTTCAGGACGGCGGTGGCCTCGTCCAGGCGCACCCGCACGATCTCGGTGCCGTGCAGCGCGATCATCACGCCGAAGTCCCCGTCGTTGACGGCCTCGATGGCGCCCAGGCCGAACCGGGTCGACAGCACCCGGTCGTATGCCGTCGGCGTGCCCCCGCGCTGGACGTGGCCGAGCACCACGGCCCGCGTCTCGTGCCCCGTGCGCTGCTCGATCTCGCCCGCCAGCCAGGTGCCGATGCCACCGAGGCGGACGTGACCGAACGCGTCGGTCTCGCCCGCGGTCAGCACCTCGGCGCCACCGGCGGGCACGGCGCCCTCGGCGACGCACAGGACGGCGGCGTGGCCGCGGTCGTAGCGCGACTGCACCCAGCCGCAGACCTGGTCGACGTCGAACTCGAACTCGGGCACCAGGATCGCGTCCGCTCCCCCGGCCATCCCCGCGTGCAGCGCGATCCAGCCGGCGTGCCGGCCCATCACCTCGACGACGATCGTGCGCTCGTGCGACTCCGCCGTCGTGCGCACCCGGTCGATCGCCTCGGTCGCGATGCTCACCGCCGTGTCGAAGCCGAACGTGTAGTCGGTGGCACCCAGGTCGTTGTCGATCGTCTTGGGGACGCCGACGACGCCGATCCCGTCGTCGGTGAGCCGCTTGGCGACACCCAGGGTGTCCTCGCCGCCGATCGCGATCAGCGCGTCGATCCCGTGCCGCGCCAGGGTCGCGCGGATCGCGTCCACGCCGCCGACGATCGAATACGGGTTGGTGCGCGAGGACCCCAGGATGGTCCCGCCGCGGCTGAGCAGCTCCTCGACGTCGTCCAGGCCCAGGGGCTGGGTGAGGTCCTCGACCGGGCCCTTCCAGCCCCGCCGGAAGCCGACGAACTCGTGCCCGTACGCCGTCACCCCCTTGACCACGACGGCGCGGATGACCGCGTTCAACCCGGGGCAGTCCCCGCCACCTGTGAGTACACCGATGCGCATGCGCCGACCCTAGCGGCGCGCGAGGTGCACCGGGGCGCGCGACGTCAGTACGGCCACGGCAGCGGCGCCTGACCAGCCGCCTGCCGCTCGAACTCGCCCATGAACCAGTGCCGGAACGCGACCAGGTCGGGCGGGGTCTCCAGGGTCAGCAGGTGGCGGCCCTGACGGCAGAACTCGTCCGCCTCGTCCAGCGCCCGGCCCAGGTGCCGCACCGGTTCGAGCGCCTGCAGCGGGAAGACGTACACCAGGTCGATGCGCCGCTCACCCCGCTCGATGGCAGCGTCACGATCGGCCCGCGGCACCGCGGACATCCCCTCGTACGTCGTGGTCAGCTCGTCGACCAGCGCCACCAGGCGAGCCGGGGTCCGCACCCTCGCCGGGTCGACATCGCTCGAGCTGCTGATCAGCACGAACTCGCGCAGCAGGTCGTCGGCGTGCTCCTGGGCCCGGACGAACAGGTCGAGCGGGTAGTTGAGCAGCCGCACCTCGACGTCGTCGGTCACCGCACCGTCCCCGTTCCCTCGGAGACCACGATCTCGAACCACACGGTCTTGCCGTCCGCGTCGGTCTCCACGCCGCTGTCACTGGCCAGCGTGCGGACGATCCGCAGGCCCCGACCGGTCGCGGCCAGGTCCGAGTAGCGCATCGTCCGCGGCGGCCGGCCGCTGCCGTCGCGCACGCCGACCCGCAGCACGGTGACCGTCGCGGTGGTGCGCAACCCCAGGTGCACGACCAGGTCGGTGCGGGCGTGCAGGACCACGTTGGTGACCAGCTCGCTGACCATCAGCTCGGCGTTGGCGCTGAGCGCGCTGAGCGACCACTGCTCGAGCGTGCTGCGCACGAAGCGGCGGGCCACCCGGGCGCTGGACGCCTGGGCGGCCAGCGAGATCTCGGCCGAGCTCACGGCAGGCCCGTCCCGAGGGCGGCGCGGACCGCCGAGGTGATCACCTGCACGCAGGGCACGCTAGCCGGGCGGGCGCCCGCGCGCACCGTCGTGGCGCGCGGCACGCCTGTCGACTCAGCGGGTCGCGGCGGTCGGGGGTCCGCCGTCCTGACCGTCGGTGTCGTCCTCGGGGTCGCCGGGCAGCACGACGGTGCGGCCGCGCTTGGCGGCGGCGATGCGCTCCTTCATGTCGGCGGCGTACACGTCGACGTACTCCTGGCCGGACAGCTGCATCAGCTCGTACATGATCTCATCGGTGATCGCGCGCAGCACGAAGCGGTCGTCCTCCATCCCCTCGTACCGGCTGAAGTCCAGCGGCGTCCCGATCCGCACCCCGACGCGGATGATCGAGGGGATCCGGCGGCCGATCGGCTGCGCCTTCTCGGTGTCGACCATCGCGACGGGCAGCACCGGGACGCCGGCCTGCAGGGCCATCCGCGCCACCCCCGTCTTGCCGCGGTACAACCGGGCGTCGGGTGAGCGGGTGCCCTCGGGGTAGATGCCGAGCAGGTCGCCCCGGCGCAGCACGCGCAACCCGGTGCGGATCGCGGCCTCGCTGGCCCGGCCTCCGGCGCGGTCGACGGGCAGCTGGTCGGCGAGCTTGAAGAAGGCGGCGGTCAGCCGGCCCTTGGGGCCGCGCCCGGTGAAGTAGTCCGCCTTGGCGAGGAAGGTGACCTTCCGCTCGACGACCAGCGGCAGGAAGATCGAGTCGGAGAACGAGAGGTGGTTGCTGGCCAGGATCGCCCCGCCGGTGGTCGGGACGTGCTCCAGACCCGTGACCCAGGGCCGGAAGACCAGCCTCAGCAGCGGGCCGAGCACGATGGTCTTGAGCACCCAGTAGAACACCGTGCGAACCCCTCACCTCGGAACCTGGACGAACTGTAGGGCACCCCTCGACCACCAGCCCGCCGCCGTGGAACGATGGTCAAGCCCGGCGTCGACCGGGGCCGTCCAAGGAGGATCCGTGCCCGTCATGCCCGGCGCCGAACCGTACGCCCACGATGGTGGCGACGTCGGCGTGCTGCTCTGCCACGGCTTCACCGGGACGCCGATGAGCCTGCGCCCGTGGGCCGAGCGACTGGCCGGCGAGGGCCTGACCGTTCGCCTGCCGCTGCTGCCCGGCCACGGCACCGCCTGGCCGGACCTCAACCTCACCGGTTGGCAGGACTGGTACGACGCGGCGCAGCGCTCCCTGGACGAGCTGACCGCCCGCTGCCGGTCGGTCGTCGTGGGTGGGCTGTCGATGGGCGGAGCAATCGCGGCCCGGCTGGCCGCCGAGCGTCCGGCGGACGTCGCGGGGCTGGTGCTGGTCAACCCGGCCTTCGTCTCCGACGACGTCCGGCTGCGCGCCCTCCCGGTCATCAAGCACCTGGTGCCTTCCCTGCCGGGCATCGCGAGCGACATCGCCCGGCCGGGCGTCACCGAGCTCGCGTACGACCGCACTCCCCTCAAGGCGCTGCACTCGTTCGTCAGCTCGTGGGACGAGACCATCCGGGCGCTGGCCGGCGTCACCGCGCCGCTGCTGCTGCTGCACTCGCGGGTCGACCACGTGGTGCCCCCGCGCAGCTCGGCGCTGCTGCTGTCGCGGGTGTCCAGCAAGGACGTGACCGAGGTCGTCCTGGAGCACAGCTTCCACGTCGCGACGCTGGACGAGGACGCCGACCTGATCGAGAAGGCCTCGCTGGAGTTCATCCACCGGGTGAGCGCCGGATGAGCCCGCTGCCCGACCGCGACCGGCCCGACGGGGACGTCGACGCCGAGTTCCTGCGGATCATCGCCGGCTGGGACGACACGCCCACCCTCGTGGACGGCCCCGCCCCGACCGACGCCGCCCCGGCGTCCACCACGCCGACGACGACGACACCGCCCGTCGTGACGCCGCCGCCGGACTTCGCACCGTCCCCCGGACCCCGCGACCACACGCCTCCGGAGGAGCCGGACGAGGGCTACGTGCCCCCCGACCCGCCACCGCTGCCACGCGGCGACGTGGTCGGCGTCCTGGCGTGGGCAGCGGTGCTGCTCGGTCCGCTGTTCCTGCTGGTGGCCGGGCTGTTCTGGCGCGAGGCGAGCCCGCTGTGGCTCGGGCTGGCCGTCGTCGCGTTCGTCGGCGGCTTCGTCGCGCTGGTGATGCGGCTGCCCTCGCACCGTGACGTGGACGACGACGACGACGGCGCGAGGTTGTGACCCCGCCGGTCAGCGACACGGTCGAGATCCGCGGGCACCTGCTCGACTCCGGTGTGCTGTCGCGCTGCGTCGACGACGTCCGCTCGCTCGGCGGCGACTACGTGATCGAGCGCTTCGACGTCGGCAAGGACCACGACGACGAGTCCTACGCCCGGATCCGGGTGAGCGCACCGAACGAGCCCGACCTGGCCTCGATGCTGATGCGGCTCAACTCCTACGGGGTGAACCTGACCGACCCCGGCGAGGCGGTCCTGCGGGACGTCGCCGCCGACGGGGTCTTCCCGCTGGACTTCTACTCGACCACCAACCTCGACACCCAGGTGCGCCTGGGCGGACGGTGGGTCGAGGTGCGAGCGCCAGAGATGGACTGCGGTCTGCTCGTCGCCGGCCCACCCGACGGGCGCTGGGTGCGCACCGTGCCGGTCAGCGACGTGCGGGCGGGCGACACCGTCGTGTGCGGGGCGTCGGGGGTGCGCGTGTCGCAGCCGGCGGTGCCCTCGGACGGCGACCAGACGTTCGAGTTCATGAACTCGCAGGTGTCCAGCGAGAAGCCGCAGGCGCTGCTGGTGCGCCAGATCGCCCAGGAGATGCGCGACACCAAGGCCGCCGGCCGCAAGGTCCTGTGGGTCGCCGGCCCGGCCGTCGTCCACACCGGTGCCGCCCCGGCCATGGTCGCCCTGGTCGACGCCGGGTTCGTCGACGTGCTGTTCGGCGGCAACGCGATCGCCACCCACGACATCGAGTCGAGCCTGTACGGCACCTCCCTGGGCGTCGACCTGTCCAAGGGCCGGGGGGTCGAGCACGGCCACGAGCACCACATCCGCGCCATCAACCGGGTTCGTGCGGCCGGGTCCATCGCCGCGGCGGTCGAGCAGGGCGTGATCACCAGCGGGGTCATGCATGCGCTCGTGCGCGGTGAACGGCGGTTCGTCCTGGTGGGGTCGGTGCGCGACGACGGTCCCCTGCCCGACGTCATCACCGACGTCATCGACGGTCAGCGGGCCATGCGCGCCGAGCTCGCCGATGTGGGCTTCGCGATCATGGTCGCGACGATGCTGCACTCGGTGGCCACCGGCAACCTGCTTCCGGCCTCGGTGCCGCTGGTGTGCGTCGACATCAACCCCGCCACGGTCACCAAGCTGGCCGACCGCGGCTCGGCCCAGGCGCGCGGCGTCGTCACAGACGTCGGCCTGTTCCTCGAGCAGCTGGCCACCGAGCTGTCACCGGGCTGGAACACCTAGTCGTGTGTCTCAGTTTGGGCTGACAGGGCGTTGTCCGCCTGGCGGAACGGCTCGTTGCCGTTTTGGTTGATCGGGGCAACGGCGCGTCAGATCTGACGCCTCGTTGCCCCAGTCCTTGGATTTCACCCGTCGGGTGACCACAGGGGTCGCAGGGGCACTCCGCGTCGGCCGGTCCAGAGGGGTGGGTCGAAGGCGGGTCGGCCGGTGGGTTCGTCGATCCTCACGGTCCACCGGTCTTCGTGCTGGTCGTCGTGCAGGACCCGTTGGTGGTGAAACCGGCAGAGCAGCACCAGGTTGCCCAGGCTGGTGGGGCCGCCGTCGGCCCAGTGCTGGATGTGGTGGGCGTCGCAGCGGCTGGTGGGGGTGTCGCAGCCGGGGAACGCGCAGCACCGGTCACGCACCACCAGGGCCGCCCACACGGCGGGCGGTGACCGTGCGGGTGCGTCGCCCCACGTCGAGCACCTGACCCATGGGGCTGACGGTAATCGGGGTGATGGTCGCGTCGCACGCGAGGCGCCGGGTGGTCTCCCCTGAGATGACCCCGCCCCAGTCCAGGGACGACCCACCCGGCTCACCGGCCAGGGTGGACGCCCCGGTGACCACGGTCAGGTGCGCGCCGGGACGGCGGACATCGGCCGGCTGCTGGCAGTCCAGGTGGTGCCGCATGATCTCGACCATCGCGTTCAACCGGCGGCGCGCCGCGGTACGGCCGTCGATCAGCCCGTCCGGGGTCGGCGGTCGCGGCGCAGACCGGGGTTCGAGCGCTGCACAGATGACCGCCAGAGACTCCGGGTCCAGGTCACCACGGGCGATCCCCGCTCCGTACAAGGTGGACGCGAACGTGGTGCCCGACCGCTCGCGCTGCTCGGCCTCGTCCCGGGCCACCCTGTGCGGGTCGACCCGGGAGGCGAAGTACCGCCCGGCCCTCGCGAGCTGCGCCGGGTCCAAGGCGGCGGCGTGGGCCAGGAGCACCTGCTCGCCGTCCACGCGGGTGTCCTCGGGCAGAGCGGAGGGTAGGTCGGTGATGACCCTGGCGATGACGTGTGTCTGTCCGATGCTGATCGTCCCGGCCGCTACCGCCTTGGCCGTCGCGACACACGTCGTCCGCAGGGCCGCAGCCGTGTCCACCGCCCGTGACGCCATTACCGGCGACACCAGGCAAGTGCCACGCAGGAACGCCTTCGTCGAACCGGCGCCCACCACGTCAGCCGCACCACGGGCGTGCACCTCACCGACCCGCCGCAACCACTCGCCTTCCACCTGGTCGGCCAGTCGCCGCAGGTCCGCAACCTCGGTGAGCAGGGACCCGGAGTCCACCCCGTGCAGGTCCTCGGACTGCAGACCCGCGACCACGTCGCGCAGCAGCGTGAGCGCATCGCTCAGCTGCCCGCCTGGGGTGTCCATGCCTCACACGCTAGCGGCGACCACGGACAGCCCAGGCCTCTCAGACCCGTTCTCCCACAACGACTTCGAAGAACTGTGAGCAACGGAACGCTACCCTCAGCGGCACTGCCCCAGGACGGTGGCACACGCGAACCGGCGCTCAGATCGCCAGCTCGGCGATCACCGGCAGGTGGTCGCTGGCCGCCCGCAGGTCCTGCGGCCACAGGTGCTCGCTCGGGCCGGCGACCGCCAGCCGCGTCACGGTCAGGCCGCTGGTCGCCAGCACCGCGTCGATCCGCCGGCTGGGCGCGCGCGCGGGGTACGTCGGCCCGCACCCACCTGGGTCGGCGACCAGGTCGGCCAGGGCCGCCCACGACGGCCCGCCCGGCGGCTCGTTCAGGTCACCCGCGACGACGCTCGGCCCGGCGTCCCGCAGCCGGCGCAGCACGGCGGCGACGTGCGCGAGCCGCTCGTGCTCGTGCAGCGGCAGGTGGACGCTGACGACCGTGAGGCCGGCGACGCGCACCAGCGAGTACCCCCTGGTGCGGGTCGTCGGGCCGGCCACGGGCAACCGCCCCACGGCGGACGAGGTCACCTCGACGGCGGGCGCGGTGAAGACCGCCGTGCCGCCGCTGCCGCGGCCCCCGGCCGACCAGCGCAGCCCGCACTCGCGGGCCAGCCGGCGCACGCGACGTCCGGCCGCCAACCGGCGCGGTACCTCCTGCAGGCACACGACGTCGGGGCGGCACGAGCGGATGACGTGCGCGACCGCACCCGCGTCGTCGGTCAGGTCGTGGACGTTGTACGTCAACAACCGCAACGGTCTCAGAGCCGACCCGACCGGCTGCGCCGACGCCGGAAGATCCGCGCCCGGTCGCGGGCCAGGTCGGCCGCGCCGATCAGACCGGCCTCGTTGCCGAGCTGGGCGCGGACGATGCGTGCCTCGGGACGGAACCCGCGTCCGGTGAGCTGACGGCGGAACGCCTCGCGCGCGGGGTTCAGCAGCAGCTCGCCCGCCTCCGACACCCCACCGCCGATGACGAACAGACCGGGGTCGAACGCGGCAGCCAGGTTCGCCAGCCCGATTCCGAGCCAGCGGCCGATGTCCTCGAACAGCTCGGTGGCCGCGGGGTCGCCGTCCTTGGCCGCGTCGGTCACCAGCGGGCCGGTGAGCCGCGAGGCGTCCCCGTCGACGCGGTCGAGCAGGTTGTGCGCCACCGGCGAGCCGGCGGCCGCGAGCTCGCGGGCCTCGCGCACCAGGGCGTTGCCGCTGGCGTACTGCTCCCAGCAGCCGCGATTACCGCACTCGCAGCGGTGCCCACCGGCGACGACCTGCATGTGGCCGAACTCGCCGGCGACGCCGTACCGGCCGCGGTACAGCTCGCCGTTGATCAGGACCCCGCCGCCGATGCCGGTGCCGAGGTTGACGCAGACGACGTTCTCCTCGCCCTGGCCGGCGCCGAAGCGCCACTCGGCCCACAGCGCCGCGTTGGCGTCGTTCTCGACGACGACCGGCAGGCCCACCCGGCGGCGCATGGCGTCGCGCAGCGGCTCGTGGCGCCACGACAGGTGCGGCGCGAACAGCACCGACGACTGGGTGGCGTCGACGAACCCGGCCGCACCGATGCCGACGGCGATCGCCTCGCGGTAGTCGCGCAGCTCACTGATGACCTCGGCGATGGTGTCCTCGACGACCTGCGGGCTCTTGCTGCGGTGCGGGGTCTCGCGACGCGCACGCTGCAGCACCCGCCCGTCGGTGTCGACCAGACCCGCCGCCACCTTGGTGCCGCCGATGTCGACGCCGATCGCGGGGCGCTGCAACGACTGCAGCGTCCGCTGACCTTCGGAGCGACGCTCGCTCACAGCGCCGCCCGGGCCAGGTCGCCGGCCCCGATCATCCCCGCCTCGTTGCCCAGCGTCGCGGCCTGCACCTCGATCTCGGGTCGGTGCCCGCGCGCCGGCAGGTTGCGACCCAGGGCGTGCCGCGCGGGTTGGATGAGCAGGTCGCCGGCCTCGACGACACCACCGCCGACGACGAAGACGGAGGGGTCGAGCACGGCCGCCATGGACGCCATCCCCTCGCCGAGCCATGTGCCGAGGTCGGCCAGCAGCTCGACGGACGCCGGGTCGCCCTCGTGCGCGGCCTGGGTGACCATCCGGCCGCGCAGGCGCTTGGGCTTGCCCTCGCACAGCTCGAGCAGCCGGGCGGCGTGCAGGCTGCCCGACGCCACGAGCTCACGCGCCTCGCGCTCCAGCGCCGACCCGGAGGCGTACTGCTCCCAGCACCCGCGGTTGCCGCAGCCGCAGCGGATGCCGTCCGGCACCACCCGCACGTGGCCCATCTCGGCGCCCAGGCCCACGGCACCGCGCAGCAGGCGGCCCTCGTTGACGATGCCGCCACCGAGACCCGTGCCGACGGTGAGGAGCACCATGTCCTGGACGTGGCTGGCGGCGCCGAACCGGAACTCCCCCCACGCCGCGGCGTTGGCGTCGTTCTCGATGGTGACGGGCAGGCCGAGCCGGGCCCTCAGGTCCGCGCCCAGGGGCTCGTCGCGCCAGGCCAGGTTGGGCGCGAACAGCACCACGCCGGTGACCGCGTTGACGAAGCCGGCCGCGGCGACGCCGACGGCGGCGACGTCGTGACCCGCGCGCAGCTCGGTGACGGCGTCCTCGACCTGGGCCTCGATCATCGCGGGGTCGGTGGCCGGCGTCTCGCGACGCGTGGTCGCGAGCAGCGTCCCGAGCTCGTCGACCACGCCGGCGGCGATCTTCGTGCCGCCGACGTCCACCCCGATCGTGAGCGTCATGACTGGTCCTCGTCGCGCGTGGGCGACGGTGAGCGCAGCACGCGCAACGCCGCCACCAGCGAGCCGGCGGCCACGCTGAGGTGCTCGACGACCTCGGGGTTGACCGACCGCACGGCGGCGATCCCTCGGCACAGCGGGCAGGCTGTGCACGTCACCGGGTCGTGCTCGTCGTGCAGATCCGTTGTGGCAGAAGTGAACCAGCCACCGAGCACGTCAGCGAGGCGGGCTGCCTCGTCGGCGGCGCTGCCGTGTCCCTCGTGCGCGGCGGTCAACCTTCGACCCGCTTCTTCAGCTCGTTCAGTGCCGTTTCGATGATGCCCTTCTCGGCCTTGCGCTTGAGCATGCCGAGCATCGGGATCTTGACGTCGACCGTCAGCTGGTAGCTCACTGACGTCCCGGCCCCTGCCGCGACCAGCGTGTATGTGCCGTCCAGGGCCTTGAGCAGCGTCCCTGGCTCGGTGAGCGTCCAGCTCACGCTGCCGGTGCCGTTCTTGGCGACGGCCCAGGTGTAGTCGAGGCTGTAGCTGTCCTTGATGGCCCCGGCGTCCAGGACGAAACCCACGCGCGCGGCCCGGCCCCCGGCGCCCTTGGAGAGCACCTCGGCCTCCTTCACCGCTCCGGTCCACTCCGGGTAGGCCGCGAAGTCGGCGATGACGGCGAGCACCTGAGCCGGGGGGGCGCCGATGCGGATGCTCGACTCGGTGCGGTCAGCCATGTCGGTGGTGCCTTTCGCCGGCGTCTCGTGGCCGCGGACGAGCCGAGGTCAGGTCGCCGTGAAGGCTACCTCGCCGTGGCGGCGGTCACAGGAACAGCCCGATCAGGCTCATCGCCGCCACCAGCACCACCGTGCCGACCGCGACCGCCCCGGCGATCAGTGCGACCCGGGCACCCGTCGAGCTCGGCAGCCGCTGCAGCCACGCCGGCTGCGGGTCGCGGGTGGCCGCGAGCTCGGCCAGCAGCCGGTCGGCGACCAGATCCGCGTCGGCGGCCGACGACGGCACCGCGGTGTCGACGTCCGCGCCGAGGTCGGCACTGACCCGGTCGAGGTCCTCGTCGCGACTGTGCCGGCCGCGGTGGGGTGCCTGCTCGGGCAGGCGCTCCGTCACGGGGTCGACGACGGTGACCTGCACCGCCGCAGCAGGCGACGGCACCAGCGCGGCATAGCACAGACCGCACCAGGCGACGGCGGTGCGCACCGCTGCCCCGCACGAGGGGCAGGCGGTGGGCAGGTCGGGTGCGCTGGCCATGAGTGCTGACATCGGCAGATCGGCGGGCCCCCTTGAACTGCGAGCTCCGGGAGCGGCCCGTAGGTACGCTGGTGGTCACGCCCGGGGCAAGGAGGCACCATCGTGGTCGAGTTCGCGGTCCCGCTGCTCGTACCCCTCGCGACCACGGGAAACCTCAGCTCGCTCGTGGTGCGCCAGGCGGCCGAGCGGGCCCACCGGGTGATGTTCAGCCGCCGCACCCAGGGCCGCTGGCAGGACGTGACGGCGGCCGAGTTCTGCGCCGAGGTCGAGGCCGTGGCCCGTGGGCTGATCGCCGCGGGGGTCGGGCCGGGTGACCGGGTCGCCCTGATGTCGCGCACCCGCTACGAGTGGACGCTGGTCGACTTCGCGATCTGGACCGCCGGCGCCGTCACGGTCCCCGTCTACGAGACGTCCTCGGCCGACCAGGTGCAGTGGATCCTCGCCGACTCGGGCGCGGTGGCCGTCGTCGTCGAGACCCCGGCGCACGCCCGCGTCGTCTCGTCGGTGCGCGGCCGGGCACCGGCCCTGGTCGACGTGTGGCAGATCGACTCCGGCGGCCTGGACGACCTCGTCGCCGCCGGGGCCGAGGTGGACGACGAGGTGCTGACCGCCCGCCGCACCGCGGCGGGGCCGGACGACCTGGCGACGATCATCTACACCTCGGGCACCACCGGCCGCCCCAAGGGCTGCGAGCTCACCCACCAGAACTTCCTGGCGCTGACCGACAACACCGTCGCGCGGCTCGGCGAGGTCGTGAGCGCGGACGACGCGTCGACCCTGCTGTTCCTGCCGCTGGCGCACATCTTCGCCCGCTTCATCCAGGTGCTCAGCTTCAGCGCCGGCGCGCGGGTGGGCCACTCGAGCGAGGTGAAGAACCTGTTGGCCGACCTCGCCGACTTCAGCCCGACGTACCTGCTGTCGGTGCCGCGCGTGTTCGAGAAGATCTACAACTCCAGCGAGCAGAAGGCCGAGGCCGAGGGCAGGGGCAAGATCTTCCACCTCGCCGCCGAGACCGCCGTCGCGTACAGCAAGGCGCTGGACGCCGGCACCGTGAGCGTCTCGATGCGCCTGCGGCACGCGGCGTTCGACCGGCTCGTCTACGCCAGGATCCGCGCGGCGATGGGCGGGCGCATCCGCTACAACGTGTCCGGTGGAGCGCCGCTCGGCGAGCGCCTCGGGCACTTCTACCGCGGCGCCGGCATCTGCGTCCTCGAGGGCTACGGCCTGACCGAGACCACCGCACCGAGCACCGTCAACACCCCCGAGCTGGTCAAGATCGGCACGGTCGGGCTGCCGCTGCCGGGCGTGTCGATCAAGGTCGCCGACGACGGCGAGGTGCTCGTCAAGGGCCCGCACGTGCTGCGAGGCTACTGGCGCAACGACGAAGCGACGGCCGAGGCGTTCGTCGACGGCTGGTTCCGCACCGGTGACCTGGGCGTCCTGGACGGCGACGGCTACCTGCGGATCACCGGTCGCAAGAAGGAGATCCTGGTCACGGCGGGCGGCAAGAACGTCGCGCCGGCGGTGCTCGAGGACCGGCTGCGCGCGCACCCGCTGGTGTCGCAGACCATCGTCGTGGGCGACGGCAGGGCCTACATCGGCGCCCTGGTGACGCTGGACGCCGACATGCTGCCCACCTGGTTGAAGAGCAACGGCCTCGCGCAGATGGGTGTGGACGAGGCCGCCGGCGACGAGGCGGTGCTGACCGAGATCCAGCGCGCGGTCGACGACGCCAACCACAGCGTCAGCCGGGCCGAGTCGATCCGACGGTTCCGCCTGCTGGCCGTCGACTTCACCGAGGACGCCGGCTACCTCACCCCGTCGATGAAGCTGAAGCGTTCCGTGGTCATGCGCGACTTCGCCCACGAGGTCGACGAGCTCTACCGCTGATCCCGCCCGCGACCACGGGGCCAGCGGGCAGACTGGTGAGGTGCCCGAGCCCGCGGTGATGACCCACGCCCTGACGGTGCGCTTCGGGGACGTCGACGCCGTGGGGGGTCTGGACCTCTCCGTCGGCGCGGGGCGAGCCACTGCGCTCATCGGGCGCAACGGCGCCGGCAAGTCCACGACGCTGAAGGTCCTCGCCGGGGTGGTGCCGGCCACGTCCGGTGAGGTTCGGGTGGCCGGCGTCGACGTCCGTCGCGACCCGATCGACGCCAAGCGCCGCACCGGGTACTGCCCGGACGTCGGTGGCCTGGTGCCGCGGGCCACGCCGTGGGAGCACCTGCAGCTGGCGGCCCGCCTGCGCCGGATGGACCCGGGGTGGCCGCACCGCGCGCGCGACCTGCTCGACCGGTTCGAGCTGACCGGGGCCAGCGACCGCGTGACGTCCGGCTTCTCGCACGGCATGAGCCGGCGGATGTCGGTGGTGCTCGCCGCCTTCCACGAGCCGCCCGTGCTGCTGCTGGACGAGCCCTTCGACGGTGTCGACCCGCTGGGCGTGGACGCGACGATGACCGTGGTGCGCGAGGCAGTCGACGCCGGGCGCACCGTCCTGATCTCGACCCACCTGCTCGAGCTGGCCACCGACGTCTGCGACGACGCGATCGTCCTGCGCGGCGGGCAGGCCGTGTCGCGGTCGGCCGCCGACGAGCTGCGTGGCGACGTCGGGCGGGCGCGGTACCGCGCGCTGCTGACGTGATCGCCGACGTCCGGGCCCTGGTGCTGTTCCGGCTCGACACGATCACCCGGGGGCGCCTGCGGCTGACGATCGCCCTGGTGGCACTGGTCGTGGTCGCGGCTGGCGCGGTCCTGCTGCCGCTGCGGGCCCGCGGCCTGGCCCCGGCCCAGGAGGCCGACGCGCGGCTGCTGCTGCCGGCGGCGTTCCTGGGCTTCGTGGTCACCGCGACGCTGGCTGCCATCTCCTCGGCCGGGGGGCGCGAGCTGATCGTGCGCGACAACGCCGTCGCCTACCCCGTCTCACCCGCCGTCGACCACCTCGGCGCCCTGCTGCTGTCGCCGTTGAACCTGGCCTGGATGCTGCAGGCGCTGGGGCTGCTGGCCCTGACGTCGTACGTCGTCCCCGCCGGCTCGAGCCTGGCCGCGGGCCTGCTCGTGACGGCCGCCTGGGTGGTGACCTCGACGGTCGCGGCCCAGGCACTGTCGTGGGCCGTCGAGTGGCTGCGGTCGCTGCCGCGCGGACCCTGGCTGGTGCGCGGCGTCGGCCTGCTCGTCGCGGTCGCCGTGGTGTCAGCACTGTGGGGCGGCCGGACGACGGGGGTGCTGCACGCGTCCGCCACCCGTCGCTGGGGCCTGGCCGTGCTGGACGGCACCGACGGCAGCTGGCTGACCTGGGCGGTTCGGGTCGGTGAGCTCGTGGCCCTGACGGCGGTCGGTTTCGTCGCGGGCCTGACGATGGCCACGGTGCTGGCCCGGCGTCCGCGCCGTGAGGAGTCCCGCTCCGAGAGCCGTCACTGGCCGCGACGACCGTGGCCCACGACCGACGCGCTGGCGCTGCTGCGCGGCGACCGGGCCAGCGTCTGGCGCTCGGTGCCCCTGCGACGCGGCGCGTTCATCCTGACGGTCCTGCCCGGCGCCGTCGCGGCGATCGGACGCGTCCCGTGGGAGACGATGCCCGTCCTGCCCGGTCTGGTGGCCTCGGGGGCGGCACTGCTGTTCGGGGTCAACGCCTGGTGCCTCGACGGGCAGGGCGCCTGGTGGCGGGCCAGCCTCCCGGTGCGGCCCCGCCTGGTCCTGGCCGTGCGCGCGGTCGTGCTGCTCGAGACGATCGCCCTGCCCATGGGCGTCACGCTCCTGCTCGCCGTCCTGCGGGCGCCGACGCGGCCGTCGGGTGCCCAGGGCCTGGCTCTCGCGTGCTCGGCTGCGGTCATCACCACCCACGTGCTGGCGCGCTCGCTGGACTGGTCGGTCTCGGCGCCGCACGCCGCGGACCTGCGCAGTGCGCGGGCGACCCCCGCCCCACCCGCCGCCATGGCGGGGTACTCCGCCCGCCTGGCGCTGATGACGACCGTCACCGGCATCGCCTTCGGTGTCTGCGGCACCACGGGTCGGTCCGATCTGACACTGGCTCTGACCGCTGTGCTGCTCGCCCTGTCCGCCCGTCGGCTCGTGCGGCTCACCCGGCGCTGGGACGTGCCCGAGGTGCGCGCCGTCGTCGTCCAGACCGTGACCCAGCACGGCTGAGGTGCGCAGGGTCGGGCTCGGTCGTCGCGGCGGGTAGCGTGGCGCGGTGCCTCGCCCTCACCCGATCACTGTCGGGCTCACCGCACTGGTCTGGGTCGGCTTCTTCACTGCGCTGCAGTGGAGCGTCGTCCGCTACAGGCTGGGCATCGTCGCCGTCGTGACGAGTGCGGCCGTACTGCTCGGCACGGCCGCGTGGCGCCGCTGGCGCGTCGACGGCGTGAGCCGGCCCGTCCTGGCCTGGACGCTCGTCACGCTGGCCGTCGTGGCCGAGACGGTCCCGTTCTTCAGCTACACGTCCTCGTCCGACCAGCGATGGCTCGCGCACGGCGTCGCAACGGCATGCGCCGCAACGGGTCTGGCGCTCCTGGTGGGGCAGCGCCACGGGCCCCGCATCGCGGCCGCGGTTGCGGCGTCGTCATTGCTCGTCACCTCGAGCGCCGTGATCCTGCTCGACCGCGCACCGCGGATCGACGTGTGGGTGACGCTGCAGCAGGCAGCGGACGGCATGGCGAACGGCCAGAACGTCTACGAGATGACGTGGGTGGACAGCCCCGGCATCAAGGACGCCTTCACCTACCTGCCGTGGACGGCGGTGCTGCTCGCGCCCGGTCGCTGGCTCGCTGGGGACGTCCGGTGGGCGCTGCTCGCGTGGTTCGTGGCCGGGCTGCTCTGCCTGGTCGCCGTCGGACGGCGGTCCGTGAACGCCCTGGCGGCAGCGGTCCTGCTGGCGCTCGCGCCCGGGACGACGACGCAGGCGGAGCAGGCCTGGACCGAGCCGCTGCTGTTCGCCCTGCTTGCCGGCTGGGCGCTGCTGGTGTCGCGCGGCCGGGCGTGGTGGGCCGTCGTCCCCCTGGCGCTGGCGTGCGCGAGCAAGCAGCACATGGCCCTGCTGCTGCCGGTCCTGGCCTGCTGGCCCGCCTTCGGGTTGCGGCGCACCGTGGCCACCGGCGGGCTGACCGGCGTCCTGATCGCGCCGTGGTTCGTCGCCTCACCGTCGGCGTTCGTCCACGACACCATCACGCTGCTGGTCGGCTTCCACCCGATCAGGTTCGCCAACACGCTGTTCATCGCGGCGCAGACCGAGCTCGGCTGGACTCCCCCGTTCTGGCTCACCGGCGTCATCGTCCTGGCCGTGCTGACACTCGCGTGCGTCACCGTTCAGCGCCGGCGGCCACCGCTGCACGAGCTGCTCGGCTGGCTGGCGCTGGTGCTGCTGGTGGCGAACCTGGTCAACAAGCAGGCGTTCTACAACCAGTACTGGCTCGTGGGCGCGCTGCTCGCGCTGGTGCTCGCCACCACGCCCGTGCGTTCAATCGACGGGCTCGTCCGCGAGCAGCCGCTGCAGCCTGACCGCGAGGTCGTCCCAGCGCCACCGCTCAGCCACCCAGCTGCGACCACGCGCTCCGAACCGCTGCGAGAGAACAGGATCGAGCAGCAGCTCGGCGCACCGAGCAGCGACAGCTGAGGGCGAGCGCCCGTCCACGACGTACCCGTTCTCGCCGTCCAGCACCGCGTCCGGCGCCCCGCCGGAGTCGCCCGCGACCACGGGCAGACCCGTGGCCGCCGCCTCGAGGTAGCAGATGCCCAGCGCCTCGGGCTCCAGGCCCCACAGCCGCGTGCGCGTCGGCATGCAGAACACGTCGCCCGCGTCGAAGTACGCCGGGGTCTCGGCCCACGGCACGCGGCCGGCCAGCACCACGTCGTCCGCCAGCCCGAGCGTCGCCACCAGCTTCTCGACGGCGCCGCGGTGCGGGCCGTCGCCGACCAGCAGCAGGGCGACCCCCGGTACGAGCTGCTTCAGCTCGGGCATCGCGCGCACCAGGACGTCCTGGCCCTTGCGCGGCACCATCCGCGAGATGCAGACGACCACCGGCCGACCCACCAGGCCATGCCGCTCACGCACCGCTGCCCCACCGCAGTCCGGCCGGAAGGCGTGGTCGTCGACACCGGGGGTGAGCTGCACCATGCGGGCCCGGGCAGCCGGCGTCAGCGGGCGCGCGATGCGCGCTCGGCAGTACTCGCCCAGGTAGGTGAGGACGTCGGTGCGCTCGCCGATCGCCCGCAGCAGCCGCCGCGCTCCGGGGACGCTCGACCACCAGATCTCGTGGCCGTGCGTCGTCGCCACGACGCGGGTCACGCCGGCTCGCCGCAGCGCCGGGGCCATCAGGGCCAGCGGCGCGGCGGCGCCGAACCACACCCGGTCGCAGCCGCGCGACCTGGCCAGGGCGGCGCTGCGTCGGGCGATGGCCGGTGTCGGCAGCATGACCGGTGACCGGTCGCGCACCACCTCGAACGGCAGCGTCGCGTCGAACGCGGTGTCGCCGTCCTGGCGGGCCGTGTGCACCACGACGGACTCGGGTGGCATGCGGCTGGCCATGGCCAGCACGAAGGACTCGATCCCCCCCGTGCGCGGTGGGAAGTCGTTCGTGACGATCAGGGTGCGGCCGGTGGGCATCCGCCGACCCTAGGCGAGTGGCCGCCTGTTTGAGGTGCGTCTCCGTCTCCGCCGGTGTGCACTTCTACCAGAAGTTCTCGAAAGTCGTTGTGCCAGAACGGGTCTGAGGGGTCTGGACTGTCGGTGGTGCCGTCTAGCATGTGAGGCATGGACAGCACCGAGCGAGGCGCTCGTCGCCGTGCGCGAGGCGCTGACTGTGTTCCAGTCCGAGGACCTGCAGGGGGTGGACTCCGGGTCCCTGCTGACCGATGGGGTGGCGATGCGGCGGCTGGTGGACCAGGTTGAAGGCGAGTGGCTGCGGCGGGTCGGTGAGGTCCACGCCCGGGGCGCCGCGCGGGTGGTGGGGGCGGGGTCGACGAAGGCGTTCCTGGGCGGGACGTGCCTGGTGTTCCCATCTGAGGCATCTCGGGCGGTGGCCACCGCCAGTGCCCTGCGCTCGACGTGCCAGGCGACGGCTGAGGCCATCGCCGCCGGGATGATCGGGGTGGGCCAGGCGCAGGTGATCGCCAAGGTCATCACCGACCTGTCCTCGCCCGAGTCCCTCGCCATCATGTGCCCCGCGATCGAACCCCTGTCCGCACCCAACCCCGGCGCCGACCGGGTCGAACGACCTACTCCGGCCCGGCGCCGGTTGCACGCAATGGTCGAGATCATGCGGCACCACCTGAACTGCCAGCAGGCACCGGACGTGCGCCGCCCGGGTGCGCACCTCACGGTGGTCACGGGTGCTGGGACGTTGGCGGGTGAGCCCGGTGGGTCAGCACTGGACTGGGGCGGGGTCATCTCGGGTGAGACCAGCCGCCGCCGGCCCCACCACTCTGACGAACCTGGTGCTGCTGTGCCGGTTCCACCGCCAACGGGTCCTGCACGACGACCAGCACCACGACCGGTGGACGGTGCGGATCAACGAACCCACCGGCCGACCCGTCTTCGACCCACCCCTGTGGACCGGCCGACGCGGAGTGCCCCTGCCACCGCTGTGGCAACCCGACGGGTGAAAGCCCAACAACGGGGCAACGTGGCGTCAGATGTGACGCGCCGTTGCCCCGATCAGCCATCAGCGGACCCAGCCGTCCCGCCCGTCGTTTCCAGATCCGTCAAGTCCTGGGCAGTGAACCGGTCGAGCGGCCACCAACGAGTCACCCTCCAGATGGTCGCGAACCCGTCGGCCACACGCAGACACACCGCTAGTCGGACAGCTGCTTCAGGTAGCGCAACCAGCTCGTGGTGAACTCCTGCTGCGTGGTGCCCAGCACGTCCTGGAACGCCGTGACCAGAGCGGTGTCGGGGTCGCTGCTGTCGTCGGTGGCCGTCGTCCGGTACAGCCGCACCAGCTTCGCCCGGCCGTAGCGGTCGGCCAGGAGCGAGCAGGCCAGCCACGACGCCGAGTACGACGGTGCGATCGTCGTCGCCGCGGGGTCGAAGTCCGCATCGGTCGGCAGCCGGGTGAAACCCTCGTCCTGACGCTGCAGCGCGAGCAGGTCGGCGGCGACCGTGCGGCGGGTCAGCCCGACCCCCTGGTACCCCACGTAGTCGGCGAACCCCTCGGACAGCCAGATCGGCACCGGAGCCGACGTCGAGGAACGCACCGCCACGTGGGTCATCTCGTGGGTGAGCACGACCCGCTGCCCGACGTCGCCGAGGCGCGCGAACGCCGACGGGTTGATGACGACGCGGTCGCTGCCCGCGCTGCCGTCGGCGCCGAGCTCGCCGGTCGTCACCGCGGCGATCTGGTCGAGGCCGTCGGTGCGGGCCAGCAGCCGGCCCATCTCGCCCTCGGTGCGCGGCACCAGGAGCACGGCGCGCCGTGGCCATGCGGTGCCCCAGACGCGGCTGACCCGGGCGACGGCCCGGTCGCCGGCGGCGGCGTAGCCGCGCAACGTCGCGGTGTCGGCGGTGCCGAGGGCCAGCACCCGGGCGCCGCGGACGACGTGGACGCGGCCGAGGTCCCACGGCTGCACCGCGGTCGGACCGTCGCTGTCGGCCGCGAGGTACCAGCGGTCGCCGCGCCGGACGGCGGTGAGGAACTGCTCGCTCTGCGTGGGCGTCCGGTCGAATCCCGTGATCCGGTAGTCCGCGACGACGCGGGCCACCCAGGCCGAGTCGCCGAGCGCGGACTGGCGGGCCGGCGTCAGCGCGGGGGCCACCCCGGCCAGCTCGAACGACACCTGGCCGAACGGCACGGCGCGCAGGTTCGCGAAGACCCGCGCCTGCTGGTCGTGGAACGGGGACTGCGGGTCGACGGTCGAGAGCCACGCCGGCTGGTCGCCGGCCAGGATCGCGGCCGCCCGGGTCTGCAGCAGCCCGGTGACGGCCATCGCGCGCTGCTCGTCGGCGTCCGGCGTCGACCGCAGCGCCGCACCGGACGTCGGCTCCACCGGCACCGCGACCACCGGCCCCGACGGCGTGGTGCGGGTCGCGCGGCCCACGGCCCCACCGGCGAGCACGGACAGCACGGTCGCGAGCGCCAGGACCCCCACGAGGACGCGTCGGCGCGAGCCCGGGCGGCCGGGCTGCACCGGGGGCACCTCGTCCGGGGGGTTCACCACCGCATCGTAGGCGCCGCAGCGCCTCACCCCGCCGAGCGACGCAACCGCAGCGGGGGCACCAGACCGGTGCGGGCCAGCACCGAGATCGCGGCCTGCTCGCCCGGGTCGAGCTCGACCCCGTCGGGAGCCGCCCCGAGCAGCACCGTCACGATGCAGTCACCACAGGCCGGTCCCTTGACCTCACAGCTGTCGCAGTCGATCAGCACGACGCACCTCCGCATGTCCCGGTCGACGCGGTGCCGACCCTGGTGCAGACGCTAGAGACGGGGTCCGACAGTCACGGTCAGCCGCGGGCGAGCAGCCGCACCAGGGCCGCGCTCGGCACCGGCCGGGCACCGCTGCGCCGCACGCCCTCGGCCACCTCTCGGTCGCTGGAGACCACGACGACCACCCGCCCCGGCGGCTCGGCGCGCACCAGCCGCCGGATCAGCTCGTCGGCGATCTCGTCCGGCTCGCTGAACAGCACGCGCACGCCGCGCACCGACCTCGCGGCCACCCTGGCGTCCTGCGCCGCACCGTCGAACACGCAGGTGACCTCGACGCGGGTGCGGGCGGCCAGCGCGGCCAGTCCCGTGACGAGCCGCTGCCGCTGGTCGAGCAGGGGCAGCGTGCCGTAGGCGCTCTTGGTCACGTTGTAGCCGTCCACCAGCAGGTGCGCCCGGGGCAGCATCACCAGCTCGTCCAGCACCGCGGGGTCGTCGTCGCTGCGCGCCCGCGCCGGCGTCGTGGGCGTCCGCGCGTCGAGCTCGCGGGCCACGACGTCCGCGGGCAGCACGTCCGCGGGGGGCAGCGCCAGCTCGTGCCGCAGCCCGACGGCGGCGTCGACGAGCGTGTCGAGCAGCAGCCGGGCCCGCGAGCCGGCCAGCGAGCGCCCCTCACGACCCGCTCGCCGAAGGGCCTGCAGCGCGTCGGTGGCAGCAGCCAGGTCGCGCTCGTGCCGGCGCGCCTGCTCGTCGGCCCGTTCCTGCAGCTCCCGGGCCGCGGCACGCACCTGCTCGGCCTCGGCGAGCGCGTCACGCGCCGTGGCCCGGGCACGGTCGGCGTCCGAGCGGTGCCGCCGCAGCTCGCGGCGGGCGGTGGCCAGGTCGTCGGTGAGCTGCCGGCCCGCGGCCTCGGCGTCCGTCGCAGCCCGGCGGACGTCGGCCCGCGCCCGCTCCAGGTCGGCGCGCAACCGCTCGACCTCGGCGCCGTCGGGCACCGGCCGCTCGACCCGGCACCGCTCCAGGACCTGCTCCCAGCCCGGCGGTCGCACCAGGAACGCCACCACGGCGACGTCGTCCGGGTCGGCTGCGGCGGGCACGCTGCCGTCGGTGACGGCCGCGACGAGCTCGGGCTCGGCGTCCCGGACGGCGGCAGCCACCCGCGAGCGGAAGGCACCGTCGCGCTCGAGAGCGGCGGCCAGCGGCCCGGCACCGGCCACGGCCCGGCGTCCCGGCGCGAACTGGCGCACCCGGGCCAGCGACGTCGGCACCTGACCCTCGGGCAGGGCGCCGAGCACCGTCGCGGCGACGTCCAGGACGCGTCGGCGCGAGGTCGCACCGAGCACCGGATCCGCCACCTGCGCAGGGTAACCAGGGCGCGCCTGCCGCCCGCTGTCGGTGGCCCGTCCTACGTTCGGCGGGTGAGATCGGTCCAGGGAACGCTCGACGAGCTCGGCACCCCGCTGGGTGACGTGACGTTCGTCGTCGTCGACCTCGAGACCACCGGCGGGTCGCCGGCCAGCGCCGCCATCACCGAGATCGGCGCGGTCAAGGTGCGCGCCGGTCAGGTGCTCGGCGAGCTGCAGACGCTGGTCAACCCGGGAGCGCCGATCCCCGCGTTCATCGCCGTGCTGACCGGCATCACGGACTCGATGGTGCGCACCGCACCCCGGATCCAGACCGCCCTGCCGGCGTTCCTGGAGTTCGCCCGAGGGTCGGTCCTGGTCGCCCACAACGCCCCCTTCGACATCGGGTTCCTGCGGGCCGCCGCGACCCAGACCGGCCACGACTGGCCGGGCTTCCAGGTGGTCGACACCGCCCACCTGGCCCGGCAGGTCGTCACCCGCGACGAGGCCCCCAACCGCAAGCTCAGCACCCTGGCCCGGCTGTTCGGGTCGACGACCACTCCCGACCACCGCGCCCTTACCGACGCGCGCGCCACCGTCGACGTGCTGCACGCCCTGCTCGAGCGGGTCGGCTCGGTCGGCGTCCACTCCCTCGAGGAGCTCTCGACCTTCAGCTCGCGGGTGTCCACCGCCCAGCGCCGCAAGCGGCACCTGGCCGAGGGGCTGCCCCACGCGCCGGGCG
The DNA here is from genome assembly GCA_038322575.1 of Actinomycetales bacterium. Taxonomy (GTDB): domain Bacteria; phylum Actinomycetota; class Actinomycetes; order Actinomycetales; family Angustibacteraceae; genus JACMOY01. Next base: position 43,925 of record JBBQGB010000009.1, read on the forward strand.
TCTACCTGTTCCGCGACGCCCGCGACCAGGTCCTGTACGTCGGCACGTCGGTCGACATCGCCACCCGGGTGCGCACCTACTTCACCGCCAGCGAGCACCGCACCCGGATGGCCGAGATGGTCGCCCTGGCCGAGCGGGTCGTCCCCGTGGTCTGCCAGACCACGCTCGAGGCGTCGGTGCGCGAGCTGCGGTTGATCGCCGAGCACAAGCCCCGGTACAACCGCCGCTCGCGCTTCCCCGAGCGGGCCGCCTGGGTCAAGCTCACCGTCGAGGCGTTCCCCCGGCTGTCGCTGGTGCACGCCGTCCGCGACGACGGGGCCACCTACCTCGGCCCGTTCGGCACCCGACGCGGCGCCGAGCTGGCCGTCGAGGCGCTGCACGACGCGTTCGCGCTGCGCCAGTGCACCCGCCCGCTCAGCCGCCGCGGCGGGGGCGGGGCCTGCGCCCTGGCCGAGATGGGCCGCTGCAACGCGCCTTGCACGCAGGGGCCGCTCGCGGCCCCGCTGTACGACGAGATCGTCGCGCGGGCGCGCGCGAGCATGACGGGCGACTGCCGCGCTGCGGTCGGCACGCTGCACGCCCGAATCCAGGCCCTGTCCGACGCCGAGCGGTTCGAGCAGGCCAGGGTCGTTCGCGACCGGCTGCTGGCCCTGGTGCGCGCCGCGTCCCGGGTGCAGCGGCTGGCCGCGATCGCGTCGTGCTCCGAGGTCGTCGCGGCACGCCGACGCCCGGCCGGCGGGTGGGAGGTCGTGCTCGTGCGCCACGGGCGGCTGGCCGGCACGACGGTCAGCCCGCGGGGCGCCGACCCCTGGCCGTACGTCGACGCGCTGCGGGCCAGCGCCGAGGTGGTCGACCCGCCGGTGCTGCCCCTGCCCGCGGCGCTGCCGGCCGAGACCGAGAAGGTGCTCGGCTGGCTGGAGTCCGACGGCGTGCGGCTGGTCGCCGTCACCGGGGCCTGGACCTCACCGGTGCACGGGGCCGGCGGCGAGCGGGCCCGGCTCGAGCCGCTGGCCGAGGGGTTCCACCAGCCGGCGCCGTTCGACGAGCCCACCGGCCGCGGTCTGGTGCACCGCCCCAGCGCCGTCGCCGGTTAGGCTCACCCTCATGATCACCGCGATCGTGCTCGTCCAGGCCGAGGTCGACCGCATCCCCGAGGTGGCGGCGGCGATCGCCGACCTCGACGGGGTCAGCGAGGTCTACTCGGTCACCGGCGACGTCGACCTGATCGCCATGGTGCGCGTGCGCGAGCACGACGACCTCGCCGTCGTCATCGCCGACCGGCTCAACAAGGTCGACGGCATCCGCGGCACGCAGACCCACATCGCGTTCCGGGCGTACAGCAAGCACGACCTCGAGGCGACCTTCTCGCTCGGCTTCGACGGCTGATCGGCCCGGCCCGGCCGCATCAGGCGGTGGCGGCCACCCAGCGGTCGAGGGCTGCCGCGGCGCTGCCGGAGTCGACGGCTGCGGCCGCGAGCGCCAGGGCACCGGCCATCCGCACCTCGAGCTCGCCGTCCGGCACCGCGTCGGCGGCGACCAGCGCGGCGGCGGCGTTGAGCAGGACGGCGTCCCGCACCGGGCCGGCGGCTGCGCTCAGCACCTCGCGCACCACCCGGGCGTTGAACGCGGCGTCGCCACCGAGCAGCGCCGACACCGGTGATGCGGCCACCCCCAGCGAGGCGGGGTCCAACCGCTGCTCGGTGACGGTGCCACCGCGCACGGTCCAGACCTGCGAGGGGCCGCTGGTGGTGAGCTCGTCCAGCCCGTCCTCGCCGCGGAAGACCAGGGCACTGGTGCCGCGGGCGGCCAGCACGCCCGCGATCAGGGGCGCCATCCGCAGGTCGGCGACGCCGATCGCGGCGGCACCCGGCTGAGCCGGGTTGGTCAGCGGTCCCAGGAAGTTGAAGACGGTCGGCACCCCGAGCTCGCGACGCGCCTGAGCCGTGTGGCGCATCGCCGGGTGGAAGGCCTGGGCGAAGCAGAACGTGATCCCGGCGGTGCGGGCGACCTGCGCCACCCGCTCGGGCGTGAGGTCCAGGCGCACGCCCAGCTCCTCGAGGACGTCGGCCGAGCCGCACGCGCTGGACGCGGCCCGGTTGCCGTGCTTGACCACGCGCAGGCCCGCTCCGGCCACCACGAGCGCCGCCATGGTCGAGATGTTCACGGTGTTGGCGCGGTCCCCGCCGGTACCGACGACGTCGACCGTCGGGCCCGGCACCTCGATGCGGACGGCGTGGGCGAGCATCGCCTCGACCAGGCCGGTCAGCTCCTCGACGGTCTCACCCTTGGCGCGCAGCCCCACGACGAAACCGGCGACCTGCACCGGCGTGCTGTCACCGCTCATGATGCGGTCCATCGCCCAGGCCGTCTCGGTGGCACGCAGCGACTCGCGGGTCAGCAGTCGGTGCAGCAGACCGGGCCAGGTCGGCGTGGCGTCCGCCACCCCGGTCACACCATGACGCTGCGAGCCAGCTCGGCGACGGCCTGCGCGACGGCGGCCGGGTCGAGCGGGTGCAGCACGGCGTTGTCCGCGAGCGACCACGCGGCCAGCCAGGAGTCCTGCGGCCGGCCGAGCAGCACCAGCACCGGCGGGCACCGGAAGATCTCGCTCTTGAGCTGGCGGCACAGCCCGAGCCCACCCACCGGCGAGGCCTCGCCGTCCAGGATCACCAGGTCGATCCCCCCGGCGTCCAGTGCCGTGATGACCGCAGCGGAGGTGGCGCACTCCAGCCACTGCACGCGCGGCACGTCACTGGCCGGTCGCCGACCCACGGCCATCCGCACGGTGTCGCGGGTCGTCGCGTCGTGGCTGTAGACCAGCACCATCAGGGTCCGGGCGTCGTCACCGGACTGCGTCGCGCTCATCGGGATGTCCTCACGGGTGCGTCGGGTGAGCCTGGGGCCGCTCGTGCCGCCGCCGATCGTATCGGGCGCGCCCGCGGCCGGGCGGCTCGCCGGCCCGGGGGGTCGCCTGCCCCCTGAGGTGGCCGTAGGGCAATAATGGCGCCGTGGCCACCGCATCCGCTGTCCAGACCTCCGCTGCGCACGCACCGGTCGCCCGCCCCAACATGGCTTCGGTCGGCACGATCGTGTGGCTGTCGAGCGAGCTGATGTTCTTCGCCGGGCTGTTCGCCATGTACTTCACGCTGCGGTCGGTGGTGCCCGAGCAGTGGGTCAGCGGTCCCGAGATGCTCAACGTGCCGTTCAGCACGGCCAACACGCTGGTGCTGGTGGTCAGCTCGGTCTGGTGCCAGCTCGGTGTCTGGAAGGCCGAGCAGTTCCAGCCGGGACGCACGGGGTCGCTCCTGCAGTTCCGCCTGTGGGGCATGCGCGAGTGGTACACGCTCACCTACGTCTTCGGTGCGATCTTCGTCTCGGGCCAGATCTTCGAGTACGCCAGCCTGGTCAAGGAGGGGCTGAAGATCAACACCGACGCCTATGGGTCGGTGTTCTACCTCACCACCGGGTTCCACGGCATCCACGTCACGGGCGGCCTGATCGCCTTCCTGCTGATCATCGGCCGCTCGTTCGCGACCCGCAGGTTCGGGCACGCCGAGGCCACCGGGGCCGTCGTGACCTCCTACTACTGGCACTTCGTCGACGTCGTGTGGATCGCGCTGTTCGCCACGATCTACCTGCTGCAGTGACGCCGGCGAAGCGTTGCACGGCAAGGGTCGCCAGCACCCCCCGACCTAGGCTCGAACCACCGAACGAGACAAGGAACCGCACGTGACCGCACTCGCCGCTCGCCGGCGCCACCCACTCGCCCTGGTGGTGCTGCTCGCGCTCGGCCTCATCGCCACCGGCGCGCTCTACGCAGCACTGGCTCCCAAGCCGGCCGCCGCCGCAACCGCCAGCGGGGACGACGTCGCGGCCGGCAAGAAGCTGTTCCTGGCCAACTGCGCGACCTGCCACGGCCTGAACGCCCAGGGGTCGGCCACGACCAAGTTCGAGGGCATCGCCGGTCCGAGCCTGATCGGTGTCGGCGCCGCCTCGGTCGACTTCCAGGTCGGCACCGGCCGGATGCCGCTCGCCGCGCCCGGGCCGCAGGCCCCGCAGGGCCCAGTCCGCTACAGCCCCGCCGAGATCAGCCAGCTCGCGGCGTACGTCGCCTCACTGGCACCCGGTCCGGCCATCCCCGGCCCCGAGTTCACCTCGGGCGGCGGCGACGCGGCCAAGGGCGGCGCCATCTTCCGGGTCAACTGCGCGATGTGCCACAACTACGCGGGTGCCGGTGGCGCGCTGACCCGGGGCAAGTACGCCCCGGCGATCGCCGACATCAGCAACGCGCGCATCTACGAGGCCATGCTCAGCGGGCCGCAGGCGATGCCGGTGTTCAACGACGCCAACATCAGCCCCGAGAACAAGCAGGACGTCATCGCGTACATCACCCAGTCCCAGCAGGACAGCAAGGCCGGCGGCGCCTCGCTCGGCAACCTCGGGCCGGTGACCGAGGGCCTGTTCGCCTGGATCGCCGGGATCGGCGCGCTGATCGGCTGCGCCGTCTGGCTCGGCGCGAAGGCGGCCTGACATGAGCGACACGCCCAACACCCCCGCGGTCCGCGAGCCGGCTCCCGAGCCGCAGCGCGCGGTGGCGATCCCTGGCACGACGGCGGCACCGACGCTGTTCGAGAACCCCGGGTTGCCGGCGCACATCCACCGGATGGCCGACACCGACGTCCGGGCAGCCAAGCGCGCCGAGCGGCAGGTCGCGACCCTGTTCACCGTGTCGATCATCGGCACGCTGGTGTTCCTGGTCTCCTACTTCGCGGTCGACCCGCGCACGTCGGTGGTGCTGCCCGGCATCGGCCGCACCGAGCTGCAGCACGTCCTGCTCGGCGCCGGCCTCGGGCTCGGGCTGTTCTTCATCGGCATCGGCGCGGTGCACTGGGCCAAAACCCTGATGCCCGACACCGAGGTCATCGAGGAGCGGCACCCGCTGCGCAGCAGCGACGAGGACCGCGCCGGCGCGCTCGAGACCCTGCGCGAGGGCAACGAGGGCTCCGGTCTGGGCCGCCGTCCGCTGATCAAGCTGACCCTCGGCGGCGCGCTCGGACTGTTCGGGCTGCCGTTCATCGTGGCCCTGCGCGACCTCGGTCCCCTGCCCGGGGACGCGAAGTCGCACACGTTCTGGAAGGCCGACACGCGGCTGGTCACCGACGTCGAGCAGTCGCCGATCAAGGCCTCCGACGTCACGATCGGCTCGGTCTACCACGTGATGCCCGAGGGGATCGAGCAGGTCGAGGACCGGTTGGAGCAGCGCGCCAAGGCCGCGGTGCTGCTGATGCGCCTCAACCCTGACGACATCGCGTCAGCCAAGGAGCGGTCGTGGGGCTACCAGGGGATCGTTGCCTACAGCAAGATCTGCACGCACGTGGGCTGCCCGGTCGGACTGTACGAGCAGACCACGCACCACCTGCTCTGCCCGTGCCACCAGTCCACCTTCGACGTCACGCAGGACTGCAAGGTCATCTTCGGTCCCGCGCACCGCAACCTGCCCCAGCTGATGATCACCGTCGACACCGACGGCTACCTCATCGCGAAGGCGGACTTCTCCGAGTCAGTCGGCCCGAGCTTTCCTGAACGAGGTCACAGATGAGCCAGACCGCTCCCCCTCCTACCGCGACGACGAAGGCTGTCGGCAACGCCGTCAGCTACGTCGACGACCGCGTCGGCATCGCCAAGGCGACGCGCTACGGGCTGAACAAGGTCTTCCCCGACCACTGGTCGTTCATGCTCGGCGAGATCGCCATGTACAGCCTCATCATCCTGCTGCTGACCGGCACCTTCCTGACGTTCTGGTACGTCCCCTCGGCCGGCAGCGTGGTCTACGACGGCTCGTACACCCTGCTCAAGGGCGTGCAGATGTCGGAGGCGTACAAGTCCACCCTGGACATCTCGTTCGACATCCGCGGCGGTCTGCTGATCCGGCAGATCCACCACTGGTCGGCGCTGCTGTTCGTCGCCTCGATCGCCGTCCACATGTTCCGGGTCTTCTTCACCGGCGCCTTCCGCAAGCCGCGTGAGGTCAACTGGGTGATCGGCGTCGTGCTGGCCCTGCTGGCCCTGATCGAGGGCTTCGCCGGGTACTCGCTGCCGGACGACCTGCTGTCGGGTACGGGCCTGTCCTTCGCCCGCGGCATGATCCTGTCGATCCCGATCGTGGGCTCGTACGTGTCCTCGTTCGTGTTCGGCGGTGAGTTCCCCGGTGAGGCGCTGATCCCGCGGCTCTACACGGTCCACGTGCTGCTGATCCCGGCGCTGCTGGTGGGCCTGTTCACCGCCCACATCATGCTGGTGGCCCTGCAGAAGCACACCCAGTTCCCCGGCCCCGGCCGCACCGAGAACAACGTCGTCGGCTACAAGGTCATGCCGACCTACGCCGCCAAGGCCGGCGGGTTCTTCTTCATCGTCTTCGGCCTCACCACGCTGCTCGCCGCGTTCGCGACCATCAACCCGATCTGGTCGTACGGTCCCTACGACCCCTCCCCCGTCACCGCCGGCTCGCAGCCGGACTGGTACATGGGGTGGCTCGAGGGCGCGATCCGCATGCTGCCGGGCTTCCTGGAGTTCCAGCTGTTCGGCTGGACGTTCAGCATGAACATCGCGATCGGCGGGCTGATCCTGCCCGGCATCGTGACCGGGCTGGCCGTGGCCTACCCGTTCCTCGAGGCCTGGGTCACCGGCGACAAGCGGGAACACCACCTGCTGGACCGGCCGCGGAACGCCGCCACCCGGACGGGACTGGGTGTCATGGCGATCACCTTCTACCTGCTGCTGATGGCAGGTGGGGGCAACGACATCATCGCCACCCGGTTCAACCTGTCGATCAACGACATCACCAACGCCCTGCGGGTGCTGGTGTTCGTGATCCCGCCGCTGACCTTCGTGGCCACCAAGCGGATCTGCCTGGGGCTGCAGCGGCGTGACCGCGAGATGGTGCTGCACGGCCGTGAGAGCGGACGCATCGTGCGGCTGCCCCACGGTGAGTTCATCGAGGTGCACGAGCCGCTGTCGGCGAACGACCGGTGGATGCTCGTGCAGCACGACGTGCACCGCCCGCTGCCGCTCCCCCAGGGGTCGGACGAGCGCGGGGTGCGTGCACCCAGAGCGGCACTGGCCCGGGTGCGCGCCAACCTCTCGTCCTTCTGGTTCGAGGACCGCATCGAGCCGGTCACCCCCGACGAGCTCGCGGCGGCGCACGCGCACGGCGAGCACGACGCCCTCGAGCGCGCTGACGAGCAGCGCTCGATCACCGCAGTCCACTAGCGGTCGCATCGACCAAGCGCGGGTCCCCCCGGGGGCCCGCGCTTCGTCGTCGCAGCACGGGGTGATGCGATCAGAGGGGCACGAAGGACCATGGCGGGCGTCGAGCAGCACGGCGGCGTGCTGCCGTGTGACGTGGCGCCGCGACACACAGCGGCACGCGCGGCGTACCCGACGAGATCACGTCCCTGCCGGGTGACGGGCGGGTCCCCCGGGGGCCACGCGCTTCGGCGTCCCAGGACGCGACCGGGGCAACGGCGCGTCACCGCTGACACCCTGGTGCCCCGATGCTGGTGCACGCGGAGACCGACCGTGGTGCGCGGCGTCCGGGTCGCTGCACCTGGCGCAGGGCTACGGCGGACGGCGCCTCCCGTGGTGGCGTGGTGCTCCGTGACGCGGCGCCGCGTCACCCAGCGGCACGCCGCACGGTTGACGTGATCACGTCGAGGCGGGGAGCCGGAGCGCGGCGGTTCAGGCGAGCGCGGAGTGCTTGGCCCACTGGGCCAGGCTCATGTTCCACATCGTGTAGCCGTTGTAGGACTCCAGCGGCCGGCCGGAGTTCACGTACTTCACGACGTCGCCCATCTTCGAGCTCTCGAACAGCCACTTGGCGTTCGCCGTGCTCATGCCGGTGCAGCCGTGGCTGACGTTCGCCCGGCCCTGCGACCCGACCGACCACGGCGCGGCGTGCAGGAACTCACCGCTCCAGGTCAGGCGCATCGCGTACTGCACCTTGACGTTGTAGTAGTCCGGGTCGGTCTTGGCCAGACCGGTCGTCTCGGCGTCCATCTGACGGCTGGTCTCGCGGCTGATGACGACCTTGACCCCGTTGCGGGTCTCGAAACCCTTCTTGCCCGTCGTGACGGGGATCGTGCGCAGCACGGCGCCGTTGCGGCGGACCGTGAGCGTGTGCGCCGCGACGTCGACGGTGCTGATCATGGCCGAGCCGATGCGAAAGGACGTCGAGGCGTTGCGCTTGGTCCAGATGCCGGGGCGCGTCTCGGTGCCGGCGATGTCGGCCGTGACCTTCACGGTGGTGCCGGGCGCCCAGTACGACGCCGGTCGCCAGACGAGCTGACGCGCGTCGAGCCAGCCCCACGCGCCCTTGACCGACGGTGACGTCGTGACCGAGACGTGCTCCTCGATGGCGGCCTGCTTGTCGGCGTCGACAAGCCCGAGGAACTGGACCACGACGGGCATGCCCACGCCCACCTGACCTGACCCGGACGGGAGCAGGTAGTAGTCGGCGGAGTCCTTGGGCTTCAGGGTGCCCAGGGTGCTGGTGACCGTGGACGGCGAGCCCTCGGCGTTGGTCGCGGTGGCCGTGACGGTGTAGGTGGTGGTCGCCGTCAGGGGCGCGGACGACGTCCAGGTGGCCTTGTCGTCCGAGAGCGCACCCTTGAGCGCCTGCCCGTCAGCGTCCTCGACCGCGACGTCGGTCAGCGGGCCACCGCTGGCGGAGACCCTCACGGGGGCGTCGGGTCGCACACCGGTGCTCCCGTCAGCCGGGCTGACGACGATCTGCGCCGGGGGCATCGTGCTGGTCGAAGAAGACGAGGACCGCGCACCGGCCGCAGGGCCGGCGGTGCCGTCAGCGGCAGCACTCGGTGTCACCGCCGAGCAGCCGGAGACCAACGAGGCCACCAGGCCCAGCGTCGTCATCGTCAGCGCACAGCGCCGTCTCGTCGAGCTCACGTCTTGATCCCCCGCCTCACGTGGTGTCCCGCCACGATACGTCACGAGGGTGTCTGGGGGACGAAGGCGCACCCGTCAGTGGGCGTGCGCCCCGCGCCAGTACTCGAACACCCAGCCGACCAGGGCGAACGCGCCGAGCGCGACACCGATGACGACGAGCCACCAGCCGACCGCGAGACCGAGGAAGACGATCGCCGAGGTCGCCGCCAGCGGCAACGGCCACCAGCTGTGCGGGCTGAAGAACCCGTACTCGCCGGCCGCGGCCTCGATCGGGGCCTGCGGGTCGTCCTCGGGCCGGGGGTCGATGTGCCGGGAGGTGAACCAGAGGTACCAGCCCACCATCAGGGCCAGGCCACCGGTGAGGATCAGACCGGTGGGGCCCACCGGCTCGCGCCAGCTGGTGAGGATGCCGTAGATGACGCCGATCGGGACGAAGAAGAACGTCCCGGCGCCGAACAGCCAGCTCTCGACCTTCACCGGCTCAGGCCTTCCCGCCGCTGTGGGCGTTGCCGCCACCGCGACCACCGGTGGTGGTGCCGGTGCCCTCGTGCCCGATGTCGGGCTCGCCGAGCAGCTGGTCGAGCACACCCTTGTCGGCGGTGGGCGCGTCCAGGGCGGCGACCTCGGGGTGGTGCAGGTCGAACGCGGGGCGCTCGCTGCGGATCCGCGGGATCGTCACGAAGTTGTGCCGTGGCGGCGGGCAGGAGGTCGCCCACTCCAGCGACGCGCCGTACCCCCAGGGGTCGTCGACGCTGATCAGCGGCGCGGTGCGCCAGGTCTTCCACACGTTGTACAGGAAGGGCAGGGTCGAGGCCCCGAGCAGGAACGCGCCGACCGTCGAGATCCGGTTCTCGAGGGTGAACCCCTCGCCGGCCAGGTAGTCGGCGTACCGGCGAGGCATTCCCTCGACGCCCAGCCAGTGCTGGATCAAGAAGGTGGTGTGGAAGCCGAAGAACAGCATCCAGAAGTGGATCTTGCCCAGCCGCTCGTCGAGCATCCGGCCGGTGAACTTCGGCCACCAGAAGTAGAAGCCGGCGAACATCGCGAACACCACGGTGCCGAAGACGACGTAGTGGAAGTGGGCGACGACGAAGTAGCTGTCGGACAGGTGGAAGTCCAGCGCGGGGCTGGACAGGATGATGCCGGTCAGACCACCGAACAAGAACGTGACCAGGAACCCGATCGCCCACAGCATGGGCGTCTCGAAGGTGAGCTGGCCGCGCCACATGGTGCCGATCCAGTTGAAGAACTTCACCCCGGTGGGGACGGCGATCAGCATGGTCATGAACGCGAAGAACGGCAGCAGCACCTGGCCGGTGACGTACATGTGGTGCGCCCAGACCGTCACCGACAGCGCCGCGATCGCGATGGTGGCGAACACCAGACCCTTGTAGCCGAACAGCGGCTTGCGGCTGAAGACGGGCAGGATCTCGCTGATGATGCCGAAGAACGGCAGCGCGATGATGTAGACCTCGGGGTGCCCGAAGAACCAGAACAGGTGCTGCCACAGGATGGCGCCACCGTTCTCGGCGTCGAAGACGTGGGCTCCGAGCTGTCGGTCGGCGCCGAGGACCAGCAGGGCGGCGGCGAGGACCGGGAACGCCATGAGCACCAGCACCGAGGTGATCAGGATCGTCCAGGTGAACAGCGACATCCGGAACATGGTCATCCCGGGCGCGCGCATGCAGATGATCGTGGTGATGAAGTTGACCGCGCCCAGGATCGTCCCGAAGCCACCCATGGCCAGACCGAAGATCCACAGGTCGGCTCCGATGCCCGGGGAGTACGCCTCGCTGGACAGCGGCGAGTAGGCGAACCAGCCGAACCCGGCCGCGCCCTGCGGGGTGAGGAACCCCGCGGCGGCGATCAGCCCACCGAACAGGTAAAGCCAGTAGGCGAACATGTTCAGGCGGGGGAACGCGACGTCGGGCGCTCCGATCTGCAGCGGCATCAGCGCGTTCGCAAAACCCGCGAACAGCGGGGTCGCGAACAGCAGCAGCATGATCGTGCCGTGCATCGTGAACAGCTGGTTGTACTGCTCCTTGTCGTTCACGACCTGGATGCCCGGCGAGAACAGCTCGGCGCGGATCAGCAGAGCCATCAGCCCGCCGACCATGAACCAGAAGAACGAGGTGATGAAGTACAGGTTCCCGATCACCTTGTGGTCGGTGGTCGTGGCCCACTTGACGGCGGTGCGCCCCAGGGTCGGGCGGGCGGGCGCGACCCAGTCGGCCTCGCGGTACATGGTCGTCATGAGGCGCTCCCAGCGGCGGTCGGGATCTTCTCGGACTCACCCGGTGCGAGCGGCGAGGGGTTCAGGCTGTTGTCGAGCTGGCCGTCCTGGCCCTTGGCCCGCAGGTCGGCCATCCGGGCGTCGAAGTCCGCCTGCGACACGACGTTGACCTGGAACAGCATCTCGGAGTGGTAGGCGCCGCAGAGCTCGGCGCACTTGCCGGTGAACGTGCCGATCCGGTCGGGGACAACCTGGAACCGGTTGACCCGCCCCGGGATCATGTCCATCTTCTGCAGGAACGCAGGCACCCAGAACGAGTGGATGACGTCGCGGGCGGTAAGGACGAACTCGGTGCGCCGGTTGACGGGCAGGTACATCGTCGGCAGCTGGCCGACCTCGGCACCCGCGGTGTTGACCTGGGTCGAGGTCTCGTAGGTGTTCGCCGTCGTGTAGTTGAAGTCCCAGGCCCAGCGCTTGCCCACGACGTTGACCACGTTCTCGGCCTTCTTCGAGGTGTCGACCAGCGCCGCCTCGTCGCGGGCGGTGTAGAAGAACAGCACGCCCACCATCAGCAGCGGGACGACGGTGTACAGGATCTCCATCGGCAGGTTGTAGCGCAGCTGCTCGGGCAGCTCGGGGTCGTCCTTGCGCTGGCGGTAGCGCACGACGCACCAGATGATCAGGCCCCACACGAGCGCCCCGACGGCGAGCGCGGTGATCCACGACCCGTTCCAGAGCCGGGTGACGCGGTCGGTCTCGGTGGTGGCGCCCTCGGGCAGGAACCCGCGCGAGAGCGTGCCGGAGCAGCCGCTCAGGGCGAGGACCACGAGGGACCCCAGAGCAGCGCGCACAGCGGCGCGGGAGGTGCCGGCGCCGGGGCGCGGAGGGTGGAGCTCGTGCACGGGGCACCTTTCCGGACGGGGCCTGCAAACCGATCGCCAGACTACTGCAGCCACATCCGGGGGGCCGGTCAGGGTGGGGCTAGCGTTGCGGGCGTGGCGCATCCCCCGAGACGGCTGCTGGACGCCGCTCGCGCGCCGATCAGCCCCGCGGCGCGCGAGGCGCTGCTCGCCGCGCTGGACGAGGGGTGGGCCGACCCCCGCCGGCTGCACGCCGAGGGACGCCGGGCCCGCGCCCTGCTCGACGGCGCCCGCGAGGCGGTGGCGACCGTGGTCGGGGCGCGCCCGGACGAGCTGTCGTTCGCGCCCTCGCCCACCCTGGCCCGCCAGCTCGGCCTGCTGGGGCTGCTGCACGGACGACGTCGGGTCGGCACCCGGGTGGTGCTCAGCGCGGTGGAGCACTCGGCCCTGCTGCACACGGCCCAGTGGCACCCCGGCGAGGCGGTGCTGGTGGGCGTCGACGGGCTCGGACGCGTCGACCTGGCCGCGTTCGCCGCCGCGGTAGCCAAGCCCGGGACGGCCGCCGCCTGCCTGCAGGCCGCCAACGCCGAGGTCGGCACCCGGCAGCCGGTGGCTGCGGCGTCCGACCTGTGCGGCCCCGTGCCGCTGCTGGTCGACGCGTCCGGCCTGATCGGCCGCGACGACCCCCCTGCGGTGTGGGACGTGCTGACCGCGGACGCCGGCGCGTGGGGTGGCCCGGGCCTCGGCGTCCTCGCGGTGCGCACCGGCGTGCGCTGGCGCAGCGCCGGCCCGCAGGACGAGGCCGAGCAGGGGCGGGTGCCGGGCGAGGTCGACGTCCCCGTGGTGCTGGCCGCCGCCGCAGGGCTGCTGGACGCCGAGGCGAGGCGCCGCGACCGAGCCGGCGTCGCCCGCGGTCTGGTCGACCGGATCCGGCGGCTGCGGGTGGACGACGTCCTCGCCGTCGGCGACCCCGACGACCGGCTGCCGCACGTGGTCACCCTCTCGACGCCGTACGTCGACGGCGAGACGCTGGCCGACGGCCTGGACCGGCGCGGCATTGCCGTCGCGTCGGGGTCGGCGTGCACCGCCTCGACGCTCGCGCCGAGCCACGTGCTCGAGGCGATGGGCGTGCTCAGCCACGGCAGCGTGCGGGTGACCCTGCCGCTCGACCCGGTGGCCGAGGACGTCGAGGCCCTGTGCGCGGCGCTCCCCCTGGTGATGGCCGAGGCGCAGCACCCCGGGTAGGGCTCACCCCCACGGCGAGGGCAGCGCCAGCGCGGGCGGCAGCCGGGCCAGGTAGTCCGCGCGCGGGATCGCGACCGCACCCAGCGACGCGAGGTGGTCGGTGCGCCACTGCACGTCGAGCAGCCGCTGCGGCCCGTCGCCTGCGGCGGCCAGGATCTCGACGAGCGCGACCAGGGCCACCTTGGACGCGTCGGTCACGCGGTGGAACATCGACTCGCCGGCGAACAGGCCGCCGACCGCGACGCCGTACAGACCCCCGACGAGCACGTCGTCCTGCCAGGCCTCGACCGAATGGGCCCAGCCCAGCCGGTGCAGCACGGCGTACGCGCGGGCGACGTCCCGGGTGATCCAGCGGCCGCCCCGCCCGGGGTCGGCGCAGCCGCGCACCACCTCGTCGAACGCCGTGTCGACGCGCACCTCGAACCGCCCACGCACCTTGCGCAGCGAGCGCGGCACGCGCACGGCGTCCAGGGGCAGCACGCCGCGCGGGTCGGGGCTCCACCAGCCGGTCGGGGGGCCGCCGCGCCGGCCCAGGCCCATCGGGAACAGGCCGGTGCGGTACGCCGAGAGCAGGGTGCCCGGCTCGAGGTCGGCACCGACGCCCACGAGGTCCTCACCCGGGGTGGCGGACCCGACCTCGAGCTGCCACGCGGAGGGGGGCGGCTCGATCGGCGGCACGGACGTCGGGCGGTGCGTCAGGGGCGGGCGATGCGCAGGTGCGGCTCGACCTCGGACGCCGCGTGCGCGCCGTACGCCTGCGTGAAGCGCTGCACGAACGTCGCGCGGGTGAGCTCGTACTCCTGGGTGCCGATGGTCTCGACGACGTACGTCGCGAGCATCGAGCCCAGCTGCGCGCACCGCTCGTGGCTGAGGTCGAACGACAGCCCGGCGAGGAACCCGGCCCGGAACGCGTCGCCCACGCCGGTCGGGTCGGCCTTGCGCAGCTCGCGCGCCACACCGACCTCGAGGGTGGGCTCGCCGCGCCGCTCGATGCGGGCGCCGCGGGCGCCCAGCGTGGTGACCCAGGTACCGACCAGCGCGAGGATCTCGTCCGCGCTCCAGCCGGTCTTCTGCTGGATCAGCGCCGCCTCGTACTCGTTGCTGAACAGGTAGGCCGCGCCCTCGACCAGCCGGCGGATCGTCGGGCCGTCGCTGAACGCCAGCTGCTGGCTGGGGTCGGCGGCGAACGGGTAGTCGCGGTCGCGGCACTCCTGGGTGTGGCGCAGCATCCCCTCGGGGTCGTCCGCGCCGATCAGCACCAGGTCGAGTCCCCCGGCCCGGGCGGCCAGCGGCGCGAGCTCGATCTCGCGCGCCTCGCTCATGGCCCCGGCGTAGAACGAGGCGATCTGGGCCTGGTCGACGTCGGTGGTGCACACGAAGCGGGCGGTGTGCCGCAGCTCGGACACGCGCACGTGGCCGGTGTCGACGCCGTGCCGGTCCAGCCACGACCGGTACTCGGCGAAGTCGGCGCCCACCGACCCGACCAGCAGCGGGCGCAGGCCCAGGTTCGCCATCCCGAAGCAGATGTTGGCGGCCACCCCGCCGCGACGCACCTCGAGCTCCTCGACCAGGAACGACAGCGAGATCTTGTCGAGCTGCTCGACCACGAGGGAGTCGGCGAAGCGGCCCGGGAAGGTCATCAGGTGGTCGGTGGCGATGGAGCCGGTGATCGCGATCTGCACCCGGCGAGGCTACAGGTGCCACCGCGGGCGACCGTCCCCGCCGCGGCGGGGACGGTCGGGGGTCCAGGTGTGGCGCGGCTCAGCGTCGGCCGGATGAGGTCACAGGGTGACGGTGCGTGGGTGCCTGCGCGCGCAGCCACCCGGTGATGGTGGTGACGTCCTGGGGGCGGCTGAGGTGGTACCCCTGGGCGATGTCGCAGCCGAGGAGGCGCAGCAGGTCCAGGCTGGCCTGGTCCTCGACACCCTCGGCGACGAGCCGCAGGCCCAGGGCGTGCGCGAGGTCGATCGTGGACTTCACGATGGCCGCGCTGCGGGCATTGCCCAGCTCGGTCATGAAGGTGCGGTCCAGCTTCAGCTCGTCGACCGGCAGGTCCTGCAGGTAGGCCAGCGAGCAGTAGCCGGTGCCGTAGTCGTCGATCGAGAGCCAGACACCGACCTCCTTCAGGCGCAGCAGCGTCAGGCGGCACTGGTCGGGGTCGACCATCAGGGTGTTCTCGGTCAGCTCCAGGGTCAGTGCCGCGGCCGGAAGGTCGTTGCTGGCCAGCAGCCAGGCGACCTGGTCGGGCAGGCGCTGGTCGAGCAGACTGCTGGCCGAGAGGTTCACCGACACCCCGACGTCCAGACCGTCCGAGCGCCACTGGCGGCACTGCTGCACGGCGGCCGTCAGCACCGTCAGGGTGAGCGGCGGCATCAACCCCGTCTGCTCGACCAGGGGCAGGAACACATCGGGGTACAGCAGACCCCTGGTGGGGTGCTGCCAGCGCACCAGGGCCTCCAGCCCGACGGTGGAGCCGGTGGCGACGTCACACTGCGGTTGGTAGTGGACGACGAGCTGGTCGGTGGTGAGCGCGACCCGCAGCTCCTCGACGGTCCTCAGCCGCTGGCGGCTGTGCTGGTCACGTGTCGAGTCGTACCGGGCGACCCCGCCGCCGGCGGCCTTGGCCGCGTACATCGCGACGTCGGCCCGCTGCAGCAGCCCGTTGCCGTCCTGCGCGTCGTCCGGGCACAGGGCCACGCCGACACTCGCCCCGATCCGCACCGGTACCTCGTCGAGGTAGAACAGCTCGGTGAGCTGGCCGAGCAGCCGGTCGGCGATGACGAGCGCGTGATCGGCCGTCGCCGCATTGAGCACCACGGCGAACTCGTCGCCGCCGAGGCGGACCAGCAGGTCGTCGGGGCGCAGCGCCGGTGCCAGCCGCGACCCCACCTGGCGAAGCAGCTCGTCGCCGACGTGGTGGCCGAGCGTGTCGTTGATGTCCTTGAACCGGTCCAGGTCGATCAGCAGCACCGCGGACGGCGACATCGGGCCCGACAGCAGCTCGTGCAGGTGCTCGTGCAGCGCACGGCGGTTGCCGAGCCCGGTCAGGCTGTCGGTGCGGGCCTGGCGACCCAGGTCGTGCAGGCGCAGCACCTGGCGGAACGCGAGGTGCGTGCGTGCGCCGGCCGCCAGCAACGTTCCCGCCGCCAGCACCGTCGCCGTCGGCGCGACCGGCACCCACCGGCCGAGCACGAGGACGACGACGGCGACGGCGGTCGCGGTCGCGGGGACGGCCATCGCCGCCGCCCGGTCGGTGCGTGCGGCGCCGGCGTCCGACGTCCGCCCCGGTCTGGGCTGATCGCGCGGACCGCGCTGCTCCAGGGGCTCGTCGACGGACCGCCGCGAGCGTGCACCAGGGCGCGCTCGACGGTTCGCGACACCGCAGGCCCCCTGCGCGATCAACGTCAGGCCCAGTGACCACAGGGCGTCCACGGGCGTCCCGAGGTGATAGGTGCCCTGGGCGATCCGCACCGCGTAGACGACGTCGGCGGCGGCGAACGCCGACAACCCCGCCAGCAGCCAGCCCCAGGACCGTCCGGGGCGCAGTCCGTACAGCGCCGCGACGGCGGTGACGACCGCGATGAGCACCAGGTCGCTCAGCGGGTACGCCACCGCCACCACCGACGCGAGCAGGCCACCGGACCCGCCGGTGACCGCTGCACCGAGCAGCACGGCCAGGGCCGTCGCCGCACCCAGGCCGCCGAGGGCGCTGTCCAGCCACACCGAGGCCTGCAACCCGCCCACGTCGCGCCGCACCCGCAGGATCACCGCGGCGAAGGCCAGCACCGGGAAGCACAGGAAGGCCGCGTCGGCCGATGACGGGAACGGCAGCTCCGCGCCCCGCGCGGCGGCGACCACCACGATGACACCGCCCAGGCTCCAGCACACCGCGCCGGCGCCCAGCAGCAGCAGGTGCCGACCCACGGGGCCGCGACCGCTGGTCACGGCCCGCAGCGCGGTCCCGAGGACGAACAGCGACGGAACCAGGGTCGTCAGGCTCCCCAACCAGCCATCGACCACCGGGTCGAACCCGTCGCCGTGGCGAGCCAGGCCGAGCACGTAGCCGGCGAGCGGCAGCCACAGCACCACTTCGATGCCGAGCACGGGCAACCGCGCCCGAACCCGACCCACGTCGCGTGCGCTTGCCACTGCCGTCACCCCTGCTCGTCGACGCCTGCCCCGAGCATGGTCCTCGGCCGTCCCGCGGGCCGACCTGAGCCCCCGGGCGGCATCATCCGAGCGCGTCGGCCCTCCCCCCGACCGTTTCCTCCCCCAGCCCCGCTCGGAATGCGACATACCGGGCGCGCGGGGCCGGTTCCGGGGAGGAAACCGGGTGGGGGGGGGAAGAACGGCGAAGGCCCCCGTCCGTGGTGGACGGGGGCCTTCGGGGCGGTGCTGGGGTCAGCTGAAGCTGTCACCGCACGCGCAGCT
The DNA here is from genome assembly GCA_038322575.1 of Actinomycetales bacterium. Classification (GTDB taxonomy): domain Bacteria; phylum Actinomycetota; class Actinomycetes; order Actinomycetales; family Angustibacteraceae; genus JACMOY01. Next base: position 61,655 of record JBBQGB010000009.1, read on the forward strand.
GCTGCCGGCGTTCGGGTTGTCGATCTGGAAGCACTGCTTCTAGATCGTGTCGGCGAAGTCGATCGAGGCACCCTGCAGGTACGGCGCGCTCATCCGGTCGACGACGACCTCGACACCGCCGAAGTCGACCGTGAGGTCGCCGTCGAGGGTGCGCTCGTCGAAGTACAGCTGGTAGATCAGGCCGGAGCAGCCGCCGGGCTGCACGCCGATGCGCAGGCGCAGGTCGTCGCGACCCTCCTGCTGGAGCAGGCTCATGACCTTCTCGGCGGCGAGGTCAGTGAGGACAACGCCGTGCCCGGACTGGGTCTCGCCGGTCGCGGTGGCCGCGTCGGTCGTGGTCTCGGTGGTGGTGGTGTCGCTCATGCGGGTCCCTGTCTTCTCGGGTCGACGGTCACTTCGACGGTCTCTTGCGCCAACCGCCGGGCCCGCGCCGGTGTTCCCGCGGCCCCTGCCACGAGGGTACGTCAGCGCGACCAGGTGCGGGCCACCCGACCGGTACGCCGCGCCAGAGTCTGCGCCGGCCCCTCGCCGTCCGTCGTGGTCACCGCGTACGTCGCCGAGACGCCGACCGAGAGGGCCTCGCGGCGGCCGACCTCGACCTGGCCGGCGACGACCACGGTCGCCACCCCGCGCTCCAGTGCCGCGCCCGAGACCGCTCGGATGACCCCGCGGTGCAGCTGGTCGCCGCCGAACCCGGCCCCGCCGGTGACCAGGAGGTCGGTGCGGGCCAGGGCTGGCGTGAATCCCACGGCGTCCAGCACCGCACCCACCCCCTCGACCCGGCGCGCCCCGAGCAGCAGCAGCGCGAAAGCGACTCCGCCGGACGCCCCCGAGCCGGCCTCGGCGCCCTGCCCGCGACCCAGCAGCGGCCGCCCGGCCACCAGCGATCGCTGGGCGACGTCGGCGTACCGCCCGAGCGCGGACTCCAGCCCCTGGGCCTGCTCGGCCGACGCACCGCGGGCCTGCGCGTGGGTCGCGCTGGCGCCGTGGAACCCCAGCAGCGGCAGGTCGTCGTCGGTGGCCGCCATCAGCTCGACGCCCGCCCACCGCCGGCGGACGTCGGCCAGCCCGGCCAGCGCGTCGTCCGGTAGGTCGGCGAGGGCCAGACCACCGCGACCGAGCACGGTCGGGTCGCCGGCACCGAGCGCAGCGAGCAGCCCCGCTCCCCCGTCGTGCGCGGCCGCGGGCCCGCACCCGACGACGACGCGGGTGGCGCCGGCGTCGACGGCCGCCTGCAGCAGCGCCGCCAGCCCGGCGCTCGACGTCCGGGTCGGGTCGCGGTGGGGGTCCAGGTGCACGCCGAGCACCTGGGCGGCCTCGACGTACGCCGTCGGCCCGAGCAGCAGGAACGCGGCCGGGACGTCGGCCCCGACCGGGCCGCGCACCGTGACCGGCACCAGGTCGCCCCCGCACGCCGCGGCGATGACGTCGACGAAGCCTGCGCCGCCGTCCGACAGGGGCAGCGCCGTCACCTCGTCACCGGGCACCTGGTCGGTCCAGCCGTTGGCCATCGCAGCCGCCGCCTGGGTCGCGGTCAGGGCGCCGAAGGCGTCGGGGGCGATCAGCACGCGCACGGCGCCATCCTCGCAGCCGGTCGCGGCGAGCCGGGTCGGGCACCGGCGTGCGAGGCTGGTCGAATGAGTGTGCACACCATGCCCGAGCCCGCCCCCAGCCCGGCCGCCCTGCTGCTGCTCGGCCGGGGTCGCGACCTGGCCAGCGAGCGCGGCGTCGAGTGTCCGGGCGACCTGCCGCTGCCCTCCGACCCCGACCTGGTCGAGCGCGCCCGCGCCGCCAAGACGGCCCTGGGCGACCAGGTCTTCGTGCTCGGTCACCACTACCAGCGCGACGAGGTCATCGAGTTCGCCGACGTGACGGGCGACAGCTTCAAGCTGGCCCAGCAGGCCGCGGCCCGCCCGGACTCGCCGTACGTCGTGTTCTGCGGCGTGCACTTCATGGCCGAGAGCGCCGACATCCTCACCGCCCCGCACCAGCAGGTCGTGCTGCCCGACCTGGCCGCCGGGTGCTCGATGGCCGACATGGCCGCGATCGGCCAGGTCGAGGAGTGCTGGGACGACCTGGTCGACGCGGGCGTCGCCGACGACGTCGTCCCCGTGTCGTACATGAACTCGACCGCGGCGATCAAGGCGTTCACCGGGCGCCACGGCGGCACGATCTGCACCTCGTCCAACGCGCGGACGGCGATGACGTGGGCCCTGGAGCGGCGCCCGCCGGGTCGCGGCAAGATCCTGTTCCTGCCCGACCAGCATCTGGGCCGCAACACCGCGGTGCTCGAGCTGGGGCTGACGCTCGAGGACTGCGTGCTGTTCGACCCGCACAAGCCCGGCGGCGGCCTGACCCGCCAGCAGCTGCAGGACGCGCGGGTCATCCTGTGGCGCGGGCACTGCAGCGTGCACGGGCGGTTCAGCCTGCAGTCGGTGGACGACGTGCGCGCCCGGGTTCCCGGCGTCCAGGTGCTGGTGCACCCCGAGTGCCGGCACGAGGTCGTCACGGCCGCGGACCACGTGGGCTCGACCGAGAAGATCATCCAGACCCTCGAGGCGGCACCGGCCGGGTCGGCGTGGGCCCTGGGCACCGAGCTGAACCTGGTGCGCCGGCTGGCTCGCGAGCACTCCGACAAGCAGGTCGTGTTCCTCGACAAGACGGTGTGCTTCTGCTCGACGATGAACCGCATCGACCTGCCGCACCTGGTGTGGTCGCTCGAGTCACTCGTCGCGGGCCGGGTCGTCAACCGGATCCAGGTCGAACCCGACGTCGCCCACTGGGCGCGCGTCGCCCTCGACCAGATGCTCGCCCTGCCCGGCCGCACCAACCGGGACTGACCCGCGGGCCGATCGCGAGATCCCGCGGTGAGCTCGAGCTTCCCTCGCTCTGCAGAACGAGGGCACCTCGAGCTCAGCGAGGGACCTGGCGCCAGGGGCGTCAGCGGGCGAGGCGCTCGAGCAGGACGGCCTCGGCGAGGCAGACGCGTTCGAACTCGCCCAGGTGCAGGCTCTCGTCGGCGCCGTGGGCGCGGGTGTCGGGGTCCTCGACGCCGGTGACCAGGATCGCGGCGTCCGGGAAGATCGCGGCGAACTCGGCGATGAACGGGATCGACCCGCCGATGCCCATGTCCACCGGCTCGACCCCCCACGCGTCGGCGAACGAGGCGCGCGCGGCGTCGTACGCCGGCCCGCTGGCGTTCGCGGCGAAGGCGGCCCCGGTCTCGCGCAGGGTCACCGTCACCTGGGCGCCCCACGGGGCGTTCGCGTGCAGGTGCGCCGCGAGCGCCTCGTAGGCCTGCTGCGGGTCCTGCCCCGGGGCGACCCGCATCGACAGCTTGGCCGTCGCCCGGGGCTGCAGCGTGTTCGACGCCCGCTCGGTGCTCGGGGCGTCGATGCCCACGACCGTCAGCGCGGGTCGGGTCCACAGCCGTGAGGTCAAGGGGCCGGTGCCGACCAGCTGGACGCCGTCAAGCACGCCCGCGTCGGCGCGCAGCTCGGCGTCGGTCAGGTCGAGGTCGGCCGCCTCGGTGGCGTGCAGCCCGGGGACGGCGACGTCGCCGGCGTCGTCGTGCAGGCAGCCGAGCAGGCGGGTCAGCGCGGTGAGTGCGTCCATGACGGCGCCGCCGTACATGCCGCTGTGGACGGCGTGGTCGAGGGTGCGCACCTCGACGTTCGCCTCGACCAACCCGCGCAGCGACGTGGTCAGCGAGGGGACGCCGATCTTCCAGTTGCTGGAGTCGGCCAGCACCAGGACGTCGGCGCTGAGCCTGTCGCGGTGCCGGCGCAGGATCCGGCCCAGCGAGGGGGACCCCGACTCCTCCTCGCCCTCGACGAAGACGGTCACCCCCACCGGCGGACGCCCGCCGTGGGCCCGGATCGCCGAAAGGTGGGCCATCACGCCGGCCTTGTCGTCGGCGGCGCCGCGGCCGTACAGCCGGCCGGCGCGCTCAACCGGCTCGAACGGCGGACTGGTCCAGTCGGCGTCCTCGCCCGGCGGCTGCACGTCGTGGTGCGCGTACAGCAGCACGGTCGGGGCGCCGTCCGGTCCGGGCAGGTGCCCCACGACGGCGGGCGCCCCGCGCTCGCGCAGCAGCTGGACGTCGTGCAGGCCCGCCTCGCGCAGCAGGTCGGCGACCGCGAGCGCGCTGGCCTCGACGTGCGCCTGGTCGAACGCCGGGGCCGAGACGCTGGGGATCCGCACCAGCGCCTCGAGGTCGGCGCGAACCCGCGGCATGCCCTGTGCGACGGCGTCCTTGAGCTCGCGCAGTCGGACGGGGTCGAGCGGCTCGGCGGTCATTCCGCGCACCCTACCGACGCTGCGCCGACGGGCCGACGGGTCCGTCGCCGCGTATCGTCACGGCCCGTGGCTGACGGCGAGAAGGGCGAGAGCACCGGGACGGTGCTGGTCGCGCTGGCCTCCAACGCCGGCATCGCCGTCGCGAAGGGTTTCGCCGCCGTCATCTCGGGGTCGGCTGCGATGGCCGCCGAGACCGCGCACAGCGTCGTCGACACGGCGAACGAGCTGCTGCTGCTGCTCGCCCTGCGCCGCAGCGAGAAGCCGGCCGACCGCGACCACCCGTTCGGCTACGGTCCCGAGCGGTTCTTCTGGTCGTTCGTCGCGGCGGTCTCGATCTTCGTCTCCGGCGCGGTGTTCGCGGCCGTCGAGGGCATCCGGACGCTGATGTCACCCAGCCAGGAGTCGACGTCCGCGAACCTGTCGTACATCGTGCTGGGCATCTCGTTCGTGCTCGAGAGCGTGAGCTGGGTCAAGGCGATGCGCCAGGTGAGGGGCGAGGCTGCGACCCACCGGCAGTCGTTCGGGGCCTACCTGGGTTCGACCGACGACCCGACCGTCAAGACCGTCTTCTTCGAGGACTCCGCCGCGCTGGTCGGCCTGGTGCTGGCGGCCGCCGGGGTCTACGTCCACGAGGTCACCGGCTCGTCCGTCGGCGACGCCGTCGCGACGCTGCTCATCGCCGCGCTGCTCGCCTCGGTGGCCTACCTGCTCGCCCGCACCAACAAGGGACTGCTGATCGGCAGCCAGGCCGACCCCCGGCTGATGAAGGCCATCGGCCTGTGGATCGCGGACCGGCCCGAGGTCGACGCCCTCGTCGACCTGATGACCCAGCGGATCGGCACCGGCCGGCTGCTGGTGTGCGCGCGCGTCGACTTCGTCGACGACCTGGACGGCGCCGGACTCGAGCGCGCGGCCCTGGCCATGAACCGCGACCTGCGCGAGCGCTTCAGCGACGTGGCCGAGGTGTTCCTCGAGCCCGTGCCGCGCAGCGACCAGGGGCTGCGCGACGACGTCCGCGAGCGGTACGGCGACCGCGTGGCGCAGGCCATCGAGGACACCGCCGAGCGCAGGTAGTCTGGCGTCGTGTTCGGACTCCGCAAGAAGCAGGACCAGGCCCCGGTCGACACCGTCCCCGTCGGGGACGGCAAGGGCAAGGCCACGCCGCGCCGCCGCGAGTCCCAGGCCGCCCGTCGGCAGCCGCTGGTGCCCACCGGCCGCGCCGCCCCCGGCCGCGGCGCCAGCAAGGCCACCAAGGACGCCGCCCGCGCCGAGCGGGTGCGCTCGCGCGAGCTGATGATGAGCGGCGACGAGCGCTACCTGCAGGCCCGCGAC
>JBBQGB010000010.1:0-63564 GCA_038322575.1 Actinomycetales bacterium
CGGGGTGATCGTGGCGTCGCACGCCAATCTGCGGGTGGTCTCCCCGGAGACGACGCCGCCCCAGTCCAGCGACGACCCGCCGGGCTCCCCGGCCAGGGTCGCGGCGCCCGTGACCACGGTGAGATGCGCGCCCGGTCGGCGGACGTCGGTGGGTTGTTGGCAGTCCAGGTAGTGGCGGCTCACTTCCACCAGGGCATCCAGGCGCCGCCGGGCCGCGGTGCGCCCGTCGATGAGCCCGTCGACGGTCGGTGACCGCGGGACGGACAGAGGTTCGAGCGCCGCGCAGATCACCGCCAGCGACTCGGGGTCCAGGTCACCCCTGGCGATACCCGCGCCGTACAGGGTCGACGCGAACGTGATCCCCGACCGCTCACGCTGCTCCGCCTCGTCCCGGGCGACCCCGTGGGGGTCCACGCGGGACGCGAAGTACCGCCCAGCCCGGGCCAGCTGCGCCGGGTCCAGCATCCGCGCGTGCTCGACCAGGGTGGCCTCACCCGCGATCCGCACGTCCTCCGGCAACGCCGAGGGCAGGTCGGCGATCACCTTGGCGATCACCTGCGCCTGCCCGATCCCGATCGCCCCAGCCGCGACCGCCTCAGCCGTTGCGGTACACGTGGCACGAATGGCGCTGGCGGTGGCCACAGCCCTGGACGCCTCAGCCGGCGACACCAGGCACGTTCCACGCAGAAACGCCTTCGTCGACCCCGCACCCACCACGTCGGCGGCGCCGCGGGCGTGGACCTCACCCACCCGCCGCAACCACTCACCCTCGACCTGATCCGCCAGGCGTCGCAGGTTCGCCACATCGGTGAGCAGCGAACCGGAGTCGACCTCGCGCAGGTCCTCGGCCTGGAGCATGGTCACCGCGTCGCGCACGACGACGAGCGCCTCGCTCAGTGCCCAGGTGCTGTCCATGTCCCACACGCTAGAGGTCACCACCGACAGTCCAGGGTCCTCAGACCCGTTCTCCCACAACGACTTCCGAGAACTTTCAGCAACTTCCGACTACCGTCAGCGACGCCGCCCAGGGGCCGTCGGAATGCGCCCGAGCACCGGCCCGTGGGTGAATGCGTGGGTGCAGCGAAGGTGGGGCGATCACCCCGGTCCGGCTGCACCCACGCCATAAGCGGCCTCGGTCAGCTGGTGATGACCCGACCTGAACCTGATCGCGTTGGCTCAGGCGGCGGCACCCCCGCGAACGGGGACCGGACGACCCGTCAGCTCCGGGGAAGGCCCCTCATCACGGACCGGGCGGCATCGGTTCACGACCCTCATCCCAGCGCAGGCGCGCGGACGCTACGGTCGAGCGATGCGAGCGATCCAGATCACCGAGTTCGGCGGGCCCGAGGTGCTGCGGCTGGCGCAGGTGCCTGACCCGGTCGCGACGGGCGACCTGGTGGCGATCGACGTCGACTCGGCGGGACTGAACTACGCCGACACCCACCAGGCCGAGAACTCCTACCTCGCCGCGCAGCAGCTGCCGCTGATCCCGGGCGCCGAGGTCGTCGGGCGCACGCCGGACGGCCGACGCGTCGTCGCGCTGCTCGCCGGGGGCGGCGGGTACGCCGAGAAGGCCCTCGCGCACCCCAGCGTCGTCTTCGACCTGCCTGACGACGTGGACGACGCCACCGCGCTCGCCCTCGTGCTGCAAGGCACCACCGCCTGGCACCTGCTGCGCACCTGCGCCCACCTGGCACCGGGAGAGAGCGTGGTCGTGCACGCCGCCGCCGGCGGGGTGGGCACCCTGGCCGTGCAGCTGGCCCGTCACTGGGGTGCCGGCCGGGTGATCGCTACGGCGTCCTCCCCCGCCAAGCGCGACCTCGCGCTGTCGTTGGGCGCGCACGCGGCGGTCGACGTGTCGACAGCGACGACGTCGGACGAGGTGCGCGACCTGCTCGTCGACGCCAACGAGGGCCGTCAGGTCGACGTCGTCCTGGAGATGACCGGGGGCGTGGTCACCGACGGCTCACTCGCGGCGCTCGCGCCGTTCGGGCGCCTGTGCCTGTTCGGTATGGCGTCGCGCACCCCACCCGCACCGGTTGACCCGGGCGCGCTGATGGCCACCTCGCGCGCCGTTATCGGGTTCTGGCTGGTGCACACCCTGCGTCGTCCCGGGGGCCTGCGGCCGGCGATGGACGACCTGCTCGCGCTGGCCGGCAGCGGTGCGCTGCGCGGTGTCGACGGCGGTCACTACCCGCTGGAGTCGGCTGCCGACGCGCACCGGGCCCTGCGCTCGCGCGGCACCACGGGCAAGCTGGTGCTCGACGTCCGGGCCGCCGGATGACGCGCGAGGTCAACCCGGACTTCACCTCGCTGCCGCTGCAGGCGCTCGCGGACGCCGCCCTGCAACGAGCACGTGACCTCGGCGCCGAGCACGCCGACCTGCGGGTCGAGCGGGTCCGGCGCAGCGACCTGCGCCTGCGCGACGGGCAGCTGTCGGGTGCCGGTGACGGCACCGACGCCGGGCTCGCCGTGCGGGTCGTGCTGGACGGCACCTGGGGGTTCTGCGCGTCGTCCGACCTGACCACGGCGTCCGCCGTCGCCGCGGCCGAGCAGGCGGTGGCGATGGCGCGGGTCTCGCAGCCGCTGTCGACCGAGCGGGTCGAGCTCGCCCCCGAGCCGGCGCACAGCGGCCACTGGGTCTCGTCGTACGCGATCGACCCGTTCGACGTGCCGGTCGCCGACCAGCAGGGGCTGCTCGAGGACTGGTCGCGGCGGCTGCTCGCGGACGGTGTCGACCACGTCGACGCCGAGGTCGACGCGGTCAAGGAGCAGAAGCTGTACGCCGACCTGGGCGGCACGTTCACGGTCCAGCAACGCGTCCGGGTGCAGCCGGCGGTGACCGTCGTGGTCAGCAGCAGCGAGGGCATCGAGACGATGCGCAGCCTCGCGCCGCCCGTCGGTCGGGGCTGGGAGTACCTCGCAGGCACTGCGGCACAAGGGGTCTGGGACTGGGACGGCGAGCTCGCGCAGCTGCCGGCGCTCGTCGTCGAGAAGCTGAAGGCGCCTTCCGTCGAGCCCGGCCGGTACGACCTGGTGATCGACCCGAGCAACCTGTGGCTGACGATCCACGAGTCGATCGGGCACGCCACCGAGCTCGACCGCGCCCTGGGCTACGAGGCCGCGTACGCCGGCACCTCGTTCGCCACGCACGACCAGCTCGGCACCCTGCGCTACGGCAGCGAGGCGATGAACGTCACCGGCGACCGCATCGTCGAGCACGGCCTGGCCACCACCGGGTGGGACGACGAGGGCGTCGCCACGCAGTCGTTCGACATCGTGCGCGACGGCAGGCTCGTCGGGTACCAGCTCGACCGTCGCATCGCCCGGCTGACCGGTCTCGAGCGCTCCAACGGCTGCGCGTTCGCCGACTCCTCGTCGCACGTGCCCATCCAGCGGATGGCGAACGTCAGCCTGCAGCCAGCTCCCGACGGGCCGACCACGGCCGACCTGATCGCCGGCGTCGAGCGGGGCGTCTACGTCGTGGGCGACAAGTCGTGGTCGATCGACATGCAGCGCTACAACTTCCAGTTCACCGGCCAGCGGTTCTACTCGATCGTCGACGGGCGGCTCGCCGGCATGGTGAAGGACCTCGCCTACCAGGCGACGACCACCGATTTCTGGGGCTCGATGACGCGCGTCGGCGGGCCGTCGACCTGGGTGCTCGGCGGCGCGTTCAACTGCGGCAAGGGCCAGCCGGGCCAGGTGGCCGCCGTCAGCCACGGCTGCCCCAGCGCCCTGTTCACCGGCGTGCGCGTGCTCAACACCACCGCCGAGGGCACCTCGTGAACGTCGCACCGGCTGAGCTCGCGGACCGCGCCCTGGCCGCCGCGACCGGCCCGTGCGTCGTCCTCGTCGACGTCACCAGCACCGCCAACCTGCGCTGGGCCGCCAACACCCTGACCACCAACGGCCTCACCAGCGCGTACGACGTCACGGTCGTCGCCGTCCACGACGGCACCCGCGCGGGCGTGGTCAGCCGCGCCGGGGTGCGGCCGGACGACGTCGCGGGGCTGGTCGCCGACGCCGAGTCGGCAGCCCGGCTGGCTTCCCCGTCGCAGGACGCGGCCCCCCTGGCCGGCGGCTCGGCCCACGACTCCTTCGGTGAGCCGCCCGCCGCGGTGACGCCGTCCGACCTCGGGCACCTGGCCGGCGAGCTGGCCCGGGTGTTCGACGCCGCGCGCTCGGTCGGGCACGAGCACTTCGGGTACGCGGAGCAGGTGTCGCGCAGTACCTACCTCGCCACCAGCACCGGCATCCGGCTGCGGCACGTGCAGCCGACGGCGTTGGTGCAGCTGAACGGCAAGAGCGCCGGGCGCACGCGCTCGGCCTGGGCGGGCACGAGCGCCCGGTCGCTGGACGCCGTCGACGTCGCGGCGCTGTCGGCCGAGGTCACCGAGCGGCTGGGCTGGCAGGCCCGTCGGGTCGAGCTCGGCGCGGGCCGCTACGACACGGTGTTGCCGCCGAGCGCGGTCGCCGACCTGATGGTCTACGCCTACGAGTCAGCCGACGCCCGCACCGCGCACGAGGGGCGTTCGGTGTTCGGTCACTCCGGCGGCGGCACCAGGGTGGGCGACCGGCTCACCGAGGTGCCGCTGACCCTGCGCAGCGACCCCGACCACCCCGACCTGACCTGCGCGGCCACCGTGCTCGCCACGTCCAGCGGCCTGCTCGGCTCGGTGTTCGACAACGGCCTGCCGATCGGTGCGAGCACGTGGATCGACGCGGGGACGCTGAGCGCGCTGCCGGGCACCCGGCACTCGGCGAGCCTCGCGGGCCTGCCGTTCCACCCGTTCGTCGACAACCTCGAGCTGACCTGCCCCGGCTCGGCCGGCAGCACCCTGGACCTGGTCGGCGACCTCGACCGGGGGCTGCTGCTGACCTGCGTCTGGTACGTCCGCGAGGTCGACCCGCACACCCTGCTGCTCACCGGCCTGACCCGCGACGGCGTCTACCTCGTCGAGGGCGGTGAGGTCACCGGTGCGGTGACGAACTTCCGCTTCAACGAGAGCCCCGTCGACCTGCTGGGTCGGGTCGAGGCCGCCGGGGCGAGCGTTCCGGCCCTGGGCCGCGAGATGGGCGACTACTTCTCGCGCACCGCGATGCCCCCGCTGCGGGTGCGTGGCTTCAACTGCTCGAGCGTGAGCCAGGCCTCCTGAAGGCGATCGCGCCACGGGGTCGGCACCCGTGTCGCCCGGGTCTACCGTTGGAGGGTGCCAGCCAAGCCGCACGAACCCGAGGTCTACTCGATCAGCGCCACCCGGTCCTCTCTGCACGACGACCTCGGTCTGCGCATGAAGCGCTACCTGCTGTCCATGTCGCTGCGAACGGTCTGCTTCGTGCTGGCCGTGGTCTTCGACGGGTGGCTGCGCTGGGTGTTCGTCGCGTTCGCCGTCTTCCTGCCCTACGTCGCCGTGGTCATCGCCAACGGTGGCCGCTCCCTCGCCCCCCCGGCGCCGGAGACGTACGCCCCGGCGCCCCAGGCGCTCGAGGGCGACCGCGCGCACCGCATCGCCCCCTGACCCGCACACTGGTGTCGTGGAGCAGCCGAGCCAGACCAGAGCCGAGTTGATCTGCAGCGCCAAGGGGTGCCGGCGGAAGGCGTCCTGGGGTCTGCTGTGGAACAACCCGACCCTGCACACGCCGGACCGGCGCAAGACGTGGCTGGCGTGCGACGAGCACCGCACGACCCTCGGCGAGTTCCTGTCGGTGCGCGGGTTCCTGCGCGACACGGTGGACACCGCGAGCCTGTAGGACGCGCTCAGCCGCCGATGGCCGACATCGGCCGGGCCGGCTGCAGGAAGCTGGGGTCGTCGATGCCGTGACCGGCCTTCTTGGCACCCATCAGCCGCACCATCTGGGCCGCGATGTCCTCGTCGCTGGCGCCGGCGCGAAGCGGGGTGCGAAGGTCGTCCTCGGTGCGGGCGAACAGGCACGACCGCAGCTGGCCGTCGGCGGTCAGCCGCACCCGGTCGCACGCCCCGCAGAACGGCTGGCTGACGCTGGCGATCACGCCGACCACCGCGGGTCCGCCGTCGACCAGCCAGGTCTCGGCCGGCGCGCTGCCTCGGTCGCGCTCGCTGGTCGGAGTGAGCGAGAAGCGGTCGGACAGCCGCTCGAGCAGCTCGCTCTGCGTCACCATCGCGTCGCGGTCCCACTGGTGCTGGGCGTCCAGCGGCATCTGCTCGATGAAGCGCAGCTCGTAGCCCCGCTCGAGGCACCAGGCGAGCAGGTCGGGGGCGGTCTGCAGGTTCACCTCGCGCATCGCGACGGCGTTGACCTTGACCGGGTTCAGCCCCGCCGCGGCCGCCGCGGCCAGGCCGGCGACGACGTCGTCCAACCGGTCGCGGCGGGTCAGCGCGGTGAACGCGTCGCGGTCGACGGTGTCGAGGCTGACGTTGACCCGGTCGAGCCCGGCGGCGGCCAGCGGCGCTGCGAGCTTGTCCAGGCCCAGCCCGTTGGTGGTGAGCGCGAGGCGCGGCCGCGGCGACAGGGCGGCGAACCGCGACACCAGGTCGGTGATCCCGCGGCGCAGCAGCGGCTCGCCGCCGGTCAGCCGCACGTCGGTGACCCCCAGGTGCACGCCGATGCCCACCAGCCGCACCAGCTCGTCGTCGGTGAGCAGCTCGGGCTTGGGCAGCCAGGCCAGGCCCTCGGCCGGCATGCAGTAGGTGCACCTCAGGTTGCAGCGGTCGGTCAGTGAGACACGCAGGTCGGTGGCGACCCGGCCGAACGCGTCGACGAGGGCGCCTGAGGTGAGGGCTGTCGTCGCGGTGGGAGTCACTTCGCCATCCTACGGTCCCGTGCACGGCAGGGCGCGGCGCACCGGTCGGACTCGGTGGCGCTGGCAGCGTCGACTACCGTCGACGAGGTGCTGGGGCTGCTGCGACGCCATCGCGAGACGATCGGCTTGTGGCTGCTCGCGATCACGTTCGCCGGCGCCTGCGTCCTGCTCGGCCGATGGCAGCTGCACCGCTACCAGGACAAGCACGGCCGCGCCGCGCTGGTGGCCCGCAACTACGACGCCCCGCCGGTCGAGCTCGCCCGGCTGCTGCCCCCGGGGGCCACGACCTTCGACCCCGGCGACCAGTGGCGTCAGGTGCGGGTCAGCGGCACCTATGACACGGCGTGGACGCTTCTGGTCCGCAACCGGCCCCGCACCGGGGGTGGGGCCGACGCGGTGTACGGCTACGAGGTGGTCGTGCCGCTCGTGCTGGACGACGGCAGCGCGCTGCTCGTCGACCGCGGCTGGCTGCCGAACGGCTCGATCGGCAGCACACCGGGACAGGCTCCGGACGCCGTCCCCGCACCCGCGCCGGGACGGGTCGAGGTGGTCGCGCGGCTCAAGGCCACCGAGCCCGAGCGCAGCGGCGACCTGCCCCGGGGACAGGTGTCCAGCGTCGCGGTCGCGCGGATCGGCGCCCTCAGCGGGCTGCGCGTGGCGCCGGCGTACGCCGTCCTGGTGAGCGAAACCCCCTCCGCCGCAACGACTCCGCTGGCCCTGGACCGCCCGGTGGTCGACGGCGGCGAGGGCATCAACGCCTCGTACGCCGTGCAGTGGGTGCTGTTCGCGCTGCTGGGCCTGGGGTTCCCGGTCTGGGTGGGACGACGCCGCCGGGCGGCGCTCGCCGAGGACGCGGCCGCCGGGGGATCCCGCCAGCCGCAGCCGGCCCGAGCTCGCCGCCCGCGCATCTGGGACGCCGACGGGGAGTAGCGCCGAGGAAGGGCCCCGCGATGCCACACTGGCCCGCATGGACCTCGGACTCGACGACCGCGTCTACATCGTCACGGGCGCCTCGAAGGGTCTGGGGGCCGCGACCGCGCTGACCCTGGCCGCCGAGGGCGCCCGACTGGTGCTGTGCAGCCGCGACGAGACCGGTCTGCGCGCGATGGCCGAGCAGATCGGCGACACCGAACGCGTCATCCTGGTGCCGGGCGACCTGGCTGACGACAGCCTCCCCTCGCGGCTGTGCGGCGCGGCGATCGGCCGTTACGGACGGCTCGACGGCACCGTCATCAGCGTCGGCGGCCCACCTGCGGGTGGCACCGGCGACGTCACCGATGCGCAGTGGCGCAGCGCCTTCGACTCGGTGTTCCTCGGGCCGCTGCGCCTGGCGCGCGCCGTGGTCGACGCCACGACGATCGAGGGCTCGTCGATCCTGTTCGTGCTCTCGACCTCGGTGCGCTCCCCCGTCGCCGGGCTCGCGACGTCGAACGGTCTGCGACCCGGCCTGGCGATGCTCGCCAAGACCATCGCCGACGAGTCCGGCAGCCAGGGGGTCCGGGTGAACGCGTTGCTGCCCGGGCGGATCGACACCGGACGGGTGCGCGAGCTGGACGAAGCCAGCGGGGTCGCTGACGCCCGCGCCCTGCACGAGGCGCATATCCCGCTGCGCCGCTACGGCCAGCCCGAGGAGTTCGGGCGGGTGGCCGCCTTCGTGCTGTCACCTGCCGCCTCGTACCTCACCGGCACGGTCATCCCGGTCGACGGCGGCGCGACCCGGGCGCTGTAGGCCGTCAGGCGATGGCCACGCCCGGGTCGTCCTGGCTGGCGAACTGGGTGCGGTACAGGTCGGCGTACAAGCCCTGCGCGGCAAGCAGCTCGTCGTGGTGGCCGCGCTCGACCACCCGACCGTCGTCGATGACCAGGATCTGGTCGGCGTCGCGCACGGTCGAGAGCCGGTGCGCGATGACGATCGAGGTGCGCCCGGCCAGCGCGGTCGCGAGGGCCCGCTGCACAGCCACCTCGCTCTCGGAGTCCAGGTGGGCGGTGGCCTCGTCCAGGACGACGACCGCCGGCGCCTTGAGCAGCAGCCGGGCGATCGCGAGGCGCTGCTTCTCGCCGCCGGACAGGCGGTAGCCGCGGTCGCCGACGACGGTGTCGAGGCCGTCGGACAGCGAGCTCACCAGGTCCCAGATGTGCGCGTCGCGGCAGGCCTTGACGAGCTCGGCCTCGGTGGCCGTCGGGCGCGCGTACAGCAGGTTGCCGCGGATCGTGTCGTGGAACATGTGCGCGTCCTGGGTCACGACGCCGACCACCCGCTGCAGCGACTCGAGGGTGACGTCGCGGACGTCGTGGCCGCCCACCCGCACCGACCCGGACTGCACGTCGTACAGCCGCGACACCAGGCTGGTGATCGTCGTCTTGCCGGCGCCGGACGGGCCGACCAGGGCCACCATCTGGCCCGGCTGGACGTCGAAGCTGATGTCGCGCAGCACCTGCTGGGGCTCGGACAGGTCGAGCTTGGCGACCGACTCGAGGGAGGCCAGCGACACCTCGGCCGCGCTGGGGTAGCGGAAGCCGACGTGCTCGAGCTGGACCCCGGCCGCCCCCGCGGGCAGCACCAGCGCGTCGGGCTTGTCGTCCACCAGCGGCTGCAGGTCGAGCACCTCGAACACCCGCTCGAAGCTGACCAGGGCGGTCATCACGTCGACCTGCACGTTGGACAGCGCGGTGAGCGGGCCGTAGAGGCGGCCGAGCAGCGCGGCCAGCGCCACCAGCGTGCCCAGCGGCAGCGAGCCGGCGATCACCAACCAGCCACCCGCGCCATAGACCAGTGCGGTGGCCAGCGAGGCGACCAGGGCGAGCGCGGTGAACAGCAGCCGCCCGTACATCGCCGAGGTGATGCCGATGTCGCGCACCCGGGACGCCTTGCTGCTGAACTGCGCCGACTCGTCCGGCAGCCGGCCGAAGATCTTGACCAGCAGGGCGCCCGAGACGTTGAACCGCTCGGTCATCGTCTGGCCCATCTCGGCGTTCAGCGTCATCGCCTCGCGGCTGATGACGGCCAGGCGCCGGCCGAGCAGGCGGGCCGGCAGGACGAACAGCGGCAGCATCACCAGCGCCACGACGGTGATCTGCCACGACAGGATCAGCATCGTCGTCAGCACCACGGCCAGGCTGACCACGTTGGAGACCACCGACGACAGGGTCGAGGTGAACGCCTGCTGCGCGCCGATGACGTCGCTGTTGAGGCGGCTGACCAGCGCGCCGGTCTGGGTGCGGGTGAAGAACGCGATGGGCATGCGCTGCACGTGCGAGAACACCTTGGTGCGCAGCAGGTAGATCAGGCCCTCGCCGATGCGCGATGACAGAAAGCGCTGGATCAGCCCGAGCAGCGCATCGAAGACGGCCAGCCCGGCCATGATCAGCGCGGCGGTCACGACGACCCCGCGGTCGCGGTTGGGCAGCCCGACGTCGATGATCCGCTTGACGAGCAGCGGGGTCGCGACGACGAGCAGCGAGTCGATGACCACGGTGACCAGGAACAGCCCGATCTGTCGCCGGAACGGCTGCGCGAACGTCACGATGCGCCGCGCCGTCCCCCGGGTCAGCTTGTGCTGCGCCACCGAGGGGTCGCGGTGCATCGACCGCACCATCGCCCCCGCCGCCGGACTCATCCGGCCACCACCCATCGACACCCGCCACCACACCCTCTCGCCGCCGCACCCGTCCGGGCCCGGCTCCCTCTCAACGCGGCGTGGGGGGCGCTGCTTCCCCGGCCAGCACGCGCAGCCGGCGTGCCTGGGCGGCGCGCTCGGCCGCCAGCTGCTGGGGCGGCGTCCGGTCCATCGCCCCCAGCACCAGGGCCGTCGTCTCGCGGACGGCGTCCGGGTCGGCGACGAGCAGCGTCGCGACGAGGTCGTCCACGGCCTGAGTGAGCCCCTCTCGCGGGACGACGGCGTGCGCGAGACCGAGCCGCAGGGCCTCGTCGGCGCCCACAGCGCGCCCGGTCACGCAGATCTCCAGAGCCCGGGAGTACCCGACCGCCCGCACCAGGTGCCCGGTGCCGCCGAGGTCAGGGACGAGCCCGAGCGAGGTCTCGCGCATCGACAGCTGGGCGTCGTCAGCGAGCACCCGCAGGTCGCACGCCAGGGCCAGCTGGAAACCGGCGCCGATCGCGTGTCCCTGCACCGCGGCGACGGTGAGGACGTCGGGCCGCGACCACCAGGTGAACGCCCGCTGGAACCCGGCGATGGCCTCGTCGAGCCGTTCGTCCGGCCACCCCGCCATCTCGGTGAACGACGGCTCGCCCGCCACCCCGTCCGGGCCGAACATCGCCCGGTCGAGCCCGGCGCTGAACGACTCCCCCGTTCCGCGCAGCACGACCACCCGGGTCCGCGATGTCAGCGACGCGCCGACGGCAGCCAGTGCTCGCCAGGTCGCGGGGGTCTGGGCGTTGCGCGCGGCCGGGCGGTCGAGGGTGACGACCAGAACGACGCCGTGCTGCTCGATCCGCACGCAGCCGGCGGTCAGGACCTGCGGGTCGAAGGGCACCGGCTCAGGGTACGGCCGCGGCGTCCGGTCAGGCGGTCAGCTCGACGTGCGGCGGACCGCTCCCCCGCGCGAGCGCAGCGGGGCGCCGCACTCGACCAGGACGCGGTGCACGAAGCCGTACGAGCGGCCGGTGGCCGCGGCGATGTCGCGGATGCTGTCGCCGCCGTCGTAGCGGCGCTTGACGACCGATGCGAGGTGCTCTCGGTCGGCGCCCACGATGCGGGCGCCCTTCTTGGCGGTGGTGGTGGGGGTCATGGACGGTCCATACCCCGAACGGCGCCGCGCAATCGTGCTCAGGCGAGCGAGACCAGGTCGCGGTAGTCGACGCTCCACAGGTCCTCGTCACCGTCGGGCAGCAGCAGCACCTTGTCGGGCTCCAGGGCCTCGACGGCGCCCTCGTCGTGGGTCACCAGGACGACGGCGCCGCGGTAAGTGCGCAGGGCGCCCAGCACCTCGTCGCGGCTGGCCGGGTCGAGGTTGTTGGTGGGTTCGTCGAGCAGCAGGACGTTGGCCGCCGACACCACGAGCGTGGCCAGCGCCAGCCGGGTCTTCTCGCCGCCGGACAGCACGCCCACCGGCTTGCCGGCGTCGTCACCGGTGAACAGGAACGAGCCGAGCACCTTGCGCACCTCGGTGTCGTCCAGGTCGGGCGCGGCCGAACGCATGTTTTCGAGCACGGTGCGCGAGGTGTCGAGCGTGTCGTGCTCCTGGGCGTAGTAGCCGAGGCGCAGGCCGTGGCCGGGGTGCACCTCGCCGGTGTCGGGGGCGTCCACCCCGGCGAGCATCCGCAGCAGGGTGGTCTTGCCGGCGCCGTTGAGCCCGAGCACCACGACGCGCGTGCCGCGGTCGACGGCGAGGTCGACGTCGGTGAACACCTCGAGCGAGCCGTACGAGCGCGACAGCCCGGTGGCGGTCAGCGGGGTGCGACCGCAGGGCGCGGGGTCGGGGAAGCGCAGCTTGGCGACCTTGTCGGTGGCCCGCACGGCGTCCAGACCCGAGAGCAGCTTCTCGGCCCGCTTGGCCATGTTCTGGGCGGCGACGGCCTTGCTGGCCTTGGCCCGCATCTTGTCGGCCTGGGTGAACAGCGTCGCGGCCTTCTTCTCCGCGTTGGCGCGCTCGCGCCGGCGGCGCCGCTCGTCGGTCTCGCGCTGCTGGACGTAGGCGCGCCAGCCGACGTTGTACTGGTCGAGCTCGGCCCGGTTGGCGTCCAGGTAGAACACCCGGTTCACGACCGTCTCGATCAGCGTCACGTCGTGGCTGATGATGATCAGCCCGCCCTTGAACGCCTTGAGGTAGTCGCGCAACCAGACGACCGAGTCGGCGTCCAGGTGGTTGGTGGGCTCGTCGAGCAGCAGCGTGCTGGCGCCGCTGAACAGGATCCGGGCCAGCTCGACCCGGCGGCGCTGGCCGCCGGACAGCGTGTGCAGCGGCTGGCCGAGCACGCGGTCGGGCAGGCCCAAGCTGCTGGCGAAGCTGGCCGCCTCGCTCTCGGCGGCGTACCCCCCACGGGCCTGGAACTCGGTGTCGAGCCGGCCGTAGCGCTCCATCGCGCGCTCCTGGGTGTCCGGGTCGGCGCTGGCCATGGCGCCCTCGGTCTCGCGCAGGTCGCGGATCACGCCGTCCAGCCCGCGCGCGGACAGGATCCGGTCTCGGGCCAGGACGTCGAGGTCACCGGTGCGCGGGTCCTGCGGCAGGTAGCCCACGTCGTCCGAGCGGGTGATCGTGCCGGCCGCGGGCGTGCCCTCACCCGCGAGCACCTTGGTCAGCGTCGTCTTGCCGGCGCCGTTGCGGCCCACCAGGCCCACCCGGTCGCCGTCCGAGACCCGGAACGTGGCGTGGCCGATGAGGACGCGGGCACCCACGCGCAGCTCGACATCGGTCGCGGTGATCACAGGGGACGGGCCTCTCGAGGGGTGCCGACGGTGGCGGGGTGGGCGGCGGCGTCGGCAGGGCGCTCAGCCAGATCCGCCGTTAGTCTACCGGGACAGATCGGGCGCGCCGGCGCCTGCGCCACCCGGAGGACCCGATGAGCTTCAACGACAACGCCAGCCTCGACACCAGCCAGGTGTCCGGCGGGGGCCGGGGGCGCGGCGGGCTCGCGGTCGGCGGTGGCATCGGCGGCCTGCTCATCGTCGTGGTCGGTCTGTTCTTCGGCGTCGATCTCAGCGGGGTCACCGGCACCGACCCGGGGGCGACAACGCCCGACACCCCGAGCACCCTGTCCCAGGAGTGCCGCACCGGCGCAGACGCCAACACCAACGTGGACTGCCGCCTCGTCGGCACGGTCAACAGCGTCCAGGACTACTGGGCGACTGCACTGCCTCGGGCCGGCGCGACGTACGTGAAGGTCAACACGGTCAAGTACGAAGGCCAGACCGAATCGGCCTGCGGCACCGCGTCCAACGCGGTCGGGCCGTTCTACTGCCCGACTGACCGAAAGGTCTACATCGACACCTCGTTCTTCGCCGAGCTGACCAGCCGGTTCGGCGCGGACGACGGCGCGCTGGCCCAGGAGTACGTCGTGGCGCACGAGTACGGCCACCACGTGCAGGACATCCTCGGCCTGCTCGAGAACGCCCAGCGCGACCCGCAGGGCGCGACGTCCGGCGCCGTGCGGGTCGAGCTCCAGGCCGACTGCCTGGCCGGCATGTGGGCCAACGGGGCGGCCTCGACGAAGGACGCGAACGGTCAGGCCTACCTCAAGCCGTTGACCGAGAAGGACATCGCGTCCGCACTGTCGGCAGCGTCTGCCGTCGGTGACGACCGGATCCAGCAGAAGTCCCAGGGGGGCGTGAACCCCGAGTCGTGGACCCACGGGTCGGCGGCGCAGCGCCAGCGCTGGTTCACCGTCGGCTACACCAAGGGCAGCCTGCAGGCCTGCGACACCTTCTCGGCCCGCACGCTCTGAATACTTCTTCGCCGGTCGTGTATCAGACCCCGCTCGGGGTACCTCTCCCCTGGTGACGGCGCCGTCCTCGGCGTCGGACCGGCGGAGCGAGGAGCGCAGATGGGCGCGTCGACGGCGCAGTGGTCGATGGGTGGCTGGCAGGGTCCGGTCGCCACGCCTGCGGTGCAGGTGCGGACGACCGTCCAGCGCGTGGTGTCAGCCGGCCGGGGGCGGGCCTGGGTGCACCTCGACGGGCTGGGCTGGCGCCGGCTGCGGGCTGACGACGCGCAGTCCCTGCCCGAGCTGGTCACCCGGTGCTGCCGGGCCCGGCTCGAACGTCGGCTCGTCGACGTCCAGGTGACCGGCACGCAGCTGCTGTCACTGCGCACCTGACCTGATCATGCGGGTCACCAGGTCGTGAGTCGGGGTGGTGCCGTGCCGGGGGCGGCACCACCCCGGTTCGCTCACGCCCCGCTCCACCCGCTCAGTGCCGGGGGTCGACGTCCCCGATCATGTCGGTCTCGGCGACCGGCCCGATCCCGGGCTGAGCGTGCGCGCGGGCGATGCGCAGCAGCGAGTCCGCCGCCTGTCGGGCGCTCTGGCCATTGCGCGACATCCGCGCGGCGATCATCCCGGCGAACAGGGGCGTCGCGAACGACGTGCCGCTCCACATGGCCATCCCGTTGGTGAACTCGGCCTGCTCGCCGTTCGTCACCGCGGGCGGTTCGCTGTAGCGGTAGGTCCCGTCGGGGTAGGCGTTGACGACGTCGCTGCCCACGGCGTAGACGTCGACCCAGCTGCCGAAGTTCGAGTACCCGGCCCGGGTGCCGTCACGGTCCAGCGCTCCGACCGAGATCGTCCAGGGGCTCGCCGCCGGCCAGAACGGGCGCCTTGCGCCGTCGTTGCCAGCGGCGCACACCAGGACCGTGCCCTTCATGTGCCGCAACCGCTTCTCGTACAGCACTTCCAGGGCCAACGGGGGCAGGTTCTCATAGGTGGTGCATCCGACTGACATGCTGACGACGTCCGGCATCGACTGCAGAGCCTCGTCGAGCTGACGCACCAGCTCGGACTCGTAGATGGCACCGCCATGGGTCTTCGTGTCGGGGTGCACGGGGAAGCCCTCGACACGCACCTGCGTCTGCGGCGCGACGCATCGCACGATGCCGGCGATGAACGTGCCGTGCCCCACGTACGGGCCGATGTCCGTGGCGTCGAAGGACTCCTCGTCGCCGGTCACGCCGTCCAGCCAGGGGTGACGGGCATCGACCAAGGACGAGATGAGACCGGTGTCGACCACGACGACGCTGGCGCCCTCACCGGTCGACGACGGGTCGCGCCGGACGTCGGGGTCGGGGTTGTCGTGGAGCGCGGGGACGGGCTCGGTGGCTGGGCACGGGACGTACGGGACCACGTACAGCACGTGGTCGGGGCGGGCGACTCCGGCACCCAGCCGAGCGTCGACGTCTGCGAGCGCCGCGACGGTGTCGTCGACCGCGAGGGCAGTCACACCGTCGATGAGCGCGTCATCCCCCTCGCGGCGTTCGGCGCCCAGGTCGAGGGCGACCCGCACCCGAGGGATGTCGCTGTCCCGCACCAGGATGCGACCGCGGCGGTAGATGTGGCTGGGCTCGTTCTCGTCCCTCGACCCGTCCGGGCGACGTGGCCCGAAGGCGACGGCTGAGTCCGGCAGCGAGCGCAGGATGATCTCGCGCTGCAGTCGCGACCTCTCTGCCTGCAGCTGCTCATCGGCGGTCCACGCGCGGAACGGCCGGCCGGGCTGGTTCGCGCTGTCCTGGTGCTCCACGTTGGCGTCCCCCCGCGTCGGATGCGCCTGTCTAGCATGACCATCGTGGCCAGCGGAAGCATCGGAGGACGTTTGGTCGGGTCTGCGCCGGTTCTCGACGACGCCGCCGGAGCCGAGCTGCTGGCCATGGCGTTGGACACTCCTGCAACGGCGCTGACTGGCGCGCGCCGGCTGCTGGCGGGCAGACCGCATCCGTCAGACGCGTCCTACGCCCACCAGACCGTCGCCATCGTGCTGCGTGAGGACGGTGACGCGGCCGCCGCCCTGCGCGAGCTGCGCAGAGCACTGCGGGCGGCCCGCCAGGCGGGTAGCGACGACCGTGAGGCGGACGTCCGGGCCACGTTGGGGCTGACCCTGGTCAGGGCCGGTCGAGCCCGCGCCGGGCTCGCCGAGCTCGACGTCGCGGTCGCGCTGGCACGAGGCGCACCACTGGCCCGGATCTGGCTGCGCCGGGCCACGGCCCTGGGGATACTGGGGCGCCATCACGAGGCGCTCGACGGTCTGCACGGTGCCCTGGGGGTGTCTCGACGCAGCGGCGACGTGCTGTGGCAGGCCCGCATCCTCACCAATCGCGGGTTCACCTACCTGCTCGTCGGGGAGCTGCGGCAGGCCGCTGCCGACACGGCCGCCGCCGAACGGCTCTACGACGAGGTCGGCGCGAGCGCCGAGTCGGCCCGCGCGTGCCACAACCGCGGCGTCATCGCCGCCCGCAGCGGGGACATCCCGGGGGCGCTGGGCGTGTTCGAGCTGGCCAGGCGCCGCTACGAGTCGATCGGCTACGTCGAGCCCGAGCTCGTCATCGACACCGGTCACGCCCTGCTCGCCGCCGGGTTGGCCACCGAGGCGGTCGACGCGGCCGTCGACGCCCTGGCGCACGGCCGTCGGCAGGCGATCCACCAGTCCGAGCTCCTGCTCTTCGCTGCGACAGCCGCTCTGGCAGACGGTCAGCTGGACCGGGCGCAGGACTGGGCGAGGCGGGCCGATCGGATGTTCGGGTCGCAGCAGCGACCGACCTGGCGAGCTCGTGCCCAGCTGCTGCGTTGTCAGGCCAGGTTCGCGTCCGGCGAACGCACGTCGCGGTTGCAGGCGGCGCTGGCGGAGGTGGCCATCACCCTGACGGCTGGATCGTCCGCTGACGCCATCACGGCTCACCTGCTTGCTGGCCAGGTCGCCAGGCATCGCGGGGACGACGCGGTCGCCGCCGTCCACCTGTCCGCTGCGGCGCGTCACCGACGCCGGGGTGCGCCCCTGCTGCGAGCCACCGGGTGGCTGGCGGCGGCACTGCTGGCGGACGACGACCGCGCGCTGCTGCACGCGTGCGGCCGCGGCCTGGACGCGCTCGACGAGCACGTGGACGTGTTCGGGGCGGCGGAGTTCCGGGCGAGCGCCACGGCGCACGGGCGCGAGCTGGCCGGGCTCGCTGTCGACGCCGCCGTCCGGCGCGGGTCGCCGCGCGAGATCCTCGGGTGGAGCGAACGCTGGCGCGCCACCGCCTTGACCACCGTCACCTCACCCCCGGACGCCGCCGCCCACCGCCTGCTGGACGAACGGCGCACGCCTGTGGCCCCCGTGCACCATCCAGCGCCGGTGCGCAAGCAGCCGAGCGTCAGCCGCCTGCACCACGCCCAGAACGACGCCGACGTCACGCACCTGCGCCTGCAGCTGCCTGGCACTGGCCGCACCGTGCGCAGCCGCATCGACCCCGGGGCACTGCTCGACGCCTTGGGGACGGGGCGCATGGTGGTGCTCGTGCCCTCTCAGGGCACCCTGCACGCCGTCGTCGCCGGCGGCGGACGGTGGACCAGGCACGTGGTCGGGTCGATGGACGACGCGACCCGCGAGGCCGAGCTGGCGCGGTTCGAGCTGCAGCGCGCGGCGCGCCGCGGCCGGGTGGGCACCAGCCGCAGGTCTGACGACAGGTGGCGCGAGCTGCTCGAGCGCGCCCTGCTCGGGCCGGCGGTGGGTCGGCTCCAGGGCGATGCGCCCGTCGTCGTCGTCCCCCCGGCGAGCTTGCACCCCGCGCCCTGGGGCCTGCTGCCGCTGCTCACGCGCCGCGCCGTGTCGGTCGCCCCCTCGGCGACCGCCTGGCTGCGTGCCGCCTCGGCGGTCGCCCCCGCTGACGGGCGGGTCTCGCTGGTGCTCGGACCCGGCCTGCAGGCCGGCGCCGGCGAGATCGCCCAGCTGGCGCGGGTGCACCCGACGGCCACGGTGCTCGGCGCGGACGCCGGCGCCCCGCCGTCCGACGTGGACGACGTGCTCGCGGGGCTCGAGGGAGCCCGTCTGGCTCACATCGCCGCGCACGGGACGTTCCGCGCCGACAGCCCGCTGTTCTCCAGCCTCGCGCTCGACGACGGTCCACTGTTCGTCCACGACCTCGAGCGGGTCCGCCGCCTGCCGCACCGCGTCGTGCTGTCTGCGTGCGACACCGGTGTGGCGGCGCCGGTCGGGGCGGACGAGCTGCTCGGGCTGGTCAGCTCGCTGCTGCGGCTGGGCTCGGCGGGCGTGCTCGCCAGCGTCGTGCCGGTCAACGACGAGGCCTCCGCGCCGTTCATGGTGTCCGTCCACCAGGCCCTCGCCGCCGGCCGACCGCTCGCCGAGGCGGCGCTGGCCGGCCGGACGGCGGCCGGCGACGACCCGCTCGCGGTCGCGACGGCCGGCTCGTTCAGCGTCTGGGGCGTGTGAGCGACCCGCTCACAGGGTGACCCAGTCGGTGCGCAGCGCGCGGTCGGCGGCGTGCAGCCGCAGCATCACCGGGCCGGCCGCGACCAGGGTGCGGAACCGGCCGAGCTCGTCCAGCTGCACCGTGTCCTTCGAGGTGAGCGTGTGCACCGTCACCGACGGCAGCTGCCCGTCCCCGGCCACGACCAGCTGGCCCACCAGCGCCCAGCCGAAGCGGTCGTGGCTGGCGTCCATCTCGACCTCGACACCGTCGACGGCGAAGGTGAAGGAGCGGTGCGCTGCCCCGCGCACCGCCAGCTCGGACTGCTCGACGAGCGGGATCAGCTCGGCGTCCAGGTCGCGGACGACGAAGGCGGCCCGGGCCAGCTCGAACGAGATCGGGGGCGGCGGGTCGACCTGGTCCAGGACGGCGCCCAGGCGCCGCAGGAGCGCTTCGTCCGCGGTGTTCACAGCGACCACCCCTGCTCGATCAGTACGTCGCGCAACCGGTCCAGGCACCGGCCGCGCGTCGGGCCGATGCTGCCGACGGGCATGCCGAGGGCCTTCGAGATCTCGTCGTAGTGCGGCGGCGGCGAGCAGGCCAGCGCCCGCAGCAGCTGCTGGCACCGGTCGCCCAGGCCGCGCAGGGCCCGGTGCAGGGCGGCGTCAGCCTCGTCGCGCAGCAGCGCGTCCTCGACCGACGGGCCGTCCGAGGGCAGCACCACCAGGTCGACCTCGGTCGTGCGGTCGAGGTCGGCTCGTCGCTGCTTGGACAGCCGCAGCGCCTCGCGCCGGGCGGTGGTGGCCAGCCACGCGCCCACCCGGGCAGGGTCCCGGATCGACCCCAGGTGCTCGACCAGCCGCAGCCAGGTCATCTGGGTGACGTCGGCGGCATCGGACGACGAGAGCCGGTAGGAGCGCACCACGGCCCAGACCAGTCGGTGGTAGCGCTCGACGATGCCGTCCCAGGCGACCTGGTCGCCGGCCGCCGCGGCCTGCACGAGCGCAGCGACGTCGTCCTCCTGCTCGTCCTGGACGGACACGACCGTCTGCTGCGCGGGGACGCGCGTCGTGCGCTGAGGGTCCCTCGTGGGCATGGACGGCTCCAGGAGCGCAGGCGACCGGGCCTCCAGTGTGGCGCACACGGCGACCGGGCGACAGGGCTCGCGACACGAGACGGGGCTCATGTCCGACCAGAGGCCCCCCACGGCGTTCCTGATACGTCCTGCGGCCACGGATCGTCCGGGCGGTATCTTCGCCCCCGGCCGCGGTCCGGCGGCCGCCGCCGACCCGACGGAGCCACCGTGCCGACGTCCCGCCGACTCGCCGTCCGCGACCTCGCCCTGATCGCCTCGTTCGCCGCACTGGTGGCCGTGCTCGGCCTGCCCGGGTCGCTCTCGCTGTTCGGCAACGCCGTCCCGATCACCCTGCAGTCGCTGGGTGTCATGCTCGCCGGCTCGATCCTCGGCTGGCGGCGCGGGTTCCTGGCCCTGCTCGTGTTCCTGGTGCTGGTGGCCGCGGGCCTGCCGCTGCTCGCCGGCGGGCGCGGGGGCCTGGGCGTGTTCGCGGGCCCGAGCGTCGGCTACCTGGTCGGCTGGCCCCTGGGGGCAGCCGTCACCGGCTGGCTGGTCGAGCGCCGGCTGCCTGCGTACCCCGTCTGGTGGGGGGTGGTCGCCAACGCCGTCGGCGGGATCGGCGTGGTCTACCTGATCGGCATCCCCGCGCAGGCTGCGGTGCTGGGCACGTCCTCGGTCGTCGCCACGGCCATCGCGTCGGGCATCTACCTGCCGGGCGACACGGTCAAGGTGGTCGTGGCCACGGTCGTCGCGGCGGGGGTGCACAAGGGCTACCCCACAGCGGTCGCCCCGGCCGAGCGCTCGCGCACCCGCGTCAGCTAGCCGGTGGACCCGGTCGCCGAGCTGCTGGACGCCGGGCGCCGACGTCCGCTCGTCGTCCTCGACCCGACGTGGCCGGCCGCCCAGCGCGAGGCCGCGGCGGCCGACGTCGCCGCGCGCCTGGCATCGGGGCGCGTCGCCGCTGACGACCTGGTGCTGTTCACCTCCGGCTCGACCGGGCGCCCCCGTGGCGTCGTGCGCTCGCTCGCGTCGTGGCAGCTCAGCCTCCACCCGCTGAGCGAGCTCACCGGCATCGGCGCGGACGACGTGGTGTGGGTGCCGGGGCCACTGACGTCGACGCTGTACCTGTACGGGGCGTTCCACGCGAGATCCGTGGGCGCTTCGGTGGTGGCCAAACCCTCGCCCCGCGTCACGGCCGCGCACGTCGTGCCCAGCGGGTTGGCGCAGGCTGTGGACCTCGCCGCGTCCCTGCCTGCGCTGCGCACGGTCGTGGTGGCGGGCGACGTCCTGACCGAGAGCCTCCGTCAGCGGGCGGTCGCGCTGGGCTGGCGGGTCGTCGAGTACTACGGCGCCGCCGAGCTGTCGTTCGTCGGGTGGCGGGACTCCCCCGGCCCCTTCCACGACTTCCCCGGTGCGCGGGTGCGGGTGCATGGCGGCCAGGTGTGGGTGCGCTCCCCTTACTGCTGCAACGGGTATCTCGCGGCCGACGAGCCGGGCCCGTTGGTGCGTGACGGTGACTGGGCCGGCGTCGGTGACCTCGGCCGGCTCGAGGGGGACGGGTGGGTGGTGACCGGCCGCGGCGACGCGGCCGTCGTCACCGGCGGTCACACCGTCGTGGTCGAGGAGGTCGAGGCGGTCATCGCCGCGGTGCCGGGGGTCGTCGCGGTGGCGGTCGTGGGGCTGCCCCACGCCGTGCTGGGCCGGTACCTCGCCGCCGTCGTCGTCAGCGACCGGCCGGTCCGTGCCGCGCTCGTCGAGGCGGTCGGCGCCCTGCCCCCGCCGGCGCGTCCCCGCCGGTGGCTGTCGGCCGACCGGCTGCCGCTCACACCGGCCGGCAAGGTCGCTCGCGGCGAGGTCGAGGCGCGAGCCGCCGTGCTGCCCCCTCTACGCTGAGGGCGCCATGCCCCGACCCGTCGCGCTGCTCACCCTCGACCCTCGTGAGGACCGCACGCCGGTCGTCGTCGCCGCCCGCCGGACGCCCGTAGGTCGCGTCCACGGCTCGCTGTCCGCGCTGGACGTCACCGCCCTCGCCGCGCCGGTGCTGCGCGCCGTCGCGGACGACGTGGGTGAGCCCGTCGACGAGGTCGTGCTCGGCAACTGCACCGGCCCAGGGGGTGACCCCGCCCGGGTGGCGTCGCTCGCCGCAGGCCTCGGCATCGACGTCCCCGCCCTGACGGTCGACCGGCAGTGCGGTAGCGGCCTGGAGGCCATCGCCGTTGCGGCGCAACGGATCGCGCTGGGGGCGACCTTCATCATCGCAGGCGGGGTCGAGAGCGCGAGCACCGCGCCGCTGCGGCACGCGCTGCACCCGGACGGTAGCCGCCGTTCGTACTCCCGTGCGCCGTTCGCTCCCCCGGCCTTCGGCGACCCCGACATGGGACCGGCCGCCGAGGCCCTCGCCGGGGCCGCCGGCGTCGGCCGAGAGCGGCAGGACGAGTACGCCCTGCGCTCGCACCGGCTGGCGGTGCACACCGCCGACCGCGGCGGGTTCGACGCCGAGCTGGTGCCGCTGGGCGGGGTCGACCGCGACGAGCGTCCGCGGCGGAGTCTGCGACTCGACCAGCTGGCGCGCTTCCGACCGGCGTTCGCCGACGGCGGCACGGTCACGGTGGGCAACTCCTGCGGGGTCAACGACGGAGCCGCAGCGGTCGCGGTCGTCGACGAGGCGACCCGGCGGCGCCTCGGCCTGCCGGGCCTGGCGATCCGCGCGTACGCCGGCGCCGGGGTCGACCCACGGCTGCCCGGCAGGGGCCCGGTGCCTGCGGTCCGTGCCGTGCTCGATGCGGCCGGCCTGGGCGTCGCCGACGTCGGGGCCTTCGAGATCACCGAGGCCTTCGCGGCGCAGGTGCTCGCGTGCACCGACGAGCTCGGCCTCGACCCGACGGGCGACGTCGTCTGCGCCGAGGGCGGAGCCATCGCCCTCGGGCACCCGTGGGGCGCCAGCGGCGCGCTGCTCGTCGTGCGGCTGTTCGCGCAGCTGGTGCGCCGCGACGGGCCGCGCTGGGGTGTCGCGACGTGCGCCGTCGGCGGCGGACAGGGCGTGGCCCTGCTCGCGGAGCGTGTCGGGTGATCGAGCTCGACGGCGTCACCCATCGGTACGGCGACCGCACCGTCCTGCGCGACGTGACCCTGACCCTCACCGAGCGTCGCGTCGCCGTCGTCGGCGCCAACGGGTCGGGCAAGTCCACGCTCGCGCGCACCCTGAACGGTCTGGTCGTCCCGAGCGAGGGCCGGGTGCGCGTGAACGGGCACGACACGCGCACCCACGGGGCGGCCGTGCGCCGCGACGTGGGGTTCGTCTTCACCGACCCGGACGCGCAGATCGTCATGCCCACGGTCGGCGAGGACGTCGCGTTCTCGTTGCGGCGCAGCGGCATCAGTCGACAGGATCGTGATGCGCGCGTGGCCGACGTCCTCACGCGCTTCGGCCTCGAAGCCCACGCCGACCACCCCGCCCACCTGCTCTCCGGTGGGCAGAAGCAGCTGCTCGCACTGGCGTCGGTGCTCGTCACCGAACCCCAGGTGCTGGTCTGCGACGAGCCCACCACGCTGCTGGACCTGCGCAACAGCCGGCGGGTGGCGCAGCTGCTCGCTGAGCTGCCCCAGCAGGTGGTGCTCGTCACGCACCACCTCGACCTGGTCGCGGACTACGAGCGGGTGCTCGTCGTCGACGAGGGTGCCGTCGTGCACGACGGCCCTGCGGCCACGGCGGTGCCGGCGTACCTGCGGCTGATGCAGACGTGATCGGCCTCTACCGTCCCGGCAGCACGCTGCTGCACCGAGCCGGGGCCGGAATCAAGCTGCTGACGCTGCTGGTCGGGACGACGGCGCTCGTGCTCGTGCGGTCACCGCCGGCGGTCGCGGTCGGCGCGGTCGCCGTCACCCTCGCCGGTGCGGTGGGTGCCCTGCCGCCGGCGGTGATCTGGCAGCAGATGCGGCCGCTGCGGTGGTTCGTGGCGGCGCTGGTCCCGTTGCAGCTGTGGGCCGGTGGTTGGCGTGCCGTCGTGGTCAGCGTCGGCACCCTGCTCGTGATGGTGAGCGCGGCGGCCGTGGTCACGCTGACGACCAGGGTCACCGCGATCCTGGACGTCATCGAGCGACTGGCCGCGCCGCTGCGCCGTCTCGGGGTCGACCCCGAGCGCATCGCCCTGGTGCTGGCGCTGACGATCCGCGCCGTGCCGGTCCTCGCCTCGACCCTGGACGAGGTGCGCGACGCCCGGCGGGCCCGCGGCCTCGAGCGCAGCCCGCGGGCCCTGCTCGTGCCCCTGGTCGTCCGGACGCTGCGGCACGCCGACCGGCTGGGTGAGGCGCTGGCCGCCCGCGGGGTGGACGACTGAGCCGTCGTCCACCCCGCGGCGCGGGCTACTTGCCGTTCTTCGTCACGCGCACCGTGGTGGTGTCCGACGACGCCGCCACGTGGACGTCTCCGGCGTAGCGCACCTCGACCGCCTTGGTGCCCTCGGTGGCCAGCGGGCTGACCACGAGCGAACCCCGACCCCCGCTGAGGGTGATCTGACCCAGGCGCACACCGTCGACGTACACCGCGGCGGTGCCGGTCGGCTGGACGCCGGTCGCGGTGACCGAGACCGTGACCGTCGTGGTGTCCTTCTTGACCTTCAGGACGCCTGGGCTCGCCGTGACCGACGTGGTCGACGCGGCCTTGGCCACCTGCACGACGAGCGTCGTGGCGGACGCGTTCACCCCGTCCGCGCCCGAGTAGCGCACCGTCAGCTGGTGGCTGCCGGGCTCGAGCGCGGTGGCGGGGATGTCCAGGGTGGCGGCACCGGCGACGAGCGTCGCCGAGCTGATGGTGCGCGTGCCGTCGAGCAGCGTGACGGTGCCACCGACTGCGCTGCCGTCGGCGTCGACGCGCACGCGCACCGACCCGGCGGTCCCGTACGTCAGCGGGTCGACCGTGACCGTCACGCTCGAGCGGGCCGCGGTCAGCGGCAGGCCCACCGTCGTCCCGGACGGCGTCGCGACCACGGTCACCGTCGCCGGACCGACCAGGTCGGCCGGGGCGGTGAAGGAGACGGACGTCGACCCGCCCGTGACCGCGAACGTGCCGACCCGCTGCGACTGGGTCGCCGTCCGCAGGTACGCGGTGACGCTGGTGTTCGCCGGGGCTCCGAGCGAGGTGAGGTCGAGCTTGGACAGCGTGAACGACACCTGCTGCCCGGCGACGACCGAGGCCGGCAGGCCGCTCTCGACCACCTGCTGGCGGGCGACGTCCGGCCGGATCGAGGGGTGGGACCTGAGGTAGCCGATCCACAGGTCGCGGTCGACCAGCCCGGTGTCCCTGGCCGTGCCCGTGGTGAACGCGGTGAAGTTGTCACCGCCCGTCCCGAGGAACGAGAACGTCGACACGGTGTAGACGCGGGCCGGGTCGAGCGGCTGACCCCCGACCGTCACCGAGGTGATCCGCGAGCCACGGGCCCGCGTCGGGTCCTGGGTGACCTGGACGTTGTCCGACAGGCCCAGCGCCAGGAACGGGCGCGACGCGCCGTCCGGCTGCCACTGCTGCTCGAGCACCGCCGTGAGCTGGGCGCCGGTGAGCTTGACGGTCCAGATGTTGTTCACGAACGGCAGGACGGAGTTGGCCTCGGCGTAACTCACGACCCCGTCGGTGTTGGCGGGGTTGTTGGCGGTGTCACCGGCGTAGCGCAGGTCGGCGCGCAGGCCGCCCGGGTTGACCACCCCGAGGTCAGCAGTGCCGGCGTCGGCGGGCAGCCCGTCGCGCAGGGCGTTGGCGACCAGGTCGCCGAGCGTGGACTCCGAGGCCCGGTCGTCGCGGGTGCCGCCGACGTAGGTGCCGGTGGCGTTCGAACCGCCGGTGAACGCCGTCGTGACGTCACCGGTGACGCTGCCCACGGGGGTGTTGCCGACGGCAGCGGCGTTGGCGAGCGCGGCGTCCACGATGGTCTTCACCTCGGCCACCCGCGGGTACGTCGAGACCAGGGTGGCGTCGTCGACCGTCGTGCGCGCGACGTTGCGCACGGTGTACGTCGTCACCGCACCCGAGGCCGGGTCGACGGTCAGCTGCACCTGGCCCACGTTGTCGCCGTACTGACCGGTCTGGATGATCGGCCGGGTGCGGCCCGGCTCGCCGGGAACGGGCGCGTCCCAGGCGTACGCCTGGTGGGTGTGACCGTTGAAGATCGCGTCGACGGCGGGGTCGAGGTTCGTCATCTGCGCGAACTCGCCGCCCTTGGCGACCTCGGTGGCGTAGCTCGAGCCGGTGCCCTGGGTCGCGCCGGCGTGGAAGCTGGCGACGATGACGTCCGCCTCGCCGTTCGCCGGGTCGCCGTCACTGAGCTTGCGGGCGACCCGGTTGACCGCGTCCGAGGCGTTGCCGAACGTGAGGTCGACGATCCCCGCGGGACTGACCAGCGACGAGGTCTCCTCGGTCACCGCGCCGACGACCGCGACCTTCACGCCGCCGACGGTGAACGCAGCGTACTCGGGCAGCACCGGCGTGGTCGTGCCCTTGCCGTACACGTTGGCGCCCAGGTAGTCCCAGGTGGCGTTGCGCTGGGCGGCCGGGCCGATGATCCGGTCGCGCAGGTCCGGCCAGCCCCGGTCGAGCTCGTGGTTGCCCACCGCCGAGGCGTCCAGGCCGAGGGCGTTGAACACGTCGATGGTCGGCTGGTCGTCGGCGACCGCGGAGGCGAACTCGGAGGCACCGACCAGGTCACCGGACCCGACGAGCAGGGTGTTGGCCTCGCCGCCCTGGGCCGTCAGCTGCTCGACCGTGCCGGCCCACTTGACTGTGCTCGAGTTGATCCGGCCGTGGAAGTCGTTGACCCCCAACAGGTTCAGCACCACGGGCGCAGCCTGGGTCGCGATGTTCAGGCCGACGATCTCGGGGTCGTGGTCAGAGGCTCGGAACATGTTGGGCTGGTACAGGTCCGACACGTTGTAGTTCGTACGGCTGTACTCCCAGGCGACCGACTCACCGGAGTTGATCCCCCAGACGTCGGCGCCGGCGACCAGGCCCCGTGCCGCCGGGTTGGCGAGCACGTGGTCGAGCGAGCCGGACTGACCGCCGAAGCTGTACGTCCACTCGTCGGCGGTGTCGGAGTCGATCGCCGTGTAGCCGGCGCCGTAGAGGACCTGCATCGGGTCCTCCTGGGTGTAGGAGTTGAAGTCACCCGTGAGCAGGACCTTGTCGGTGCCCCGGGCGGCCGCGAAGTCGTTCGCGAACGGCACGAGGGCCTGTGCCTGGGCGATGCGGTCCGGGTTGGCGTTGCCCTGCCCGGTGCCGTCGTTCGCGCCAGAACCCTTGGACTTGAAGTGGTTCACCACCACGGCGAACGTCGAGGTGTCCGCGGCGCCCTTGGGCTTGAAGGCCTGCGCCAGCGGCTCGCGGGCGTTGGCGAACGCCGGGCTGCCGACGAGGACCTTCGAGGCGCCCACTGCCGAGACCGTGGTCGGGTTGTAGATGAACGCGGTGCGGATGACGTCCTGGTCGCCCGTCGGGGGCAGGTCGGCCGCGGCGGGTGAGGGCGGGAACGCCCAGCGGGTCGAGCCCGCGGCGGTGTTCAGCGCGTCCACCAGCGAGGACAGGGCGTCGTCGCGGTCCGGCTCGCCGAGGGCGACGGAGTTCTCGATCTCCTCCAGCGACACGACGTCGGCGCCCAGGGCGTTGATCGCGGCGACGATCTTGGTCCGCTGGCGGACCAGGTCGTCGGTCTCGGCCGCACCCCGCGGGCCGGTCGGGCCGCAGTCGTTGACGGTGTTCCTGTTACCCGCGCGGTCGCTGAAGTACGTGCAGGTGTTGCCCGCCGCGGCGTAGTCCACGCCGACGGTGTTGAAGTAGTTCAGGACGTTGAAGGTGGCCACGTGCACGTTGCCGGGCACCGCCTCGGGGGCCTCGGCGCGGGTGTTGGCGAAGGTCGCGACCGAGCGGCCCTCGTCGGTGACCCGCTGCTGCGGCTGCAGCTTCCAGGTGCTGTTGCGGTACTCCAGGACGACGGGGGCGGTGAGCGTCGCGCGCGCGCCGACCCGCACCGGGTTCGCGGGAGACAGCCACGGCAGCGGGATCGACTGGTTGGCCGCCGACAGGAAGTTGATGCTCGCGCCGTCGTCGAGGACGACCCCGCGGGCGGCGTTGTCAGCGGTCACCGCCGCGATCGCAGCGGTGTCCTGCGCGTCGGCGACCTCGGTGGGCACCAGCAGGGGCTTGGTGCCGGTGGCCAGGCCGATCTCGGCGTACTGGTTGGTGCTGAACGTGTTCGTGACGGTGAACGCGTCGGTCGGCGCGAGCAGCTCGCCCTCGTGCGCCTCGCGGGCGGCCTCGGTGGTCGGGTACGCGGTCGCCAACGGCGTGACCGGCGACGCGCTCGCACCCGCGGGCACGACGCCCCCGGCGGCCGGGGTGATCTCGGTCGTGCCGGCGAACTCGCTGACCTTGCCCGTGACGTCGACGAGGTCGCCGATCGCGACGGTGGACGCTCCCGAGGCCGCGCCGAAGACGAGGACGGCGTCCGAGGCGCCCGGCGTGGCGTCGGTGGTCCCGCCCGTGCCGGGCGTCTGGACGTACACGCCGTTCAGGCCGCCGGTCGGGTAGGTCGCGGTGACGACCCCCTGGGTGTGGACGACCTGACCGTCCAGCGGGCTGGTCGCCCCGGTGCCCTGGATCTGGGCAATGGTCGCCTCGACGGTGCCGCCGGGGGGCGGCGGGGTCACCACACCGGTGTTCTCCGGCGCCGGGGGGCGCACCAGGAAGTCGGCGGCGTTGGCGTCGGTGTCCGTGCCGGCGGTGCTGCGGGTCGCGGCGGTCGTGTTCGACAGCGCGGTACCGGTGGCGGAGGTCTCGAAGCTGGTCGGGGTCGTGCCGTAGCCGACGGCGTCCAGCAGTGCGGGGTTGCCCGCCAGGTTGCCGACGGCGGTGAACGGCGTCGTCGAGGTGGCGAGCAGCACGACCCCGGCGGTGCCCGACATCGCGATGGTGCCGGTCGCGTCCGGCGTCGGCAGGGCGCCGGACGCCGTCGCGCCCGCGCCCTCCTGCACCAGGTAGTGCCCGCCTGCCGGGACCGACCCGGTGAGCGGGGTGACCTGGGCGGCCGTGCCCGTGGCGCTGCGGTACTGCACCGACAGGCCGGCGACGCTGACCGGGCTGGCGGTGGGGTTGAACAGCTCGACGAAGTCGTTGGTGTACGGCGCGCTCGCGTTGCCGCCACCGCCGTACACCTCGCTGATCACCAGGCCGGTGCCGCCGGGGTTGGCCACGGCGGGCGCCGCCTGGAGACCGGCGGCCACCACCGCCAGGCCGATCGCGGAAGCGGTGCGGGCACGCGAAGAGCGCATCAAGGTCCCTCTGGTCGTCGTTGAGGTGAGATCACCGCTCAAGCGGCGTGACTCGCCAGGAACGGGCACCGCCACCGGTGGCGGTGCCCGGTGACATCCCACCCGGGCACGCTGTCCGCGTCGTGGCCCACCGGTGAACAGGGGGTGTACAGCACGTAACAGGACGAAAGGGGCGTTATGCGACCGCCTACGGGGCCAGGGCGCCGATCTCCTGCAGGGCCCAGGAGTTGCCGTCCGGGTCGGCGAAGAACGCGTACTTGACCCCACCCATGTCCTGGACGTCGCTGACCTGCACCCCGCGGTCGCTCAGAGCGGCGCGTGCGGCGGCGACGTCGTCCACGACCAGGTGCACGTTGCGCACCGACCCGGGCGGTACCGACGGGTCGCCGACGCCGACCCCGAAGGCGACCGAGCAGGCCGAGCCCGGCGGCGTCAGCTGGACGACGCGCATCCCGTTGCCCGGCTCGACGTCGTGGTCGAGCGCGAAGCCGACCTGGTCGCGGTAGAACGCGATGCTCCGGTCGACGTCGGTGACGGGCAGCAGCACCAGCTCGAGCTTCATCTGCATGGCCGGACCCTAGTGCCCGGACGCCGGGGCCGCGGGGCGGCACGGGGTGACGTCCGGGCGGTCGCTGGGTACCGTGCTCGGGTGAGGCGTCTGCGGCACGAGAACGTGGCGACCGTGCTGGTCGACCCGGCGGTGCTGCCCGACCTCGAGCTGACCCTGATGGGCCAGGACCTGAGGGTGTGGCCGGTGGCGGTGGCGCCCACCTGCGTGGACGGGCCCCGCACCGCGACCCAGATCCGGCGGCGGATGATCGTGGCGCGACGCGGTGCGTGGGACCTCGCCACGGACTGGGTGCCGGTGTGGATCTCGTTCGGCGACAGCTGGTACGACGGCGACGAGCCGCTGCCGTGGGCGGCGCACCGGACGCTGTGGCAGGCGCTGCGCCGCTACCCCGACCACACCCGCTACCGGCTGGGCCTGGTCGGTGTCGCCCGGTTGACCGTGCCCCGGGCGTCCTGAGGCTCAAGCACGGACGGCGGCGACCAACCGGTCGACGAAGACGCGCTGCCCCGCGACCAGCTTGGCCGCACCGATGGCCGGGTCGAACCACTGCACCCGGTCGATCTCGGCGAACTGCTGCACCCGCCCAGACCCGCGCGGCCACTCCATCTCGAAGGTGCCGGGGACGACGGCGCCAGGGTCGACGTCCCCCTCGACCGCCCACAGCGTCACCGTCTTGCCGCTGGACTGACGGGTCTCGCCGAGGCCGAGCCAGGCTCCGTCCGGGGCGGGCAGACCGAGCTCCTCCGCGAACTCGCGGCGGGCGGCCGCCTCGTCCGACTCGCCGGCCTCGACCAGACCCTTGGGCACCGACCAGGCACCGTCGTCCCTGCGGGCCCACAGGGGTCCGCCCATGTGTCCGAGCAGCAGCTCGATCCCGGCCGGCGTCCGCCGGAACACCAGCAGTCCGGCGCTTCGCCGTGTCGTCATGGCATCAGATTAGGCGCACCACACTGCACCGGTTGCTGTCAGCGAGTTCGCCACCCTGACGTCGGTTCGTCCGATTCCGTTCGGCCGCAGTTCATCTGCCGAGCGGAATCTAGGACTCGTCCCGGCGCACACCCACCGGGCCTCGGCGCCGAAAGGGATCCCCGTGCGCACTCCGATCAGAGCAAGCATCCTGGCGGCGGTGCTGGGCGCCGCCACCCTCACCGGCGCTGCCGTCGTCCACGGGGTCGTGGGGACCGACCAGGTGGGCCCGCGCCCGGACGGGACGGCACTGACCCCGGTCGGCTGGCAGGTGACGCCGGTGGGCAGCACCCACCAGGCGGGGTTCTTCCCGGCGAACGCCGTCCTCTCCCCTGACGACACGGCGGTGCTGGTGCCGGGCGTGATCCGCAACGCCAACGGCAAGCAGACCGTCGACGTGCTGGACAGCCTGACCGGAGCGCTGCTGCAGGAGGTCGAGCTGAACCCCGACGACGCCACCAAGCACGAGGGTGTCGCACCGGGCCTGACCTTCACCCACGACGGCACGCGGGTGCTGCTCGCGACGGCCAACAAGAACTCGGTGCTGGTGCTGCCCTGGGACGCCGCAGCCCGCCGCCTGGGTGCGCCGACGGCGTTGTTGCTGCCGGACGGCGCCTACCCCCAGACCGTCACCACCTCGCCGGACGACGCCACCGCCTACGTCGTCGGGCAGTACTCGAACACGCTCTACGCGGTCGATCTGGCCACCGGCGCGACGTCGTCCGCGCCCGCCGGCGAGTACCCGTTCGGCGTCGCGCTCAGCGGTGACGGGCGCACCGCCTACGTCTCGAACCAGGCCGAGAGGACCGTGTCGGTGTTCCGCGTGGCCGGGCGTCAGCTCACGCCGCTGCGCACGCTGACGGTCGGGACGCACCCGAACACCCTGCTGGGCGACCCGAGCCGCCACCGCGTCTTCGTCAGCAACGGCGACAGCGACGAGATCAGCGTGATCGACACGCGCACCAGCACCGTCACGGGCACCATCTCGGTGCGGCCCTACCGCGGCGCACCGTCCGGCACGTCTCCGACCGCCATGTCGCTGACCGCCGACGGTCGCACCCTCTACGTCGCGAACGCCGGCAACAACGACGTCGCGGTCGTCGACCTGCGCCGGGACGACGACCACGAGAAGGCGGACGACCGCAAGAAGTCGGACGACCACAAGAAGTCGGCGGGCCGGGTGCGCGGGTTGATCCCGACCGCCTGGTACCCGACCGGCGTGCAGGTCACCCACGACGGCTCGCGGGTGCTGATCGCCAACGGCAAGGGGCTGGGCACCGGCTCGAACAAGGGCGCGGCGTCCCCGAGCGACCCGCGCAACTTCCCCTACATCGAGAGCCTGCTCAAGGGTTCGCTGCAGATCGTGCCGACGCCTGACGAGCGCCAGCTGCGCAGCTGGACCCGGCAGGTCGAGCAGAACAACGACGTCCGTCGCGGCGCCGATGACGACGACGTCCGAGCGGACGACGCGCCGCGCACCATCATCCCGCGCCACCCCGGCCAGTCCTCGCCGATCAAGCACATCCTGTACGTGGTCAAGGAGAACCGCACCTACGACCAGGTCTTCGGTGACCTCGGGCGCGGCAACGGCGACCCGTCCCTCGCGATCTTCGGCCAGGACGTCACCCCCAACCAGCACGAGCTCGCCCGCCGGTTCGTCACCCTCGACAACTTCTACGTCAACGGCGAGGTGAGCCAGGACGGGTGGGACTGGGCCACCGAGGCGAACTCCAACCCGTTCAACCAGCTCGCCACCCACCAGGGATACGCCGGCAACGGAGCGACCTACGACACCAACGGCTACCTGGACTCGAACGTCACCATCGGCAACTCCGACCCCCGCCGAGCGTCGATCTGGGACGCCGCGCACGCGGCCGGGCAGTCCTTCCGGCACTACGGCATGAACTCGGTGCCGGCCAGCTGGTTCGGTCCGAAGAACGCCGTGACGTGCGCGCCCGGGCAGTACTGCGCGTACGACCCGCTGCTGGACGCCAACACCGACCACGACTACCCGTGGTTCGACATGGAGATCACCGACCAGAGCCGGTACGAGGAGTGGGCCAAGGAGTTCAAGGGCTACGCCGCGAACGACTCGCTGCCCACCTGGCAGTTCATCGACCTGCCGCGTGACCACACCAGCGGCTTCTTCGCCGGCGGCGCCAGCGCCAAGGCGATGGTGGCCGACAACGACTACGCCCTGGGCCAGATCGTCGACACGGTGACGCACTCGAGGTACTGGAAGGACACGGCGATCTTCGTGGTCGAGGACGACGCGCAGGACGGGCCCGACCACGTCGACGCCCACCGCTCCCCCGCGCTCGTCATCAGCCCGTACACCCAGCGCGGCATCGTCGACTCGCACTTCTACAACCAGACGTCAGCGCTGCGCACCATGGAGCTGCTGGTCGGACTCGAGCCGATGACCCAGTACGACGCCGCGGCCGTGCCAATGCTCTGGTCGTTCGGCGACCGCGCGAACCGCACGCCGTACACGGCGCTGGTGCCCGGGCAGTCCATGACGCAGAAGAACCCGGCCGGCACCGCGTCGGTGGTGACGCAGGAGAAGATGCGCGGCAAGCCCGACCAGGTCGACGAGCGGGTGCTGAACGAGGAGATCTGGCGCTCGGCCAAGGGCCGCGACGCAACGATGCCGGCGCCGCAGCACCACGTGTTCCCGCAGTCGGCGACGGCGGCCGACGACTGAGGGGGTCGGTAGGGGCGCGCAAGCCCCGCGGCGCCACCCTTCGTGGATGCAACCGTGGGTGCAGCGAGAACGGTGTGATCACCCGGTTTCCGATGCGCCCACGGGTGCACTCGTGAACGTCGGACGAGGTCAGGCGCCCCGTTGCCCCGGCTGCGCTGAGGTCAGTCGCGCTGGGTGAGGTGCACCCGCACGTCGCGGACCCGCTGGGCAGCCGCGGCCAGCACGTCCGATCGGGGGTCGGGGACGTCGAGCAGCGGGCCCCGTGGCAGCGCGGCCAGGGCGCGAAGACGGGGGTCGGCGAGCACCGACTCGACCAGGGCGCGGTCACCGGCACCGACGAGCCCGTCGAGCTCGATCCCGACCAGCCGGGACGACGCGGCCTCGGCGACCGCCAGCACCAGGGCGTCCGCCTGGTTGGAGCGCCGTCGGGCGTACCGGTGCTGCGAGGTGCCGCCCGCGGCGGTCTGGCCCTGGACGTACCTGGTGCCGGTCTTGTGCACCAGGAGCGCCCCGTCACGGCAGGTGCCCAGCGCCCAGCCGCCGCGGCGCACCAGCAGGAGGGCGAGGGTGCGGGGGCGCGCCGCGTGCCGGGCCAGCACCCCGGCCACGAACGAGGGCTCCGTCGTCGGGGAGGGGGACCAGGGTGGCCAGGGCACGTCCAGGACCGCCCGCGCGCCGTCGTCCGCCGTCAGCATGACGGTCTCGGCCGTGACCTCGACCGACACGGCCCCGTGCCGCTCGCCGAAGCCCTCGACCCAGCGCACCAGGCGCTCGGGCGCGACCTCGAGCAGGCGGTGGCTCAGAGGTTGAAGCCCAGCGCCCGCAGCTGCTCGCGCCCGTCGTCGGTGATCTTGTCCGGGCCCCACGGCGGCATCCAGACCCAGTTGATCCGAAAGCCCGAGGTCAGGCCGGCGAGGGCCTGCCCGGTCTGGTCCTCGATGACGTCGGTCAGCGGGCAGGCCGCGCTGGTGAGCGTCATGTCGATGACGGCGTGGGCGTGCTGGTCGACGGTGACGCCGTAGATCAGACCCAGGTCGACGACGTTGATGCCGAGCTCGGGGTCGACGACGTCGTGCAGCGCCTCCTCGACGTCCGCGACGGTCGGCGGGGTGGGGCTGGTGGTCGTGTCGGTCATCGAACGGTCTCCTTCGAGGGGTCCAGCGGCACAGGGTTCAACAACACAGGGTCCAGCGGCAGGGCGCCGGCCTGGGTCAACGCGTCGGTCAGGGCCATCCATCCCAGCAGCGCGCACTTCACGCGGGCGGGGTACCTCGCGACGCCGGCCAGGGCGATGCCGTCGCCGAGGACGTCCTCGTCCCCCGTCTCGTTCCCGCGGCTGGTGAGCATCGTCCGCATCGCCTCGACGGTCGAGCGCACCTCGTCCACCGGGTGCCCGGCCACCAGGTCGTGCAGCACGGACGTCGACGCGCGGCTGATCGCGCAGCCCACCGCGTCGTAGGACACGTCAGCCACGACGGCGTCCGCGCCCTCGCCGGTCAGGGCCACCCGCAGGGTCACCTCGTCGCCGCAGGTCGGGTTGAGGTGGTGGACGTGCGCGCCGAACGGCTCGCGCAGGCCGATGCCGTGCGGGTGCTTGCTGTGCTCGAGGATCAGCTCCTGGTAGAGGTCCATCAGGCCATCACCTCGCGCACCCGGTGCAGCCCGGCCAGCAGCGCCTGCACGTCGTCCAGGCCGTTGTAGGGACCGAACGACGCGCGGGTCGTCGCCGTCACCCCGAACCTGCGGTGCAGCGGAGCCGCGCAGTGGTGACCGACCCGGACGGCGATGCCGAGGTCGTCCAGCACCTGCCCGACGTCGTGGGCGTGCACCACCGAGCCGTCGTCGCCCTCGACGACGAACGCGACGGCGGCACCGCGGTCGACCGTCGTGGTGGGGCCGACGACGCGCACCCAGGGCAGCTCGGCCAGACCGTCGAGCAGGGACTGCGTCAGCAGGGTCTCGTGGGCGTGCACCCGGGGCATCCCGAGCGCGGTCAGGTAGTCGACGGCCGCGTGCAGGCCCACGGCCTGGGCGGCCATCGGCACTCCCGCCTCGAACCGCTGCGGCGGGGCCGCGTAGGTCGAGGACTCCATCCGCACCGTCTCGATCATCGACCCGCCGGTCAGGAACGGCGGCATGACGGCCAGCAGCTCGTGCCGGCCCCATAGCACGCCGACGCCCAGCGGTCCGAGCATCTTGTGGCCCGAGAACGCCGCGAAGTCGACGTCCAGCTCGGCGAGGTCGGTCGGCAGGTGGGGCACCGACTGGCACGCGTCCAGCAGGACGAGCGCGCCGACGTCGCGGGCGCGGCGCACCAGCGTCGCGACCGGGTTGACGGTGCCAAGGACGTTCGACACGTGGGTGAAGGCCAGCACCCTGGTGCGCTCGGTGACGATGGCGTCGAGGTCGTCGAGCTCGAGCCGGCCCTCGTCGTCCACGGCGAGCCAGCGCAGCGTGGCGCCGGTGCGCCGGCACAGCTCCTGCCACGGAACGAGGTTGGCGTGGTGCTCCATCTCGGTGACGACGATCTCGTCACCCGGGCCGAGGACGAACCGCGCGGCCTCGTCCCCCGCCGTCGTGGCGTTGCTCATGGCGTACGCCACGAGGTTGATGCCCTCGGTGGCGTTCTTGGTGAACACGACACCCTCGCTGGTGGCCCCGACGAACCGGGCGACGGCCTCGCGGGCCGCCTCGAACGCGTCGGTGGCCTCCTCGGCCAGCTGGTGGGCGCCCCGGTGCACGGCGGCGTTGCGGTGCTCGTAGAAGTCGCGCTCGGCATCCAGCACCTGACGCGGCTTCTGCGACGTCGCCCCCGAGTCGAGGTAGACCAACGGGCGACCGCCGCGCACGGTGCGGGCCAGGATCGGGACGTCGGCGCGCACCGCCGCCAGCTCGGCGTCGGTGAAGGGGGCCGCCCCGGCGAGGGCAGTGCCGACGTCCCCGACGAGCGTCATCTCAGGCGCTGGCCGTGACGAAGCGGTCGTAGCCCTCGTTCTCGAGGCGGTCGGCAAGCTCGGGGCCGCCCTGCTCGGCGATCCTGCCGTCGACGAAGACGTGCACGAAGTCCGGCGCGATGTACCGCAGGATGCGGGTGTAGTGCGTGATCAGCAGGACGCCGACGTCGCCGGATGCCTTGACCCGGTTGACGCCCTCGCTGACCACCTTGAGGGCGTCGACGTCCAGGCCCGAGTCGGTCTCGTCAAGGATCGCGAAACGCGGCTTGAGCAGCTCCATCTGCAGGATCTCGTGGCGCTTCTTCTCGCCACCGCTGAACCCCTCGTTGACGTTGCGCTCGGCGAACGTGGGGTCCATCCGCAGGTCGGCCATCGCGGACTTGACCTCCTTGACCCAGGTGCGCAGCTTGGGCGCCTCGCCGGTCACCGCGGTCTTGGCGGTGCGCAGGAAGTTCGACACCGTGACGCCCGGCACCTCGACGGGGTACTGCATCGCGAGGAACAGCCCGGCGCGGGCCCGCTCGTCGACGGTCATCGCGAGGACGTCCTCGCCGTCGAGGGTGACGGTGCCCTGGGTGATCGTGTACTTGGGGTGCCCGGCGATCGAGTAGGCCAGGGTCGACTTGCCCGACCCGTTGGGGCCCATGATGGCGTGGGTCTCACCCGAGCGGATCGTCAGGTCGACGCCGCGCAGGATCTCCTTGGTGCCCTGCTCGACGTCGACGCTCACGTGCAGGTCACGGATCTCGAGAGTGGCCATAGGGGTCAGGACTCCTTGCGGGGGCTGTTGGTGGGGGCCGCGACGTCGACGTAGACGGTGCCGTCGTCGACGTTCACGGTGAACACGTCGATGGGGGTGGTGGCGGGCAGGCTGAGGGGCTGGCCGCTGCGCAGGTCGAACTGCGAGCCGTGCAGCCAGCACTCGACCGTGCAGTCCTCGACCTCGCCCTCGGACAGCGAGACGTTGGCGTGCGAGCAGATGTCGTCGACGGCGTGGATGCTGCCGTCCTCGGCGCGGACGACGGCGACCGCGCGGCCCTCGAGCTCGACCTTGACGGCACCGACCTCGGGCAGGTCGGCGACCTTGACGGCGGGCAGCAGGCTCATGCGGGCACCCGCTCGCCGGCGGCGCCGTGCAGCATCGCCCCGGCCAGCTCGTCCTCGATCGCCGCCATCAGCAGCTCCTGGACGTCGGGGACGCCGATCTGGGCGACGACGTCGGCGAAGAAACCGCGCACGACCAGGCGACGGGCCTCGACCTCGGGGATGCCGCGCGCCTGCAGGTAGAACAGCTGCTCGTCGTCGAACCGGCCGGTGGCGCTGGCGTGACCGGCGCCCTCGATCTGGCCGGTCTCGATCTCGAGGTTGGGCACCGAGTCGGCGCGACCGCCGTCGGTGAGCACCAGGTTGCGGTTCAGCTCGTACGTCGAGGTGCCCTCGGCCGTGGCGCGGATCAGCACGTCGCCGACCCACACGGTGCGGGCGGTGTCGCCCTGCAGCGCGCCCTTGTAGGTGACCAGGCTGGTGCACCTGGGCGCCTCGTGGTCCACGAACGAGCGGTGCTCCAGGTGCTGGCCGGCGTCGGCGAAGTACACACCCAGCAGGGTGGCGTCACCGCCGGGGCCGGCGTACCGGACGTTGGTGTTCAGCCGCACCACCTTGCCGCCGAGCGAGACGGCGACGTGCTTGAGGCGGGCGTCGCGGCCGACCAGGGCGTCGTGCTGGCCCAGGTGCACCGCGTCGTCGTCCCAGCGCTGCAGGCTGACGACGGTGACGTCGCTGCCGTCACCGGTGACGATCTCGACGTTGCCGGTGTGCTGGCCGGCGCCGGTGTGGTCGATGACGATGGTCGCCCGGGCGAACCGGCCGGCCTCGATGACCAGGTGACCGGTGCTGCGCAGGTGCGCGCCGCCGGTAACCGACACGCGCACCGGCTGGTCGAGCTCGACGTCGTCCGGGATCCGCACGTGGACGGCGTCCGGTGTTCCTGCGCTGGCCACGACGGCGGCGCGGTCGCCCGGCACCAGGCCGGTGCCGCGCGGCGCCTGGCCGACGGCCAGCGACCCGACGACGACGGCGTCGGGCGCCTGGACGTCGTACGCCAGTGCGCCCTCGTCGCTGGGGCCCTCGTCCAGCAGGCCCTTGAGCAGGTCGAGGGGGGTGAACCGCCACTCCTCCTCGCGCCCGGTGGGCAGCGCGAAGTCGGCCACCTCGAACGAGGTGCGGCGCTCGGCCCGGGACTGCTCGGGCACGAGCGAGCCGGCCCCGTGGGCGTGCTCGAACAGGCCGTGCTGGACCACGGGCGCCAGGTCGTTGC
Organism: Actinomycetales bacterium; assembly: GCA_038322575.1. Lineage (GTDB taxonomy): Bacteria > Actinomycetota > Actinomycetes > Actinomycetales > Angustibacteraceae > JACMOY01. The sequence goes on from JBBQGB010000010.1 coordinate 38,528, forward strand.
TCTCGATGACGTCGGTCACCCGACGGCCCCTTCCATCTGCAGCTCGATCAGCCGGTTGAGCTCGAGGGCGTACTCCATCGGCAGCTCGCGGGCGATCGGCTCGACGAACCCGCGCACGATCATCGCCATGGCCTCGTCCTCGGCCATGCCGCGGCTCATCAGGTAGAAGAGCTGGTCGGCGCTGACCTTCGAGACCGTGGCCTCGTGGCCCCTCGACACGTCGTCCTCGCGGACGTCGACGTAGGGGTAGGTGTCCGAGCGGCTGATCGTGTCGACCAGCAGCGCGTCGCAGCGCACCGTCGAGGCCGAGTGGTGGGCGCCTTCGAGCACCTGCACCAGCCCGCGGTACGACGTGCGGCCACCGCCGCGGGCGACCGACTTGCTGATGATCGAGGACGACGTGTGCGGCGCCGCGTGCACCATCTTGGCGCCGGCGTCCTGGTGCTGGCCCTCGCCGGCGAACGCGATCGACAGCGTCTCGCCCTTGGCGTGCTCGCCCATCAGGTAGATCGCCGGGTACTTCATGGTCACCTTGCTGCCGATGTTGCCGTCGACCCACTCCATGGTGGCGCCCTCGGCGGCGGTGGCGCGCTTGGTGACCAGGTTGTAGACGTTGTTCGACCAGTTCTGGATGGTCGTGTACCGCACCCGGGCGTTCTTCTTCACGATGATCTCGACGACCGCGCTGTGCAGCGAGTCGCTCTTGTAGAACGGGGCCGTGCAGCCCTCGACGTAGTGCACGTACGAGCCCTCGTCCGCGATGATCAGCGTGCGCTCGAACTGTCCCATGTTCTCGGTGTTGATCCGGAAGTAGGCCTGCAGCGGGATGTCGATGTGGACGCCCGGCGGCACGTAGATGAACGAGCCACCCGACCACACCGCGGAGTTCAGCGCCGCGAACTTGTTGTCGCCCGGGGGGATCACCGAGCCGAAGTACTCGCGGAACAGGTCCTCGTGCTCACGCAGCGCGGTGTCGGTGTCGACGAAGATGACGCCCTTCTCCTCCAGGTCCTCGCGGATCTGGTGGTAGACGACCTCCGACTCGTACTGGGCCGCGACGCCGCCGACGAGGCGCTGCTTCTCGGCCTCGGGGATGCCGAGCTTGTCGTAGGTGTTCTTGATGTCCTCGGGCAGGTCCTCCCAGCTGGTGGCCTGCTTCTCGGTGGACTTCACGAAGTACTTGATGTTGTCGAAGTCGATGCCGGTCAGGTCGCTACCCCAGGTCGGCATCGGCTTCTTCCCGAACAGCCGCAACGACTTCAGCCGTGTCTTCAGCATCCACTCGGGCTCGTTCTTGCGGTTCGAGATGTCGGTGACGACCTCGTCGGACACGCCGCGGCGCGCGGTGGCGCCGGCGGTGTCGCTGTCGGCCCAGCCGAACGCGTAGCGCCCCAGGTCGTCGATCTCGCGCTGGGTCGCCTCGGGCACGTTGCTGGTGCTCGGGGCGGTGCCGGTAGTGGGGGTGCTGGTCATCAGCGGGTCCTTCCGTCGGATGTCCGGGTGGTGCTCAGTGGGACGTGGGTCGTGCACACGTGCGCGCCCCCGGCCAGGGTGGCCAGGCGCTGCACATGAACCCCCAGCAGCCGCGAGAAGACCTCGGTCTCGGCCTCGCAGAGCTGGGGGAAGCGGGTGGCGACGTGCTGCACCGGGCAGTGGCCCTGGCACAGCTGGGTTCCGGCGTCGCGGCCGGTGGTCGTCGGGCGGGTCGAGGCAGCGTAACCGTCGCCCGCGAGCGCCCCGGCGAGGGCCCGGGTGCGGGCCGCGACGTCGCTGCCGGCCGCGTCGACGACCGGCCCGTACCGCGCCTCGAGGTCGGCGACGCGGCTCTCGGCGAACGCCTCGATGGCCTGCGGCCCCAGCTGCTCGGCGAGGTAGGCCATCGCCGAGCTCGCCAGGTCGTCGTAGGCGGACGAGAGCATCGGCAGGTGGTCGTGCCCGGCGGGGGTGAGCACGTAGGCCCGGGCCGGACGTCCCCGCCCGCCCGAGCGCACCGGCTCGCGCACCGCGGCCAGGCCGGCGGCGACGAACGCGTCCAGGTGTCGGCGAACCGCTGCGGTGGTGAGCCCCAGCCGGTGGGCGATGTCGATCGCGGTGATCGGCCCGTCCTGCAGGACGGTGCGGGCCACCCGGTCGCGGGTGCGCGCCTCGGCCTCGTCGGCCACGGGCGCAGGGCTGGGCCCCGTCACCGCCGCCGTCCCGTCGATATGCACCACACCAGTGTGCGCTAAATGCTCCGCGACCTCAACCGGGCCCCACCAACCGCGCCACCCCAGCCGCCCCCACCCCGACCCAGCCCCGCACTTGCTGCACTATCTGCCGCCTCCCCCGCAGGACAGTTGGCACATAGTGCAGCAAGTGCCGGAAGGGGTGCTCGTCGGGGCGGATGCGGCGTCCGGGCGACGCTAAGCGGGCCAGGCCGACCCCGGCTGAGGGCGCGACCTAGACTCCGGGGCATGCCGCCCGAGCCCGACGCCGCCGTGGTCGTCGAGGGCCTGGTCAAGGCGTACGACGGCCGCCGGGTCGTCGACGGACTGTCGTTTCGCGCAGGTCGGGGACAGGTCACCGCGGTGCTCGGCACCAACGGCGCCGGCAAGACCACCACGATCGAGTGCTGCGAGGGGCTGCGCTCCCCCGACGCCGGCAGCGTCCGGGTGCTCGGCGTCGACCCGCTGTCCGCCGGCCCCGACCACCGCGCCGCGGTCGGCGTGATGCTGCAGGGCGGCGGGCTGCCCGGCGGCGCGCGGCCGCTCGAGCTGGTGCGGCACGTCGCCCGGCTGCACGCCCACCCGCAGGACCCCGTCGCCCTCGCCCACCGCCTCGGGCTGGACGACTTCGCCCGGACGTCGGTCCGCCGGCTCTCGGGCGGACAGCGCCAGCGGGTGGCCCTGGCCTGCGCCCTGGTGGGCCGGCCCCAGGTGCTGTTCCTGGACGAGCCCAGCGCCGGGCTCGACCCGCAGGCCCGGATCGACGTGTGGGACCTGGTCGCGCAGGTGCGCACCGAGGGCACCGCGATCGTGCTGACCACGCACCTGATCGACGAGGCCGAGCGGCTGGCCGACCAGGTCGTCGTCCTCGACCGCGGCCAGGTCGTGGCCGAGGGGACCCCCGCCGAGCTGACCCGCGACAGCGCCGAGGCCGTGCGCTTCTCGGCCGTGCCCGGCCTCGACCTGGCCACCATGCGCGCCGCCCTGCCCGCCGCCGTCGAGGTGTCCGAGCCGACGCCCGGCGCGTACGTCGTGGCCGGGGTGATCGACCCCCTGGTGCTGTCGACCATCACGGCGTGGTGCGCCTCGCACCAGGTGATGCCGCAGGGCCTGACGGTCGGACGCCGCAGCCTCGAGGACGTCTTCCTCGACCTCACCGCCCGGGGCGTTCGATGACCGCGGTAGTCGCCGCGGCCCCGCTGCAACGACGGGTGCTGGCTCAGGCCCTGCTGGAGGCGCGACTGATCCTCGGCAACGGCGAGCAGCTGCTCGTCGCGCTGGTGCTGCCGGTGCTGCTGCTCGTCGGGTTGAACTCGGTGACCACCCCCAACCTCGGCGCCGGACGCCGGATCGACCTGCTGGCGCCGGGCGTGCTCGCCCTCGCGGTGATGTCGACCTCGTTCACGGGCCAGGCCATCTCCACCGGGTTCGACCGCCGGTACGGCGTGCTGCGGATGCTCGGCACCACCCCGCTGGGCCGCACCGGGCTGATCGCCGGCAAGGCGGTCGCGGTGCTCGCGGTGCAGGCCCTGCAGGTGCTCGTCATCGGTGGCCTCGCGCTCGGGCTCGGCTGGCATCCCCGGGTGAGCGGCGTGCCGGCCGCCCTGGTCGCGATCGTCCTGGGCACGGCGGCGTTCGTCTCGCTGGCCCTGCTGCTCGCGGGCACGGTGCGGGCCGAGGCGACGCTGGCCGCGGCGAACCTGATCTGGGTGCTGCTGCTGGCCGGCGGCGGGGTCGTCGTCCCGCCCGACCGGCTGCCCTCGGGGCTGTCGCACCTGTCGACCCTGCTGCCGTCCGGCGCGCTGGGCGAGGCGCTGCGCGCGGCGCTGGTGACCGGTCGCCTGGCCCTGGCCCCCTGCCTGGTGCTGCTGGTCTGGGCCGGCGTCGCCGGGGCGGCCGCGGCCCGCTGGTTCAGCTGGGACTGACGCCGGCGCGACCGAGCCTGGCCCGGCCCGGTCGGGGCCGGTCACCTACCCTTGACCCGTGGCCCTGACGACCCAGCCCCGCCCGACCAGCAGCCGTGACGCGCGGTCGTCCGGGCTGCCCCGCTGGGCCAGGTGGGTGCTGGTCGCCAACCTGGTCACCGAGATCGGCATCGTCGTGACCGGCGGTCTGGTGCGGCTGACCGGCTCGGGGCTGGGCTGCCCCACCTGGCCGCAGTGCGTCCCGGGGTCGTACACCCCCGTGGTCCAGCAGCCGCAAGGCATCCACAAGTACATCGAGTTCGGCAACCGCACGCTGACCAGCGTCGTCGGCATCGTGGCCCTGGCCGCCCTGGTGGCCGTCGTGCTCGACGTGCGCCGGCGGTCGCGGCCACGCCGGCTGATCGTCCTGGCCGCGGTGCCGCTCGTGGGGGTCGTCGCCCAGGCCGTGCTGGGTGGCATCACGGTGCTGACCCACCTGAGCCCGGGCACCGTCGCCGCCCACTTCCTGGTCTCGGCCCTGATCGTCGCGACGTCCACCGTCCTGCTGGTGCGCGCCCAGCAGGACGACGGCCCAGCGCTGCCGGTGGTGCGCCGCGAGCTGGTGGTGATGGGCTGGGCCCTGGCCGCGCTGACCGCCGTCGTGCTCGTGCTGGGCACCGTGGTGACCGGCTCCGGCCCGCACTCCGGCGACGCGGACGCCCCCGCGCGCCTCGGCCTGGACCCGCGGGCGATGAGCTGGCTGCACTCGGACTCGGTGCTGGTCTGGTTCGGCCTGCTGCTGGCGCTATTGGTGGCGCTGCGCCTGACCGATGCGCCCCGCCCCGCTCGACGGGCCGCCGTGGTCACCCTCGGCGTGGGTCTGGCCCAGGGTCTGATCGGCTACGTGCAGTACGCGACCGGGCTGCCGGTGGTGGCCGTCGCCCTGCACATGCTCGGCGCGTGCCTGCTCGTCGTGGCGGTCACCCGCCTGCTGATGTCCATGCGCGAACGCCGACCGGTCTGAGGCGGGGCTGCCGACCGCCGCCGCCGGTACGCCACCGCGGCTACCGCGGTCGTCGCGGCTGCGCGCGAGACACCGCGAACGGGGCACCCGACGTCCATCGGGTGCCCCGTTCGCGTCCTCTCGGTGGGTGTCACGGCGCGACGGGCGCGGCCCCTGGGTCGCCGCGACGCACGATCGCCCAGTGCGCGATCGACCGCAGCAGGTCGGCGGTACGGGGCCGCTGCGGCATGACGTCGACGGCGACGCCGACCTCGTCGAACGCCCGCGCCGTGACCGGCCCGACCGAGGCCACGCACACGTCGGCGCGCAACGCCCCCAGCACCTGCTCGCGCAGACCCATGACGTCGGCGACGGCGAACAGGTTGCGCGCGCTCGGGGCGCTGGTCTGGGCCAGGACGTCGACACCGCCGTCCGCGATCGCCTCGACCACCCGCTGGGCGGCGGCCAGGTCGCTGGGCAGCACCCACCGGTACGGCGCGACGGTCAGCACCTCGGCCACGTGCGACCGCAGCCCGTCAAGGCTGCCGATGACCTCGCCGCCGTGCACCTGGGCCCCCACCACGTCGTCCGCTCGCACCTGCCCGGCCAGCCACGAGCAGACGTCGTCCATCGTCTCCGTGGCCGAGACGAACACGGGGTCGACCCCGACGGCCCGCAGCGCACCGTGGCTCTTGCTGCCCCGCGCGAGGGTCCGGGTGCGGCCGAGCAGCTGCTCGACCGACCCGCCGAGCCCCACCCGGTGGGCCGCCGCGAGCCAGGCGCGCAGACCGCTGCCGGTCGAGATCACCAGCCAGGTCGGATCGGCGTCGAGCAGGGCGCGCGTCTCGGTGGTGAGCAGGTCGTCGACCTCGGGCGGGACGGCCCGCATCGTCGGTCCCCAGACCACCCGCGCGCCGAGCCGGTGCAGCGCCGTCTGCAGCTCGGCACCCTTGCGGTCGGCGGTGATCGCGACGGTCAGACCGGTCAGCGGCGTCTGGCGGACGTCGACCACGGGGGCGGTGGGTCAGAACCGGACGAAGGGGTCCACGGCGACCGCCACGAACAGCAGCGACACGTAGGTGATCGAGTAGTGGAACAGCCGCATCGGTCGCAGCGCGGCGCCGACCACACCGGCGTTCGCCCGGCCGAGCAGCCGGTGCGCTTCGAGCAGGAACACGGCCCCCAGGACCACGGCTGACACGGCGTAGACGGGCCCGGTGGGGGCGACCGGCACGAGCAGCAGGGAGGCCAGCACCATCGCCCAGGAGTAGGCGACGACCCGGCGGGCCACGGCGACGTCGGTCGCGACCACCGGCAGCATCGGCACCCCGGCGGCGGCGTAGTCGTCCTCGAAGCGCATCGACAGCGGCCAGTAGTGCGGCGGCGTCCACAAGAAGATGACGAGGAAGAGCACGAACGGCGCCCAGGTCAGCGACCCGGTCACCGCCGCCCAGCCGATCAGCACCTGCATGCAGCCGGCCGCGCCGCCCCACACGATGTTCTGCGAGGTGCGCCGCTTGAGCACCATCGTGTAGACGAGCACGTAGAACGCGATCGCCCCCAGCGCCAGGGACGCCGCGAGCCAGTTGACGACCAGCCCGAGGAACGCGACCGCCAGGACGCCCAGCGCGAGCCCGAACACCAGCGCTTCGCGCGGCGACACGGCGCCGGTGACCAGCGGCCGGTTGCGGGTGCGGTGCATGACGACGTCGATGTCGCGGTCGATGAAGCAGTTGAGGGTGTTGGCGCTGCCGGCGGCCAGCGTCCCGCCGACCAGGGTCGCCACGACCAGCCACAGCGGCGGCAGTCCCCCGGCCGCGAGGAACATCGTCGGGACCGTGGTGACCAGCAGCGTCTCGATGATGCGCGGCTTGGTGAGGGCGACGTACGCGCGCACCGTCTCGAGGGGGCCGCGGGACGAGAGGTCGGTGCGCGCCGTCGCCGGCAGGAGCACCGGGCGTGGGTCGGTCGCGGTCACGGGGTCCTCGGGGGGCACGGGCGGGGCGCCTGCGGGGGCGCCTTGTCGGATCCCACTGTACCCGCGGGGCTCGCGCCGGGCCCGGGGCCCGCCCCGCGGCCAGGACGTGCGCTGCACCCGCGCAGGTCTAGGCTCGAGCCCGGTGCCAGCGGCTGCGACGTCGGAGCCTGCCACCCGCTCCCCGACGAGAGGATCCCCTGTGAGCAACACCACGACCCGCGACGCGTCGTTGGCCGCCCCGATCGCGTCGACGCTGGGCTGGACGGACGTCGACGTCCGGGCCGTCGACACCGCACGGGTGCTGGCGGCGGACGCCGTCCAGAAGGTCGGCAACGGCCACCCCGGCACGGCGATGAGCCTCGCGCCGGTGGCCTACACCCTGTTCCAGGACGTGATGCGGCACGACCCGGCCGACGACCAGTGGCTGGGGCGCGACCGGTTCGTGCTCTCGTGCGGGCACTCCAGCCTCACGCTCTACGTCCAGCTGTACCTCGCGGGCTACGGCCTCGAGCTGAGCGACCTGCAGGCGCTGCGCACGTGGGGGTCGGCCACCCCGGCCCACCCCGAGCACCGGCACACCAAGGGCGTCGAGATCACCACCGGCCCGCTGGGGCAGGGCCTGGCCAGCGCCGTCGGGATGGCCATGGCCGCCCGCCGCGAGCGCGGCCTCCTCGACCCGGACGCCGCGCCGGGCCAGAGCCCGTTCGACCACCACGTGTTCGTCCTGGCCTCCGACGGCGACCTGATGGAGGGCGTGACCGCCGAGGCGAGCTCGCTCGCGGGTCACCAGCAGCTCGGCAACCTGGTCGTCATCTACGACGAGAACCACATCTCGATCGAGGACGATACGGACGTCTCCTTCAGCGAGGACGTCACCGCGCGTTACGCGGCGTACGGCTGGCACGTGCAGCGGATCGACTGGACCCGCACCGGCGACTACGTCGAGGACCTCGACGCGCTCAAGGCCGCGATCGACGCGGCCAAGGCCGAGACCGACCGGCCCAGCTTCATCGCGCTGCGCACCATCATCGGCTGGCCCGCGCCCACCAAGCAGAACACCGGCAGCGCCCACGGATCGGCGCTCGGCGCCGACGAGGTCGCGGCGACCAAGACCGTGCTGGGCTTCGACCCCGCAGCGTCGTTCGCGGTCGACGCGGACGTCATCGCCCACACCCGGGCGGCCCGCGACCGCGGCCGCGAGGCGCACGAGCAGTGGCAGACCTCGTTCGAGGCCTGGCGCGCCGCCAACCCCGAGCGGGCCACCCTGCTCGACCGGCTCAGCCGCCGGCAGCTGCCCGACGGCTGGACCGACGTGCTGCCCGCGTTCGCCGCCGACGCCAAGGGCGTCGCCACCCGCAAGGCCTCGGGGCAGGTCCTGTCCGCGCTCGCCCCGGTGCTGCCCGAGCTGTGGGGTGGCTCGGCCGACCTGGCCGAGAGCAACAACACCACGATGGACGGCGAGCCGTCGTTCGTCCCCACCGACCGGCAGACCGCCGCGTGGAAGGGCGGCCCGTACGGCCGCACGCTGCACTTCGGCATCCGCGAGCACGCCATGGGCTCGGCCATGAACGGCATCGCCCTGCAGAGCCTGACCCGCCCGTACGGCGGCACCTTCCTGGTGTTCAGCGACTACATGCGCCCCGCAGTGCGCCTCGCGGCCCTGATGAAGCTGCCCGTCACCTACGTCTGGACCCACGACTCGATCGGCCTGGGCGAGGACGGCCCCACCCACCAGCCGGTCGAGCACCTGGCCTCGCTGCGCGCCATCCCGGGCCTGGACGTCGTCCGGCCCGGTGACGCGAACGAGACGGCGTGGGCGTGGCGCACGATCCTGCAGCACACCGACCGTCCCGCGGGTCTGATCCTGACCCGGCAGAACCTGCCGGTCTACGACCGCGACGGCGGGGAGTTCACCTCGGCCGAGGGCGTCGCCAAGGGCGGGTACGTGCTGGCCGAGGCCGACGGCGGCACGCCCGCGGTGATCCTGGTCGCGACCGGGTCCGAGCTGCAGCTGGCCGTCGAGGCGCGCACGGCGCTGCAGGCGGACGGCGTCCCCACCCGGGTCGTGTCGATGCCGTGCCGCGAGTGGTTCGCCGCGCAGACCCAGGAGTACCGCGACCAGGTGCTGCCGCCCGCCGTCCGGGCCCGGGTCAGCGTCGAGGCCGCGGTCGGCCAGGGGTGGCGCGAGATCGTCGGCGACGCCGGTGAGATCGTCTCGCTCGAGCACTTCGGCGCGTCCGCCGACTACCAGCGCCTGTTCCGCGAGTTCGGCATCACGGCGCAGGCCGTGGCCGACGCGGCCCGGCGCAGCGTCGCCACCGCCGGCGGCGGCATCGACGCCATCCGCCCCGGCGGCACCCAGACCACCTCCGCGCCCGCCCAGTCGGGCACCGGCGACCAGTCCTGAGCGGCAGCACCGCCGCCCACCACCGCACCACCCCCGATCGGGAGGACCACCATGACCGACGCACTGGCCGAGCTCAGTGAGCAGGGCGTGTCCATCTGGCTCGACGACCTGTCGCGCGAGCTGCTCGACGGCGGCGACCTCGAGCGCCTGATCACCGACAAGCACGTCGTCGGTGTGACCACGAACCCCACGATCTTCGCCTCGGCCCTGGCCAAGGGCGAGGCCTACACCGACCAGGTGCGCGAGCTCGTCGAGGCCGGCGCGGACGTCGAGGCCGCCGTCTTCGCCATCACCACGGCCGACGTCCAGCGCGCCTGCGACGTCCTGCGGCCCGTGTACGACCGCACGGACGGCATCGACGGCCGGGTCTCGATCGAGGTCGACCCCCGCCTGTCGCACGACACCGCCCGCACCGTCGAGGTGGCCAAGGCGCTGTTCGCCGCCGTCGACCGCCCCAACGTCATGATCAAGATCCCGGCCACGGTCGAGGGGCTGTCGGCGATCTCGCAGACGCTGGCCGAGGGCATCAGCGTCAACGTCACGCTGATCTTCGCCCTCGACCGCTACCGCGGGGTCATGCAGGCCTTCCTCACCGGGCTCGAGCAGGCCCGCGAGGCCGGCAAGGACCTGTCGGGCATCCACTCGGTCGCCTCGTTCTTCGTCTCGCGCGTCGACACCGAGGTCAACCGCCGACTGGACGAGATCGGCAGCGACGAGGCCGCGGCCCTGCGCGGGAAGGCGGCGATCGCCAACGCCCGCCTCGCGTTCCAGGCCTTCGAGGAGGTCTTCGCGACGCCCCGCTGGCAGGTGCTGGCCGACGCGGGCGCCCACCCGCAGCGCCCGCTGTGGGCCTCGACCGGGATGAAGGACAAGGCCTACCCCGACACGCTCTACGTCACCGAGCTGGTCGCGCGCCCCACCGTCAACACCATGCCCGGCACCACGATGGACGCCACCGCCGACCACGGGCAGATCCACGGCGACACGGTCCGCGGCGGGTACGCCGAGGCGGCCGCCGTCCTGGACGCGATCGAGCGCCTGGGTATCTCGTACACCGAGGTCACCGCGCTGCTCGAGCGCGAGGGCCTGGACAAGTTCGAGAAGAGCTGGGGCGAGCTGCTCGCCACGGTCAGCGACGAGCTGGCCCGCGTCGCCTCCACCGACTCCCCCGAGGAGGCCGGTCAGTGACCGACGGCGGAGGGTGGCTGCTGGCGTGGGCCGGTGACGAGGGAGCCGCCCAGCTCGAGGTGACCGCGTCCGGGGCCGCCGCCGACGCCGTGCACGCCCACGTCTCGACGCTGGTCGACGACCAGGTCGCGTCCCGGCTGTTCGCCAAGGACCCCACCCTGTGGGGCCCGGACGCCGAGGCCGAGTCGGCCGTCCGACTGTCGTGGGTGGCGCTGGCCCGCGGGTCGCGGCACCTCGTCGGTGAGGTCGCCGCCCTGCGCGAGGACCTCGGCGCCGACCTCGACCACGTCGTGCTGTGCGGCATGGGCGGCTCGTCGCTGGCCCCCGAGGTCATCTGCGCCACCGCCGGTGCGCCGCTGACGGTGCTGGACTCCAGCGACCCGGACGCCGTCCGCGCCGCCCTCGGTGACCGGCTCGGGCGCTCGGTCGTCGTCGTGTCGAGCAAGTCCGGCGGCACGCTCGAGACCGACAGCCAGCGCCGCGCGTACGAGCAGGCGTTCACCGACGCCGGGATCGACCCCACCGCCCGCATCGTGGTCGTCACCGACCCCGGCTCGCCGCTGGAGGCCTCGGCCCGGGCGGCCGGGTACCGCGTCGTGCTCGCCGACCCGGACGTCGGGGGCCGGTACTCCGCGCTCACGGCGTTCGGCCTGGTGCCGAGCGCCCTGGCCGGCGTCGACGTCGGCGCCCTGCTGGACGAGGCCGAGGCCGTCGCCGACCTGCTCGCCGAGGACGCCGAGGGCAACCCGGGCCTCGTGCTCGGTGCGGCGCTGGCCGGGCAGGACCGCACCCGCGACAAGCTGGTGCTGGCCCAGGACGGCTCGGGCATCCCCGGCTTCGGCGACTGGGCCGAGCAGCTGATCGCCGAGAGCACCGGCAAGTCCGGCGTCGGCCTGCTGCCCGTGGTCGTGGCCTCGACCGGCGCACCCGAGCTCACCGACCCGGCCCCCGACGTGCTGCCGGTGCGGCTGGTGTCGTCCACCGACGAGCCCGACGAGTCAGGCGAGTCCGAGGCCGACGGGGCCGAGCCCGCCGAGGCGAGCCTGACCACCGAGGTCACGGTCGCCGGCTCGCTCGGCGCCCAGCTGCTGCTGTGGGAGGTCGCGACCGCCGTCGCCGGCCGCCTGCTCGGCATCAACCCCTTCGACCAGCCCGACGTCGAGAGCGCGAAGAAGGCCGCCCGCGGCCTGCTGGACGCCCCCGCCGGCGAGGCGCCGGCGTTCGTCGTGGACGGCATCGAGGTGCGCGCCACCCCGGGGCTGCTGGACGGCGTCGACGACCTCGAGGGCGCCGTGGCGGCCCTGCTCGCGGCCATCGACCCCGAGCGCGGCTACCTGGCGGTGATGGCCTACCTCGACCGCGGTGCGGACGCCGCGCTGGCCGACGTCCGCGAGCCGCTGGCCCGGCGCACTGACCGCCCGACCACGTTCGGCTGGGGCCCGCGGTTCCTGCACTCTACCGGGCAGTACCACAAGGGCGGCCCGCGCACCGGCGTCTACCTGCAGGTCACGGCAGCCCCGCACGCCGACCTCGACGTGCCCGGCCAGCCGTTCACCTTCGGTGAGCTGATCACGGCGCAGGCCGCCGGCGACGCCCAGGTGCTCGCCAACCACGACCGGCCGGTGCTGCGCTTTCACCTCACCGACCGCGCCCGCGGCGTCGCCCGGCTGCTCGAGGTGCTGCGGTGAGCCCGGCACGCATCGCCGCGGGGCACAACCCGCTGCGCAACCCCCGCGACAAGCGGCTGCAGAAGATCGCCGGGCCCTGCAGCCTGGTGATCTTCGGCGTCACCGGCGACCTGGCCCGCAAGAAGCTGATGCCGGCGGTGTACGACCTGGCCAACCGCGGCCTGCTGCCGCCGGGCTTCTCGCTGGTGGGGTTCGCCCGCCGCGACTGGGCCGACCAGGACTTCGGGCAGGTCGTCTACGACGCGGTGCGCGAGCACGCCCGCACCCCGTTCCGCGAGGACGTCTGGCGCCACCTGGCCGAGGGCTTCCGCTTCGTGCCCGGGGACTTCGACGACGATGACGCCTTCGACCAGCTCAGCGAGACGGTCCGCGACCTGGACGCCGAGCGCGGCACCGGTGGCAACCACGCGTTCTACCTCTCGATCCCGCCGAAGTTCTTCGCCCAGGTCTGCCAGCAGCTCAAGCGGTCGGGCCTGTCGACGTCCGAGGGCGACAGCTGGCGGCGGGTGGTCATCGAGAAGCCGTTCGGCCATGACCTGACCAGCGCCCGCGAGCTGAACGCCATCGTCTCGGAGGTGTTCCCGCACGACTCGGTGTTCCGGATCGACCACTACCTGGGCAAGGAGACGGTGCAGAACGTCCTGGCGCTGCGGTTCGCGAACCAGATGTTCGAGCCGATCTGGAACGCCAACTACGTGGACCACGTGCAGATCACGATGGCCGAGGACATCGGCATCGGTGGCCGGGCCGGCTACTACGACGGCATCGGCGCCGCGCGCGACGTGATCCAGAACCACCTGCTGCAGCTGCTCGCGCTGACGGCGATGGAGGAGCCGGTCTCGTTCGAGGCGCACGACCTGCGTGCCGAGAAGGAGAAGGTGCTCTCGGCCGTGCGGGTGCCGCCGGACATCGACGCGGCGACCGCCCGGGGGCAGTACGCCTCCGGCTGGCAGGGCGGTCAGCCGGTGATCGGCTACCTGCAGGAGGACGGGATCGACACGAGCACGACGACCGAGACGTACGCGGCCGTCAAGCTCGAGATCGACACCCGCCGCTGGGCCGGGGTGCCGTTCTACCTGCGCACGGGCAAGCGCCTGGGCCGGCGGGTGACCGAGATCGCCATCGTGTTCAAGCAGGCCCCGCACCTGCCGTTCGAGAAGACCGCGACCGAGGAGCTCGGCCGCAACGCGCTGGTGGTGCGGGTGCAGCCCGACGAGGGGATCACCATGCGGTTCGGCTCCAAGGTGCCGGGGACGGCGATGGAGGTGCGCGACGTGACGATGGACTTCGGGTACGGCCACGCCTTCACCGAGTCCTCGCCCGAGGCCTACGAGCGCCTGATCCTGGACGTCCTGCTGGGCGACCCGCCGCTGTTCCCCCGGCACCAGGAGGTCGAGATGTCGTGGCGCATCCTCGACCCGATCGAGCGGCACTGGGCCCGCAGCGGCAAGCCCGATCCCTACCCCGCCGGCACCTGGGGCCCCGCCAGCGCCGACCGGATGATGGCCCGCGACGGCCGGGCCTGGAGGCTCCCGTGATCATCGACCTGCCGAGCACCACCACCAGCGCGGTCAACAAGAAGCTGGTCGACCTGCGCGACTCCGGCGGTGCGATCGCGCTGGGGCGGGTGCTCACCCTGATCATCGTCACCGACGACGCGGGTGCCGAGGAGGCGATCGAGGCCGCCAACAGCGCCAGCCGCGAGCACCCGTGCCGGGTGCTGGTCATCGTGCAGGCGAACCGGCGCGGCCTGGACCGGATCGACGCGCAGGTGCGCATCGGCGGGGACGCCGGCGCCAGCGAGGTGATCGTGCTGCGCCTGTACGGCAAGCTCGCCGCCCACGGTGACAGCGTCCTGACGCCGCTGCTGCTGCCCGACTCCCCCGTCGTGGCCTGGTGGCCCGGCGAGGCGCCCGCCGTGCCCAGCACCGACCCGATCGGCATGATGGCGCAGCGGCGGATCACCGACGCCGCCACCGCCAAGTCACCGCGCAAGGAGCTGGACCGGCGGCGCGCGGCGTACGCCGCCGGCGACACCGACCTGGCCTGGACCCGCACCACCAAGTGGCGCGGGCTGCTCGCCGCGGCCCTGGACCAGCCGCCGTTCCTGCCGATCGAGTCGATCACGGTCACCGGCGCCGGCGACAGCCCGAGCACGGACCTGCTGGCCGCGTGGCTGGCCGAGTCGCTCAAGGCCCCGGTGGTGCGCGCGCGCACCACCGCCGGCGGCGGACTGGTCAGCGTCCGGCTGCAGCGCCGCAACGGGCCGGTCGACCTGGTGCGCGTCGAGGGCACCATCGCCACGCTAACCCAGCCCGGTCAGCCCGACCGGCGGATCGCGCTGCCGCGCCGCCCGACCGCCGAGTGCCTGTCCGAGGAGCTGCGCCGACTGGACCCCGACGAGGTCTACGAGACGACGCTGGCCCGGGGTCTGCCGCGACTGGACGCCGGCCGCGCCCTGACCGCCAGCCAGGCGGACGGCGCGGGCGCCAGCCCCTCGATGGCGCAGGCGAGGAAGGTGGCCCGGTCGGCCGCCCGCAGCGAGGCGGCGACCGCGCGCAGGATCGCCGAGGCCGACCCGGTCGACGTCGCGACACCAGGGCCCCGCAAGGCCACCGCGAAGACGGCCACCGGCAGGAGGACGTCCGCCACGACGAAGCCTGCCGCCACCACGAAGCCGGCCGCCACCACGAAGAGGGCCGCCACCACGAAGACGACCGCGACGACGAAGACGGTCACCGGGCGCAGGCGGACCGCGTGAGCCGGTCACCGCTGGTCGTCGTCCACCGCGACGCGGCCGTCCTCGCCCAGGCGGCCGCCGCCCGGCTGATCACCCGCGTCGTCGACGCCCAGGCCTCGCGCGGCTGGGCCTCGGTGGTCCTCACCGGCGGCTCGACGGGGGTTGCGGTGCTCTCGGCCCTGGCTACCGCGCCGGCCCGCGACGCGGTCGACTGGCGCCAGGTCGACGTCTGGTGGGGCGACGAGCGGTTCCTCCCCTCGGGCGACCCCGAGCGCAACGAGACCGCCGCGAGGGCGGCGCTGCTGGACCTGCTGCCCTTCGACCCGGCCCGGGTGCACCCGATGCCGGCCAGCGACGGGGTGGACGGTCCGGACGCCGGCGCCGCGGCCGCGCGCTACGCCGCTGAGCTGGCGCAGGTCGCCGACCGCACCGGCGCGGGACGCGGCGGCGTGCCGGTGTTCGACGTCCTGCTGCTGGGTGTGGGGCCCGACGCGCACGTGGCGTCGCTGTTCCCCGAGCACCCCGCGCTGCACGAGACCGAGCGCACCGTGGTGGCGGTCCACGGCTCACCCAAGCCGCCGCCGACGCGGATCACCCTGACCTTGCCGACGATCGACACGGCGGAGGAGGTCTGGCTGGTCACCGCCGGCACCGACAAGGCCAAGGCGGTCGGCCTCGCGCTCTCAGGTGCCGGGCCGATGCAGGCACCGGCCGGTTCCGTCGGCGGACGGCGGGCCACGCTGTGGCTGCTGGACCGCGCCGCCGCGGCCCAGGTGCCGCGCGCGCTCGTGCGCACCGCCAGCCCCTGAGCCGTCGGCGACCAGGTCAGCGGATCAGGCCGCGCGACCTCAGCTGCTCGAGCGCCTCGGTCAGGATCGCCTGGCCGTCGGTGTCGCTGCGGCGCTCCTTCACGTAGGCCAGGTGGGTCTTGTAGGGCTCGACCCGGTGCGGTGAGGGCGGGCTGCCACGGTCCGGCCCGGCGGGGTACCCGCAACGCGGGCAGTCCCACGTCTCGGGCACCTGGACGCCGACCTCGTCGGCGAAGCTGGGCCGGGTCTCGTGACCGTTGGCGCACCAGTACGACAGCACGAGGCGTGGGGCCGCGTCACCGCGCTCGGCCTCGCCCATCGGACCGGCGCCGACTCGGCTGCCTCGGATCGCGTTGCCGCCAGCCATGCGTTGTCTCCCTGAAGTGGTGGTGCTCGGGTCCTGCTCAGACGGTGGTGCGGTCAGACGCTGGTGCGGTCAGACGCTGGTGAAGCGCTCGATCAGACCCAGCCCGATGACCGCCGCGACCCAGACCAGGGCCACCGCGATGGTGAACCGGTCGAGGTTGCGCTCGGCGACCGAGGACCCGCCCAGGCTCGAGGACACCCCGCCGCCGAACATGTCCGACAGACCCCCGCCCTTGCCCTTGTGCAGCAGGATGAGCAGCGTCTGGAACAGGCTGGCGATGACGAGCACCACCTGCAGGCTGATGCGGACTGCGGTCACGGGTCCATCCGTTCGGGTCGGGCGCGTCGGAATTCGGGTCGGTCGCCCCCGTCAGGAGGTGACGTGGTCACGATACCGGCAGATGGCGGCGAACTCCTCCGCCTTCAGGCTCGCGCCCCCGACCAGGGTGCCGTCGACGTCCGCCTCGGCCATGATGGCGGCCGCGTTCGAGGCCTTCACCGACCCGCCGTACAGCACCCGCACGCCGTCCGCGACGGTTGCCGAGTACAGCTGGCCGAGCCGCGCGCGGATCGCGGCGCAGACCTCCTGCGCGTCGGCGGGGGTGGCGACCTCGCCCGTGCCGATCGCCCAGACCGGCTCGTAGGCCACGACGAGGCTGGCCGCCTGCTCGGCGGTGACGCCCTCGAGCGCCCCGTCGAGCTGGGCCAGGGTGTGCGCGACCTGGTCGCCGCTGCGGCGGACCTCCAGGCCCTCACCGACGCACAGGATCGGCGTCAGTCCGTGCGCGTACGCGGCGCGCACCTTGGCGCCGACGGTGGCGTCGTCCTCACCGTGCAGCTCACGACGCTCGCTGTGCCCCGCGAGCACGTAGGTGCAGCCGAGCCGGGCGAGCATGCCGCCGCTGATCTCGCCGGTGTAGGCGCCGTCGGTGTGGGCGGACAGGTCCTGCGCGCCGTACCGCAGCTCGAGCCGGTCGCCCTCGACGAGGGTCTGCACCGTGCGGATCGCGGTGAAGGCGGGCAGCACGACGACCTCGACGGCGGCGTGGTCGTGCTTGCCGTCCTTGAGCGTCCAGTCCAGCTTCTGCACCAGGTGCGCGCCCTGCAGGTGGTCCAGGTTCATCTTCCAGTTGCCGGCCATCAGCGGGACGCGACCCGCGGGAGCGCTGGCGGTGCTGCGGGCCATCAGGGTCCTGCCTTCTCGAGCACGGACAGTCCGGGCAGGGTCTTGCCCTCGAGGTACTCCAGGCTCGCGCCGCCCCCGGTCGAGATGTGCCCGAAGGCGTTCTCGTCGAAGCCGAGCGTGCGGACGGCGGCCGCCGAGTCGCCGCCGCCGACCACGCTGAAGGCGTCGCCGTCGACCAGCGCCTGGGCCACCGCACGGGTGCCGTGGCTGTAGGGCTCCAGCTCGAAGACCCCCATCGGGCCGTTCCAGAACACGGTGGCGGCGTCGGCCAGGCTGGCCGCGAACGCGGCGGCCGACGTCGGCCCGATGTCCAGGCCCATCCGGTCGGCGGGGATCGCGTCGGCGGCGACCACGGCGTGGTCGGCATCGGCTGCGAAGGCCGTCGCGGCCACCACGTCGGTGGGCAGGACGATCTCGACGCCCCGCTCGGCCGCCGTCCGCAGGTAGCCGCGCACCGCGTCCAGCTGGTCGCTCTCGAGCAGGCTCGACCCGACCTCGTGCCCCTGGGCGGCGAGGAAGGTGAAGACCATCCCGCCGCCGACCAGGATGCGGTCGGCGAGGCCGATCAGGTTCTCGATCACGCCGAGCTTGTCGCTGACCTTCGAGCCGCCGAGCACCACGACGTAGGGCCGCGCCGGGTCGACGGTGAGCCGCTGCAGCACCTCGACCTCGGTGACCACCAGTCCCCCGGCGGCGTGCGGCAGCCGCTGGGCGACGTCGTACACGCTGGCCTGCTTGCGGTGAACGACCCCGAAGCCGTCGCTGACGAAGGCCTCGGCCAGGCTCGCGAGCTGGTCGGCGAACGCCCCTCGGTCGGCGTCGTTCTTGCTGGTCTCGCCGGCGTTGAACCGCAGGTTCTCGAGCAGGACGACGTCACCGTCCTGGGCAGCGTCGACCAGGCGCCTCGCGTCCTCGCCCACGGTGTCCGCGGCCACCGTGACCGGGGCGCCGAGCAGCTCGGCCAGGCGCGCGCCCACCGGCCCCAGCGAGTACCGCTCGTCGGGCGCGCCCTTGGGCCGGCCCAGGTGGGCGCACACGACCACCCGGGCTCCGGCGTCCCGCAGCCGCTGGATCGTCGGCACCGACGCGCGGATCCGCCCGTCGTCGGTGATCGTCGACCCGTCCAGGGGGACGTTCAGGTCGCTGCGCACCAGGACCCGCCTGCCGCGCAGGCCGCCGAGCTCGGCGTCCAGGTCAGCGACGGTGACCAGCTGGGTCGTCATGCCTCAGAGCGTCTTGCCGACGTAGGCGACCAGGTCGACGAGCCGGTTGGAGTAGCCCCACTCGTTGTCGTACCAGCCGACGACCTTCACCTGGTTGCCGCTGACCTTGGTCAGGCCGGAGTCGAAGATGCAGGACGAGGGGTCGGTGACGATGTCGGAGGAGACGATCGGGTCCTCGGTGTAGGTGAGGTAGCCCTTCATCGGGCCCTCGGCGGCGGCCTTGACGGCTGCGTTGACCTCGGCGACGGTCGTCTCGCGCGACACCGTGACGGTCAGGTCGGTGGCCGAGCCGGTGGGGATCGGCACCCTCAGCGCGTAGCCGTCCAGCTTGCCCTTCAGCTCGGGCATGACCAGGCCGATCGCCTTGGCGGCGCCGGTCGAGGTCGGCACGATGTTGATCGCGGCCGCGCGGGCCCGGCGCAGGTCCTTGTGCGGGCCGTCCTGCAGGTTCTGGTCGCCGGTGTAGGCGTGCACGGTGGTCATCAGGCCGCGCTCGATGGTGAAGGCGTCGTGGATCGCCTTGGCCATCGGGGCGAGGCAGTTGGTGGTGCACGAGGCGTTCGAGATGACGGTGTGGGTCGCCGGGTCGTACTGCTCGTGGTTGACGCCCATGACCACGGTGAGGTCCTCGTTCTTGGCCGGCGCCGAGATGATGACCTTCTTGGCGCCGCCCGCGACGTGCACCTTGGCCTGCGTGGCGTCGGTGAAGAACCCGGTCGACTCGATGACGACGTCGGCGCCGATGTCGCCCCAGGGCAGGGCGGCGGGGTCGCGCTCGGCGTAGACCGCGAAGCTCGTGCCGCCGACGGTGATCTCGTCGTCGGTGAACGTGACGTCGGCGGGCAGCCGGCCCAGCACCGAGTCGTACTTCAGCAGGTGCGCGAGGGTCTTGTTGTCGGTCAGGTCGTTGACGCCGACGATCTGGATGTCCGCCCCGGACGCGAGGACGGCGCGGAAGAAGTTGCGGCCGATGCGGCCGAAGCCGTTGATGCCGACGCGAACGGTCACGAGAGGAGCCTCCTGGACGGGACGGGCGTGTGGTTCGACCCTAGGGGATCCGGGTGGGTCGGCAGCACCCCCCGCTCACGCGTCGAGCATGTCCGGGGTGAGGTTGGCGTCCGTGCCGGGCACGCCCTCGTCCTGGGCGAGCTTGTCGGCCATGGCCAGCAGCCGGCGGATCCGGCCGGCGACGGCGTCCTTGGTCATCGGCGGGTCGGCCAGGGCGCCGAGCTCCTCGAGGCTGGCCTGCTTGTGGGCCAACCGCAGGTGGCCGGCCTCGCGCAGGTGCTCGGGCACGTCGTCGCCGAGGATCTCCAGCGCCCGTTCGACCCGTGAGCCCGCGGCGACGGCGGCCCGGGCCGAGCGCCGCAGGTTGGCGTCGTCGAAGTTGGCCAGCCGGTTGGCGGTGGCCCGCACCTCGCGGCGCATCCGTCGCTCCTCCCACGCCATCAGCGCGTCGTGCGCACCCAGGCGGGTGAGCAGCGCGGCGATCTCGTCCCCGTCGCGGATCACGACCCGGTCGACGCCGCGGACCTCGCGGGCCTTGCCCGAGATGCCGAGCCGGCGAGCAGCGCCGACCAGCGCCAGGGCGGCCTCGGGACCCGGGCAGGTGACCTCGAGGGCGGACGAGCGCCCGGGCTCGGTGAGCGAACCGTGGGCGAGGAACGCGCCGCGCCAGGCCGACTCGGCGTCGCAGACCGCACCCGAGACGACCTGCGGCGGCAGGCCCCGCACGGGGCGGCCCCGTCCGTCGATCAGCCCGGTCTGGCGGGCCAGCGCCTCGCCGTCCTTGGTGACGCGGACGACGTACCGGGTGCCGCGGCGCAGGCCCCCCGGGGCGACGACCAGCACCTCGCTGACGTGGCCGAAGACCTCGGCGACGTCCTTGCGCAGGCGCCGGGCCGACTGGCCGGTGTCGAGCTCGGCCTCGACGACGATGCGCCCCGCGACGATGTGCAGACCCCCGGCGAACCGCAGGGTCGCCGACACCTCGGCCTTGCGGCAGCAGGGTTTGGTGATCGTCAGGCGGCTCAGCTCATCCTTGACCATCGCCGTCATCGCCATGACGTCCATCCTGCCACTGCCACCGACCGGCGTGGACGGCGGAGACCGGGCCGGTCAGCCCAGGACGTCGCGGTAGGCGGCCGCGAGGCGCAGCTCGTCGTGCACCTCGGGCTGGCTGGACGAGGCGACGCTCGAGACCACGAGCCGGGCGCCGACGCTCTGGCAGACCTGCTCCAGCGACCGGCGGTCGGTCACCACGGCCGGGTCGGCGAGCACCACCTCGACCATCAGCTCGGGGGCGTGCAGGAACAGCGCCTCGAGGTGGTTCTCGGCGCTGAAGCCGTCGGTCTCGCCGGCCTGGTCGGTGAGGTTCAGGGTGATCATCCGGCGGGCGGTCGTCTCGCACAGGGCCCGCCGCAGGTCGGGCACGAGCAGGTGCGGCATGACGCTGGTGAACCACGACCCGGGCCCGAGCACCACCCAGTCGGCGTCCAGGACGGCCTGCACGGCCTCGGGGCAGGCCGGCGGGTCGTCCGGCACCAGCCGCACCGACGCGACGCTGCCGGGCGTGGTCGCCACCGCCACCTGGCCGCGTACCGCACTGGCGGCCGACGGGTCCCTCGGGTCCAGCCCGAGGACGACGGCCTCGATGTCGAGCGGTACGGCGCTCATCGGCAGCACCCGCCCGCGCGCGCCCAGCAGCTGGCCGACCAGGTCGAGCCCCTCGACGGTGTCGCCGAGCAGCTCCCACAGGGCCACGATCAGCAGGTTGCCCACCGAGTGGTGGTGCAGCTCACCCTGGCTGGCGAACCGGTGCTGCAGCACGTCGCGCCAGGTGCGTCCCCACTGGGTGTCGTCGCACAGCGCGGCCAGCGCCATCCGCAGGTCGCCGGGGGGCAGCACCCCGAGCTCGCGGCGCAGCCGGCCGCTGGAGCCGCCGTCGTCCGCGACGGTGACCACGGCCGTGAGGTGGTCGGTGAGGTGGCGCAGCGCGGCCAGCGACGCGGCCAGCCCGTGGCCACCGCCGAGGGCCACGACGACGGGTGCCTCGCTCGGGCCGGCGGCGACCGGCGCCGGCACCGGGCGGACGGCGATCGGACGCGGTGCCTCGCGGGCGTTCACTCGCGGCCGAGGTCGCGGTGCAGGGTGCCGACCTGGACGCCGAGCAGCTCGAGCCGGGCGGCCAGGGCCCGCGACATCGCGACCGAGCGGTGCTTGCCGCCGGTGCAGCCGACGGCGATCGTCATGTACCGCTTGCCCTCGGCGTGGTAGCCGGCGATCACGGGCTCGAGGCTGTCGACGAACCGGTCGAGGAACACGGTCGCGGCCCCCTGGCCCAGGACGTAGTCGCTCACCCCGTCGTCCAGGCCCGACCGGGGGCGCAGCTCGGGCACCCAGAACGGGTTGGGCAGGAACCGCATGTCGACGACGAAGTCCGCGTCCAGCGGGATGCCGTACTTGAACCCGAACGACATGACCGTCGCGCGCAGGGTCGCCAGCTCGTCCCGCTCGAAGATCTGGGTGACCTTGGACTTGAGCTGGGTGACGTTCAGGCCCGAGGTGTCGATGACGACGTCGGCGCTCTCGCGCACCAGCGCCAGCAGCTCGCGCTCGCGCTCGATCCCGTCCAGGATCCGGCCCTCGCCCTGCAGCGGGTGCGGACGGCGCACCGACTCCTGGCGGCGCACCAGCACGTCGTCGGACGCGTCGAGGTAGACGACGCGCGGCACGACGCCCCGGTCGGCCAGCGCGGTCATCGCGCCGCTGAGCGCCTCGAAGAACGACCCGGTCCGCGCGTCGATCACCGCGGCCAGGTGCTGGGTGCCGTCCGGCGCCTGGGCCGCCAGGTCCGTCATGGCCGCGAGCAGCTGCGGCGGGAGGTTGTCGACGACGTACCAGCCGAGGTCCTCGAGCACGTTGGCCGTCGTCGAGCGGCCGGCGCTGGACATGCCGGTGATGAGCACCAGCTCCGGCTGGCTCGGTGCGGGGCTCTCGTCGACCGGGCTCACCGGGCATCCTCTCGGGCGGGTGCGGTCAGCCTAGTTGGCCGGCATGATCCGCCGCAGCGACCGCCCGCGTGGGCGGGAGGACGGTGTCAGGTCAGCTCAGGCGTTCCGGGCGCACTGACGACCAGGCCCGCGCCTCGGGCGGCATCGGCGAGCCGGCGGTCGTAGGTGACGAAGTCGGCCAGCCCCTCGCCGAGGACGAGCGCTGACGCGAGATGCAGCGCGTCGAGGGAGCCCAGGAGCGGATCAGCCAGGTCGCAGGCCAGATCCTGGACCGCTCGGTCGAGGGGCACCAGGTCGAGGTCACCCACCACGGCCCGTGCCTGCGCAGGGACTCGACCGCCGACCCGGCGCGCGGCGCGGATGACCTCGATCCGTCCCAGCTCACTGGTCACGAGCGGCGACTGAGGACGTCGCGCGAGCCAGTCGATGAGCGTGGCGCTCTCGTCCTCGTGCCGGACGAGCTTCATCACGGCGGAGGAGTCGAGGTAGATCAGAGCCGTTCCTGTCGCTCGGCGTCCAGCAGATCCTGGTTGGTCGGCTCACCGGCTCGGACGGGTAGGGGTCGGCGGGTGCGCAGCATCCCCGTCGGGCTGCTGGCCGGGATCAACCGACCGGCGCTGATCAGGCGGTCACGCGTGCTGCGTTCGCCCCCCGGCGGCGTCAACAGGGCCACGAGGTCGCCCCGATCGGTCACCTCGACGGTCTCACCAGCCTTGACCCGGGCGAGGTACCGCGACGCGTGCTGACGCAGCTCGCGAACTCCGATGCGCTCCATCTCTCAAAAGTAGCACGACGTGTGCTACCCGACCGGCAGGCCGTGCACCTCAGTCCTCCAGCACCTCGCCGGTGGTGACGTTGACGGCCGGCTCCGGGCGGGCCTGGCCGGCCAGTGCGAGGACGACCGCCTCGGCGGTCGACGCCCCGATGCCCGGCACCTCGGCGATCTGCTCGGCGCTGGCGGCGCGCACCTTCTTCAGCGAGCCGAAGTGCTTGAGCAGCGCCGTGCGGCGGGTCGACCCGAGCCCGGGCACGGTGTCGAGCGCGCTGGACGTCATCGCCTTGGAGCGGCGTTGGCGGTGGTAGGTGATTGCGAACCGGTGGGCCTCGTCGCGCACCCGCTGCAGCAGGTACAGCCCCTCGCTGGACCGCGGCAGCACCACGGGGTGCTCCTCGCCGGGACGCCAGACCTCCTCGAGCCGCTTCGCGAGGCCGACCAGCGCGACGTCGGTGACGCCGAGCTCGTCGAGCGCCCGCTGCGCGGCGGCGACCTGGGGCGGGCCGCCGTCCACGACGACCAGGTTGGGGGCGTAGGCGAACCGCCGCGGCCGGCCGGTGTCGGGGTCGATCCCCACCGGCCCGGACGTCGGCTCGCCGGCCTCGGCGATCAGCGCCTGCTCGTCGACGTGACGGCGGAACCGGCGGGTGAGCACCTCGTGCATCCACGCGGTGTCGTCCTGCCCGTCGGTGCCGCGCACCGAGAACCTGCGGTACTCGCTCTTGCGCGGCAGGCCGTCCTCGAACACGACCATCGAGGCGACGACCTCGGTGCCCTGCAGGTTCGACACGTCGTAGCACTCGATCCGCAGCGGGGCGTCGGGCAGCTCGAGCACGTCCTGGATCTCGTTGAGGGCGACCGACCGGGTGGTCAGGTCGCCGCCGCGACGGGTCTTGTGCAGCGTCAGCGCGTGCTTGGCGTTGCGCTCGACGGTCTCGAGCAGCGCCTTCTTGTCGCCGCGCTGGGGCACCCGCAGGTCGACCCGCGAGCCGCGCAGCCCGCTGAGCCAGTCGGCCACCTCGTCCGCGTCGACGGGCAGCGCCGGCACCAGCACCTCGCGCGGCACGGCCTCGGGAGAGGACCCGTAGACCTGCAGCAGCAGGTGCTCGACCAGGTCGGGCGTGCCGACGTCCTCGACCTTCTCGACCACCCAGCCGCGCTGGCCGCGCACCCGCCCGCCCCGGACGTGGAACACCTGCACCGCGGCCTCGAGCTCGTCCTCGGACAGCGCGAACACGTCGGCGTCGGTGGCGTCGGGCAGCACGACGACGCTCTTCTCCAGGGCCCGCTGCAGGGCCCCGATGTCGTCGCGCAGCCGCGCCGCCCGCTCGAAGTCCAGGTCGGCCGAGGACTGGCGCATCTCGCGCTCGAGCCGGCGGGTGAAGCGGCCGGTGTCGCCGGCCATGAAGTCGCAGAACTCGGCGGCCAGGGCCTTGTGCTCCTGCTCGCTGACCCGGCCGACGCACGGCGCCGAGCACTTGTCGATGTAGCCGAGCAGGCAGGGCCGGCCGACCTGCTCGGCGCGACGGAACACCCCGTTGCTGCAGGTGCGC
>JBBQGB010000011.1:0-62913 GCA_038322575.1 Actinomycetales bacterium
CCGTGAGCGACCTCCCCCGCAAGGCGGTGACCCGGACGGCGAAGCTGGCGACCCTGCCCCTGGGGTTCGCCGGACGCACCGCCCTGGGCTTCGGCCGCCGGGTCGGCGGGCGGCCCGCCGAGCTGGTCGCGGCCGAGGTGCAGGCCCGCACCGCCGAGCAGATGTTCAAGGTGCTCGGCGAGCTCAAGGGCGGTGCGATGAAGTTCGGCCAGGCCATGAGCATCTTCGAGGCCGCGCTGCCCGAGGAGATGGCCGCGCCCTACCGCGCGACGCTGACCAAGCTGCAGGACTCCGCTCCCCCGCTGCCCGCGGCGGCCGTGCACAAGGTGCTGGCAGCCGAGCTCGGCGTCCAGTGGCGTCGCAAGTTCGCCAGCTTCGACGACGCGCCCGCGGCGGCGGCGTCCATCGGCCAGGTGCACCGCGCGGTCTGGAAGGACGGGCGTCCGGTCGCGGTGAAGGTGCAGTACCCCGGCGCCGGCCCCGCGCTGATCTCCGACATCAACCAGGTCGCGCGGGTGGCGCGGCTGTCGGCCAGCTGGATCCCCGGCATCGACGTCAAGCCGATCATGGACGAGCTCAAGCGCCGGGTCGCCGAGGAGCTGGACTACACCCTTGAGGCCGCCTCGCAGAAGCAGTTCGCCAAGGCCTTCGCGGGTGACCCCGACTTCGCCCTGCCGAAGGTCGTCGCCAGCTCCGAGCACGTCATCGTCAGCGAGTGGCTCGAGGGGCTGCCGCTGTCCAAGGTCATCACCGACGGCACCCAGGCCGAGCGCGACGCCGCCGCCCGCCTGTACCTGGAGTTCCTCGTGGCCGGGCCGCAGCGCAGCGGCCTGCTGCACGCCGACCCGCACCCGGGCAACTTCCGGCTCACCCCGGACGGGCGCCTGGGTGTCCTGGACTTCGGTGCGGTCAACCGGCTGCCGGACGGCCTGCCGCCGCACCTGGGGTCGCTGCTGGCCAGGGCCCTGGACGGTGACGACGAGGCGGTCGTCTCCGGGCTGCGCGAGGACGGGTTCATCAAGTCCTCGATCAGCGTCGACGGACCGATGCTGCTCGACTACCTCTCGCCGTTCCTCGAGCCGGCCCGCACCGACACCTTCCGGTTCAGCCGCGAGTGGCTGCGCGGGGTGTTCGCGCACATCAACGACCCGCGCCGGCCGATGTGGGGGGTCGGGCTCAAGCTCAACCTGCCGCCGCAGTACATGCTGATCCACCGGGTCTGGCTCGGCGGCATCGGCGTGCTGTGCCAGCTCGAGGGCGAGGTGGCCGGCCGCGACATCCTGGCCCGCAACCTGCCCGGCTTCGCGCCCGCGCCGATCTGAGCCGGCGCGCTCAGCCCAGCATCCGAGCCAGGGCCGGGCGGACCCGCCAGGTGCCGACCAGGTCGTCGTACTCGGCCTGCACGTCCGGCGAGGGTAGGGCGTCGGTGCGCACCGCGCGCAGCAGGACGTTGCGCGGGGTGTCGCCCGCCTCGACGAACTGGATCACCTCGACCCGGTAGCCGCGCTGGCGCAGGATCGCGGCGCGGACGGCGTCGGTGAGCACGTCGGCCAGCCGCTCGGCCAGGATGCCGTGGCGGGTGAGCAGCCCGAACGGCGAGGGGGCACCCACCTGGTGCAGCTGGGCCTGCAGGTCGTGATGGCAGCACGGCGCGGCCAGCACCACCGGCGAGCGCCAGCCCACCGCCCGGGCCAGGGCCTCGTCGGTCGCGGTGTCGCAGGCGTGCAGGGCCAGCACCACGTCGGGGTCACCGCCGAGCGGGCCGGCGGGGTCGGCGTCCGCGATGGTTCCCTCGACGAAGCTCAGCCCGGACCAGCCCAGCTCGGCCACGAGCGCGCTGTTTCGCGTCCGCGACTTCGGCCGGACGTCGACCCCGACCATCCGCACCGGCAGGCCCCGGCCGCCGGTGAGGTGGGCGAACGCGGCGAAGGTCAGGTAGGCGTTGCCGCAGCCCAGGTCGGTGACCCGAAGCGGTCGCTCGGGGGTGATCTCGGGCAGCGCGCCCGCCTCGACCGCGGCGGCCACCGCGGAGTCCAGAGAGCGCAGGAACTCCTCGACCTGGCGGTACTTGGCCTGCCGGGTCGGCTTGATCCGGCCCTGCTGGTCGGCGATGCCGATCACCCGCAGCACCGGGGCGGTGGGGTCGAGCAGCCGCGGCTTGGTGCGGTCGTGCGCCCGGGGCGCGTCCTCGGGGTCGGCGTCCAGGTCGCGCGAACGGGGCGCGGTGTGCACCAGCGCCTCGCCCTTCTTGGTCACGCGCAGCTGCACGGTGGCGTCCAGGGTGTCCAGGTGCCAGTTGCCGAACGGCTCGGCCAGCAGCTCGTCGACGGCCGCCCGCGCGTCGTCCCCGGGGGTCAGGTTGCGGGTGTGGGCCTGGTGGTCGTCGTACGCGGTGACCTGCAGGCGGCGGCCGGCGGCCAGGTCGACGTAGCGCAGCTCGACCCGGCGGTGGCTGGGACGCCGGCCGCGCCGACGTCCGGACGCGACCGCCCGCACCAGCGCGGCGTCGTCCAGGAGTGCGGCGGCGACCTGGGCGAGTGCGTCGTCGAGGGGGTGGGGCACGTCGTCCAGCCTCTCACCCGACCCTCGGCGCGCCGACGCGCGCCGGCGACCAGTTGGAGCCCCCCGCCCCACCCTGGGTCCCGTTGCTACGCGCCCAGTTGATCGCGGGGGCGCCCCACTCCACTAGGTACGGAGCAGGGTGCCCACGCGACATCAGGGTCGTGATCGCGGGGGCCCCCCACTCCACGAGGTACGGAGTGGGGTGCCCCCGCGATCAACGAGCAGGGGCCGGTGGGCCGGGTCAGTTGAGCAGCAGGCGAAGCCGCAGCTGGGCCTGCTCGCGGGCCCGTTCGGCGCGCCGGGCGGCGCGCCGGGCCCTGGCCACCCGGACGACGTAGGCGGCGAGCCGTTGCCGCTCGGCGTCGGCCAGTCGTTCGTGCAGATGGGCTCTGGCGAGGTCGGCGTGCATGAGCTGGTGCATGGGAGTGCTCCTGGGGGTGGTCGAGCGAACGGATGAGGGTCGGGAGGTGCTGGGCGGGGACGTGGTGAGGGCGCCGGCGGTGATCACGCGGCGACCTCGCACTTGCGGGGACGGCCGCGGGGCCGCTTGCGCGCCACGACGGCGCCCTGGACGAGCAGCTGGCCGCCCCAGACGCCCCACGGCTCGCGGCGCTCGAGGGCGCCGGCGAGGCAGGCGGTGGCGACGGGGCAGTCGCCGCACAGGGACTTGGCGAGCTCGACGTCCGCCGGGGACTCGGCGAACCACAGCTCCGCGTCGCGGGCGCGGCACGGGATGGTCTCGAGGTCAGCGCGGTTCTCGAGGGTCGGCTCGAGCAGGGCCGTGAGCTGCATCGGTGTCACCTCCATCTGGGGTCGTGATCCGTCGTGGGATCTCGGGCTGCGCCGTGCTGCGGGTGTGAGCACGCCGGTCGAGCTGGTGGGGCGAGGCGGTGCGAGGGTGGTCATCGGATCTCTCGTGGCTGGAAGCGGTGGGGGGACGACGAAAAGGCCGCGGATCCCGTTGTCGGGTTCCGCGGCCTCGAAGAGCCGGTCTGTGGAGCTAGACCGGTGGACTCCAGGTCGGGGTACCCGAGGGGAAGGTGTGCACGCGCGGGGCGATGTCGCCGTCGACGCCGAGGTAGCCGGCGGCGGACATGGCGGTGCCCTCGAACGCCGAGAACGGCGCGACCAGGACACTGCCGTGGTTGCGCGTCAGGAGGGCGACCCCCGGACGCGACGACGCGAGCAGCGTGGTGCAGACCACCTGCTCGGTGCGGTTCTTCTCCATGGGGATCACCTCCGTCGCATCCGTCCGGGCCGCACGCGGGTGCGCGCTGGCTTCGAGGTCGAGGTTAGACGCAGTTCGCGCGGGGGCACAACGCATTTACCGAGAACTTTGCTGCGGTGGGTTCACGGCGCCTCGGCGGCGGCCGGCACGGCTGCCGCGACGACCGATGCGGGTTCGGCTCCGGAAAGCACCGCGAGCACCTGCTCGCCGTACCGATCCCGTTTGGTGGCGCCGATCCCGGGGATCTGGGCCAGTCCGGCGACATCGGTCGGACGGCGCTCGGCCAGCGCCACGAGGGTGGCGTCGGTGAACACGACGTACGCCGGCAGGCTGGCCGCCGTCGCCACGCCGAGCCGCCACGCCCGCAGCGCCTCGAAGGTGATCTCGTCGTACGTCGCCGGGCACTGGTTGCAGCGCCCCACCTTGCGCTCGGCCCCGGTGGTCAGCAGCACGTTGCAGGTGCGGCAGGTGGCCGGGGCCTTGCGGCCCGCGGCGCGGCGACCGCTCGACGCCGGCACCGGGTCGTTGCCGGCCGGGCGCAGCCCGGCGAGGAACCGCGAGGGCTTGCGGCTGCCGCGCCCCCCGGGCTGGCGGGCCTTGGCCCACGACAGGTGCAGGTGCTCGCGGGCCCGGGTGACCCCGACGTACAGCAGTCGGCGCTCCTCCTCGACCGCGTCGACGCCCTCTGCCATCGAGATGGGCAGCAGCCCCTCGCTGACCCCGACGAGGAACACCGCGTCCCACTCCAGCCCCTTGGCCGAGTGCAGCGACGCGAGGGTGACGCCCTCGACCGTGGGCGCGTGCTGGGCGGCGGCGCGCTCGTCGAGCTCGGCGACCAGGTCGGTCAGGGTCGCCCCGGGCCGGGCCGCCGCGACCGTGTCGGCCAGGGACGCCAACGCCTGCAACGACTCCCAGCGCTCGCGCACCGCGCCGGACGCGCCCGGCGGCTGCGCCGACCAGCCCCCGCTGGCCAGGATGTCGCGCGCCGCCTCGCCGAGCGGTGTCGTGGCGTCGGCCGACCGCGCCGCCCCGCGCAGCAGCAGCACGGCCTCGCGCACCTCGCGCCGGTTGAAGAACCGCTCGCCGCCCTTGACGACGTAGGCGATGCCCGCCTCGGCCATCGCCTGCTCGAGCTGCTCGGACTGGCTGTTGGTGCGGAACAGGACGGCGATCTCGCTGGCCCGGACCCCTTGCGCCACGAGCGTCTTGGCCCGTGACGCGGCGCCGGACGCCTCGGCGACGTCGTCGTCGTACTCGGTGAACGTCGGCTCGGGGCCCGCGGGGCGCTGGGCGACCAGCTCGAGCCGCGCGTGCCGCTGGGCGGCCGGGACGCCGGCCAGCAGCCCGTTCGCGAGCGCCACCACCTGGGGGGTCGAGCGGTAGTCACGGACCAGCTTGACCTGGGTGGCGCTGGGGTGGCGGCGGCCGAACTCGAGCAGGTAGCGCGGGCTGGCGCCGGTGAACGAGTAGATGGTCTGGCTGGCGTCACCGACGACGCACACCTCGTCGCGGCCGCCGAGCCACAGGTCGAGCAGCCGCTGCTGCAGGGGGCTGACGTCCTGGTACTCGTCGACGACGAAGTGCCGGTACTGCTGGCGCACGGTGTCGGCGATCTGCGGGTGGTCCTGCAGCACCCCCGCGGTGACGAGCAGCACGTCCTCGAAGTCCATCACGCCGCGCTCGCCCTTGACGTCCTCGTACACCTGCAGCACCCGGGCCATCGCCGTCGCGTCCAGGCCCGCCGGGTCGCGCCCGGCCCGACGCGCGGCGGCGGGGTAGGTGTCCGGGGTGAGCAGGCTGACCTTGGCCCACTCGACCTCCGAGGCCAGGTCGCGCACCTTCGCGCGGTCCAGCTGCAGGCGCAGCCGCGAGCCGGCCTCGGCCACCAGGCCGGCCTTGTGCGGCATGACCTGCGGGGCGGCGCCACCGATGGCCTGCGGCCAGAAGAAGTGCAGCTGGCGCAGGGCCGCCGCGTGGAACGTGCGGGCCTGGACGCCGATGACACCCAGGTCGCGCAGCCGGGTGCGCATCTCGCCGGCCGCGCGCGCGGTGAAGGTCACGGCCAGCACCTGCTGGGGGGTGTAGACGCCGCTGTGGACCCCGTAGGCGATCCGGTGGGTCAGCGCGCGGGTCTTGCCGGTGCCCGCCCCGGCGAGCACGCAGACCGGCCCGCGCAGCGCCTCGGCGACCTGGCGCTGCTCGGGGTCGAGCGCGTCCAGGACGGCGTCGGCGGTGGGGTGGCTCATCGCCGTCCATCCTGCCATCGGCCACCGACACGACCCGCCCGCCGTCCCCAGCCATCCGGCGACGGCGGGATGATCGGCGCCGCGCCCGCTGTTCCCCGGTGGACCCGTCGCACTACCGAGGAGAGCCATGAGCACGCCCGCTGCCCCCGAGGCCGGCACGATCACGATGTTCTCGACCACCTGGTGCGGCTACTGCCGCCGGCTGAAGACCCTGCTCGACCGCGAGGGGATCGGCTACACCGAGGTCAACATCGAGCAGGACGAGTCGTCGGCGCAGTTCGTCGAGCAGGCCAACGGCGGCAACCAGACGGTGCCCACGATCCTGTTCCCGGACGGCACCGTCGCCACCAACCCGAGCCTGGACGACGTCAAGGCGCGGCTCGCGGCCTGAGGATCCAGCCCACCAGCCCGGCGGCGCTCGCCGGGCTGGTCGCCGAGCACGCCACCGCCCTCGCCGCGTCCGCGCGCGAGGGCGGTGCCGGCGTCCGGGTCGGCGTCGACGCGCCGGTGGGCACGGACGGCGCCCGGCTGGCGGACGACGTCGCCGCCCTGCTGCGGTCGGCCGGCCTGGCCGTGCTGCGCGCCTCGCGGGAGGCGTTCCCGCGGCCGCGGTCGATCCGGCTCGAGCGCGGCACCGACCCGGACGCCCCGTGGGAGCGGTGGTACGACGACACCGGGCTGCGGCGCGAGCTGCTCGACCCGCTGGGCCCCGGCGGCACGATGCAGGCGGCCTGCTCGCTGTGGGACGTCGACACCGACCGGGCCACCCGCGAGCCGCGTCGGCCCGCGCCGCCCGGCGCCGTCGCCGTGGTCGACGGCCCGTTCCTGCTGCGGTGGGAGCTCGCGGACGCGTTCGACCTGGTGGTGCACCTGCAGACGTCCGCCGCGGCGATCGCCCGGCGCGGCGGACCCGGGCCGAGCTGGGCCCGCTACCTCGACGAGGTCGACCCCGCCGCACGGGCCGGCATCGTCGTCCGGCACGACGACCCGCGCCACCCCGCCCTGGTGCTGCCTGGCTGAGAGCCTCAGGCCCAGGGGACGCCGGAGTCGGTGAGCGGGCCGCCGTACCAGTCCTCGATCAGGGCGCGGGCGATCGAGACGCTGGGCGGCAGCAGCACCTCGCCGGACGCGAGCGCCGCGGCCAGCTCGTCGCGGCTGAACCACTGCGCCAGCTCGATCTCGACGCCGTCGACCTCGATGTCGCGGCTGGTGGCGTAGGCGTGGAACCCCAGCATGATCGAGGCGGGGAACGGCCAGGGCTGGCTGCCGCGGTACTCGACGTGGTCGACGACGATGCCGGACTCCTCGAGCACCTCGCGGCGCACCGCGGCCTCGAGCGGCTCACCCGGCTCGACGAACCCGGCCAGGGTCGAGAACCGGCCGGGCGGCCAGCTCGCCTGGTGACCGAGCAGCACCCGGTCGTCGGCGTCGACGACCGTCATGATCACCGCGGGGTCGGTGCGCGGGTAGTGGTCGCTGCCGTCAGCGTCGCAGTGCCGCGAGTACCCGGCCTGGACGACGCGGGTCGGCGCACCGCACCGCGGGCAGTGGGTGTGGACGGCGTGCCAGGCGAGCAGCGCCACCGCCTGGGTGAGCAGCCCGGCGTCGCGGGCGCCGAGCAGGGCACCGACCTCGCGCAGCCCCGCGCCGTCCGGCACGTCGTCGACGAGGACCGCGACGTGCTCGGTGCCGTCGGGCTCGGCGCCGAGGTAGACCGCGAGCCGACCCGCGTCGGCGGGCTCAGGCGCCCGCAGCACCAGTCCGACCGGGTCGCCGGCCACGGCAGCGCGACCGCCGGCCACGGCGAGCACCCGGGTCGCGGGCTCGGCCAGCAGGGTCGGCAGCAGGTCCTCGGTGCGGCGGTGGGCCGCCCGGTCGATCGCCGAGCGGGCCAGGGGCAGGGTGGGCAGGCTCACCGAGGTCACGGGTCCACCGTAGGCGTCAGGGCGCGATCGGCTCGGGTCGCATACGGTGAACCGGTGACCGTGCGCTCCGCCCTGACCCTGGCTGCCCTGGCCAGCGCCGCCGTCGCCGGCCTCGACCCGGTGACCGTCGGCGCCCCCGCGGTCGACGGGATGGACTTCGACGTGGCCCTGGTCAGCGACACCCGTGACCGGCGCTGGGTCGTGCGCGCCCCCCGGCGCACCGCCGCCGCGATGATGATCGACGTCGAGGCCCGGCTGCTGCCGATGCTGGCCGCCCGGCTGCCCGTCGCGGTGCCGCAGCCCGCCGGGTGGAGCCAGCTGCCCGAGGGCGGGCGCTGCGTGGTCTACCCGTTCGTGCCGGGCACCCCGCTGTTCCCCGCCGACCTGGTCCCCGGTGAGCCGCTGGCCGCCGAGCTCGGCCGGGTCCTCGCTGCCGTGCACGACCTGCCACCCGAGCTGCTCGACGAGGCCGGCGCACCGACGTACACCGCCGAGGAGTACCGCCAGCGCCGGCTGTCCGACGTCGACCGTGCAGCCGCCACCGGCCACGTGCCCGCCGCCCTGCTCACCCGGTGGGAGAAGGCGCTCGAGCAGGTCGGGCACTGGCGGTTCGCGGCCACGCCGGTGCACGGCGACCTCGCGGCCGAGCACGTGCTGGTCGAGCACGGCCGGGTCAGCGGGATCATCGACTGGGGCGAGGCGCGGGTCGCCGACCCGGCCGACGACCTGGCCTGGGTGGTGCTCGGCGCGGACGAGGGGGCGCTGGACGCGGTGCTGGAGTCCTACGCGATGGCCCGCAGCGAGCAGCCCGACCGCCACCTGCTCGACCGCGCCCGGCTGGCCGGTGAGCTGGCCTTCGCCCGCTGGCTGCTCGGCGGCGTCGCGGCCGACGACGCCGAGGTGGTCGACCAGGCCAGCGCCGCCCTGGCCGACCTCGCCGACCGGCTCACGGCCGACGTCGCCGAGCCCGCCGGTGAGTGAGCCGCTGCGGTTCGCGTCCTTCAACCTGCTCTCGGGTCGCAGCATGGACGACGGCACCGTGCTGGCCGAGCGGCTCACCGCGGCGGTGGCCGGCCTGGACGTCGACGTGCTGGCGGTGCAGGAGGTCGACCGGGGGCAGCCGCGCTCGGGTGGCACCGACCAGCTCGCGGTCGCCGCCGACGCGGCCGGTGCCGCCACCGGCGCGTTCGCCGCCACCCTGCACGGGGTGCCCGGGCCGGGCCGCGCCTGGAGCGTCGCCGACAGCGACCCCGCGGTGTGGACCGCCGGTGGACCGCCGGCGGCGGGGCCGTCGTACGGCGTGGGGCTGGTCTCGCGCTGGCCGGTGCTGGCCTGGCACGTGCGCCGGTTCCCCGCGGCCCGGGGGTTCCTGCCGCTGGTCATGCCGGGTGAGGGTGGTGGCCGGCCCCAGCTGCTCGTCGTCCCCGAGGAGCCGCGGGCCGCGCTGGCCGCCGTGGTGCAGACACCCCGCGGGCCGGTCACCGTCGTCAGCACGCACCTGTCCTTCGTGCCGTGGGCGGCGGTGCGCCAGCTGCGCGCGATCGCGCGGTGGACCGCCGGGCTGCCCGGGCCGCGGCTGCTGCTGGGCGACCTCAACCTCCCCGGCGGGCTGCCGGCGCGCCTGACCGGCTGGCAGCGGCTGGCGCGCACCGCGACGTTCCCGTCCGGCGGGCCGCGGATCCAGCTCGACCACGCGCTCGGCCACGGCTGGGACGGTGTGCGCGCGCAGGTGACCACGCCGCGGGTCGGCCTCTCGGACCACCGGCCGCTCGTCGTGCACCTGCACCACTGACCGCTCGGCCGCTCAGAGCACCTGGGTGCACCCGTCGAACTCGATGAGCGGGTTGTCCAGGTCACCCTCCGGGGTGGCCAGCCGCGGTGCGCCGATGACCGCCGAGGGCGGCCCGGACGCGCGGTAGCAGGCGTCGGTGCGGACCTGCAGCTCGTAGGTGACCTGGTGCAGGGCGCCGTCGACGGACACGAAGCTCACCAGGCACGACCAGTCCTCACCGGTGCCCTGGTCGGGGACGGTCGGGCCGCCCTTGTCGCAGGTGGCGCTGGCTCCCGCGTCGTGCGCCGCCGGCCGGCCCAGCCGCTGCTGCTGCACGCCGTAGAGGTGGTCGAACGTCAGGGCCAGCGCCGACTCGAGGTCGGCCCGGCCCACCGGGCCGGCACCGCACCCCGCGACCAGGGCGACCAGCAGCCCGACCGCCACCGCCCCGCAGCGGCTAGCCACCGGGCTCGTCCCGTCCACGCAGGACGGTGAACGCGACCGGCAGGCAGACGCCCGCCCAGGCCAGCGCGACCAGCGAACCGCGCACGAGCGGCCACAGCCGGGTCGGGTCGGTGAGCAACCCGTGCCAGGACGAGAACGACGAGGCCAGCAGCAGGTGGCGGGCGGGGCCGAGGCCGGGCACGAGCAGCAGCAGGACCATCACCAGCGCGAGCACGACCGGCACGCCCACGGCGAGGGCGGTGCTGCGGGTCACGGCCCCGGCCAGCACCGCGAGCGCGGCGAACGCCAGGGCAGGCGGCAGGACGCTGGCCCACGCCGCGAGCACCAGCAGCACCCCGTGGCCGGGCGGGATCGGCTCGCCGGACAGGCTGAGCAGCGGCCCGGTGCCCACGAGCGCCAGCCCGGCGAGCAGGCTGCTCACCGCGAGCGCCAGGACCACCGCCAACACCCACCCCGCGGTGACAAGGACCTTGGCCCACAGCAGCGTCACCCGCGAGCACGAGCGGGTCAGGACGGTCGGCCACGTGCCGTGCCGGTCCTCGCCGGCCACGATGTCGCCACCGACCAGGGCGACCAGCAGGGGCAGCAGCCACTGCCCGGCGAAACCGAGCAGCAGCAGGGACGGCGCCAACCCGCTCTCGCGCACCTGGCGGCCGAGCAGGGTGTCCTTGGGCAGCCCCGCCTGCAGCCGCAGCGCGGCCACCAGCAGCACCGGCCCGATCACGGCGAGGGTGAGCAGCGCGCGCGCCGGCCGCTGGGCCACCAGCTTGGCCACCTCGACGCGGACGGCGGTGCCCAGCCGCACCGTCCGGTCCGCCGTCCCGCTCGCCTGCGGGTGCGGGCAGGCCACCGGGCCGGCGTCGGGGGTCAGGTCGGGGGTCGCGCTCACGCCGCGCCCGTCGTCAGCGTCAGGAACGCGGCCTCGAGCGGGTCGTCCCCGGGTTCGAGCGAGCGGACGGCCACCCCGGCGCGGCTGAGCGCGTGCACGAGCAGGTCGCGGTCGCGGGTGCGGGCGGTGACGCTCAGGCCACCGCTGCGGTGCCGCTGGGCCGTGACGCCGGTCAGACCGGCGGCGACCGTGAGCGCGGCCCCGTCGTCGCTGGTGCGCAGCCGCACCGCCGAGGGCGGCGCCATCGCCCGCAGCCCGCCGAGGGGGCCGTCGTACGCGACCACCCCCCGGTGCAGGACGGTGACGTCCGAGCACAGCTCCTGCACCTCGGCCATGCTGTGGCTGCTGAGCAGGACCGACCGGCCGAGGCCGGCCTGGTCGGCGAGCAGGGCGCGCAGGTCCCGCACCCCCGCGGGGTCCAGCCCGTTCGCCGGCTCGTCCACCACGAGCAGCCGCGGTCCGCGCAGCAGCACGGCGGCCAGCCCGAGCCGCTGGCGCATCCCGAGCGAGTAGCCGCCCGCGCGCTGGTCGGCGCCGGCCCCCAGACCTACCTGGTCGAGGACGTCGCCCACCGACTCCCCTGCGCCGCCCAGCGGCGCGCCGTCCAGGGCGGCCAGGAGCTCCAGGTTGCGACGGCCGGTCAGGTACGGGTAGCAGCGCGGGGCCTCGACGAACCCGCCGACCTGCTGGGGCAGCGGGGCGTCCCCGTGCGTGCGCACCCGGCCGAGCAGCTCGACCCGCCCGGCGTCCGGACGCACCAGCGCCAGCACGATGCGCAGCAGCGTGGTCTTCCCCGCGCCGTTGCGCCCCAGCAACCCGTGCACGGCTCCCGGCGCGACCTGCAGCGTGACGTCGTCCAGCGCCAGCACGCCGCCGTACCGCTTGGTGATCCCGCCCAGCGCCAGCACCGGGTGGTCGCGGTGCGCCTGCATGCCCACCTCCTTGCACGACCGGGCCGAAGCGGCCCGCCCCGACCACGAAACCAGCATCCGCGGCGGTCGGGGTGAGGCGCAGATGACCGGTGGGTGAACACCGCGGCGCAGTCACGGGCGGTCACCCAGAGTTCGTCGGCACGACACCTGATGTCCGTCAACGGTTCGATCTGACCCGCCTCACGGTCCCTACGTTCGTCGGTGGTGCGCAATTCGGACACCCCCCGCAACCGAGGTGAGGACGCAGCCATGAGCCACGACATCGAGGTGCCCCGCGATCCCAGCAGCGGGTCGGCACCCGCCGAGCGACCCGACGACGACCCGGCGAGCCGCCCGCGCCGCCGCCGCCGCACCCGACTGACCGTGCAGGGCGTCGCCGTGCTGACAGCGGTCGGCGTGGCAGGGACGGGCGCGGCGGTGGCGGCAGGCGCGTTCCGCACCGCCGGGCCCCGACCGGGCGGCACCGCGGTCACCCCGCTCGGGACGACGGTCACGCCGGCCGGCAGCCAGAGCGACCTGGGCGGGCTGCCGCTCGGCATGCGGCTGTCGCCCGACGGGCGCACCCTGCTGGTGAGCAACAACGGCCAGGGTGAGCAGTCGCTGCAGGTCGTCGACGCGCGCACCTCGCGCGTCGTCCAGACCCTGCCCTACCCCTCGCCCGCCGCGTTGTTCGTGGGCCTGGCGTTCAGCCCCGACGGCCGCACGGCGTACGCCGCCGGCGGCGGGAGCGAGCTGGTGCACCGGTACGCGGTCGCGGGCGGCCGGCTCACCGAGCAGCAGCCGCTGCAGATCCCGGTCCCGCCCTCGCAGGGGACGACGAAGGGCCGCGCCTTCCCGTCCGGCCTGGACGTCACCGCCGACGGCCGTCGCCTGGTGGTGGCCAACCACCTCGCCGACTCGGTGAGCGTCGTGGACGTCACCAGCGGTGCCTCCACCCAGGTGGCCGTGGGCCACGCGCCGCTCACCGTGGTGACCGCCGAGGGCGGCCGCACGGCGTACGTGACCAACCAGGGCGCCGACACCGTCTCGGTGCTCGACCTGTCCGGTGCCACCCCGACCGTCACCGCGACGGTGAAGGTCGGGACCCACCCGAACGCCGCCGCGCTGGACGAGCGCGGCACCCGGCTGTACGTCAGCAACGGCGACGACGACTCGGTGTCGATCCTGGACACGGCCCGGGCCCGCGTGGTGGGCACCATCGACCTGGCCCCCTACCCGAACGCGCCCGTCGGCACGACGCCCACCGGCCTGGCCCTGGCGGCGGACGGCCGACGGCTGTTCGTCACCAACGCGGGCAACAACGACGTCGCCGTCGTCGACACCCGCTCGCGCCGCACCCTGGGCCTGATCCCGACCGCGTGGTACCCCAGCGCCGTCGTGGCCACCGCCGACCGGCTGTTCGTCGCCAACGCCAAGGGCCTGGGTGCCGGCCCCAACGACGGGCCCGGCTACCCCGACCCGACCTCGCGGACGCCGGGCAGCCCGGCCCAGTACATCGGGTCGATGATGACCGGCACGCTGTCGACCCTGCGACTGCCGCTGGGTCGAAAGCAGCTGGCCGCGACGACCCGCACGGTCGAGTCGAACAACGGGTTCGACACCGAGGCCGACGCCGACGACCAGGAGAACGCGCGGGCCAACGGCGGTCGTCCGATGCCCAAGATCAAGCACGTGATCTACGTGGTGAAGGAGAACCGCACCTACGACCAGGTGCTCGGCTCGCTCGGCAAGGGCAACGGCGACCCGTCGCTGAACCTGTTCGGTGACGAGTCGGCCCCCAACACTCGGGCGCTGGCCCGGCAGTTCGTCACCTTCGACAACTTCTACGCCGACGCCGAGATCAGCGCGCAGGGGTGGAACTGGACGACCCAGGCCAACAGCAACCCGTTCGCCGAGGCGCTGTGGCCGGCCAACTACTCGGGCCGCAACGCGCCGTACCCGTCGGAGAACGGTGACCCCGCGATCGCCGGCAACCGCGACCCCAAGCAGGCGTTCATCTGGAACCGGCTGGCCGACGCCGGGGTGTCGTTCCGCAACTACGGCTTCTACGTCTCACCCCGGGCCGACGGGTCGTTCCACGCCGACGACCCGGTGCTGGAGGCCAGCACCGACAGCGCGTTCATGGGCTACGACATGAGCTGCCCGGACAGCGCCGGCACGTTCACGCCGCTCAAGCCCACCTGCCTGCAGCCACGGGTCGACGAGTGGCTCAAGGAGTTCCGCGGGTACGAGCAGTCCGGTGACCTGCCCACCGTGCAGATGGTGCGCCTGCCCACCGACCACACCAACAACACACGGGTGGGGACTCCGACCCCGCAGGGGTACGTGGCCGACAACGACCTCGCGTTGGGCCGGCTGGTCGAGGCGGTCTCGTCGTCGAGGTACTGGCAGGACACGGCGATCTTCGTCACCGAGGACGACGCGCAGAACGGGCCGGACCACGTCGACGCGCACCGCACGCTGGCGCTGGTGATCAGCCCGTACACCCGCACCGGCAAGGTCGACAGCACCTTCTACTCGACCGTCTCGATGCTGCGCACGATCGAGGACGCCGTGGGGGTCGCGCCGCTGACCCAGTTCGACGCCTACGCCACCCCGATGGTGGCGGCCTTCGGCCGGCGCGCCGACCTGCGCCCCTACCAGGCGCTGCGACCGGCCAAGGCCGGCGACGAGCGGAACACGGCGACGGCGCCGATGGCCGCGATCTCGGGCACCCAGCGCAGCGGGACGGCCGACTCCTTCGACGAGCGGCTGTCGAACGAGGCGATCTGGAAGAGCGTCAAGGGTGCCGACTCGCCGATGCCGCACCCGCGGCACCAGCTGCTGAAGGACACCACCGGGACGGGCGACGACAGGTAGCCCGATGCGCGACCGCTCCGGTCCCCCCGCCGGGGGGCCGGAGCGGCCTGCGTCCGGTCTCGCGTCGCCGTCTCAGGCGCGGTAGGAGCTGGCCAGCTCGGCGAAGCCCTGGTCCAGGCTCACGCTCGGTGCCCAGCCCAGCAGCTCGCGGGTGCGCCGCTGGTCGAACCAGTGGGCCGTGCCGAGCTGCTCGGCGAGGAAGCGGGTCAGCGGCGGGGTGTCGCGCCGGTCCAGGCGGGCCCAGACCCGTTCCACCGCAGCGCCCGCGAGCCTGGCGACCGGCAGCGGCACATGGCCGCGCGGGCCGGCGACACCGGCTGCGGCGCACAGCCGCGCAAGCACCTCGGCCACCGGCCGCGGCTCGCCGTTCGACACGACCAGCGCCTCGCCGTGGGCCGAGGCGTCGACGGCGGCGACGATCGCGCCGACGGCGTTGGCGACGTAGGTCGTGTCGATCAGCGCGGCGCCGGTGCCGACCAGCGGCAGGCGTCCGGCCCGGCCGCGGGCCACGATCCGCGCGACCAGCTGGGTGTCACCCGGACCCCACACCAGGTGCGGCCGGATCGCCAGCACCGCCAGCGCAGGGCCGTCAGCGGCGAGAG
Source organism: Actinomycetales bacterium (assembly GCA_038322575.1). GTDB lineage: Bacteria > Actinomycetota > Actinomycetes > Actinomycetales > Angustibacteraceae > JACMOY01. Next base: position 15,480 of record JBBQGB010000011.1, read on the forward strand.
CGTCGGTCTCGGCGATCGCCTTCGACCGAGCGTAGAACCCCCGCGCCGCAACGGGATCGGCGGCACCGGCTCCGGCGCCGACCAGTGCCGAGCCCGCGTGGGCGACGGCCGGGGACGAGACGTGCACGAGCCGTCGGACGCCGCCGGCCAGGCAGGCCGAGACCACGGTGCGCGTGCCGACCACGTTGGCCCGCTCGTACTCGGCCCACGGGCCGACGACGTCGACCTTGGCCGCGCCGTGGACCACCGCCTGCTGACCCGCCACGGCTCGGGCGACGGCGTCGTGGTCGGCGACGTCCCCGAGCACCTCGGCGCAGTCCAGACCAGAAGGCCTGCGCTGCAGCACCGTGACGGTGTCACCGCGGTCCATCAGGGCCTGCGCGATCCCCCGGCCGATCATCCCGCTCGCCCCGGTGACCAGCACCCTCACGGGCCGGCCAGCACGTCGGCGGCCCAGCGGGCCACGGCGCCGCGGTCGACCTTCGAGGCGTGCCGGATGTCGACCGGCAGCGCGTCGCGGACCAGCACCGCGGCGACGGCTGTGCCGGCGGCGTCGCGCACCCGGTCGGCCAGCGCGAGCCCGGCGACCGGCGACCTGGTCGAGCCGGCCCCGGGCACCACGACCACCGCGACCGCCTGCGTGCCGACGGGTCCGACCCCGACGACCGCCGCTGCCTGAACTTCGTCCAGCGCCTCGACCCGCTGCTCGACCCCCACCGGGGTGAGCGGCCCGTCCGGCGTGGTGACCACGTGCTGCATCCGGCCCTCGACCCAGAGCCGGCCCTCGGCGTCCAGGTGGCCGACGTCGCCGGTGCGGTGCCAGCCGGGGTCGCGGCTGCTGAGTCGCTCGGTGGCCCACAGCGCGTCGTAGTGGTCCTTGACGTGGGGCGCCCGGACGCAGACCTCGCCGGTCACGCCGGGCCGGTCGGTGAGCTCGCCCTCGGCCGCACCGGACGCCGACAGCGGGCTGACCCGCACGTCGACGCCGGGCAGCGGTCGACCGACGCACACGCCGTCGCCCGCACCGGCGGCGGCCAGCTGCGGCAGCGAGACGTCGGCGACCGGCAGCGCCTCGGTCATGCCGTAGGGGGTGTGCAGCTCGGCCTGCGGCAGCAGCCGCTGCACCGACCTCAGCAGCGGCAGACCCACCGGAGCGCCGGCTGACATGAGGAGCCGGACACCGTCCAGGGCATTGCGCTGCAACGGTTCCAGCCCACCGCCCGTCGCGACGACGTTGCGCAGCGCGGCGGGCGAGGCGAAGACGACGGTGGCGTCGACGGCCGCGACGGCGTCGGCCAGGGCAGCGGCGGTCAGGCTGGCCGGCCGGGTGACGTCGACGTCGGGCACCGCGGACGCGATGCCCAGCGCCGGGCCGTAGATGGCGAACGGGGCGAACGCCGCGACCAGCCGGTCGTCGCGGGTGAGCGCGTAGGTGCGGCGGATCAGGTCGACCTGGGCCTGCACCTGGCGGTGCCGGTAGGCGACGCCCTTGGCCGGGCCGGTGGCACCCGAGGTGAAGACGACCGCGCACTCGGCGTCGTCGTCCGCCACGGGCAGCGGCGCGGTCAGCCCCGCCAGGGTGACCAGGTCGTGGCGCACCCCGGGCAGCGGGTGGTCGGCGATGCGGGTGCCGGGCAGCCGCATCGCCTGGGCTGCCAGCAGGCCCTGGGCGGTACCGATCACGTGGTCGACCGCGGCGCCGCGCAGCGCCCGCCCCATGCCGCGCAGGCCCAGCCCGCGGTCGGCCACGACGATGACGGCACCGGCCCGCCACACGGCGTACACGGCGGCGGTGAGGTCGGCCGACGGCGGCACCAGCAGCGCCACCCGATCGCCGGGACGCACGCCGGCGGCGACCAGTCCACCGGCCAGCGCCATGACCCGGTGGTGCAGCTGGGCCCAGCTGACGCGCACCCCGCCGACCTCGACGACCGCCGGGCCGTCGTCCGCGCGGCGCGCCTCGAGCTCGGCCCACAGCGGTGGGTGCGGCGCGTCCACGACCGGCGCGGCAGCGGGGGTCCGCAGCTCGCCCAGCCACGCGACCAGGTCGGCGGCGTACTGCGGTGCGTCCTCGGTGACCAGGTGCGAGGCGCCCTCGTACCGGTGCAGCCGCGCCTGCGGCAGGCGCCCGCGCAGGTCGCGCAGGTGCGCCTCGCCGAACACGGGGTCGCGCGGGCCCCACAGCAGCAGCGCCGGGACCTCGAGGCTGGCGATGCCGTCGGCGATCGCGTCGAGCGCGGGCCGGCTGGGGTGGCCGTCGGCGAACGGGATGTCGGCGACGAAGTCGCCCACCGCGCCGCGGCGCTCGGCGCTCGCGTAGGGGGCCGCGAACGCGTCGCGCACCGACGCCGGCAGCGCCGGGCGCGAGAGCGCCGTCGTGGCGCGGACGAAGGCGGGGGTGCGCACGCACGCGAGCGGCCGGACGCCGGGCAGGTCGGCCAGGCGGATCACCGCCGGCCCCGCGCTGCCCTGCGGCTGGTGCACGGCGGTGTTGGTGAGCACCACGGCGCGCAGCTGGTCGCGGTGGGCCAGCGCCCAGCCGAGCGAGACCGGGCCGCCCCAGTCGTGGGCGACCGTGACGACCGGGCCGGTGACACCCAGGGCAGCGGTGAGGCGACCGAGGTCGTCGACCCGCTGGGCCAGCGTGCGCGGCCGGTCCAGCCGCTGCGACCACCCCATGCCGAGCTGGTCGACGGCCAGCACCCGCCATCCCGGCGGCGCGGCGGCGAGCAGCCCGCGCCACAGGTAGGACCAGGTGGGGTTGCCGTGGACGCACAGCAGCGTGCCGACCTCGGGCGCCTCGCCGGGGATCGTGTCGGGGTGGGTGTCGAGCAGGTGCCACACCCGGTCGACCCCGTCGGCGTCGGCCACCTGCACCAGGCGCGACCACGCGGGGTCCAGACCCGGGAGCATGCGCGGGGGCAGGCGGGCGCCCGCCGAGGTCACCTGCACGGCAGGGGCGCGGTCACCAGGCCAGCTCGAGGCACGACGCGTTCAGCCCCGAGCCGATCCCCATCAGCAGCACCCGCTGGCCGGCCTCGAGGGTCTCGGCCTGGGCCGCGAGCGTGGTCGGCACGGAGGCCGGCCCGATGTTGCCGCGGGTCGGGAAGGTGCGCGGCACGCGGTCGGGGTCGATGCCCAGGCGCGCGCACAGCGCCTGGGTGTGCACCTGCGAGATCTGGTGGATGACGTAGCTGTCCATCCCGTCGGCCCAGTCGAACTGGTCGGCGGCGTCGTCCCACAGCGCCGCGGACAGGTCGAGCCCGGCGTCCAGCAGGCCCTTGGTGTCGGTGTGCATCTCGTCGACGTCGCCGACGCAGAGCTCGTGGTGCTCGCTGGCGGCGCGGGTCACGCCGCCGACGACTCGGTGACCCTCGGGGTGGGCGTCGGCCCGACCGAGCACCATCGCGGCCGCGCCTGAGCCCAGGGTGAGCGAGGCGAACTGCGAGAGGACCTCGCGGGCCGTGCTGGTGGGGCGGTTCAGCCGCTCGATGGTGCTGTCGTGGATGGTGCGGGCGTCCTCACCGTTGACGACGAGGGCGTAGTCGATCTGGCCGGTGTCGATCATCGCCGCGGCCAGCTGCATGCCGTTGACGAAGCCGAGGCAGGCGTTCGAGACGTCGAAGTTCTGGCACGAGGACGGCAGGCCGATCGCGTGGTGCACACCGACCGCCGTCGACGGCTCGAGGTGGGCGCGGCTGACCGAGGTGTTGACCATCAGCCCGACCCGGGCCGGGTCGACGCCGGAGTCCGCGAGCGCCTTCTCGCCCGCCATCGCCGCACCGTCCGCGAACGTCACCCCCTCGGACCACCAGCGCCGCTCGTGGATGCCGGCCAGCTTCTCGAGCATCCCGGCCCGTAGCCCCACCCGGGCGTAGGTGTCCTCGAGGCGGGCGTCGAGCTCGTCCGACGTCACGACCACCGGGGCGTCGATCGCGCAGACCGACAGCACGGCGGTGTTGCTCGGGCGAAAGACCGCGTTGCCGCTCATCCAGTTCCTCTCGCGTCGCCGTCGACGGTGGTCGTCGGCGCAGTTCAGCACGGCCCCGGGTGCGTGGCGTGGTCCGACGACGGTACGCGGTGGGCGCGCCCGAGGCGCACCGAGCCCGCCCGCCGCCCGCGCCCGATCCCCCCGCGGCTGCCACCTCAGCGCTACCCCAGCGAGTCCAGGCCGCGCAGCAGCGCCACCAGCCCGGCCTCGTCGAGCAGGTCGACCGGACGCACGGTCTGCCCGGTCGAGGCGTAGAAGAACGCGGCACCGACCCGGTGCAGCTCGATCGCGTGCAGCCGCGACCAGGCGAGACGGTAGGCCGCCAGCTGCACCGCCCGGGCCGCGGCCTCGCGCCCGGACGGCGGCGGGCCGGTCTTCCAGTCGACGACGTCGACACCGCCGTCGTCGCGAGCCAGGACGGCGTCGACCCGGCCGCGGACGATGGTGCCGTCGACCGGGGTCTCGACCGCCGCCTCGACCGCGACGACCGCCCGCCCGGCCCACTCGCTGGCCAGGAAGTTGCGCTGCAGCGTGGCCAGCTCGGTATCGGCGGCCGCGAGCTCGTCGACCGCGCCGGGCAGGTCGTCCAGGTCGACCATCGCGGGCGACCCGAGCCGCTGCTCGACCCAGGCGTGGAAGGCGGTGCCTCGGCGGGTCGCCGCGACCGGCTCGCGCGGCATCGGCCGCCGCACCTGCAGCGCCAGAGCCTGCGGGTCGGCCGCCAGCTGCACCAGCCGCGACGCCGAGACGTGCGTCGGCAGCGCCGCCACGACGTCGCGACGACGGCCGCGGTCGCGCTCGGCCAGCAGGACGTCGACCTCCCACGCCCAGCGCTCGGCGCGCGACCCGGCGTCCTGTCGGCCGGCCGGGTGGGCCGGGTCGCCCTCGTCCGCGGCGTCGCGGAGGGCCTGCTGGGCCGCGCGCACCGCTGCGGCCCCCGCCTCGACGCCGGCGCGGCGGGGCCCGAGGGGGTCGCTCGGCCAGGTGACGCTGCGCGCCGTGGCGGTGCGGGGGTTGGGGGCGCCGTCCGGTGGCAGTGCGGCAGCCGGCCCGACGTCGACGGCGGCCAGGCCCGCCAGCTCGTCGGCGAACCGCGACCGCAGCCGGGGCGTGGCGCCCTCGGACCAGACGTGGCTGGTCAGCAGCAGGCTGCGCCGGGCCCGGGTGAAGGCGACGTAGGCGAGCCGGCGCTCCTCGTCCAGCTCGTGCTGCCCGCCGCGCAGGCGCAGCTGCTCGACCGCGCCCTCGATGTCGGACTGGTCGGCCACCGCCGACCAGCGGACGTCGGGCAGCGCGTCGGCGTCACCGCGCAGCGCGTGCGGCAGCGAGCCGAGGTCGGCCAGCCACCCGGCGTCCTTGACGTCGCCCACCTGCCAGGTCGTGCCGTCGTGGCGGGCCCGGGCGGAGTGCGCCGGGAAGGTGCCCTCGACCAGCCCCGGGACGGCGACGACGTCCCACTCCAGACCCTTGGCGGCGTGCACGGTCATCAGCTGGACGGCGTCGGTGTCGACCTCGGCCCGGCCCTGCTCCAGACCACGCTCGCGCGCCTGGGCCGCGTCGAGCCAGGCCAGGAACGCGCCCAGGGTCGGGCGGTCGGCGCTGGCGGCGAAGTCACCGGCGACCTGGGCGAGCGCGTCCAGGTGGGTGCGCGCGGCGGCCGGGCGCACCCCGGGGCGGCTGGCGACCTCGACGTCGAGCAGCAGGGCCCGCTCGGTCTCGACCACCAGGTCGGGCAGCGCCAGCCCGGTGCGGCCGCGCAGCCCGCGCAGCGTCCCGGCGAGGCGGGCCAGACGGTCGCGGGCGGGCACCGAGAGGCAGCGGCCGTCGCGGTCGACCCAGGCCGACGGCGGCAGCTCGTCCAGGGCCTCGACGAGGCTGCTCTCGTCGACGACGTCGGCCAGCACGACGACGTCGGGGTGGGTGCCGGCGTCCGGACGCTCGACCCGGTGGGTGCGGCGGCGGTGCAGCTCGCGCGACCAAGACCCCAGCGCCACCAGGTCGCGCGGGCCCAGCCGCACCCCGGCGCCGGTGAGCAGCCGCATCAGGCGGTCGCCGCGGCTGGGGTCGTGCACGACGTGCAGGGCGGCCAGCACGTCGGTGACCTCGGGTGTGGTGAGCAGGCCGCCCAGCCCGACGACCTCGACGGGCAGACCCCGCTCGTGCAGCGCCGCCTCGATCACCTCGAACTGCGAGCGCTTGCGGCACAGCACGGCCGCGGTGACCGCGCTGCGTCGGCCGTCCTGCCACCACACCGAGGCCAGGTGGCCCGCGACCGCGCGCGCCTCGTCCTCGACCGTCTCGAACGAGCGCAGCGCCACCGCGCCGGGCCCGGCGCCCGGGCGGGCGGCCAGCTCGAGCACCGGGACGCTGGACTCCTTGACCAGCGGCATCGCCACGGCGTTCGCGGCGGCCAGGATCGCGTGGTCGTTGCGCCAGCTGGTCGACAGGGCGAGCACCGGCGCGGGCTCGCCGTCGGCGGTGCGGAACCGGTCGGCGAAGCGGACGAGCGTGCCGGCGCTGGCCCCGCGCCAGCCGTAGATGGACTGGTGCGGGTCACCGACGGCGGTGACCGCGTGGGCGGCGCCGAACAGGGCGTGCAGCATCTGCAGCTGCGCGTGGCTGGTGTCCTGGTACTCGTCCAGCAGGACGGCGCGCGCCCGGGTGCGCTCGGCCCGCACGAGCTCTGGCACCGTCATGGCCAGCTGGGCCGCCAGGGCGACCTGGTCGCCGAAGTCCAGGCTGTCTCGCTCGCGCTTGACCCGCTGGTAGGCGCCGACGATGGGCAGGATCTGGCGCCGGGCACGCAGCCCGCCCACCAGCCGCTCGACCGGTGCGCGCAGCGCCCCACCGGACGAGCGCCGGGTGGGCGCACCGCCGTAGGGCAGGGCCACCAGCGCCGCGATGCGGTGCTCGAGCCAGGCGTCGACGTCGCCGACCCCCACTAGGTGCTCGGCGCACTCCCCCGCCAGGTCAAGCACCGCGGCGGTCACGGTCGAGACGGCCGCGTCCACGGCGTCCATCGGGCCGGTCCAGCGCTCGACGACCTCGCTGGCGAGCTGCCAGGACGCCGCCTCGGACAGCAGCCGCGCCTCGGGCTCGACCCCGAGGCGCAGCCCGTGCTCGCGCACGATGCGGCCGGCGAAGGCGTGGTACGTCGAGACGCTCACCTCACCGCCGGGCGCGCCACCGACGTCGCTCGCAGCGTCGCCGACCTCGTCCCGGTGGGGGGCGGACGGCGACCACAGTCCCGTGGTCCGCAACCGTCGCAGGCGCCGCCGCACGCGGTCGGACAGCTCGCCGGCGGCCTTGCGGGTGAAGGTCAGGCCGAGCACCTCGTCGGGGTGCACGTCACCCCCGGCGACCAGCCACACGACGCGCGCCGCCATCGTCTCGGTCTTGCCCGAGCCCGCCCCCGCCACGACCAGCAGGGGCTGCAGCGGTGCCTCGATCACCTCGCGCTGCTCGTCGGTCGGGGCCGGCTGGCCCAGCGCCGCGGCGATGTCGGTGGCGTTCGGCCGGCTGCTCACGCAGACGCCCGTCGCGGGCCGACCGCTCACTGCGTCACCGGCCGGCCGTCGCCGGTGGCCGGGCAGCAGCCCCGCAGCGAGCACCGCCCGCACAGGTCGTTGACCACGGCCGGGAACTCGCGCCCGGCCATGCCTGCGCTGACCCGCGCCAGCAGCCGCATCGCCCAGTCGGGGTCGTCCGCATCGGCCAGCGCGCTCTGGTGCTGCTGCTTGGGCCGCACCGTGGGCACGCCCAGGTGCACCAGCGCCGCCCCCGCGCTGCGCGCCGGGACCCCGTCGGTGAAGCCCCCGCGCTGGACGGCGACCTGGTAGACGCCCAGCTGGGCGTGCTCGCGCACCTGCTCACCGGTGGGCGCGTTCTTGCCGGTCTTGAGGTCGACGACCCGCAGCCCGCCCTCGGCGTCGCGCTCCAGACGGTCGACCCGGCCGGCCAGCAGCGACGCCCCCTCCGGCAGGTCGACCTCGACCGCGAAGTCCCGCTCGACGTCGACCAGCGACCAGGTGCGGCGCTCGGTCTCGAGGTAGGTGCCGAGCTTGGCGATCATCCGCTCGAGCCGGGCGCGCTCGGTGTCGGCGGCCCAGCCGGTGCCGAGCCCGAGGCGCGCCCAGCGCCGGTGCAGCTCGGCGGTGAGGGTGGCCGGGTCGGCGTCCGGCAGGTCGGCCGCGATCTCGTGCACGAGGTTGCCCAGGCCCTGGGCCAGCGAGCTGGCCGTCCGGCCGCCGGCGCTGCCCAGCAGCCAGCGCAGCGAGCAGCGCTCGAACTCCTCGACCCGCGAGGGCGAGACGCGCACCGGGCCCGGCACGCGCAGTGCGCCGTCGTCGGTGGTGGGCTCGAGGCCGTACCAGTCCAGCGGGTCGGCACCGGGCACGCCCGCCCCGGCCAGCCGCGCGAGGTGCCGGGCGGCAGCGGCCGCCTCGAGGGCGCGCGCCGGGTCGGTGGACGCGAGCGGGTCGGTCACCGCCTGGCGCAGCCGCGCCACCAGGCTCGGCAGCGACAGCGGTCTGGGTGCGGCGGTGATCACCCGCTGGCCCTGCTCGTCGAACCGCTCGTCGGACCGCGCCGGCGACCCGTCGTGCGGTCCGGCGCCCGGCGGGTCCGGCGGCGGGTCGACCAGGTCGACCAGGTCGGACGGCTGCTCGTCCTCGTCGCGCACGGCCGTGACGACCAGCCGCTCGCTCGCCCGGCTGACGGCGACGTGGAACAGCCGGGTCTCGTCCTCGCGCACGGCGCGTCGCGCGGCCTGGGCCGAGCGGAAGCGGCCGGTCAGGACGTCGACCAGGTCCTGCGAGCCGAGCAGCGAGCCGCGAGCCCGCAGGTCCGGCCACACCCCCTCCTGCACCCCGACCACGACGACGACGCGCCACTGCAGGCCGGCGGCGGCGGCCGGGGTCACCAGGGCGACGGCGTCCTGGCCCTCGCCGCGCTCGGTCAGGGTGTCGCCGGGCACCTCCTGGCCGCGCAGGTGCTGGACGAACGCCGCCGGCGGGGCCAGCGGCAGCCGGTCGGTGAACCGCGCCGCGGCGTCGAACAGCGCCACGACGGCGTCCAGGTCACGGTCGGCCCGAGCACCCGAGGGTCCCCCGGCGAGGGCCGTCCGCTGCCACACCCCGGCGAGCCCGGTGGCCGCCCAGATGGCCCACAGGACCGTCTCGGCGCTGGCGCCGGGGGCGGTCGCCGCGACCCGACCTGCGTCCAGCGCGCGGGTCACCCGACGCGGCGGCGCGGAGGTCGAGGCGTCGACCGACGCGAGCAGCGCCGGGTCGAGCAGCGCGGCCACCAGCAGCTCGTCGCTGGGCCGACCGCCCCCACCGCCGATCTCGTCGGCGCGCAGCGCGCGGCGCAGCCGGCGCAGCGCCACCGCGTCGGCGCCGCCCAGCGGTGAGGTGAGCAGGTCGACGGCGCGCTCGGTGCCCAGGGGGGCCGCGTCACCGGCGGCCAGCGCCAGGGCCACCTCGAACGCGTCCAGCAGCGGCACGACCGCGGGCTGGTCGCGCACCGGCAGGTCGGTGAGGGGCACGGCCACCGGGACGCCGGCAGCGGCCAGCACCCGTCGCAGCGTCGCCGAGCGCGCGCCGCTGCGCACGATCACCGCCAGGTCCGACCACGCGACGTCGCGCTCGAGGTGCTCGCGACGCAGCAGCTCGGCGACGAACGAGGCCTCGTGGACGCCCGAGCGCAGCACGTGGACCGACGCGCGACCCGCCGTCGCGCCGCGCAGCGGCGCGACCTCGCGGTGCGCCGCGGTGCCCACCACCCCGATCCGGTCGGCGACCCGTCGGGTGACCGCCCGCAGGGCCGGCCCCTGGCGCCACTGGTGGGTCAGGTGCACCACGGGGACGGCACCGGACGACGTCAGCGGCGGCCCGCCGCCGACCAGCAGCGCGGGGTCGGCGCCGCGAAAACCCTGCGTCGCGGCGTCGGGGTCACCGACCAGCAGCAGGGGGCCGCCGGGCCCGGCGACCAGCCGCAGCAGGTCGGCGGCAGCGGGTGTCAGCTCGTGGGCGTCGTCGACCGCGATGAACCGGGCCTGGGCGCGCACCCGCCGCAGCAGCTCGTCGTCGACCGCGAGCTCGCCGGCCGCCGTCCCGGCGATCGAGGCGGGGTCGTACGCGCCCGGGGTGGCCAGCCCGGTGACCCCGAGGTACTCGCCGAGCACCGTCGCCGCGGCCACCCAGTCCGGACGGTCGTGCTCGCGGCCCAGCCGGGCCAGCTCGTCGTCGTCCAGCCCGCGCTCGACGGCGCGCATCAGCAGGTCGCGCAGCTCGGTGCGGAACCCCCGCGCACCCAGTGCCGCGCTGACGCCCGGGGGCCAGGCCGGCGCGGCACCCTCACCCAGGACGTGCCCGGCGAGCAGCTCGCGCAGCACGAGGTCCTGCTCGGGGCCGGCGATCAGCCGCGGCGCAGGCTCGCCGGCCAGCACCGCGACCTGGCGCAGCACCCCGAACGCGAACGAGGCGGGGGTGCGGGCCAGCGGCTCGGTGACGGTGCGGCCCAGCCGCGCGGTGACCAGCTCGCGCAGCCGGGCGGCGGCCACCCGCGTCGGTGCCAGGACGAGCACCTCGCCGGCCTGCAGCCCGTCCCGGTCGACCCGCGCCACGACGGCCTCGACCAGCGCCGTGGTCTTGCCCGTGCCGGGCGCACCGATCACCCGCAGGGGGCCGTCGCGGTGCTCGACGACCGCCCGCTGGCTGGGGTCGAGCGCCGGCACCGGCTGCTGCACCAGGACGCGGCGGCGCAGCGACAGGCGAACCCCGGGGGGCAGCGCGCGGGCGGCGGACGACGACATGCCGCGATCCCACCACAGCGCACCGACAGCGCCGCGTCGAACCCAGGCGCCGCCTCAGGTGCCGTCCCAGCGGGCCCGGCGCAGGTCGACCCGCTCGCCGTCCGCGCGCAGCGGGGTCCCCTCGCGGCGCCAGGCGGCCACCGCCCGCTCGCGGACCTGCGGTGCGGCGGTGCCGTCCGCGCGCAGCACGCGCCACCAGGGCACCTGCGAGCCGTAGCGCGAGAGCACGGCTCCGACCTGGCGCGGGCCACCCTCGCCGACGAGCTCGGCGACGTCGCCGTAGGTCAGGACGCTGCCCGCCGGCACCTGGGCGACCGCCGCGAGCACCAGCTCGGCGAACCGCGGCAGGGTGGCCAGGTCGGCGGCCGGCCCCGGGTCGTCGGTCATCGCCTCAGCCTCGCAGAGCGACCCGCGGGACGACGCACACGACGGACGCGGCCCCGCCGCGGTCCCCGTCGTGCAGTCGCCGCGTGGGACCATGGCGTGATGATCCGACACCTCGCCGCCCTGGTGCTCGTTCCCGCCACAGCCCTGCTGGTGGGCTGCAGCCAGGTGCAGGACACCGCCCAGCAGGCCGCCGGCGACGTCGCCTCGCAGGCGGCGACCAGGGTCGCGTCGGCCGCCGCCGACCAGGTGCGCCAGCAGGTGTGCTCCCGGGTGAGCGACGGCCAGGTCAGCGCCGAGGACAAGCAGGTGCTCGGCGGGCTGGTCGCCGCGGCCCGCTCGGCCGGCGTCGCGCCGCAGATCACCTCGCCGCTCGGCCAGATCGCCGAGTCCAGCGACCAGGCGCCGCGGGAGGCGGTCGACGCCCTGCGCGCCGCCTGCGGCTGAGCGTCAGTACGTCGGCTGGCTCGGGTCGACCTGCTCGACCCAGGCCAGCACGCCGCCCTCGAGGTGGCGGGCATCGGGGTGGCCGGCGTCCAGCAGCAGCCGCAGCGCGGTCGCGGACCGGCCGCCGGACTTGCAGTGCAGCACGACCGGGCGGTCGAACGGGATCCGCGCGAACGCCTGCCCCGAGTCGAAGTCGGCCCGCGGCACCGCGACCGCGCCCGGGATCGAGACGATCGCCCGCTCCCCCGGCTCACGCACGTCAACCAGCACCACGTCGCGGCCGGGGTCGGCCAGCCAGCCGGCCAGCTCGGTCGGACCGACGACGGGCAGCCCGTCGTCCGCCGACCTGGCCGAGCCGGTGGCCGGCAGCCCGCAGAACGCGTCGTAGTCGGGCAGACCGCTCGCCCGGGTGATCGTCGGGTCCTCGCCGCAGACCGCGCAGCCCGGGTCGGCGCGGACGGTCAGGTCACGCCAGGTCGCGCGCAGCGCGTCGTGCACCAGCAGCCGACCCACCAGGGCGTCCCCGATGCCGGTGACGAGCTTGACCACCTCGGTGGACTGGGCCGCGCCGACGGCCGCGCAGAGCAGCCCCAGGACGCCGCCCTCGGCGCAGGACGGGACGCTGCCGGCCGGGGGCGGGTCGGGGAACAGGCAGCGGTAGCACGGACCGTGCCCGGCCCAGAAGACGCTGACCTGGCCGTCGAACCGGAACACCGACCCCCACACGTTCGGGATGCCGAGCAGCGCGCAGGCGTCGTTGACGAGGTAGCGGGTGGCGAAGTTGTCGGTGCCGTCGACCACCAGGTCGTAGCCGGCGAGCAGGTCGAGGGCGTTGGCCGGGTCCAGCCGCACCCGGTGCTGGACCACCCGCACCAGCGGGTTGATCTCGCTCAGGGTGTCGGCGGCCGACTCGACCTTGGGCCGCCCGACGTCGCTCACCCCGTGCACCACCTGCCGCTGCAGGTTGGAGGTCTCGACGACGTCGGGGTCGCAGACGCCGATCGTGCCCACGCCGGCGGCGGCCAGGTAGAGCAGCGCCGGCGACCCGAGTCCCCCGGCGCCCAGCACCAGCACCCGGGCGGCCGACAGCCGGCGCTGGCCGACCTCGCCGACGTCCGGGATCAGCAGGTGCCGGGCGTACCGGGCGATCTGCTCGCGGCGGAGCGGCGGGCCGGGCTCGACCAGCGGGAGGCGGCTCGCGAGCTGCTGCTGACCCGGGGACGTGACCATGCGACGACGGTAGACGCTGGTGCCGCCCGTCCTCACCCGTGCGGTGCGTGCCAGTCCCGACCCTGGGTCTTGGCGCGCCGGTTGAGCGCGTCCAGGGTCGCCCGGACGATCGTCTCGCGGCCGTCGCCGCGCACCAGGGCCGCCCCGGTGAGCCGGTCCAGTCCCCGCTCGGTGAGCAGCGTGACGATGACGACCCCGATCCGGTCCTGCCCCACCGCCACGACGTCGACGGCCTCGACGTCCAGCCGCACGCCGTCGCCGAGGGCCGACTCCGCGGCCCGCGCCGTGGCGGCGGCCACCGCGCGGTGGGCGCCGGTGCCGCTCGCCGACCCGCCTGCGGTGCCGGAGAACCTCAGCTCGCCGCGCGCCAGGTGCACCGTGGCCCACAGCTGCAGCCGCTCGCTGGCCACCTCGACCCGCTCGAGCACCAGCCGGGCCGGCTCGACGGCTGCCCGCCCGGGCTGCGGCCCGGACACCTGCGCGGACACCGGTCCGACCGGCAGCCCGGACACCTGCCCGACCGGCAGCCCGGAGACCTGCCCGGCCGGCAGCCCGACCGGCGGCGGGTCCTCGCGCCGGTGCGCGCCGCGCCGTCGGGCGACGGGCGAGGGCAGGTCGGCCGACGCGTCGTCGACGACCGCGACCACACCCTGACCGTCCGGCCCCACCAGCCGAAGCCGGCCCCCACCGGCGCGGGCCAGCGGTGAACCCGCGCCGCGCATGCCGTCCAGGGCGGCACCGACCACCTCGTCCTGGTCGGCGCCGGGCGCCAGCCGGATGCGCAGCACGGCCGGCCCGGCGGCGTCCAGCTCGAGGACGGCGGTGAGGACGCCGGGCACCGAGCCCAGCGCGTCGCGCATCACCGTCGCCTCGACCACCTGCTCACCCGACACGGGGCGAGTCTGGCAGTCGCGCACCGGCCGTGAGCCCGTCACGGCACCTGCTGCGCCGTACGGGTGAGGGCCGCCGGACGGCCGTTGACCGTAGGCTCTGGTGCCGTGGACGGACCGGTGGACGCAGGCGTGGTGACGACGGTCACCGCCGTCCGCGAGCGCAGCCCGCGGCTGCCGCGCAGCGCCCGGCGCACCCAGCTGCTGGCCGCGGCGCAGCAGGTCTTCGTGCGGTCGGGGTACCACGCCGCCGCGATGGACGAGATCGCCGACCAGGCGGGTGTGTCCAAACCCGTTCTCTACCAGCACTTCCCGAGCAAGCTCGAGCTGTACCTCGCGCTGCTCGACCAGCACACCGGCGAGCTCGTCGACGCCGTCCGCCGCGCCCTGGCGTCGACCCACGACAACAAGCAGCGGGTGGCCGCCACGATCGCGGCCTACTTCGAGTTCGTCGACCGCGACGGCGAGCCGTTCCGGCTGGTCTTCGAGTCCGACCTGACCAACGAGGCCGCGGTCCGCGAGCGCGTCGACGAGGTCACCGAGCGGTGCGCCGAGGCCATCGCCGAGGTGATCAGCGAGGACACCGACCTGCCGACCGAGCAGGCCATGCTGCTCGGTGTCGCGCTGACGGGGATGGCCCAGGTCACCGCCCGGTACTGGCTGTCCACGACCGGGTCGATCCCCCGCGACGCCGCCAGCGTGCTCGTCGGCCAGCTGTCCTGGCGGGGCCTGGCCGGGTTCCCCAAGATCGCGCGCCCCGCGGCCCCGGAACAGGCCGGCCCGAGCGGCCGTTAGCCTGGGCGCGCCGGGGACGATCGTCGCCTGGTGAGGACGTCACCGCCAGGAGGCTGCAGTGGAGGTCAAGATCGGCGTGCAGAACGTCGCCCGCGAGATCGTGCTGGACTCGGCGCAGACCGCCGACGAGATCGCGGCGCTGGTCGACACGGCCGTCGCGGCCGGCGGGGTCCTGCGCCTGACCGACACCGGCGGCCGCACCGTCGTGGTGCCCACGGCCGTGCTCGGCTACGTGGACGCCGGCGGCGCCGCCGAGCGCAAGGTCGGCTTCGGCATCGGCTGACCGGCCTGCCCCAGTTGGCGCGGTTGCACTACCTGTGCAACGCTTTGTGACGGCTGAACCGCTTCAGCCCTCGTCTGCGCCCGACCTGGGCGGGATGGGAGAACGGCCTGCTACCGCGGGTCCGTCTGGGAGGCAGCAATGACCGTCACCGGCATCATCACCGCCATCATCATCGGCGCCCTCATCGGTGCCCTGGCCCGCCTGGTCCTGCCCGGTCGCCAGAACATCGGCATCCTGCTGACGATCGTCGTCGGCATCGTCGGGGCGCTGATCGGCACCGCCATCGCCGGCGCGCTGAACGTCGCCGACACCAACGGCATCGACTGGATCGAGCTCGTCCTGCAGGTCGTCGTCGCGGCCGTCGGCGTCTCGATCGTGGCCGGCATCAAGGGTGGCAGCCGCTCTCGCGTCTGACCCCCTCCACGAAGGGCCGCACCCCCGGGGTCGCGGCCCTTCGTGCTGCTCGGGGGTCGCCCTAGGCCGACAGCCCCAGGCGGCTCATCCGCCGGGTGTGCTCGTCGGTGAGCCGGGCGAAGACCCGGCCGATCTCGGCCAGGTCCGCGCCGCCGGCGTGCCCGCCGCCGACGAGCAGCGAGGCGAGGGCGTCGCGCTCGGCCGCCACCCGCTGGGCCTGCGACAGCGCCTCGCCGACCAGCCGGCGGCCCCACAGCGCGAGCCGCCCGGCGACCGCCGGGTCGCGCTCGATCGCCTCGCGCACCGCGTGCACGGCGAAGTCCGCGCCGCCGACGTCCTGCAGCACCTCGGTGACCAGCGCCCGCGTCTGGGGGTCGAGGTAGGCCGAGACCTCGCGGTAGAAGTCGGCGGCGATGCCGTCACCGACGTACGCCTTGACCAGCCCCTCGAGCCAGGTCGAGGGCCGGGTGCGGTCGTGGAAGGAGTCCAGGGCCTCGGTGAAGGGCGCCATGGCCGACCGGACGTCGGCCCCGATCCCCTGCAGCCACTGGTCGAGCAGGTCGTAGTGGTGCAGCTCCGCGGCTGCCTGCCGGGCCAGCAGGGCCTTGTCGGCCAGCGAGGGAGCCAGCTCGGCGTCGGCCGCCAGCCGGCTGAAGGCGGTCAGCTCGCCGTACGCCATCGCTCCGAGCAGGTCGACGACGGCCTCGCGGTGCAGCGGGTCGGCCAGACCGGCAGCGGGCACGCCCGTCGGCTCGGGAGCGGGCACGGACGGCGGTCCCGACGGCGGCGTCATGGCCGCGAGCGTAGCCGTGCGACCCGCACGCACGGACCGGTGTCGTCGGCGTGCTGCGGTCCGCCCGGTACCATGGGCCGTGCAACGGATGCCCGGTCGGAGAACCCACGCCTGACGACGACACCGATCGGCTCCCCTCAGCGGTGCGGCCCGCCCTCACGGCGTGCGGCCCCCGCCCGACCCGAAGGTGTTCCATGAGCGAGCTCGACACGGCTGCCGCCGACGACCTGACCAGCGACCTGACCGACACGACCGACGCCACCGCCGAGCTGCAGCTCGTGGTCGAGGACGTCGTCGAGGTGCCGGAGCAGGCCCCCACCCGCACGTTCGGCGAGTACGGCGTCCGCGCCGACATCGTGACGGCGCTGGAGCGGGTCAACATCACCGCGCCCTTCCCGATCCAGGCGATGACCTTGCCGGTCGCGCTTGACGGCCACGACATCATCGGCCAGGCCAAGACCGGCACCGGCAAGACCCTCGGCTTCGGCATCCCGATGCTGCAGCGCGTCGTCTCGCCCGGCGACGCCGGCTGGGACGGCCTCGCCACCGCCGGCAAGCCGCAGGCCCTGGCCGTCGTCCCGACCCGCGAGCTCGCGGTGCAGGTGGCCGGCGACCTCGAGACCGCCAGCGCACTGCACAGCACCCGGGTGCTCACCGTCTACGGCGGCCGCGCCTACGAGCCCCAGGTCGAGGCGCTGCGCCGCGGCGTCGAGGTCGTCGTCGGAACCCCCGGGCGGCTGCTCGACCTGGCCCAGCAGGGCCACCTCGACCTGTCCAACGTCCAGGTCCTGGTGCTCGACGAGGCCGACGAGATGCTCGACCTGGGCTTCTTGCCGGACGTCGAGCGGCTGTTGGCGCTGACCCCCGCCGGCCGACAGATGATGATGTTCTCGGCCACCATGCCCGGCGCCGTCGTCTCGCTGGCCCGCCGGTTCATGACCCAGCCGACCCACATCCGCGCTATCGACCCGGCCGACGACGGCGCGACGCTCAAGGCGATCACCCAGTTCGTCTACCGCGCGCACGCGATGGACAAGGTCGAGATGGTGGCCCGCATCCTGCAGTCCGAGGGCCGCGGCCTGACGATGATCTTCGCCCGCACCAAGCGCACGGTCGCCAAGGTCGCCGACGACCTGGCCGAGCGCGGGTTCGCCTCGGCCTCGATCCACGGCGACCTCGGGCAGGGCGCCCGCGAGCAGGCGCTGCGCGCGTTCCGCAACGGCAAGGTCGACGTGCTCGTCGCCACCGACGTCGCGGCCCGCGGGATCGACGTCGAGGGCATCACCCACGTCATCAACTACCAGTGCACCGAGGACGAGAAGACGTACCTGCACCGCATCGGCCGCACCGGGCGCGCCGGCCGCACCGGCGTCGCGGTGACGCTGGTCGACTGGGACGACATGCCGCGCTGGGGCCTGATCAACAAGATGCTCGACCTCGGCATCCCCGAGCCGGTCGAGACCTACTCCAACTCCCCGCACCTGTTCGACGAGCTGCACATCCCGGCCGGCACCAAGGGCACCCTGCCCCGCGCCGACCGCACCCGCGAGGGGCTGCGCGCCGAGAAGGTCGAGGACCTCGGCGAGACCGGCAAGCGCGGGGGCGCCCCGACCGGGCGCGACAAGCCGGTGCGCGGCGGCCGATCCGAGCGCCCCAGCGACCGGCCCAGCAGCGACCGACCCGGCAGCGAGCGCACCGGTGGCGAGCGCACCGCCGACCGCCCCGCACGCGACGCCGACCGCCCGCCGCGGGCCCGTCGTCGCACCCGCGCGGGCGAGCCGAGCGGCACCGCCACCGGCACCGGCACCGGCACCAGTGCCGATCCCGCCGGCGAGTCGCCCGCAGCGGGTGGGGACACCGACAACCGGCCCGGCCGGCGCCGGCGCCGCGGTGGGCGCGGGCGCAGCTCGGCCGCGGCGTCCGACGCGGCCGGCGGCTCGCCGTCGACCGCGATCCAGGACTGACCCGCCACCGGTGTCCGCGGAGGTCCGCTGGGAACCCCAGGCGACCGGCGTGCTGCTGGCGCTGCCCGAGCTGGCCGGGTTCACCTCACCTTGGCGCTCGACGTCCTACGCGCCGGACGAGCCGACGCTGTCGATCGAGCGCCGGTTCCCGCCGCACATCACCGTGCTGGCGCCGTTCGCCGACGCCGCCGACATTGCGGCGGTGACGCGGCTGCGGGCGGTGGCCGCCCGGCACCCACCGCTCCACCTGCGCTTTCGACGGGTGTCGCAGTTCGGCCCGGGCGGGGCCGTGTGGCTGGTGCCCGAGCCGCACGAGCCGGTGCTGGCCCTGCTCACCGACGTCGTCGACGCGTTCCCCGAGCACCCGCCGTACGGCGGCCTGCACCCCTACCCCGTCCCGCACCTGACCGTCACCACCGACGGCGACGACACCACCTTGACCCAGGTGCAGGCGGCGCTGGACGCGCAGGGCGGCCTGACATCGTCCGTCAGCGAGGTCGGCGTCTGGCAGCGCGCAGACGACGAGGTCTGGCAGCTGGTGGCCAGCGCGCCTTTGGGCGCTGCTGCGCGCTGAGCTCATCGTCCTCTTAGCCGCGGGCTGGTGGTCTTGGTGCGGGCGCTGTCCTCCCCCACCACCTGTCCCGCGAGCTCGACGGGGCAGCGCCCGTGGTGGTCGAGCCCACGGCACCGTCGAGAAGGAGCACGTCATGTCAGCTCATCCTCTGGCCAGGTTCGCGGCGGTCGCCGCGCTGGCCGCAGCCACCCTGGGTTCGGCTCCCGCATCGGCCGCGACGGCGACGACGTGCCCGCTGCCACGGTTCGGCCCGGGCGCGACGTACCGACCAACGATCGAGGCGGCCGGCTTCAGCCCGAACGTGACCAACCCCTTGTTCCCGTTGAAGATCGGCAGAACGCTCGTCTACACGGGCGTCAAGGACGGCAAGAAGGCGCTGAACATCGCCACCACCACGAACCGGACCCGGCGGATCGCGGGGGTGCTCACCCGGGTCGTCCAAGACCGGCTGTACCTCGACAACGTGCTCGAGGAGCGCACGAGCGACTACTACACCCAGGACCGCTGTGGCAACGTCTGGTACTTCGGCGAGGACACCGCAACCTTGGACGCACGAGGACGCGTCGTCAGCACGGATGGTTCGTTCCACGCCGGGGTGGCGGGGGCGCAGCCGGGGGTCTTCATGCAGGCCCACCCCCAGCTGGGACGCCGGTTCCGCCAGGAGTGGGCGCCCGGGCAGGCCGAGGACACCTTCTCGGTCGTCGACCGCTCGGCTCGGGTGCAGGTGCCGTACGGCACCTTCGCCCACGCCCTGCGCACCCAGGAGAGCACCGACCTGGAGCCCGGCGTGCTCGACACCAAGGTCTACGTCGCCGGCATCGGCGAGGTGGTCGAGCGCTCGCTGCGGGGACCGCGCGAGTCGCTGCGCCTGGTCGAGATCATCTCCTGACCCCCGAGGGGTCGTCCCCGAGGTGTGTGCTCACTACCCTGACACGGCGAGGTGATCGGGCATGAGGCTGCTCGTGGTCGAGGACGACCCGGGGATGGCGTCGGTGCTGACTCGCGGCCTGGGCGAGAACGGATACGCCGTCGACGTCGCCAGCACCGGTGAGGACGGGCTCTGGCTGGGCTGCGAGCAGGACTACGACGTGGTCCTGCTCGACATCGGCCTGCCCGGCATCGACGGCCTCACCACGCTGCGTCGGCTGCGGGACGCCCGCCGCTGGACCCCGGTGCTGATGCTGACCGCCAAGGACGCCGTCGCTGACCGCGTCGCCGGCCTGGACGCCGGCGCCGACGACTACCTGACCAAGCCCTTCGCCTTCGCCGAGCTGCTGGCGCGGCTGCGGGCCCTGGCACGCGGCCGCACCCGCGAGCGCCCGGCCGTCCTGACCGTCGGCGACCTCGAGCTCGATCCAGCCACCCGTCAGGTCCGGCGCGGCGGGCTTCCCGTCACGCTGACGGCGACGGAGTTCGCCCTGCTGGAGACCCTGATGCGCAGCCCCGGGCAGGTGCTCACCCGCTCCGAGCTGATCGGGTCGGTCTGGGACTTCGCGCGCGAGTCGGACTCCAACGTCGTCGACGTCTATGTCGGCTACCTGCGGGCCAAGCTGGACCGCCCGTTCGGGCGAGCATCGCTGCAGACCGTCCGCGGCGCCGGCTACCGGATCAGGGGTGCGGATGACACCCCGTGAGCGGGTGCGCGCCGGCCGACGGCCCCAGCTGTCGCTGCGGGCGCGGCTGACCTGGGTGTTCAGCCTGGCCATGGTGGCGATGCTGACCGGGCTCGGCCTCTTCATCTACCTGCGGCTGGGCGCCGAGCTGAGCCACGGCGTCGACCGCAACCTCGGTGCCCGCGCCGACGCCCTGACCGCCGCGCTGGGCCCCGACCCGCGGGCCCCGCTGGGCGGCGGCCACCGGTTCGTCGACCCGGACGAGGCGTTCGCCCAGGTGCTCGACCGCAGCGGCAGGATCTTCGACAGCACGCCGGGCGCGATGAGCCGGCCGCTGCTGAGCCCCGCGCAGGCCGCGACCCTGACCGGCCCGACGTACCTGACCCGCGAGCACCGGCAGCGCGACGACGCCGACCGGCTGCTCGCCGTGCCTGTCACGGCCGGCGGCCGCGACGTCATCGCCGTGGTCGGTGAGACCCTCGGCGACCGCCGCGACGCCCTGGCGCACCTCCTCACGCTGTACGCCGTCACCGGGCCGGCCGGTCTGCTGCTGGCCTCGACCGCCGGCTGGGTGCTGGCCGGCGCGGCCCTGCGACCGGTCGAGCGGATGAGCGTGCGGGCCGCTCAGCTCTCGCACGTCGACCCGACGGGTCGCCTGCCCGTGCCCGCCACGGGGGACGAGCTCGCCGCGCTCGCCACCACGCTGAACGACCTGCTCGCCCGCCTGCACGCCGCCGTCGCGCGGGAGCACCGCTTCGTCGACGACGCCAGCCACGAGCTGCGCACCCCCCTGGCGGTCATGAAGGCCGAGCTGGACCTGGCGGCCACCCGCCCGCGCAGCACCGACGAGCTGATGATGACGCTGCGGCACACCACCCGGGAGACCGACCGGCTCGTGACGCTCGCCGAGGACCTCCTGGTCCTGGCTCGCGCGCGCCAGGGCGGCCTGCCACCGCGACGCGTCCCGACCCTGCTGTCGGCCGTGGTCGCCGACGCCGTCAGGAGCGTGCAGGTCGACACCGGCCACCCGAGGATCCGGATCGACCACACCGGGCCGGACCTCGTGGTGGACGTCGACCCCGACCAGACCCGCCGGGCCATCGCGAACCTGGTCGAGAACGCGGTCCGGCACGGCGGCGGCGACGTCACCGTCACCACGTCGGCCGCTCGCGGCAGCCTGCGGGTCGACGTCAGCGACCACGGCGCGGGGTTCCCCAGCGCCCTGCTGGCGACCGCCTTCGAGCCCTTCGTCCACGGACACGCGCCAGCACGCCCAGGCACCGGCCTGGGCCTTGCAATCGTGCAGGCCATCGCCGCCGCGCACCGGGGTGGCGTCACCGCGACCAACCCTGCCGGGGGCGGCGCCCTGGTCCGGCTGCACCTGGGCCCGGGCCTGGCGGCGGGTCAGCGGGGCCGGCGCGCCCGCTCGCCCCACGAGCGCAGCACCGCGCGCGCCACGTCGCGGTAGGCCGCGGCACCCTTGCCGCCCCGGGCGGTGGCCAGGATCGAGCGGCCCACGGCGGGAGCCTCGGCAAAGCGCACCGACTTGGGGATGGGCGCAAACATGGTCAGCCCGTAGCGCTCCCGGACGTCGGCCAGCACCGCCCGCGCGTGGGTGGTGCGCCCGTCGTACATCGTCGGCAGCACCCCGAGCACCGTCAGGTCGCGGTTGAGGATCCGCTGGACGTCGGCGACCGTGTCGAGCAGCTGGCCGACCCCGCGGTGGCTGAGCATCTCGCACTGCAGCGGCACCAGTACCTGCCCGGCGGCGGTCAGCGCGTTCAGCGTCAGCACCCCGAGCGAGGGCGGGCAGTCCAGCAGCACCACGTCGTACTCGGGCAGGACGTCCTCGAGCACGGTGCGCAGGACGAACTCGCGGCCCGGGCGGGCGAGCAGCTGGGCCTCGACCCCGGCCAGCTCGATCGTCGAGGGCAGCAGGTCGACGCCGTCGTCGGTGCGGTGGATCGCGCCGGCCGCGCCGGCGCTGCCCAGCAGCACCTGGTGCACGCTGACCTCGACGGCGTCGGGGTCCAGGCCCAGCGAGAAGGTGAGGCTGGCCTGCGGGTCCAGGTCGACGAGCAGCACCCGGCGCCCCATCTCGGCGAACGCCGCCCCCAGCGAGGCGACGCTGGTCGTCTTGGCGACGCCCCCCTTCTGGTTGACGACGGCGACGACGTGCGTTCGCGGCATGGCGCGAGTCTAGGGACGGCCGCCGGGCGGTGACCGCGCCCCGCCCTGCGGCGGGAGGGCGCCCGTGGCACGGTCGAGTGGTGGACGCAGACGCGGGACTGTTCGGGCCGGGGTCGGTGACCTGGCGCCTGCACGCCGACCCGATGTTCGGCATCGCGGGGCTGCGGGCGCTGCTGCTGCAGGCCCTGCACCCGGTGGCCGCGCAGGGCGTCAGCGACAACTCCGCGTTCCGCAGCGACCCGTGGGGCCGCTTCACCCGCACCGCCGAGTTCGTCGCGGTCACCACCTTCGGCACCACGGCCGAGGCCCTGACCATGGGCGCGCGGGTGCGGGCCCTGCACGCGCGGATGTCCACGACCGACCCCGCGAGCGGCCGCGGCTTCCCGGTCGACGACCCGGGTCTGCTCGCGTGGGTGCACAACTGCCTGGTCGAGTCGACGCTGGCGGTGCTCGAGCGCTCGGGCGTCGAGATCAGCGCCGCGGACGCCGACCGGTACGTCGCGGAGCAGGTGGCGGCCGCCGCCCTGGTCGGCCTGGACGCCGCCGACGTCCCGCACGACCGGGCGGCCCTGGACGCCTACTTCGTCCAGGTGCGTCCGCTGCTGCGCGCCGGTCGGGTGGCGCGCGAGGAGGCGAGCTACGTCATCGCGCCGCCGATGCGCGCGCGCTACGCCCTGGCCGGGCGCCCGGCGTGGTCGTCGATGGCGGGCCTGGCCTTCGCCGCGCTGCCCCCCTGGGCCCGTCGGCTGTACTCGATCCCCGAGCTGCCGGCCGCCGCGGCGCTGCACGGGGCCGCCACGACGGTCGCCCTGCACGCGCTGCGCGCCAGCCTGCGCGGGGTGCAGGCCGTCGTCCCGCCGCTGCGCGAGAGCCCGCACCGCAGGTCGGCCCGCGAGCGCCTCGCCCAGGGGCCCGCCACTGCCCAGGAGGCGACGTCGCAGGACCGCACCGAGGAC
Organism: Actinomycetales bacterium; assembly: GCA_038322575.1. GTDB lineage: Bacteria > Actinomycetota > Actinomycetes > Actinomycetales > Angustibacteraceae > JACMOY01. The sequence goes on from JBBQGB010000011.1 coordinate 38,818, forward strand.
GCCGGCTGAGGCGTCCCTACGGGGTGGTGGCGACGAACGCCCGCACCGCGTCGGCGATCAGCTGCACCGCGATGGCCGACAGCAGCAGCCCGGCGATCCGGGTCACCAGCGTGGTGCCGCTGGTGCCCAGCACCCGGTGGATCCGCCCGGCGAAGCGCATGCCGATCCACAGGCAGACGTGCACGAGCAGCACCCCGAGGCCGATCGCCACGTAATCGGGGGCGCCGTCGGCCTGCTGCACGAACACCATCGTCGCGACGATCGCGCCCGGCCCGGCGAGCAGCGGGGTGCCCAGCGGCACCAGCGCGACGTTGACCCCGTCGGCGCTGCCGGGAGTCTCGTCCTTGCCGGTCAGCAGCTCGAGCGCGACGAGGAGCAGGAGCAGTCCCCCGGCACCCTGCAGCGCGGGCAGGCTGATGTGCAGGTAGTCCAGCAGCGCGCGGCCGAAGACGGCGAACGCGACGATGACCCCGAAGGCCACGGTGACCGCCTGGCGGGCCGCCCGCACCCGCTGGTGGGCGGTCATCGAGGACGTGAGCGCGATGAAGATCGGGACGGTGCCCGGAGGGTCCATGATCACGAACAGGGTGACGAACACCGATCCGAGCAGCTGGGGGCTGACGACGTCGGCGAGGCCCATCAGCCGGTCGCCGACCGGTGGCCGCGCGACCAGATCTCGTCGAGCACCTCCGGCTCGGTGGTGTTCTCGCCGAGCACGTTGTGCTTGCCGGCGCCGTGGTAGTCGCTGGACCCGGTCGTGAACAGCCCGAGCCGGCGCGCCAGCCGGCGCAGGTGGGCGCGGTCGGCCTCGGCGTTGTCGCGGTGGTCGACCTCCAGCCCCGCGAGTCCGGCCTCGGCCATCGCCTCGACCACCTCGTCGTCGACCACCCGCCCCCGCAGCCGGGCCAGCGGGTGGGCCATCACGGGGACGCCGCCGGCCTCGCGCACCAGCGCCACGGCCTCGACGGCGTCCGGGGCGTAGTGCCGCACGTAGTACGGCCCGCGCGAGGACAGCAGGCCGGCGAAGGCGTCACCGCGGTCGGTGGCCAGCCCGCGGGCCACCAGCGCGTCGGCGATGTGCGGGCGCCCGATGGTGGCCCCCTCGACGACGTGCTCCTGCACGTCCGCCCAGGTCAGGGGGACGTCGGCGCCCAGGCGCTCGACGATCCGCATGGCGCGCGTCACCCGGCTCTGGCGCGAGCGCTCGACCTCGGCGAGCAGTCCGGGCGACGTCGGGTCGTGCAGGTAGCTCAGCAGGTGGACGCTGGCGCCGGCGGCCGTGCACGAGACCTCCATGCCGCGCACCAGCCGCAGCCCCAGGGCGTCCGCGGCCGCACCCGCCTGCCCCCACCCAGCGGTCGTGTCGTGGTCGGTGAGCGCCACGACGTCCAGCCCCGCGTGCGCCGCGGCCGCGACCAGCTCGGCGGGTGGCTGGGTGCCGTCCGACACCGACGAGTGGGTGTGGAGGTCGATGCGCACCGGCCCAGGGTAGGGCTGGGCGCAGACCCCCCTCAGACCAGGTACGGCGAGCGGGCCCCGGTCGGCAGGTCGAGCTCGTGCTCGGGGCGGCGCAGGTCGACCAGCCGCAGCCGCTCGAGCACCAGGGCCCCGGCGGCCGTCGGCACGGCGATCAGCCACAGCCACACCGACGCCGCCTCGCCGACGTGGACGGCGCGCTCGGGGTCGCCCGGCACCGACCACAGCGGCACCCGGTGCCCGGCGGCCTCGACCACCGCGTGCGGACCGGAGGCCTCCATCGCGGCCACCAGCGCCGGCCCGGGGTCGACGTCCCCGATGCCGGCCAGCCGCGACCCGAGGCCGACGCCGGGCTGCTCGGCGACGACGAGCAGCTCGGCGCCGCAGGGGGCGGTGCCCGCGGCCAGGGGGTTGGGCCCGCTGAGCGCGACGACGGTGGCCAGCGGCCCCGAGTGGTCGTCACCGGCGGACTGCAGCCCGGTGACCAGCCAGGCGAGGGGAAGCGGCCACGGCACCCACACCGGAACCGTGGCGCGCGCCGCGAGCTGGGCGGCCGCCTCGGTGGTGCCCGTCACGGGGTCGTGCAGCGGCGCGACCTCACCGTGCGCGACGCAGGTCCAACGGCTGCTGCGCAGGCCCGGGGGCTGGGCGTCACGAAGGCACCGCGGGCACCGCAGCCGGCTCGGCACCCGCCCACGTTCTCGCCGCGCGGCGCGCGCGTCAAGACCCGGGGGTCACCGCGGGTCGGGTTCGACCAGCGTCGGGCGACCGGGCTGGTCGCCGCCGCGGGCGTCCAGGTAGCCGCGCTTGGGCACCATCACCCGACGGCGGAAGACGCACACCAGCGTGCCGTCCTGGTTGCAGCCCTTGGTCTCGACGTGCACGATGCCGCGGTCGTCGCGGGTGGTGCTCTCGCGCTTGTCGAGCACGAGGGTCTGGCCGTAGATCGTGTCGCCGTGGAACGTGGGCGCGACGTGGCGCAGCGACTCGACCTCGAGGTTGGCGATGGCCTTGCCGCTGACGTCGGGCACCGACATGCCGAGCAGGATGGAGTAGACGTAGTTGCCGACCACGACGTTGCGCCCGAAGTCCGTGGAGCCCTGCGCGTAGTGCGCGGCCCGGTGCAGCGGGTGGTGGTTCATCGTCAGCAGGCAGAACAGGTGGTCGTCGGACTCGGTGACGGTCTTGCCCGGCCAGTGCCGGTAGACGTCGCCGACCTCGAACTCCTCGAACGTGCGACCGAACTGCATGCGTCAGCCCTTCTGCTCAGCCCAGGTGGGGGTAGCGGTGGTCGGTGGGGGGCACCAGCGTCTCCTTGATCGACCGGGTCGAGGTCCACCGCTGCAGGTTCTGCATCGCGCCGGCCTTGTCGTTGGTGCCCGAGGCCCGGCCGCCGCCGAACGGCTGCTGACCCACGACGGCGCCCGTCGGCTTGTCGTTGACGTAGAAGTTGCCCGCGGCGAAGCGCAGGGTGCTCGTCGCCTGCGCGATGGCTGCGCGGTCCTGCGCGATGACCGACCCGGTCAGGGCGTACGGCGAGGCGGACTCCATCTGGGCCGTGACCGCGGCGAACTCGGCGTCGGGGTAGACGTGCACCGACAGGATCGGGCCGAAGTACTCGGTGCTGAAGATCTCGTCGGCGGGGTCGCTGCCCACGAGCACCGTGGGCCGGACGAACCAGCCGTCCCTGTCGTCGTACCGGCCGCCCGCGGCCACCTCGATGGACGGCGTGGCGTGCGCCCGGTCGATCGCCGCCCGGTGCTTGGCGAACGCGCGCCCGTCGATGACGGCGCCCATGAAGTTCGACAGGTCGGTCACCGGGCCCATCGTCAGCGACTCGGTCAGGGCGACGACGTCCGCGCCGATCACCTGCCACAGGCTGGCCGGCACGTACGCGCGCGACGCGGCCGAGCACTTCTGGCCCTGGTACTCGAACGCGCCGCGCACCATCGCGGTGCGCAGGACGTCGGGGTCGGCGCTGGGGTGGGCCAGGATGAAGTCCTTGCCGCCGGTCTCGCCGACGACCCGGGGGTAGGTGCGGTAGGTCGCGATCCGGCGTCCGACCTCGGCCCACAGGTGCTGGAACGTCGCGGTCGAGCCGGTGAAGTGGATGCCGGCCAGGTCGGGGTCGGCGAGCACGACCGCGCTGACGTCGACGCCGTCACCGGTGACCAGGTTGATGACGCCCGGGGGCAGGCCGGCGGCCTCGAGCAGGCGCATCGTGAAGTGCGCGGACAGGGACTGGGTCAGCGAGGGCTTCCACACCACCGTGTTGCCCATCAGGGCAGGCGCGGTGGGCAGGTTGGCCCCGATCGCGGTGAAGTTGAACGGGGTGACGGCGTAGACGAACCCCTCGAGCGGGCGGTGGTCGAGCCGGTTCCAGATGCCCGGCGCGTTGGCCTCCGGCTGCTCGGCGAGCAGCCTGCGGCCGAACGTCACGTTGAAGCGCCCGAAGTCGATCAGCTCGCAGGCGGCGTCGATCTCGGCCTGCAGCACCGTCTTGGACTGGCCGAGCATGGTCGCCGCGTTCAGCGTCTGCCGCCAGGGCCCGGCCAGCAGCGCGGCGGCCTTGAGGAACACGGCCGCGCGGTCGTCGTACGACAGCTCGCGCCAGCCCGGGGCGGCGCGCTTGGCCGCGGCGACCGCGGCGACGGCGTCGGCCGTCGTGGCGGTGCCGAGGGTGCCGAGCACCTCGCGGTGGGCGTGCGGCTGCACCACCTCGACCGCGGCGCCTGCGCCGAGGCGCTGCTCGCCGTCGATGGTCATCGTCAGGTCGTGCCGGGTCGAGGCCAGCTCGACCAGCCGCTGCTCGACCTCGGCCCGCTCGGGGCTGCCGGGGGCGTAGTCGAGCACCGGCTCGTTGACGGGCGTTGGCACCTGCGTGACGGCGTCCATGGTGGGGCCTCCTGGTCGGTGCCGCCGGCGGGTCTCGCCGCGGCGGGCTCATCGTGCCACTACCGGCGCACGGCCCCCGGTCGCGAGCGCTAGTCCAGCAGGTCGTCCAGCTCGGTGACGTCGTACCAGAGCAGCTCGTGCCCCTCGGCGCCGTCGACCACGAACTGCGCGTCGTCGTCACCCTCGTCGGCGGCCGGCAGCGCCGCGCGCGCCGCCGCGACGTCCGCCTCGGCCTGCGCGTCGTCGACGTGCAGGCTCACCACGTGCTCGCGGGTGATCCGCGACGACACCCGGACGGACGACGGCGCCGGGCCGGGCTCCGGACGCACCCAGCCGTCGGGCACCTCGGCGGCGACCACGACCCGGCGGGCCGGGCCGGCGGGGTCCAGCAGCCGCAGCGACGCGTGCGCCGCGTCGGCCGACGCCGCGTACTCGAGCTCGTCGGCATCACCCTCGGCGTACGCCTCGCGCAGGGCGCCGGTGACGGCGTGCGCGACCAGGGGGGCGTCGAAGCCGTTGCCGCGCAACGCGTTCAGCCCGTCGGTCGTGGTGGCGAGGTAGACGCGCATCAGTGCTGCTCCCGTGGACGGCGACGGCTGGACGTCGGGTGCCGGGTGTCGCCGGCGGCGTCCGGCCCCGGGGGCGGGACGTCGACCGGCGCGTGGGACGACGACACCTCGGCGTCCAGGTCGGGCTCGACGCCCGTGGCCCGCTCGGCGGCCCGCACCCGCTCGGGCAGGGCGTCCAGCGGCTCGGGGTCGAGCAGGGCGGCGGCCGAGGTGCGCGACGAGGTCTCGAGCACGGTGCGGCGCCGGCCGACGTCCATCAGGTTCGAGCCGATCGCGGCGAGGTCCTCGGGGCCGGGGCCGAGCACCGTGACGTCGGTGCCGCCCGCGTGCACCCGGGCCACCTCGCGCAGGCAGCGCCGGGTCACCCGGGTGCGCCACTGGCGCTCCAGCCGCTCGGCGAACCCGTCCGGCTCGTCCAGCGCGAAGCTCACCGACGGCGCGATGACGACGACCTCGTCCAGCCCGGCGCCGGCCAGCAGGTCGACGCTGGTGGCCGAGCACGCACCGCCGTCGATGTACCGGGCCCGGTCGACGCGCACCGGCTGGTACCAGCTGGGGATCGCGCACGAGGCCATCACCGCCTCGGCCAACGAGGCCGGCGGGGCGCCGTCGCGGCCGAACGCGACCCGGTGGCCGGTCTCGTAGTCCGTCGCGACGACCTGCAGCCCCTGGCGCGGGGCCCACCCGTGCGGCACGACGTGCCGCACCAGGGCCCCCACGCTGTCCAGCGAGCCGCGACCCTCGGGCATCAGCGCCGTGAGCACCACGACCGGCGGCAGCCGGCGCAGCCGGCTCACGCCCTGGGTGAGCATGGCCGTCGAGCCCAGTCCCGGCCGCGGACGTGGCGGTCGGGCGCCCCCGGTGGCGGTCTCGTAGTCCCACGAGAACCCCACGAGCGGGCCGGACGTGATCGGCTCACCGAGCTGGTGGCGGCGCAGGTCGGCCACCCCCACCCCGGCACCGATCAGCGCGGCGAGCACCGAGCCGGCCGACGTCCCGACGATCTGCTCGCTGTCGCGGACGTCGATGCCCAGCGAGTCCTCGAGCGCGCCCAGGGCACCGACCATCCAGGCCGCGCCCAGCACCCCGCCGCCGCCGAGCACCAGCCCGCGGCGGGTCATCGTGCCGTCTCGACCAGCTCGGCGAGCGACTCGACCAGGCACCCGGCGAGCACCTGGACGTCGGGCATGGCGTCGCGGTCGGCGTTCAGTCCGTAGAACACCCCGCCGTCGTAGGAGGTCAGCCCGATGCTCAGCGCCTGCCCCTTGGCCAGCGGGATCACCGGGTAGGAGGCGAGCATCCGGGCGCCCGCCGCGTACAGCGGGTGCTGGGGGCCGGGCACGTTGGTGACCACCAGGTTGAACAGCCGCCGCGACCCGGCGTTGGCCACCCGCACGCCCAGGGCGTGCAGGGTCGGCGGGGCGAAGCCGGCGATGCCCACGAGGGTGCGGGCCGACACCGCGCGACCGGTCTCGCCGTGCGCGCGCAGCGCGTACGCCACCTGGTGCAGGCGGATGGTCGGGTTCGGCTCCCCCACCGGCAGGTCGACCACCAGGGCCGCCACCCGGTTGCCCACCCGGTAGGACGTGTCCTCGCCCTCGGGCTCGACGCTGACCGGCACCAGGGCCCGCACCACCGTCGAGGGCACGACCGGCTCGCCGCGGGTCAGCAACCACGAGCGCAGCGCACCCGCGACCGTGGCCATGACCACGTCGTTGACGTCCAGCTGCGGGCCGCCCCGACCGCGGCGGCGGGCGCGCACCGCGCGGTGGTCCGCCAGCGAGGTCGAGGCGACGGCGAACCGCCGGTGCTCGCCGATGTCGACGTTCAGGGGGCTGGTCGGCGTGGGCCGGGCGGCCGTGCGGGCCACCGCGCTGACCAGGTGCCCGACCTGGCCGAGCACCCGACCGGCCGTGGCGACCACGTCGCTGGTGCCCCCGCGCACGGCGTCCACCACCTCGCCGGGACTGCGGACGACGTCGGTCAGGGCGCTGACGACCAGCTCGACGTCGGTGGGCTCGCGCGCGGGCGTCCAGGTGTCGGCGGGCGGGTCGGGCACCTCGGGGGTGTCGTCCAGGATCACCTGCGCGATGTCGACGGCGTTGATGCCGTCGACCAGCGCCTGGTGGGTCTTGGTCACGATCGCGAAGCGACCCCCGCTGAGCCCCTCGACCAGGTACAGCTCCCACAGGGGTCGGGAGCGGTCCAGCGGTCGGGCCTGCACCCGGCCGACCAGCTCGTCCAGCTGCTCGTCGCTGCCCGGCCGGGGCAGGGCCGAGCGCCGCACGTGGTAGCCGACGTCGAAGCTCTCGTCGTCGACCCACACGGGGTTCGCGAGGCGGCCGGGGACGGCTCGCACCCGCTGGCGGTAGCGCGGGACGTAGGCGATCCGGGCCGACACCAGCGCCACGAGCCGGTCGTAGTCGAACCCCTCGGCCGGCGCCTCGAACACCGACACCGACCCCACGTGCATGGCCGTCGTCTGCCCCTCGAGGTACAGGAACGAGGCGTCCAGCGAGCTGAGGCGGTCGGGCACGGGCCCATCGTGCCACTGCGCGGGCACCCGGCCCCGCTTCCCGTCCCGGCGTCCAGCCCGGTGCGGGGGGCGCCCGGGGACCCGCACGTACGATGCCGACCATGCGCACCACCGCCGTCCTCGCCCTGGTCGGCGCCACGCTGCTCGGGTCCGGCTGCGGCGCGTCCGCACCCACCACCGGTCCCGCCCCCGCAGCCACCACGCGCACCGTGACGATCACCGTGACCGGGTCGCGCGTCGACCCGCCACCCGGCGTGGTCGAGGTCGGCCCCGACCAGACGCTGCGCCTGGTCGTCACCAGTGACCACGACGACAGCCTGCACGCGCACGGCTTCGAGGTCGAGAAGGACCTGCGCGCCGGTGTCCCGCTGACGGTCGACCTGCGTGGCGCCGCGCCCGGCCGCTACGAGGTCGAGACCCACCGACCCGCGCTGCAGCTTCTCGTCGTGCAGGTGCGGTGAGCGGCGAGCCTCTCGCCGCGCTGGCCCAGGGCGCGATCGTGGCCCATGGCGTCGGCAGCCGCCAGGACCTGCCGCTGCCGTTCGGCCTGGCCGTGGCCGGCGCCGCGACCGCCCTGGTCGTCTCGTTCGTCGCCCTGGCCGTGCTGTGGCCCGTCCCGCGGCTGGACGGCGCCCACGCGGGCCACCCGCTGCCCGGCCCGGTCGCCGCCCTGCTCGACTCGCGCACCACCCGGGTCGTGCTCGCGGTGCTGGGCGCGGCGTTCACCCTGTACGTGCTGGCCGCCCTGCTGCTCGGCCGCGACGACGCCGACAACCCGGTGCCGTTCGTCGTCTTCGTGCTGCTGTGGGTGGGGATCGTCCCGCTCAGCGTGGCCTTCGGACCGCTCTGGCGGCGGGTCAACCCGGTGCGCAGCCTGCACCTGGCGGGCTCGCGCGTCGCCCGCCTGGACCCCGAGGTCGGCCTGTTGCCCCTGCCCCGGCGCCTCGGGTACTGGCCGGCGGCGGTCGGCCTGCTCGCGTTCACCTGGCTCGAGCTGATCGCCCCAGACAACGCGACCCTGCCGGTGCTGCGCCTCGCCATCGCGCTGTACGTCGGCGCCCAGCTGCTCGGCGGCCTGGTCTTCGGGGCGCACTGGTTCGACCGCGGCGACGCGTTCGAGGTGTGGTCGGGTCTGTTCGGCCGGCTCAGCCCGCTCGGCCGGCGCGCCGACGGCAGGCTCGTCGTCCGCTCGCCGCTGGCAGGGCTGGACGCCCTGCCGGCCGCTCCCGGGCTGGTGGCGACGGTCGCGGTCATGCTCGGCACCACGGCGAGCCCGACGCCCCGTCGTACGCCGTGGTGGTTCACCCTCGCCCAGTCCTCGGGCTCACCCACCCTGGTGCGGACGCTGGGCCTGGTCGTGGTCGTGGCCGTGGTCGGTCTGCTCTTCACCGCGGGCACCCTGCTCGCCGGTCGCACCGGGGGCGCCGACCCGCGGGCGATGCCGGCCGCGTTCGCGCACTCGCTGGTGCCGATCGCGCTCGGCTACGTGGTGGCGCACTACTGGTCGCTGCTGGTGCTCGAGGGGCAGAACGCGCTCATCCACCTCGCCGACCCGCTCGGCACCGGGGCGAACGTCCTCGGCCTGGCCGACCGCACCCCGGACACCACGCTGCTGCAGCCCACGCTGGTCGCCGTCGTCCAGGTCCTGGCCATCGTCGGGGGGCACGTGCTGGGCGTCGTGCTCGCCCACGACCGGGCCGTTCGCCTGTTCGACCGCCGCCGGGCGGTGCTCGGCCAGCTGCCGCTGCTGGCGCTGATGGTGCTCTACACCTGCGGTGGGCTGTTCCTGCTCTTCAGCGGCTGAGCCCGCTCAGGGCGTCGCGCCACTGCGGAGGACGCCGTCGTGCTCGGCGACCAGGGCAGCCACGGCCGTCGGCGACAGCGGTCGCGACCACCAGAAGCCCTGCGCCCAGCCGCAGCCGAGCTCGAGCAGGCGGTCGCGCTGGGCCCGGGTCTCGACGCCCTCGGCGACCACGCGCAGGCCGAGCGACCCGGCCAGGGCCAGCAGCCCCGCGACGATCTGGGCGTCGATGGTGTCGTCGGCGACGTCGGTCACGAACGCCCGGTCGATCTTCAGCACGTCGACGGGCACGTGCTTGAGCCGGGACATCGACGAGAAGCCGATCCCGAAGTCGTCGATCGCGATGCCCACCCCCAGCGAGCGCAGCTCCTCGAGCACGCCGGCGGCCACCCGCTCGTCGTCCATCACGCTGGTCTCGGTGATCTCCAGGCCCAGCGCGGACGGCGGCAGCCCGGTCTCGCTCAGCGTCCGACGCACCATCGCGGCGAACCCTGGCTCGGCCAGCTGGTGCGCCGACACGTTCACCCACACGTCCCGTCGCGCCCACGCGGGGTCACTGGCGCGCCAGGCGGCCAGCTGGGCGCACGACTCGCGCAGCACCAGCTCGCCGACGGCGACGATCAGCCCGCTCTCCTCGGCCACCGGGATGAAGACCTCGGGGGGGACGTCGCCGCGCGTCGGCGAGCGCCAGCGCAGCAGCGCCTCGACACCGACGACGACACCGCTGCGGATCTCGACCTTGGGCTGGTAGACGGTCACCAGCTCGCCGTTCTCCACCGCCCGGGCCAGGTCGACCTGCAGCTGCCTGCGGTCCTGGGCGCGCTCGCGCAGACCGGGGGTGAACCAGCTGATCCCCGCGCGGCCGCCGGACTTGGCGGCGTACATCGCCAGGTCGGCGTCACCCACCAGCTCGGCCGCCGTCACCAGCCCGAGGTCGGCGCGGTGGACCCGGGCCACGCCGATGCTCGCCGCCACCTGCACGGTCTGGCCGAGCGCCGTCATCGGCCGGTCCAGCGCGGCCAGCAGCGACTCACCCAGACGCTGCACGTCGCACGCGCGTGCGGTGGTGACCACGACGAACTCGTCGCCGCCGAACCGGGCCACGACGTCGGCGGCACCCACGCAGGCGGACAGCCGCTGGGCGACGACGCGCAGGAACTCGTCACCCACGTGGTGACCGTGGGTGTCGTTCACCGCCTTGAAGTGGTCGAGGTCGACGAACAGCACGCTGACGCCCTCGACGTCCTCGCCGTCCAGCCGGGTCTGCAGCCCCGCCAGCAGATGGGGGCGGTTCGCCAGCAGGGTGAGGTGGTCGCGGGTCGCGGCGGCGTGCAGCGCGGCGATCGCGCGGGCGCGCTGGATCGCGAGCCCCGCGAGGTTGACCCAGCGCTGCAGCTGCTCGAGGTCCTGGACGGCGGGCTCGCGCACCTGGCGGTGGTAGATCGCGAAGGCGCCCGTCACCTCACCGTCACGACCGATGATGGGCACCGACCAGCAGGCCCGCAGTCCGTGCCGCAGCGCCGCCGGCGCCCAGTCGCGCCAGCGCTCGTCGGTGCTGATGTCGGCGACGATGACGGGGGCGCGGGTGAACGCCGCGGTGCCGCACGACCCGGCCGCCGGGCCGATCGCGGCGCCCTCGACGGCGCGACGGAAGTCCGGCGGCAGCGAGGGAGCCGCGCCCTCGCGCAGGACGGCACCGTCGAGCAGCATGATCGAGCACAGACCGGTGGGGCTGACCTCCTCGATCGAGCGGGCGATGGTGCCCAGGACGTCGTGCAGGTCGGCTCCCCCCGCGATCATCTCCAGCACCGAGCCGGTGGTCGCCAGCACGACCCGGTCCTGCTCCAGCTCCAGGCGGCAGCGGCGCAGCTCGAGCAGCGCGGCGGCCAGCTGCGCCAGCCGGTCCAGGGTCCTCAGCTGCCCGTCGTCGGGCGCCAGGGGCGAGGGGTCCCAGGCGCACAGGACGGCGACGACCTGGCCCTCGCGGGCGAAGACCGGGGCGCCGGCGAAGAAGCGCATGGCCAGCGGACCCGTGGCCGCCGGGTGGTCGGCGAGCTCCTCGTCCAGCGCGGTGTCCGGGACCACCAGCATCCTGCGGGTGTCAGCCACGTGCGCGCACAGCGTCTGGTCGCGGGGCCTGTTGGCCCCCGCCCCGTGCACCGCGGCCTTGAGCCAGGTCCGCTCCGTCGTCACGATGCTCAGCTCGGCGTGCTGCGACCCGAAGGCGAGGGCGAGCTCGTCCACCAGCCGGTCGAACTCCGGCTCGGCCGCCGAGTCGAGCACCGACAACGCGCCGACCGCGCCGGCGGCACCCAGCGCCGGCGCGACGACCGTGAGGGACACCTCGGCGCCTCGACCGGCACGGCTCCTCACGACACCGCCCTCGCTCGCGTCCGCCAACAGCATCCAGCGCCCTCCCCGCTCATGGTGACATCCCGATACGGCCCCGGGGGCCTGATTCAGGCAGATTCGCCCGGCTGGCGCAGTGTCAGCCCGAGCAGCACCTCGAGCTCGGCGGCGGTCTGGTCGACGCTGCGGTGCAGCACGCCGACCATCCCCACCTGGACCGCCGCGGCGACGTTGACGGCCAGGTCGTCGACGAAGACGCAGGCACCGGCCGGCAGCGCCAGCCGGTCGAGCAGCAGCCGGTAGATCCGCGGCTCCGGTTTGCGCATGCCGACCTCGCCGGAGATCACGACCGCGTCGAACAGCTCGTCCCAGCCCTCGCGCGGGTACTCGTTGGCCCACGAGTTCGACAGCACCGCCGTGCGCAGGCCCGCCGCCTTGACGCGGGCGACGACGCCGAGCATCGACGCGGACGGCGTCAGGCCACCGAGCATCCGCTCGAGCAGGCCGTTCGCCTGCACCGGCGAACCGTGCCGCGCCAGCTCCTGCGCCACCAGCTGCTCGAACTGGGGGCCGGTGAGCTCGCCGCGCTCCAGGGCGTGCACCGGGCTGGCGCCCGTCGCGTCGGGCCCGGCGTCCCCGGCCGGGCCGCGCAGGACGGCGCGCAGGTGCTCGTGATCCACGGCGTCCTGCTCGGCCCAGGTCTGCCAGACCGTGTCGACGGACCCGGTGAGCACCCCACCCCAGTCGACCACCAGGGCCCGGATGCCGAAGTCGTCGACCCGCTGCTGCACAGCGCGAGCCTAGGACCTGCGCACCAGTCCCCCCCGGTGAACCGGCGGCGTGGCGCGCTCCGCGACCCGCACGGCTGGGGGGTCCAGTGCGACGATCCGCGCCGCGAGCTCGAGGTGGGCGGCGCGGGCCGGCGACCCCGGGGCCGACTCGGTCAGCGTGCGGCCGCGCAGCAGCGCCGCGTCCAGGGCCGGACCGTCATGCGGCACCAGCACGGGGTCCTGCACCCCGGCGTAGCGCTCGAGCGCCTCGCGCACCCGCCGCCCCGGGCCCTGCCCGACGGACGACGAGCGCACCCGGGTGACCACGACGACCGGCCGCAGGGCGCTGACCTCGGCCAGGTCGTGCAGCCCGCGCACGAGGCGCTGCAGGCCGACCGGGTCGGCGGTGCCGACCGCGACGAGCGTGTCGGCGTCCTGGATCGCGGCCAGCGTGGCGCCGTTGCGGCGCGGCGCTGCGGTGTCGTACGACAGCTCCTCGTCCTGCTCGAGGCAGAAGCCCGTGTCGACGACCGCGTACCGCACCAGCCGGCGGGCCAGGGTGAGGACCGTGGTCAGGGCCGCAGGCCGCAGCTCGGGCCAGCGGTGCGCGCGGGCCAGCCCGGTCAGCACCCGCAGTCCCGGGACGACCTGGGGCGCGAGGCGCGAGAGCTGGGCCAGGTCGAGGGTTCCGTGGTCGGCGGCCCGCGCCGCGCTGGCCAGGCCCGGCGCCTCGTCGAGCAGGCCCAGCACCTGCGCGACGCTCGCCGCGTAGGTGTCGGCGTCGACCAGCAGGCTCGGGTGACCCGCCGCGGCGAGCTCGGCGGCCAGGGTCACGGCCGTCGTGGTGCGGCCAGGTGACCCGGCAGGTCCCCAGACCACCACCACCCGACCCGGCGGGCGGGCACCGCGCTGCTCGCCGGGGTCGGTGCCGGGGTCGCCGTCGGGGTCCTCGCTGCGCGCCGCGTCCTGACCCCCGTCCCGGTGGTCGGCCCGCCCAGACGACCTCGGGGGTGCGGGCAGGGCGGCCCGGGGGTCGCCGAAGGCCGGGCCCGGTGGCTGGGCCACGAGGTCGTCGACCGCCTGGCGCAGCGCGGCGCTGACGAGGGCGGCGTCGGCGTCCGCGGCCAGCACCTGGCTCACACCGAGCTGACGCAGTCGGCGCTCGGCCGGCTCGTCGCCGGGCTCGACCAGCGCCACGACGGCGCAGCCCGAGGCGGCCAGCCTCGTCAGCGCGTCGGCGTCCAGCCAGCGCAGGTCCGCGGACACCACGACCGCGCGGGCCGCACCCGAGGCGGCGGTCGCGAGCAGGTCGGCCAGGTCGGCGCACCGGCGGACGACCTCGACCGCGCCGCGCTGGACCTCCAGCCCGCGCACCAGTCGCGCCTCCCAGCGTCCGGTGACTGCGGTGAGCACCGGCAGCGCCGCACCGGGCGAGCCGGCCGGTGCGCTCACGCGCCGGCTCGGGGCACGGTGGCCGGCACCGGGACCAGCGTGATCCGGCTGCCGTTGTCGACGGCCTCGATCAGCTGCGGCACCAGGGCCGCGGTGAGCAGCAGCTGCACCGACGATGCGGTGCTGCTGCCCAGGGTGCCGCGCCGGGTGGCGCGCCCGGCGACCTCGGCTCCCACCGCCACCTGCCGGGGCGCCGCGTACGACGTGCTGCCGCGCTCGGGGTCGCGGGCGGCCACCCACACGTCGACCAGCACCCCGGCGACGAGCGGGTCGGCCACCTCGGCCGCCACCGGCACCGAGACCGGACGCAGGTCGACCTGGTCGCGGACGCCGAGGGCGCTGCGGGGCACCAGCTCGCCCGCCGCGACCGTCCGCAGCAGCACCTGCCCCGCCGCCGGTGGCCGGGTGGCGGACAGGTATCGCTCGGTGACCCCCTCCAGGCGCACCCCCACGACCCGCAGGTCGTCTGGCGCGAGCGTGGTGCCGGGCGTCAGCACGCGCACCGCCGCGTAGACCGGGACCGTGCGGTCCGCGCGGTCGACCACCACGGCACCGGCCACCACCGAGACCAGCACCAGCAGCACGCCGACCAGCAGCCGGGTGTCGCGCCAGGTGGGAGTCTGGAACCGCCGCGCGAGGGTCGGTGCCGGCAGCCCGGTCGGTCGCTCGGACGGCACCGGCCGCACGGCCGACGTCCCCGCTGCTGCCGACCGAGCTGCCATCGATCCCCCAGGCGTCCGTGGACCCGACGGGCGTCCCACCCACCGCGCCGTACTCTGCCGCATCCGGTGCCGGTGGCGGAAGGGCTGTCCACAGGCCCCCACTGCGACGCGCGGTGTCGGTGGGATAGTGCTGCCATGCCGTCGCGGTTCCTGCTGCTCTCCGACGTGGCCGAGCAGCTCAACATCTCGGCCGCCCAGGCCTACGCCCTCGTGCGCTCGGGCGACCTGCCGGCGATCAAGGTCGGCGGCCGCGGCCAGTGGCGGGTCGAGGTCAGTGAGCTCGAGGGCTACATCCAGCGGATGTACGACCAGACGCGTGCGTTCGTCACGCAGCACCCGTTCGGCGGCACCGACGTGGGCGCCGACGTTGGCGCCGACGTGGACACCGACGTGGACGTGGGCGCCGACACCTGAGCTCGACGCTGCGCGGTCCGGGCGGGCACGGTCCGCTCAGGGCAGGTCGAGCGACAGCGAGCTGGAGCTGCCCGGGACCGGCCGCAGCCACGCCAGGGCCGTGAACGGGACGGTGCGGACCCGGCGCACCGCGCCGGCCCGGCGCGGCTCGTCGGCGGGGTGCTCGGCCAGGTCGACGTGGTCGGCGCCCACCGCGTCCAGCGTGCCCGTCGGCACCGACCCGTCCGCGAGCCCGAGGCGCACCGGGCTGCGGTCGCGCGCCACGGCCCGCAGGGCGCTGCTCAGCGAGATCCGCCGGCGCACGCTCTCGCGCCCGGTCGTGGCGGCCGCCCACCCCAGCCCGACCAGGCTGACCACCGAGCCGAACGGCACCAGCACCGGGTCCTGACCCGCGCGGTCCCGCTGCACCAGGTCCGCCCGTGATCGGTCCTGCAGGACGAGCCACTGCTGGGCCACGTCGGTCACCACGCCCCCGTGCGACGACCCGTCCACCAGGTGCAGCACCAGCGGCCGGCCGACGTGCGCCACGACGCGGTCGGTGAGCTGGACCAGCGCGAGCTCGCGGCGGGTGCGGTCGGCGACCTCACCCGCGAGCTCGGCGGCCGCCTGGGCGTCGAGCTGGCCCTCGAGGTCGTCGAACAGCTCGTCCCAGCGCACCGCCTCATCCTGCCCCGGCGACCCGCCGTCGCGAGCCGTCGTCCACACCCTGCCTCGACCCCTTGACGACACCAACGCCCACCATCAGGATGCAGTCACAGGCAAACGTAGGTAAATGGCATCCAACGGAGGACGCGATGGTCATCAGCGGACCTGCCACCGGTTCTCGCCGGGCCGTGATCGCGCTGACCGCCCTGCTGGCCGGCACCGGCCTGAGTGCCGGCGCGGCCCTGCTCGCGCGCCTGGCCTGGTCCGTCGCGACCGGTCCAGCGCTCGCCCAGGACCCCGCAGCCGGCCTCCTCGCGGTCACGGCTGCCGCCGCGGTCCTGCTCGCCGCCCGCCTCGTGCTGTGCAGCGCCGCCTGCTTCGTCGCCGTGACCGTCGGCGGACCACCTGCCGCGGCCGGCCGCGGCGCCGCTCGGGTCGCCGGCGTCGCCGTGATCGCCCGGGTCGCGGTGTCGACCAGCCCGCGGGCGCTGCGCCCCGCGCTCAGCGCCCTGCTCGCCGGCAGCATCGCCATCGGTGTCGCGGGGCCCGCGCTGGCCGCCGCTCCCCCGCAGGCGGTGGCCGTTGATGGCTCCGAGCGAGCCGTCGCGGTGCCGGCGGCCGGTCAGGGACTTCCCTCGCCCGGCTGGTCGCCCCTGCCAGTACCGGGCTGGCGTCCGACCGCGCCGCGGCGGCCGCCGGTGCTGGTCCAGGCGGCCCCAGCCGTGCACCTGGTGACCGGCGCCGGCGCCCGGTCCACCGCACCGGACGACGAGGTGGTCGTCCGGCGCGGCGACTCGCTGTGGCACCTGGCGGCCCGGTCACTGGGGCCGAGCGCCACCGTGGCCGAGATCGCCGCGGAGTGGCCGCGCTGGTGGCGGGCCAACCGCGAGGTCGTCGGCGCCGACCCCGACCTGCTCGTCCCCGGCACCCGGCTGCGGCCACCCGCGCCCTGAGACACCCACCGCGAGACCCCGGACCACCCCCGACCACCGACGACCACCCACCGACCACCCCCCGACCCAGCGACGAGGTGCCCCGTGTCCGTCACCGCCCTGCGAGCCCTGCCCGTGCCCGACACCGAACCGCCGCTGGAGGACGTCGGGGCCGAGCGCCGCGACTGGCAGCCGCCGAGGCGACCGGAACGAGCGGTGCAGGGGGTGCTGACCCTGGTCGTCAGCGGCCCGGCCGACGACCCGGCCGGGGCCTTCGCCACCGCGGACGACGAGGTCGACTTCGGCCCGCAGCCCACCGCCACCCGCGAGCTGCCGCCCGCCGGCGAGTGGGGTCGACGGCTGGTACAGGTGGTCGTCGAGGTGATGTGCGGTCAGCGGCCGCCGGCCCAGCTGGTGCGCTGGACCTCCCAGGAGGTCTACGACGAGGTCATCAGCCAGACGCTGCCGGCCCCGCGACCGGGCGCGCCGGTGGCCCGACGCCGACCGCGGGTCAGCAGCGTGCGGGTGTGCGAGCCGGTCGACGGTGTGGCCGAGCTCAGCGCCGTCGTCCACGGCCAGTACCGCGTCCAGGCGCTGGCCGTGCGCCTGGAGGGACGCGACGGACGGTGGCGGGCCACCGCCCTCGCCACCGGCTGACCGGTCTCACCGGGGCGGTCGTGCTCGTCTGCTCAGTCCAGGCCCTCGCCGTGGCAGCGCTTGTACTTCTTGCCCGACCCGCAGGGGCACGGCGCGTTCTTCGGCGTCCCGGCGTACTCGGCGCCGACCTGCGCCGTCACCTCGGCACGCACCTGCACCCCGCCCTCGCCGTCGACGCTGGGCGCGGTGTACTGCAGCTGGGCCGGACGCTGCGGTGCCTCCAGGCCCTTGGCCACGATGTGCGGGTGCTCGACGTGGTCGGCGTGGCCGGTCGCGTCGTCCTGGACGTCGTCGCCGTCGGCCTGCTCGATCTGCACCTCGAGGTTGAACAGGTAGCCGACCGACTCCTCCTTGATGGCCTCGTTCATGGCCTGGAAGAGCAGGAAACCCTCGCGCTGGTACTCGACCAGGGGATCGCGCTGGGCCATCGCGCGCAGGCCGATGCCCTCCTGCAGGTAGTCCATCTCGTACAGGTGCTCGCGCCACTTGCGGTCCAGCACCGACAGGACGACCCGCCGCTCCAGCTCGCGCATGACGTCCGCGCCGAGCTGACGCTCACGCGCCTCGAAGGCCTGCTCGGCGTCGGCCCGCAGCTCGGCGAGCAGGACGTCGGCGCTGAGCCCCTCGCGCCCCTGCGTCTCGTCGAGCACCTCCTGCACCGTGATGCCGACGGGGTACAGCGACCGCAGCGCGGTCCACAGCAGGTCCAGGTCCCAGTCCTCGGCGAACCCCTCGGCGGTGGCACCGGTCACGTACCCGCTGACCACGTCGTCCAGGAACAGCCGCAGCTGCTCGTGCAGGTCCTCGCCCTCGAGCACCCGTCGGCGCTCGCCGTAGATGACCTCGCGCTGGCGGTTCAGGACGTCGTCGTACTTCAGGACGTTCTTGCGGATCTCGAAGTTCTGGCCCTCGACCTGGCTCTGCGCCGAGGCGATCGACCGCGACACGAGCTTGGACTCGATCGGGATGTCGTCGGCGATGCCGGCGCCGGTCATGAACCGGTCGACCAGCCCGGAGTTGAACAGCCGCATCAGGTCGTCCTGCAGCGAGAGGTAGAACCGGCTCTCGCCCGGGTCGCCCTGGCGCCCCGAGCGGCCGCGCAGCTGGTTGTCGATCCGGCGCGACTCGTGCCGCTCGGTGCCGAGGACGTACAGGCCCCCGGCCTCCTTCACCTCGTCGTGCTCGCGCGAGACCGCCTTCTGCGCCGCCTCGAGCGCGGCCGGCCACGCGGCCTCGTACTCCTCGGGGGTGTCGACGGCGTCCAGGCCGCGCTGGCGCAGCTCGGCGACGGCCATGAACTCGGCGTTGCCACCCAGCATGATGTCGGTGCCGCGGCCGGCCATGTTGGTGGCGACGGTGACGGCGCCCTTGCGGCCGGCCTGGGCGACGATCGCGGCCTCGCGGTCGTGCTGCTTGGCGTTGAGCACCTCGTGCGCGACACCCTTCTTGCGCAACAGGTTCGACAGGTGCTCGCTCTTCTCGACGCTCGTCGTCCCGACCAGCACCGGCTGGCCGTTGACGTGCCGCTCGGCGATGTCGTCGACGACGGCGCCGAACTTCGCGTCCTCGGTGCGGTAGACCAGGTCGGCCTGGTCCAGCCTCACCATCTCGCGGTTGGTCGGGATCTCGACCACGCCGAGCTTGTAGATCTGGTTGAACTCTGAGGCCTCGGTCATGGCCGTGCCGGTCATTCCCGAGAGCTTTTCGTACATCCGGAAGTAGTTCTGCAGCGTCACGGTGGCCAGCGTCTGGTTCTCGTTCTGGATCTGCACGCCCTCCTTGGCCTCGATGGCCTGGTGCATGCCCTCGTTGTAGCGGCGCCCGGCGAGGATGCGGCCGGTGTGCTCGTCGACGATCAGCACGTCGCCGCTCATCACCACGTAGTCCTTGTCGCGCTTGAACAGCTCCTTGGCCTTGACGGCGTTGTTCAGGTAGCCGACCAGCGGGGTGTGCGCGCTCTCGTACAGGTTGTCGATGCCGAGGTAGTCCTCGACCCGCTCGATGCCGGACTCGAGGATGCCGATCGTGCGCTTCTTCTCGTCGACCTCGTAGTCGCGGTCGCGCTGCAGTCGCTGCACGACCCGGGCGAACTCGACGTACCACTTGGTCGGCTGGTCGGCGGGGCCGCTGATGATCAGCGGCGTGCGGGCCTCGTCGACCAGGATCGAGTCGACCTCGTCGACGATCGCGAACGAGTGGCCGCGCTGCACCAGCTCGGTCGAGGCCCAGGCCATGTTGTCGCGCAGGTAGTCGAAGCCGAACTCGTTGTTGGTGCCGTAGGTGATGTCGCAGGCGTACATCTCGCGGCGCTGCGCGGGGTTCATCGGCGACAGGATGCAGCCGGCGCTGAGCCCGAGGAACCGGTGGACGCGGCCCATCAGGTCGGACTGGTACTCGGCCAGGTAGTCGTTGACGGTGATGACGTGCACGCCCTTGCCGCTGAGCGCGTTGAGGTACGCCGGCGCCGTGGCCACCAGCGTCTTGCCCTCACCGGTGCGCATCTCGGCGATGTTGCCCAGGTGCAGCGCGGCGCCGCCCATCAGCTGGACGTCGAAGTGCCGCTGGCCCAGGGTGCGCTTGGACGCCTCGCGCACCGTGGCGAACGCCTCGGGCAGCAGGTCGTCCAGGCTCTCGCCGTCGGCGATGCGCGCCTTGAACCGCTCGGTCTCCTCGCGCAGCTCGGTGTCCGAGAGCCGGACGAAGTCGTCCTCCAACGCGTTCACCTGCTGGGCCAGACCCGCCAGCTTCTTGACGATCCGCCCCTCACCGGCGCGGAGCAGCTTCTCGACGATCTTGGGCACGCGGACTTCTCCGTCTGGTCGGGGTGGCTCACTGGCTCGCGAACCCGCCCATCGTACGCACGCGGGGCCGCTCCCCCGGCGAGGTCCGCGGGACCCCACCCCGACCCGGGCGAGCCCTCAGCGACCCAGCCGCTGGTAGTTCTGCTCGGTGCGGTCCTTGGTCGCTCGCCACCACTGCTCGTTGGCGGTGTACCAGTCGATCGTCTGGGTCAGGCCCGCGCGGATGTCCTGGTACCGCGGCGCCCACCCGGTCTCGGTGCGCAGCTTGGTCGAGTCGATCGCGTACCGCAGGTCGTGGCCGGGCCGGTCGGTCACCAGGTCGTACCAGTCGGCCGGCTTGCCCATCAGCTCGAGCAGCAGCGCGACGATCGCCCCGTTGTCCTGCTCGCCGTCGGCGCCGATCAGGTAGGTCTCGCCGCTGCGCCCGTGGTCCAGGATCGTCAGGACGGCGTCGTTGTGGTCGTCGACGTGGATCCAGTCCCGCACGTTGCTGCCCTGGCCGTACAGCTTGGGCTTGACGCCCTGCAGCACGTTGGTGATCTGGCGCGGGATGAACTTTTCGACGTGCTGGTACGGCCCGTAGTTGTTCGAGCAGTTCGACAGCGTGGCGTTGATGCCGAACGAGCGCACCCAGGCGCGCACCAGCAGGTCGGCCGAGGCCTTGGTCGCCGAGTACGGGCTGCTCGGGTTGACCGGGGTGGACTCGGTGAAGCGGGCGGGGTCGTCCAGCTCGAGGTCTCCGTACACCTCGTCGGTCGAGATGTGGTGCAGCCGGGTGCCGTGCCGGCGCACCGCCTGGAGCAGCTGGTAGGTGCCGATGATGTTCGACTCCACGAACGGCCACGGGTCGTCCAGCGAGTTGTCGTTGTGGGACTCGGCGGCGAAGTGCACGACGGCGTCGGCGTCCGCGATGAGGGCGTCGACGACGTCGGCGTCCGCGACGCTGCCCTCGACGAACGCCACGTCGTCGGCGACGCTCGCCAGGTTGTCGCGGTTGCCCGCGTAGGTCAGGGCGTCGAGCACGGTCAGCTGCCAGTCCGGGCGGGTGGCGGCGGTGCGCAGGACGAAGTTGGTGCCGATAAACCCGGCACCTCCGGTGACGAGCAGCTTCACGACGCGTTCTCCTTCTGGGGGGATGGCTGGGACTCGAGGGCGGGTGGGGGGTCGGGGACGGCGCGCAGTCCGGGCGGCTCGGCGGTGGCGGCGACCGGCCATCCGCGGAACTCGACCTCCAGCGCGAAGCGGTGGGCCAGGTAGCGGTGGTCCGACAACGCCACAGGCGTCCCGTCCGCGCGGGCGGCCACCCGCCGCACCAGCAGCAGCGGCGCACCCACCGGCACCCCGAGCAGGCCCGAGTCGGACGCGGTGGCCAGGCCCGCGGTGATGGTCTGCCGCACGGCGTCGATGGGGTGCCCCTCGCGACGCAGGCTCTGCCAGATGCCCGGGTCCTGCGCCTGGGTGCGGGACAGGGTGAGCGCGAGGGCTGCGGGCACCCACTCGTGCACCAGGTCCAGCGGCTCGTCGTCGACCCGGCGCACCGAACGGCTGTAGAGCACCTCGTCCCCCGCCCGCAGGGCCAGGGCGCCGTCCAGGAGGTGGGCCGGCGCCGGGCGGAAGCCGAAGTCGACGACGTCGCGGACGACCTGCTTGCCCGCGTCGGTCACCGCGCTCGGTGCGTGCCGGAAGCTGCCCAGTGCCAGGGTCTGGTGGAAGGAGGACCCGGTGACGAACCAGCCCGAGCCCCGGCGTGACTCGACCAGCCCCTGGTCGCGCAGGGTCTCCAGAGCCCGTCGGACCGTCACCCGGCTGACGGCGTACCGCGTCCCGAGCGTCGCCTCGCTCTCAAGCGCCCCCGTGTCGGCGAACTCGCCGAGGGCGATCCGCTCGCGCAGCTGGGCCGCGAGGGACGCTGCCCGTCCACCTGTCATAGATCTGTATCTTACAGATCATCGCGGTCGTGTCCAGGCCTACGATCCCGCATGGCCTGGACCGAGCTGCGCGACCACGACGTCGTCGTCCGGCCCTGGCGTCAGGACGACCTCGCGGCCTTCACGGCGCTGCAGGAGGACGCCGACGTCCGACGGTGGAGCCCGGCCTTCGAGCACAAGTCGCCGCAGCAGCTGCTGGCCGCGCTCGCCCACGAGGCCGAGGTCGGACCCCTCGGCGGCCCCGGTGCGTTCGCGGTGACCACCGCCACGGGTCAGGTGGTCGGCGAGGTCTCGTTCCGGTTCGACCTGCCCTCACCACCGTTCTCGATCGCCGACGTCGGCTATAGCGTGCTGCCCGGGGCTCGTGGACGGGGCGTCGCCAGCACGGCGCTGCGGCTGCTCACCCGGTGGCTGCTCGACCCGGGCGGCCGTGACCTGGCGCGCGTGCAGCTGGACCACGCCGTCGAGAACGTCGGGTCGTGCCGGACGGCGGCGCGCGCGGGCTTCGTGCGCGAGGGCGTGCGCGCGGGCTACCTGCCACTGCGTGCGGACGCCGCCTCCCCGGTGGTCCTGCACGCCACCTGCCTGCACGGCATCCTCCGCTGACCGAACCCGATTGCGTGGGGCTCCGGCAGCCGGGCAGGGTGGGGTGATGGAGCCGCCGCGGATCAGTGACGGGCAGCACCCCGACCCGGTCGTGCTGCGGCCGATCGCCACGTCGGACGCGATCGCGCTCGTCGACCTGTGTCGCGATCCGGCGATGCAGCGGTGGACGACGGTCCCCACCCCCTACGGCCACGGCGACGCGGAGGCGTTCATCGCCAGGTGCGCGACGGGCTGGGCGGATGGCGGTCCGCTCGTCCTGGCCATCGAGGCCCTGGACGACCTGGGAGTCGGGCGGTTCGCCGGCAACATCTCGCTGCGTCCCGACGGCGACGGCGCGGCCTCGATCGGCTTCGGCCTGGTGCCGTGGGCTCGCGGGCGCGGGGTGATGTCGCGAGCGGTCCGCCTGCTCCTGGGGTGGGGGTTCGCCACGCTCGACCTGCAGGTCGTGCACTGGCAGGCGCACGAGGGCAACTGGGCCTCGAGGCGGGTGGCCTGGGCCTGTGGGTTCCGGGTCGAGGGGCTCGTCCGGGGGCTGCTCAGCGCACGCGGCGTCCGCCACGACGGCTGGATCGGCTCGCTGGTCCGCGGCGAGGCACTCAGCCCGACGGGCGCCTGGCTGAGCGTGCCAGACCTCGTCGGGGAGCGCGTCGTGCTGCGCCCGTGGAGCGAGGCAGACGTCCCCCGGGTGGCCGAGGCCTGCGCCGACGCACGCACGCAGGCCTGGTTGCCCCACCTGCCATCGCCGTACTCCGTCAGCGACGCCCAGTGGTACGTCCGCTCGCGCGAGGAGCAGCACGCCAGTGCCCGTGGTCTCTACTGGTGCGTCGCCGATGCCGACGACGACCGGTGCCTCGGCTCGATCGCTGTCTTCGGGTTGGGCGGGCCGGACCCAGCACCCGAGATCGGCTACTGGACCCACCCCGCCGAACGCGGCCGCGGGGTGATGACCGACGCCGTCCGGCTCGCGATGCGGCATGCCGTCGTCCCTGTCGAGGACGGCGGCCTGGGCCAGCCGCGGGTCACCGTGCGAGCAGCCTCGCGGAACACCGCGTCCAACGCCGTCGCCGTCGCCGCAGGGTTCACCCGGACCGGCGTGCTCCGCCAGGGTGAGCGGCTGCGGGACGGCACCGTCGACGACTTCGTCCTGTACGACGTCCTCGCCGCGGAGGTGGCCGCGGAGGTGGCCGCGGAGGTGGCCGCGGAGGTGGCCGCGGAGCTCGCCTGACGGCCGACCCTGCGCCCTGTCGTCCGAGGTCGTCATCCGGTGTCCCGGTCGGTGGGTGCGGCTCGGCTGCGTTGCTCGCCCTGGTGAAGCTGCGGTCGCTGCGGTCGCTGCGGTCGCTGCGGTCGCTGCCGTCGCTTCGGTGCCTGTCGTTGTTGGCGCCTGTGCCATCGGGTGGCCAGGGCGGTGATGGCTGTCTGGACGGCGACTGGTGGGAGGTGGGGGTTGGGGTGGGTGCCGGTGGGTGCCTGCCAGATGAGGGTGCCGTTGGTGCGGGTGCCGGTGAGGTGGTGGTGGTGGACGTGGCGGTGGTGGGTCCCG
>JBBQGB010000012.1:0-62386 GCA_038322575.1 Actinomycetales bacterium
TGGGCCGGCACGACGTCCAGTGGCCCGCCCAGGTGCTGGCCGGGCGGGCCCGCGACTCCCGCGTCGACGTCGTGGCCCCCGGCGGCCTGACCCTCGAGCGGGTCGACTACCCGCCCGACGACCAGCTCGCCGTCCGCGCCCGGGCCGCGCGCGCCGTCCGCCACCTGTCCTGACCCCTGCCTCCCCCCGCCCGGTTTCCCGCCCCCGCCCTTCCTCCCCCCGCCCGGTTTCCTCCCTGCAACCGGTGCCGTTGCCCGATTTGTCCGGCGCGGACGCCGGGCCGGGGGAGGAACGCAGGTGGGGGGAGGAAGGGTGGGAAAGGCGGTGACGGGGGAGCGGGCGCCCGGCAGACTGGGCCGGTGGGCCACGTCGACGTCAACGCCATCAGCTACCACCTGCCGGACGGCCGCCCGCTGCTCGACGAGGTCAGTCTGCGCGTCGGGGACGGCGTCAACGTCGCCCTGATCGGGCCCAACGGCACGGGCAAGACGACGCTGCTGCAGATCATCGCCGGCGACCTGGACGCCCACGCCGGCGCCGTCACCCGCAGCGGCGGGCTCGGGGTGATGCGCCAGTTCGTCGGGCAGGTGCGCGACGACTCCAGCGTGCGCGACCTGCTGCTGACGGTCGCCCCACCGCGGGTGCGGGCCGCGGCCCGGGCGCTGGACGACGCCGAGCTGGCGATGATGGAGCGCGAGGACGAGCGCACCCAGATGCGCTACGCCCAGGCCATCGCCGACTGGGCCGACGCCGGCGGGTACGAGGCCGAGACCCTGTGGGACGTGTGCACGGTGGCGGCGATCGGCGCGCCGTACGAGCGGGCCCAGTGGCGCGACGTCCGCAGCCTGTCCGGGGGCGAGCAGAAGCGACTGGTGCTCGAGGCGCTGCTGCGCGGCCCCGAGGAGGTGCTGCTGCTGGACGAGCCCGACAACTACCTCGACGTCCCGGGCAAGCGGTGGCTGGAGGACCGGCTGCGCGAGACGCCCAAGACGGTCCTGTTCGTCAGCCACGACCGCGAGCTGCTCGACCGCGCGGCGACCCGGATCGCGACGCTCGAGCCGGGCGCGGCCGGCAGCAGCGTGTGGGTGCACCCGGGCGGGTTCGCGACGTACCACCAGGCCCGCCAGGACCGGCTGGCCCGCCTGGACGAGCTGGGTCGCAGGTGGGACGAGGAGCACGCCAAGCTCAAGGCCCTGGTGCAGTACTACAAGACCAAGTCGGCGTACAACAGCGACATGTCCAGCCAGTACCACGCGGCCGAGAAGCGCCTGCAGCGGTTCGTGGACGCCGGGCCGCCCGAGGCGCTGCCCCAGCTGCAGAACGTCACGATGCGCCTGCGCGGCGGGCGCACCGGCAAGCGGGCGCTGGTCTGCGAGCAGGTCGAGCTCACCGGGCTGATGAAGGCGTTCGACCTGGAGGTCTGGTTCGGCGAGCGGGTGGCGGTGCTGGGGTCCAACGGCTCGGGCAAGTCGCACTTCCTGCGGCTGCTGGCCGCCGGCGGGTCCGACCCGGACGTCGAGCACCGGCCGGTCGGGGACGTCGCCATCGCGCCGGTCGAGCACACCGGGGTGGCCCGGCTGGGTGCCCGGGTGCGTCCGGGCTGGTTCGCGCAGACCCACGAGCAGCCGCTGCTGCTGGGCCGCACCCTTCTCGAGGTGCTGCACCGCGGGGACGAGCACCGCGACGGGATGCCCCGCGAGCAGGCCGCCCGGGCGCTGGACCGCTACGAGCTGGCGCGCTCGAGCGAGCAGACCTTCGAGTCGCTCTCGGGCGGCCAGCAGGCCCGGTTCCAGATCCTGCTGCTCGAGCTCTCGGGCGCCACGATGCTGCTGCTGGACGAGCCGACCGACAACCTCGACCTGCACTCGGCCGAGGCGCTGGAGGACGGGCTGGCCGCGTTCGAGGGCACGGTCCTCGCGGTCACCCACGACCGGTGGTTCGCCCGCGGGTTCGACCGCTACCTGGTGTTCGGGCAGGACGGCCGGGTCTACGAGGCTCCCGAGCCGGTGTGGGACGAGGGCAGGGTCGCGCGCCAGCGGTGAGACTCGCCGCGTTTTGACCCCCGGCGCGCTCGGCGGCTACCCTGGGGAGTCGCCGTGCGTGATCGACCGCGCCCGAAGGGGTGCGGCGTCGGGCCGCCGGCGACAGACCGACGAGCCGCGTGGTGGGTCCCACCGCGCGCCTCGGCCCGCAGCCAGTCCTGTCAGCGAAGAGAACGAAGGCGACGCTCGTGCGCACGTACACCCCGAAGCCCGGCGAGATCCAGCGCCACTGGCACGTCATCGACGCCACCGACGTGGTGCTCGGCCGGCTCGCCAGCCAGGTCGCCGTCCTCCTGAGGGGCAAGCACAAGGCGACCTTCGCGCCCCACGTCGACACCGGTGACTTCGTCATCGTCGTCAACGCCGACAAGGTGGCCCTGACCGGCTCGAAGCTGGAGCAGAAGCAGGCCTACCGGCACTCCGGCTACCCCGGTGGCCTGCGCTCGCGCAGCTACACGGAGATGCTGGAGAAGTACCCGGCCAAGGCGGTCGAGAAGGCCGTCCGCGGCATGCTGCCCAAGAACTCGCTGGCCCGTGACCAGCTGAGCAAGCTCAAGGTGTACGCCGGCCCCGAGCACCCGCACCAGGCGCAGGGCCCCCAGCCGTTCGAGATCATCCAGGTCGCGCAGTAGCCGCGTCGCACCCCTCGCAGAACCCGAAGGAGAACCGTGGCTGAGTCCACCATCGAGACCGAGCTGGGCACCGAGGTCGACGACCTCGACGACGCGCCGAGCAGCTACACCAGCGAGTCGAGCGACGCCCCGGTCCGCCGGGCCAGCGCCACGGGCCCCGGTGCCGCGACCGGCCGACGCAAGCAGGCCGTGGCCCGCGTGCGCATCGTCCCCGGCACCGGCAAGTGGGTCATCAACGGCCGCGAGCTGTCGAACTACTTCCCGAACAAGGTGCACCAGCAGATCGTCGGCGAGCCCCTCAAGGTGCTCGACCTCGACGGGCTGTTCGACATCACCGCCCGCGTGCACGGTGGGGGCCCCTCGGGCCAGGCCGGCGCCGTCCGCCTGGGCATCGCCCGGTCGCTGAACCAGGTCGACGAAGAGGCCAACCGCGCGACGCTGAAGAAGGCCGGGTTCCTCACCCGCGACCCGCGGGCGATCGAGCGCAAGAAGGCCGGTCTGAAGAAGGCCCGCAAGGCGCCCCAGTACTCCAAGCGGTAGACCCCGCCGCAGCACCAGTCGACGGCCCCGGGGGTACGGTTCCCCGGGGCTGTCGTCGTGCTCGCCCCTTCGACGAGAGGTCACCCGTGGGACGACTGTTCGGCACCGACGGTGTGCGGGGGCTCGCCAACGGCGACCTCACCGCAGAGCTGGCGCTGCGCCTGTCGGTCGCCGGCGCGCACGTCCTGAGGGCCGCGGGCGGCGGTCGCGCCGTCGCCGTCGTCGGCCGTGACCCGCGCGCCTCGGGGGAGTTCTTGTCGGCCGCCGTGGTCGCCGGGCTGGCCAGCGCCGCCGTCGACGTCCTGGACGTCGGGGTGCTCCCGACCCCGGCGGTCGCGTTCCTGACCGCGGCCCGCGACGCGGACTTCGGCGTCATGCTGTCGGCCTCGCACAACCCGATGCCCGACAACGGGATCAAGTTCTTCGCCCGCGGCGGGCACAAGCTCGACGACGCCGTCGAGGACCGCATCGAGGCCGAGATGGGCGCCGACCGGCAGCGTCCGCGCGGCGCCGACGTCGGGCGCGTGCGCCAGGACGCGACGGCCGGCGACGAGTACGTCCGCCACCTGCTGGCTGCCGTACCGCAGCGGCTGGACGGGCTGCGGGTGGTGCTGGACTGCGCCCACGGCGCCTCCAGCGTCGTGGGTCCCGCCCTGCTGCGCGCCGCGGGCGCCGACGTCGTGGCCATCGGCGCCGAGCCCGACGGGTTGAACATCAACGACGGGTGCGGCTCGACCCACCTGGCCCCGCTGCAGGCCGCGGTGACCCAGCACGGCGCCGACGCCGGAGTGGCGATGGACGGGGACGCCGACCGGTGCCTGGCCGTCGACGCGGCCGGCGAGGTCGTCGACGGCGACCAGATCATGGCCGTGCTGGCGCTGGCGATGGCCGAGGCGGGAAGCCTGGTCGACCGCACGCTGGTCGCGACCGTGATGAGCAACCTGGGCCTGCTGATGGCGATGGAGCGCGAGGGCATCGTCGTCGTCCAGGCGGGCGTCGGCGACCGGTACGTCCTGGAGCAGATGCGGGTCGGCGGGTTCAGCCTCGGCGGCGAGCAGTCCGGCCACGTCATCGTGAGCGACCACGGCACCACGGGCGACGGGCTGCTGACCGCACTGCTGCTGCTCGCTCGGATGGCGGCCACCCGGCGTCCGCTGGCCTCGCTCGCGGGGGTCATGCAGCGGCTGCCGCAGGTGCTGGTGAACGTGCCCGGCGTCGACAAGACGCGCACCCACGCGGACGTCGAGCTCAGCGCAGCCGTCGCGGTGGCCGAGGCCGAGCTAGCCGGCCGCGGCCGGGTGCTGCTGCGTCCCTCGGGCACCGAGGCGCTGGTGCGCGTGATGGTCGAGGCCACCGAGGTGCACCAGGCGCGGGCGGTGGCCGAGCGGCTCGCGGGCGTGGTGCGCGAGCGGCTCGCACTCTAGCTCGCCTCAGCGCAGGGCGTGGATGCGGTGGGGGACCCGCTTCCACAGCAGCCGTTGCACGACGAGGGTGGCGATGCCCGCGACGACCATGCCAGTGAGGTTGATCGCCAGCTGGGCCGCCGCGCCACCCATCTCGTGCGGCACCCACAGGGCCAGTGCCAGCGCGAGGTTTCCGGCGGCCGGCACGGTCGTGACCGAGATGAACACCCCCACCAGCGCGCTGGAGCGCCCCGCGGTCTGCGACAGGGTGCCGGCCACGCCGGCCAGCAGGGCGACGACCACCGACCAGCGGTCGGGCTTCCAGATGAAGCCGGTGAGCGGCCGCGGTGCGCTGATCGACCCGGGGTCGATCCACCCGCCGGCGCGCGCCACCAGCGCGAGCAGCACCGTGACCAGGATCGCGAACGCGAACCCCTGGGCCAGCAGCCGCAGGCCACCGAGGGTGAGCCGGCGCTGGCGCAGCACCACACCCGTCGCGACCGCCGCCACGGCGCCGAACTCGGGCCCGACGACCATCGCCCCGACCACCAGGATCGAGGAGTCCAGCACCACGGCGACCCCGGCGATCAGCGTGGCCAGCGTCAGGAACGCGTAGAACGACCACGAGGCCCGGGCGTCGGCGTACGCCTTCTCGATCACCACGTCCCACACGACGCCGTCGTCGGGTGAGCCGGGGGCGGCCCGCTCGGCGGCCCTGGCCTGGCGCGAGGGCGAGGCGTCGACGTCCTCGATGGCGATGGTGCCGGCGTCCTCCAGACCCAGCGACCGCAGCCGGCCGAGGACGTCGCTCGCCGCCTCGCGCGCGACGTCGCAGAACATCGCGTCGCCGGGCGGGTCCAGGCTGGCACCGGGCATCACCAGCACGTTGGTGACGCGGGCGTCCTGGACCAGCAGGGACGACACGGCGTCGGCGCAGCTGCGCGGGACCACGAGGCGTAGGTGCAGCACCCGCCCATCCTGCCCGGCGCGCGCATCATCGGGGCAGCGGCGCGTCACTGTTGACGCGCCGTTGCCCCGATCGCCGGCCGGAAGCCGGTTGCGGCACCGGCCGGGTCTGGTCCAGGGTCGGGCCGTGACCGACGTCCGGATCGTGCAGCTGGACCCGCTCACCGACGACGCGCTGCTGGCCGGCTGGGTCGACGCGGGGATGGAGAGCGCCCGGGCCGAGCTGGGCGACCGGCACACGCGGTACTCGGCCGACGAGGTGCGCGAGATGGCCCGGACCACCACCGACCGGCGGCTGGTGCTGCTCGTGGCCCTGGCTGGCGACGAGGTCGTGGCCGAGGGCAACCTGCACCTGCCGGTGCTCGACAACCCGCACCTGGCCACCAGCTTCCTGAGTATCCGGCCGGCGTGGCGTCGCCAGGGCATCGGGACGCGGCTGCTCGAGGCGCTGCGGGCCGAGGCCCGGGCCGACGGCCGCACGACGCACCTCGTCGTCGCCGAGTCCGCCACGGGCGGTGGCCGAGCGACCGCGGCGTTCGCGGCCGTGCACGGCTACGCGGCGGCCAGGGTGAACGTGCGCAGCGACCTCGAGATCGACCCACGTGTCCCGGACCGGCTGGCCCAACAGCAGATGGCCGCCGAGCGGACCTCCGCAGAATACGAGCTGCTGACCTGGTGGGACGCGGTCCCCGAGCCCTGGCTGGCGCAGCGCGCCGCGCTCAGCGCCCGGATGGCCACCGACGCGCCGGTCGAGGAGGTCGACGCCGGCGAGGAGCACTGGGACGCCGACCGGGTGCGCGCGGAGGTCGCGGCGGTGCGGGCCATGGGACGTCGGCTGGTCGAGACCGTGGCCGTGCAGACGGCCACCGGCGAGGCGGTGGCATTCACGACGATGGTCGTCGCCGAGCACGAGCCGGACCGCGCCTACCAGTGGGACACCCTGGTGCGCGCCGACCACCGGGGCCGCGCGCTCGGCTTGCGGGTGAAGGCGGCCAACCTGCTCGCGCTGCTGGAGCAGCTGCCCGCGGTGCGGCGCGTGACGACCTGGAACGCGAGCAGCAACGAGCCGATGCTGCGCGTCAACCAGGCCATGGGGTTCCACCCGGTCGGCGCGTCGACGGAGTGGCAGAAGATCGGCTAGACGCCTACTTGCGCAGGCGGATCCGCGTCACGGCATGGTCAGGGCCCTTGGTGAGCACCAGGTTGGCGCGGCCCCGGGTGGGGCGGACGTTCTCGACCAGGTTCGCCTCGTTGATGTCCTGCCAGATCCGCGTGGCGGTGGCCGCCGCCTGCTCGTCCGACAGCGCGGCGTACCGGTGGAAGTAGGACGTCGGATCGGCGAAGGCCGTCTGCCGCAACCGAAGGAAGCGGTCGACGTACCAACCGCGGACGTCCTCTAGCCGGGCGTCGACGTAGACCGAGAAGTCGAAGAAGTCGCTGACCGCCAGGCCCGAGCGGCCCCCCGCGTCGACGCGCGGGGGTTGCAGCACGTTCAGGCCCTCGACGATCAGGACGTCGGGACGCCGGACGACGACGTGCTCGTCGGGGACGACGTCGTAGGTGAGGTGGGAGTAGACCGGCGCGGTCACCTCGGCCCGGCCGGCCTTCACCTCTGCGACGAAGCGCAGCAGCGCCCGCCTGTCGTAGCTCTCAGGAAAACCCTTGCGCTGCAACAGGCCCCGACGCTCGAGCTCGGCGTTGGGCAGCAGGAAGCCGTCCGTCGTGACCAGCTGGACGTCGGGTGTTCCCGGCCAGCTGGCCAGCAGCTCGCGCAGGATGCGCGAGGTGGTCGACTTGCCCACCGCCACCGACCCGGCCACGCCGATGACGAACGGCGAGCGGGCCGGCTGCTCACCGAGGAAGTCGCTCGTCACCCGGTGCAGCCGGCCGGCGCCGCGGACGTACAGGGTGATCAACCGTGACAGCGGCAGGTAGACGTCCTCGACCTCGGCCAGGTCGATCCGGTCACCGAGGCCACGCAGCCGCTCGAGGTCGGTCTGGAGCAGGGTGAGGGGGGTCTGGGCGCGGAGCCGGGCCCACGCCGCCCGGTCGAGCTCGACGTACGGGGAGGGCAGGCTCGCGCCGTGGCCGTGGGACACGGGCCGCAACGTTACCCTGGCGGCATGTGCGGAATCGTCGGGTTCACGGGGCCAGCTGGGGGAGTCGACGCGCTCGACGTGGTGATGGAGGGCCTGCGGCGCATGGAGTACCGCGGCTACGACTCTGCTGGCATCGTGGTTCAGGCCGATGGTGTGCTGCACAGCCGCAAGAAGGCCGGCAAGCTGGCCAACCTCGAAGAAGTGCTCTCGCTCGACCCCTTGCCCCCGTCGGTGACCGGGGTGGGACACACCCGCTGGGCCACGCACGGCGGTCCGACCGATGCCAACGCGCACCCGCACTGCAGCGCGGACGGGCGACTCGCGGTGGTGCACAACGGGATCATCGAGAACTTCGCCGCGCTGCGCGCCGAGCTGGCCACCGGGGGCGTGAGCTTCCTGTCCGAGACCGACACCGAGGTCGCGGCCCACCTGGTCGCCCGCGCGTACGACCGGCTCGGCGACCTCACCGAGGCGATGCGCGCGGTGTGCAACGAGCTCCACGGCGCGTTCACCCTGCTCGCGGTGCACGCTGACGTGCCCGGCACCGTCGTCGGCGCCCGCCGCAACAGCCCGCTGGTGGTCGGACGCGGGGACGGCGCGAACTACCTGGGCTCGGACGTCGCCGCGTTCATCGACCACACCCGCGAGGCGATCGAGCTCGGCCAGGACCAGGTCGTCACGATCACCGCCGACAGCATCGAGGTCGTCGACTTCGCCGGCGCGCCCGCCGTGACGAAGGAGTACCACGTCGACTGGGACGCCTCGGCGGCCGAGAAGGGCGGCTACGCCACCTACATGGCCAAGGAGATCGACGAGCAGCCCCGCGCGGTGGCCGACACCCTGCTCGGCCGCACCGACGCCGAGGGCCACCTGGCGCTCGACGAGCTGCGGATCGACGAGAGCGTGTTGCGCGCCGTCGACAAGATCGTCGTCATCGCGTGCGGCACCTCGTCGTACGCCGCGCAGGTGGCCAAGTACGCGATCGAGCACTGGTGCCGCGTGCCCACCGAGGTCGAGCTGGCCAGCGAGTTCCGCTACCGCGACCCGGTCGTCAACTCCCGGACGCTGGTCGTCGCGATCTCGCAGTCCGGCGAGACGATGGACACGCTGATGGCCATGCGGCACGCGAGCGAGCAGGGCGCGAAGGTGCTGGCGATCTGCAACACCCACGGCTCGACGATGCCCCGCGAGGCGGACGCCGTGCTCTACACGCACGCGGGCCCCGAGGTGGCGGTGGCCTCGACCAAGGCGTTCCTCGCCCAGATCACCGCCTGCTACCTGCTCGGCCTCTACCTGGCCCAGCTGCGCGGCAACAAGTACGAGGACGAGGTGCGCGAGATCCTCGGCCAGCTGGCCGAGGTGCCCGCGCAGATCCAGCAGGTGCTGGACTCGATGGAGCCGGTGCGCGCCCTGGCCCGTGAGCTGGCCGACGCGCGGGTGGTGCTGTTCCTCGGCCGCCACGTGGGGTTCCCGGTGGCGATGGAGGGCGCGCTGAAGCTCAAGGAGCTCGCCTACATCCACGCCGAGGGGTTCGCCGCCGGCGAGCTCAAGCACGGCCCGATCGCGCTGATCGAGCAAGGGCTGCCGGTGTTCATCATCGTGCCCTCACCACGCGGTCGGGACTCGGTGCACGGCAAGGTGGTCTCGAACATCCAGGAGATCCGGGCCCGCGGCGCGCGCACCATCGTCATCGCCGAGGAGGGGGACGACGACGTCCGCCCCTACGCCGACACCCTGATCCAGGTGCCGCGCACCCCGACCCTGCTCGCGCCGCTGGTCACCACGGTGCCGCTGCAGGTGTTCGCCTGCGAGCTGGCGCTGGCCAAGGGCCACGACGTCGACCAGCCGCGCAACCTGGCCAAGTCGGTCACCGTCGAGTGATCGTCGGCATCGGGATCGACGTCGTCGACGTCGAGCGGTTCGGCCAGACCCTGGCGCGCACCCCACGGCTGCTGCACCGACTGTTCACGGCGGATGAGCAGACCCTGCCGCTCGCCTCCCTGGCCGCGCGGTTCGCCGCCAAGGAGGCGCTGGCCAAGGCGCTGGGGGCGCCGATCGGGCTGCACTGGGTCGACGCCAGCGTGAGCAAGGACGCCGCCGGCCGGCCCCACCTGGTCGTCACCGGCACCGTCGCCGCCCGGTCCGCCGAGCTGGGTGTGGCGTCGCTGCACGTCTCGCTCTCGCACGACGCGGGCATCGCCAGCGCTGTCGTGATCGCCGAGGCGTGAGCACCGACACGGCCTAGGCTCGCCGCATGATCCGCGCGTACGACGTCGCCGCGGTCCGGGCGGCCGAGCAGGTGGCGCTGGCCGCCCTGCCCGAGGGCGCCCTCATGCAGCGTGCCGCGGCGGGCCTGGCGACCGCGGTCCTGGCCGTGCTCGCGGACGCCGGCCGCCCGGCGTACGGGGCGCGCGTGCTGCTGCTCGTCGGCCCCGGCGACAACGGCGGCGACGCGCTGTACGCCGGAGCGCGGCTCGCGGCCCGCGGAGCCCGCGTCGAGGCGGTGCTCGCCGCCGACCGCGCCCACCCGGCCGGGCTGGCCGCCCTTCGCGCGGCGGGCGGGCGGGTCGTGCGGGCCGCCGGCGCCGCGGACGTCGTGGTCGACGGGCTGGTCGGCCTCGGGGGGCGTCCTGGGCTGAGCGGGCGGGCGCTCGCGCTGGTGCGGGCGGTGCCGGCGTCCGTGCCGGTGGTGGCGGTCGACCTGCCCAGCGGGATCGACCCCGAGACCGGCGAGCTGGCCGGCGAGCACGTCACCGCCGACCTCACCGTCACGTTCGGCGCGGCCAAGCCCGCCCTGCTGCTGGCCCCCGCCTGCCGGGCGGCCGGGCGCGTGCAGGTGGTCGACATCGGCCTGACCCTGCCGGCCGACGCAGCGGTCGAGCGGCTCGAGGTGGCCGACCTCGCCGCCCGGTGGCCGGTGCCGGGGCCGGACGACGACAAGTACCGCCGTGGGGTGCTCGGCGTGGTCGCGGGCGGCCCGACGTACACGGGGGCAGCCGTGCTGTGCACCGGGGCAGCCGTGGCCACCGGCGTCGGCATGGTGCGGTACGTCGGGCCGCCGGCCCCCGCCCACCTGGTGCGGGCGCGCTGGCCCGAGGTCGTCCCCGGCCCCGGCCGCGTGCAGGCGTGGTTGCTCGGGCCCGGCCTGGACCTCGAGGACGCCGACCAGCGCGCGGCCGTCGCCGACGCCCTGGACACCGACCTGCCGTGCGTCGTCGACGCGGGGGCCCTCGACCTGCTGCCCACCCGCCGCACCGCGCCGACCCTGCTCACCCCGCACGCCGGCGAGCTGACCCGGCTGCTGCAGGCCCACGGCGTCGACGTCCAGCGCCCGGACGTCGAGGCCGCCCCCGCGCGTTGCGCCCGGCTGGCCGCCGGGGTCACCGGCGCCACCGTCCTGCTCAAGGGGGCCGTCACGCTCGTCGTCCAGGACGGCGCACCCGTGCGCAGCCAGGCCGACGGCCCGCACTGGCTGGCCACCGCGGGCTCGGGCGACGTCCTGGCTGGGATCGCCGGTGCTCTGCTCGCCGGCGGCCTGAGTCCGCTGGACGCCGGCACGCTGGCGGTCGCCGTCCACGGGGCCGCCGGGCAGCTGGCCAGCGCCGGCGGGCCGGTCAGCGCGAGCAGCGTGCTGGCCGCGGTGCCCGACGCGGTGCGCGACCTGCTGACGCAGCGTGCCACGAGCGGCCGGTGCTGAGAGACTGGGCAGCGTGATGGCCACGTCGATACTGCCCGCGGAGGCGGTCGTGGACCTGTCCGCGGTTCGCGCGAACGTGCGCGAGCTGTGCCGGCGGGCGCCGTCCGCCCAGGTCATGGCCGTCGTCAAGGCCGACGGGTACGGCCACGGGCTGCTGCCGTGCGCGGCCGCGGCCCGCGCCGGTGGCGCCGCCTGGCTCGGGGTGGCGCAGCTGGCCGAGGGGCTGGCGCTGCGCGCGGCGGGTGACCGCGGGCGACTGCTGTCGTGGCTGCACGTGCCCGGTGACGACTTCGCGGGAGCGGTGCGCGCCGACATCGACCTGTCGGCCTCGGCACCGTGGGCGGTCGAGCAGATCGCCGACGCGGCCCGCAGCGCCGGGACCACCGCCCGGGTGCATCTGAAGATCGACACCGGGCTCTCGCGCGGCGGGGCCACGCCCGCCGACTGGGACGAGCTGGTCGGCGCGGCGCTGGCCGCGCGGGCCGAGGGCGCCGTGTCGGTCGTCGGCGTCTGGTCGCACCTGGCCTGGGCGGACGCGCCCGACCACCCGACGGTGCGCCACCAGCGCGAGGTGTTCGACCTGGCGCTCGCGCGGGCCGAGGCGCTCGGCGTCCGGCCCGAGGTGCGTCACCTCGCGAACTCGGCGGCGACCCTGACCAACCCGGCCGCCCACTACGACCTGGTGCGCCCGGGCCTGGCCGTCTACGGGCTGTCGCCGGTGCCCGACCTGCATGACAGCTCCGCGCTGGGCCTGCGGCCGGCGATGAGCCTGCGCGCCACGCTCGCGCTGGTCAAGCGGGTGCCGGCCGGGTCCGGCGTCGCCTACGGCCACACCTACGTCACCGAGCGCGAGACCGTGCTCGCGCTGGTGCCGCTCGGGTACGCCGACGGGGTGCCGCGCGCCGCCGGCAACGTCGGACCCCTGCTGGTGGCCGGCGCCGTCCACCGCGTCGCCGGCCGGGTGTCGATGGACCAGGTCGTCGTCGACCTCGGGGACGACACCGCCGCCCGCGACGCGCGAGCGGGCGACCCCGTCGTCCTGTTCGGGGACGGCGCCGGGGGCGAGCCCACCGCCCAGGACTGGGCGCAGGCCACCGACACCATCGCCTACGAGATCGTGGCCCGGATCGGCAGCCGCGTCCCGCGCACCCACGTGGGCGGGGACGTCTCGTGACGCCGCGTCCGCCGAACCTGCTGGCCGTGGGCGCCGGCCTCGCCGCCGCCGGCGTCGGAGCGGCACTCGGGCTGGCGGCCGAGCGGTTCACCCTCGGCCGCTCGCGGGGCGGCGGCCTCGCCGAGCCCTTCGGCTCGCTGCGCGGCACGGTGCACCCGCTGGTCGCGGACGACGGCACGCGGCTGCACGTCGAGGTGGACGAGCTCGACGGGGTGGACGGCGACCCCGAGCTGACCGTCGTGTTCAGCCACGGCTTCTGCCTCAACCTCGACTCGTGGCACTACCAGCGGCAGATGATGCGCGGTCGCCACCGCCTCGTGCTGTGGGACCAGCGCGGCCACGGCAGGTCGGACGCCGGCCCGCGCGGCTCGTGCACCGTCGACCAGTGCGGGCGCGACCTGCACGCGGTGCTCCAGGCCGTCGCCCCGACCGGCCCGGTCGTGCTGATCGGGCACTCCCTGGGCGGGATGACGCAGATGGCGCTGGCCGCCGAGCAGGCGGGGCTGGTCGGCGAGCGGGTGGTCGGCGTGGCCTTCATCGCGACCAGCCCCGGTGGCCTGGCCGACGTCCACTGGGGGCTGGCCGAGCTCGTGGGGCAGGTGGCCCACCGGATCGCGCCCGGTGCGCTGTCGCGGCTGGCCCGCACGCCGCGCCTGGTCGACCGCACCCGCCGCATCGGCAGCGACCTCGAGCAGGCGCTGGTGAAGCGGTACTCCTACGCGTCCGCGGTGCCGGCCTCGCTCGTGCGCTTCTCCGCGGCGATGATCGCGGCCACCCCGATCGAGGTGGTCGCCGAGTTCCTGCCGACGTTCGACCTGCACGACAAGCGCAGCGCGCTCGCGACCCTGGACGGCATCGAGGCGCTGGTGCTCTCGGGCGAGGACGATCTGCTGACCCCGCCGGCGCACAGCGACGAGATCGTCCGCCGGTTGCCGGTCGCCGAGCACGTGGTGCTGCCCGACGCCGGGCACCTGGTCATGCTCGAGCGTCCCGACGAGGTCAACCTGCACCTGGACGAGCTGCTCGTGCGGGCCAGGCGGTCGCTGCAGCGGGTGCGACCCGAGCAGTAGCATCAGCCCTGGCCGCCCACCGAGAGGACCCGTGGTGCTCACCGCCCGTGCGACGGTCGTCGACCGTGACGCGATGCTGGACCTCGGACGGCGCCTGGCTGGGGTGCTCGTGCCCGGCGACGTGGTGGTGCTGACGGGACCGCTCGGCGCGGGCAAGACGACCCTGACCCAGGGGATCGGCGCGGGACTCGCGGTGCGCGGCGCGGTGACCTCGCCGACGTTCGTCATCGCCCGCGTGCACCCCCCGCTGGGGCAGGGTCCCGCGCTGGTGCACGTCGACGCCTACCGGCTCAGCTCGATCGCCGAGGTGGACGACCTGGACCTGGACGCGACGCTGGAGTCGTCGGTCACGGTCGTCGAGTGGGGCGAGGGCCTGGTCGACGACCTGGCGACCGACCGGCTCGAGATCTCGATCGAGCGGCCCCGGGGCGGACGCGTCACCGGCCCGGACGGCGACCGGGACGAGGAGCAGGACGCCCAGGAGCGGATCGTGACGGTGCGGGGGGTCGGTGGCCGGTGGGCGGACGTCGAGTGGCCGCAGACCGCCCCCGCCGCGCCACTAGCCTGACGTCGTGCTGCTGCTCGCCCTCGACACCGCGACCCCCGCCGTCACGGTGGCCCTGCACGACGGGACCCGCGTGCTGGCGCAGTCGACGGCGCACGACCCGCGCCGGCACGGTGAGCTGCTGGCTCCCGGCATCGCGGCGGTGCTGACCGAGGCCGGCGCCGACCGCCGCGACCTCACCGACGTCGCGGTGGGCACCGGGCCCGGGCCCTTCACCGGCCTGCGGGTCGGACTCGTCACGGCCCGCACGCTGGCGCTCGCGCTGGGCCTGCGGCTGCACGGGGTGTGCACGCTCGACGTGCTGGCGGCCGACGCGGTGGACGCGGGGGCGCTGGGGTCGGTGGGCGGTTTCGTGGTCGCGACCGACGCCCGCCGCCGCGAGGTCTACTGGGCCGGGTACGACGGCGCCGGGGTGCGGGTCGGTGGTCCGGCGGTCGCCCGCGCGGCCGACGTCCCCCGCGACGGTCGGCCGGTGGTGGGTCGCGGTGCGCAGCTGTACGCCGACGTCCTGGGCGACCCGGTCGGGCCGCTCGACCCCTCGGGCGCGGCGCTGGCCCGGTTGGTGGTCGCCGGCCTGGCCGCCGGGTCGGTGTTCGACCAGCTCGAGCCGCGGTACCTGCGCCGGCCGGACGTCATGGAGCCCGCCGCGCGCAAGCGAGTGGGGACGTGACCGGGCTGCTGCGGCCGCTGCGCTGGTGGGACCTCGAGGCACTGGCGGCGCTCGAGCGCGAGCTGTTCAGCACGGACGCCTGGACGGCCGAGACCTGGTGGGCCGAGCTGGCGCAGGCCTCGCGCTGGTACTGCGTCGTCGAGCTGCCGGAGCGGCCGGGCGAGCCGGCCGGGTACGCGGGCGCGGCGGTGAACGGCCCGGACGCCGACGTGATGACGGTCGCGGTCGCGCCCTGGGCGCAGGGGCGGGGCCTCGGCGGCCGGCTGATGGGTGCGCTCGTCGCCGCCGTCGCCGAGCGGGGTGCGGCCCAGCTGCTGCTCGAGGTCCGGGCCGACAACGTCACGGCACAACGGTTGTACGCCCGGCACGGCTTCGAGCGCATCGCCGTCCGACGCGGGTACTACGACGGTGTCGACGCCTGGGTCATGCGCCGCCGGCCGGTACGCGCCGTCGATAGCCTGGTCTCGTGACCCACGCCCCCCTCGTCCTGGGCATCGAGACCTCGTGCGACGAGACCGGCGTCGGGATCGTCCGCGGCACGACGCTGCTCGCCGACGCCATCGCGAGCAGCTCGGACGAGCACGCGCGGTTCGGCGGCGTCGTGCCCGAGGTGGCCAGCCGGGCGCACCTGGAGGCGATGGGTCCCACGATCGAGCGCGCCTGCCGCGAGGCCGGCGTCCGGCTGGACGACGTCGACGCGCTCGCCGTCACCAGCGGCCCCGGCCTGATGGGCGCCCTGCTCGTCGGCGTGGCCGCGGCCAAGGCGCTGGCGGTCGCGCTCGGCAAGCCGCTGTACGGCGTCAACCACCTCGCCGCCCACGTCGCGGTCGACCAGCTCGAGCACGGGCCGCTGCCCGAGCCGACCATCGCGCTGCTCGTGTCGGGCGGGCACTCCTCGCTGCTGCTCGTCGGTGACGTCACGGGCGACGTGCGCCCGCTCGGCGCCACCGTCGACGACGCGGCGGGCGAGGCCTTCGACAAGGTCGCGCGACTGCTCGGGCTGCCGTTCCCCGGCGGCCCGCACGTCGACCGGGCCGCGCGCGAGGGTGACCCGGCGTCCATCGCGTTCCCGCGTGGTCTCACCGGCCAGCGGGACGCCGAGCGGCATCGCTTCGACTTCTCGTTCTCAGGCCTGAAGACCGCGGTCGCCCGCTGGGTCGAGGCGCGCGAGGCGGCGGGCGAGCCCGTGCCGCTGGCCGACGTCGCAGCCAGCTTCCAGGAGGCCGTGGTCGACGTGTTGACCCGTAAGGCGGTGCTCGCCTGCCAGCAGAACGGTGTCGACCACCTGCTGATCGGTGGCGGCGTCGCCGCCAACTCGCGGCTGCGGGTCGTGGCGGCCCAGCGGTGCGCGGACGCCGGCATCGAGCTGCGCGTGCCGCGGCCGGGGCTGTGCACCGACAACGGGGCGATGGTCGCCGCGCTCGGATCGCAGATGCTGCTGCGCGGTCGGGCGCCGTCCGACCTCGACCTGCCCGCCGACTCGTCCATGCCGGTGACCAGGGTCCTCGCCTGACGTCGGCCCCGGCGCCGGCGGTCGGCACGCGCGCCCAGGGCGCCGAACAGGCGTGCGTGACCTCCCGCGACGGGGCTACCGTCAGGGGGTCCGCGGCGCCGGCCGCCCCGCACCTGGAGTCCGTCATGCGCTGAGTCACCGCCGCCCATCCCCCCACCGCTGACGAACAGGAGACCACCGTGTCGAAGGACAAGCAGGGCCGCGAGAGCAAGAAGCCGAAGAAGGCCAAGCCGGCCGTCGCCGCCAGCAAGACCGCGGCCGCGCCGCTGATGACGAACAAGCCCAAGGCCTGACCCCGCAGCTTTCCTCCCCCCGACCGCACGCGGCGCCCGATATGTCCGCCGCCGGCACCGGTCCGGGGGAGGAAAGCCGGGCCGGGGGAGGAAGGTGGCACGTCGACCTATCCTGGTGACGTGGTCGAGGACGGGCGGGGGGCCAGGAAGGCTGCCCGCAGCGGTCGTCCGCGCGGCCGGCGGCCCGAGCGCCGCGGGTTCACCCCCGAGCAGATCGAGCTGCGCCGGGCGGCGGTGCCCGAGCTGGCCTACCCCGAGCAGCTGCCCGTCTCGGCGGTGCGAGACGAGATCTCGGCGGCGATCCGCGACCACCAGGTCGTGATCGTCGCCGGCGAGACCGGGTCGGGCAAGACCACCCAGCTGCCCAAGATCTGCCTCGAGCTCGGCCGCGGCGTCACCGCGATGATCGGCCACACCCAGCCGCGCCGGATCGCGGCCCGCACCGTCGCCGAGCGCATCGCCGAGGAGACGGGGACCGAGCTGGGCGGCGCCATCGGGTGGAGCGTGCGGTTCACCGACCGCACGAGCGACACCACCCTGGTCAAGGTGATGACCGACGGCATCCTGCTCGCCGAGATCCAGCGCGACCGCACGCTCAGCCGCTACGACACGCTGATCCTGGACGAGGCGCACGAGCGCAGCCTGAACGTCGACTTCCTGCTCGGGTACCTCAAGCAGCTGCTGCCGCGACGCCCCGACCTGAAGGTGGTCATCACCTCGGCGACGATCGACCCGGGCCGGTTCTCGCGGCACTTCGACGACGCGCCGGTG
Organism: Actinomycetales bacterium; assembly: GCA_038322575.1. Lineage (GTDB taxonomy): Bacteria > Actinomycetota > Actinomycetes > Actinomycetales > Angustibacteraceae > JACMOY01. Next base: position 17,436 of record JBBQGB010000012.1, read on the forward strand.
ATCGAGGTCTCGGGCCGCACCTACCCGGTCGAGGTGCGCTACCGCCCGGTCGTCGACCCCGACGACCCGGACGCCGACCCCGACCGCGACCAGACGCAGGCGGTATGCGACGCCGTGGCCGAGCTGACCGGTGAGGGCCCTGGCGACATCCTGGTGTTCCTGTCCGGAGAGCGCGAGATCCGAGACACCGCCGACGCGCTGACCGCGATGTCGTTGCGGCACACCGAGATCGCCCCGCTGTACGCCAGGTTGTCCGCCGCCCAGCAGCACCGCGTCTTCGAGCCGCACACCGGACGCCGGGTCGTCCTGGCCACGAACGTGGCCGAGACGTCGCTGACCGTGCCCGGGATCAGGTACGTCGTCGACCCCGGCACGGCCCGGATCTCGCGCTACAGCAGGCGGCTGAAGGTGCAGCGGCTGCCGATCGAGAAGGTGTCGCAGGCCTCGGCCAACCAGCGGGCCGGTCGGTGCGGTCGCGTCGCCGACGGGATCTGCGTCCGGCTGTACTCGCAGGAGGACTACGAGAGCCGCCCCGAGTTCACCGAGCCCGAGATCCTGCGCACCAACCTCGCGTCGGTGATCCTGCAGATGACCGCACTGGGCCTCGGTGACATCGCCGCGTTCCCCTTCGTCGAGCCGCCCGACCGGCGCAGCGTGCGCGACGGCGTCCAGCTGCTGCACGAGCTCGGCGCCATCGACCCCGACCAGGCCGACCCGCGGCGCCGGCTGACCCCGGTCGGTCGCCAGCTGGCCGAGCTGCCGCTGGACCCCAGGATCGCCCGGATGGTCGTCGAGGCCGACCGCGAGGGCTGCCTGCGCGAGGTCCTCGTCGTGGCGGCCGCCCTGTCGATCCAGGACCCGCGCGAGCGGCCCCCCGAGGCGCAGGCCCAGGCCGACGCCCACCACGCGAGGTTCGCCGACCCGACGTCCGACTTCGTGTCGTGGCTGAACCTGTGGACCTACCTGAAGGAGCAGCAGCGCGACCTGGGGTCCGGTGCGTTCCGCCGGCTGTGCCGCGCCGAGCACCTGCACCACCTGAGGGTGCGCGAGTGGCAGGACGTGCACAGCCAGCTGCGCCAGGTGGTCGCGGGTATGGGCCTGGTCGTGAGCCCACCACCCGAGGCGGGGACGGCGGTCGACGCCGACCGGCTGCACCGGGCGCTGCTGTCGGGGCTGCTGTCGCACATCGGACTGCGGGACGTCGCGGCGCGCGACTACCTGGGGGCCCGGGGCGCGCACTTCTCGGCCTGGCCGGGGTCGGCGCTCGCGAAGAAGCCACCGACCTGGGTGATGGGCGCCGAGCTGATCGAGACCTCGCGGCTGTGGGGCCGCACCCTCGGGCGGATCGACCCCGAGTGGGCCGAGCGGCTCGCGCCGCACCTGGTGCGCCGCAGCTACAGCGAGCCTCACTGGTCGAGCCGGCAGGGCAGCGCGATGGCCAGCGAGAAGGTGCTGCTCTACGGCATCCCGCTGGTCGCGGCGCGCCCGGTCGGGTACGGCAGCATCGACCCCGAGTTGTCCCGCGAGCTGTTCATCCGGCACGCGCTGGTCGAGGGGGACTGGCGCACCCGGCACCACTTCTTCCAGGCCAACCGCGAGCTGCTCGAGGACGCCGAGCAGCTCGAGCAGCGGGCCCGCCGCCGCGGTCTGGTCGTTGACGACGAAGCGCTGTTCTCGTTCTACGACAAGCGGATCCCGGCGGACGTCGTGTCGGCGCGGCACTTCGACGCCTGGTGGAAGAAGGCCCGGCGCGACGACGCCGAGCAGCTGACCTTCACCCCGGAGATGCTGACCACCGCCGAGGCCGACGCGGTCGACGCGGCCGACTACCCGACGTCCTGGCCGGTGGGTGACGTCGACCTCGCGGTCACCTACCAGTTCGAGCCCGGTGCCGCGGCGGACGGCGTCACGGTGCACGTGCCGCTCGCGGTGCTGGGGCGGCTGGGCGCCGGCGCGTTCGACTGGCAGATCCCCGGGCTGCGGCACGAGCTCGCCACCGCGATGATTCGCGCGCTGCCCAAGGCCGTACGTCGGACCCTCATCCCTGCGCCCGATCGTGCGAGCCAGGCGCTGCAACGCATTTCGCCCGACGACGGCCCTCTGCTCGCCGCCCTGAGGGACGCCCTCGAGGACCTGACCGGTACGCGGGTCGCACCCGAGGACTGGGACCTGGGCGCGGTGCCCGCCCATCTGCGGGTCACCGTGCGGGTCGAGGACGAGCGCGGTGAGCGGCTCGCCGAGGGCAAGGACGTCGCCGTCCTGCAGCAGCGGCTGCGGGTGCGTCTCGGCGAGGTGCTGACCGCGGCCGCCGACGACCTGGTCACCACCGGTCTGACCTCGTGGACGATCGACGAGCTGCCCGTCACCCGGGCTCTGACCCAGGGCGGGCACCGGCTCGAGGGCTTCCCGGCGCTCGTCGACGAGGGCGCGAGCGTCGGGGTGCGTGTGCTGGCGACGGCGGCCGAGGCTGAGGCCGCCCACCGGTCGGGCACCCGGCGCCTGCTGCGGCTGCAGCTGCCCTCGCCCGTGCCGTTCGTCCTGTCGCACCTGGACAACGCGGCCAAGCTCGGCCTGAGCCGGGCCACCCACGCGACCGCCACCCAGCTGCTCGACGACTGCACCGACACCGCCGTCGACGCGCTCGTCGTCGCTGCCGGCGGACCGGCGCGCAGCCCAGAAGCGTTCTCGCGACTGGCTTCTGCGGTCAGGGCGTGCCTGGACGACGAGACCCTGGCCGTCGTGCGCGAGGTCGAGCGGATCCTGTCGACGGCGCACCGGGTGCGTGCGCGCATCGGTGCCGAGCGCAGCCTGGCGGTGCTGCCCGCCCTGGCCGACCTCAGCGCCCAGCTCGACCAGCTGGTGCGGCCCGGGTTCGTGAGCGCCGCCGGACGCGGCCGGCTGCCGGACCTGCTGCGCTACGTCCAGGCCATGGACGTGCGGCTGGACCGGCTGCCGGACGACCCGGCGCGCGACCGCGCGGCGCAGTCCCGCGTCGAGCACGTGCAGGCCCTGCACGCGACCGCGCTCGCCGCCGTCCCGGCGGGCCGTGCCCCGTCGACGGCCCTGCTCGAGGTGGCCTGGATGGTGCAGGAGCTGCGGGTCAGCCTGTTCGCCCCGACCTCGCGGACGGCGTACCCGGTCTCGGAGCAGCGCATCCAGAAGGCGATCACCGCTGCCTCCTGACGCGGCGCCGGGTTTCTGGCATCGTGCGGCGCAACCGGTGTCGACCACGGTGTCGATCCGGGGTCGGCCCGTTCGTCGTCCTGACGAGCGGCCGGGTCCGTCGGCCGCCGGACGAGAGGAACCGCCATGACCCAGTACACAGTCCTCATCTACGGTGACGAGTCCGCCTACACCGACATGAGCCAGGAGGCGTGGGCGGCGATGATGGACGCCCACAACGCCTTCGCGCACGCGGTCGGCGAGCAGGGCGGCAAGATCCTCGCGGGCGCGGGGCTCGCGCCGTCGGCCACCGCGACCAGCCTGCGCGCCGGAGCCGTCACCGACGGGCCGTTCGTCGAGACCAAGGAGTCGCTCGGTGGCTTCTACCTGATCGAGGCCGACGACCTCGACCACGCCGTCCGGATCGCGGCCCTGTGCCCGGCGCCGTCCGGCGGGGTCGAGGTGCGGCCGGTGATGGACACGAGCGGGGACGGTGCCGGCAGCTGACGCGGCCGACGCCGTCGAGCAGGCGCACCGTCACGAGTGGGCCGTCGTGCTCGCCGCGACGGTGCGCCTGACCCGCGACCTCGACCTGGCCGAGGAGTGCGCCCAGGAGGCGTACGTCGCCGCGCTGCAGACCTGGCCGACCCAGGGCGTGCCGTCACGTCCGGGCGCCTGGCTCACCACCACCGCCCGACGCAAGGCGTTGGACCGGTTGCGGCGCGAGCAGACCCTGCGGCGCAAGCTGCCCCTGCTGGTCGAGCCCGACGGCGAGCAGGGCATCGACGTGAGGGACGAGGTCGTCGCGGACGACCGGCTGCGGCTGGTCTTCATCTGCTGCCACCCCACGCTGTCGCCGGAGGCCCAGGTGGCGCTGACGCTGCGGCTGGTGTGCGGGGTGCCGACGGCCGAGGTGGCCCGCGCGTTCCTGGTGGCCGAGGCCACGATGGCTGCCCGGTTGACCCGCGCGAAGAAGAAGATCGCGCAGGCGCGGATCCCGTTCCGGCTGCCAGCGGTCGACGAGCTGCCGCAGCGCCTCGACAGCGTCCTGACGGCCGTGCACCTGCTGTACAGCACGGGTCACACGGCCGCCGACGGAGCCGATCTGGCGCACGAGGACGTGTGCCGGCGGGCGGTCGACCTCGCGCGGGTGCTGGTCGGCCTGCTGCCGGACGAGCCCGAGGTCCGCGGCCTGCTCGGCCTGCTGCTGCTGGCCGAGGCGCGCCGGCCGGCCCGCACCGACGGGGACGGGCGCCTGGTGCTGCTGGCCGACCAGGACCGCACCCGCTGGGACCGCGCGCTCCTGGCGCAGGGACTGCGGTTCACGGCCGAGGCCATGGCCTCACCACGGGCCGGGCGGTTCGCGCTGCAGGCGGCCATCGCCGGTGGGCACGCCGTGGCCCCGGACGCCGAGAGCACCGACTGGTGGCGGATCCTGCGCCTGTACGACGCGCTGCAGCGGGTCTGGCCGAGCCCGGTCGTGGCGCTGAACCGGGCCGTCGCCGTCTCGTTCGTCGACGGTCCTGCGGCGGCACTCGAGCTCGTCGTCGTCCTGGACGACGACCCGCACCTGGCCGCGTACCCGTACCTGCCGGCGACCCGGGCCGACCTGCTGCGCCGCCTCGACCGACCGGCCGAGGCGGCCGTTGCTTACCGCGAGGCGCTCGCGCTGACCGCCAACGAGGCCGAGCGCGCGTTCCTGGCCGACCGCATCGCCGGGGCCGAGGGAGCGTCAGGCACCATGGGCACCTCATCCCACCCAGCCCAGGAGACCTCGTGAGCAAGACCGTGCTGGTCGGCGTCGGCGCACTGCTGGTGGTCCTCGGCCTGGTCTGGGGCGGCCAGGGGATGGGCTGGATCGGCGGCAGCGTGATGACCGGGGTGACCTTCTGGGCGGTCGTGGGCCCGATCACCGCCGTCGTCGGCGCCGTCCTGATCGCCTACGGCCTGCGGGGGCGGCGCGCGCGCTGACGGCGCTCACGCTCACGACCCCAGCTCGCGGAAGTAGTAGAGCGCCGGCTCGTCCTGGCCCGCCTCGCGGTCGGCGTACCCGTGCCGCTCGTAGAACCGCCGGGCTGCGGTGTCGTCGCCGTCGACGTTGATCTCGACCAGCTCTGCACCGGCCTGCCGGGCGTGGCTCTCGGCGGAGGCGAGCAGCGCCGTGCCGAGCCCTCGGTTCCGCATCGCCGGCACGACGTAGAGCTCGTCCAGCAGGGCGACCGGGCCGTCGTACCAGACGTTGGGGCGCAGCGTCAGGACGGCGACGCCGACCGCCGGCTCACCCGTCAGCAGGGCGATCACGTGCGCCCCGGCCAGCAGACCGGCGAGGCGGGTCCCCAGAACGGCGGCACCCGGCGTCGGCGTCGCGTACTCGCGGTTGAACGCGTCCAGCAGTGCGGCGACGGTGGCGGCGTCCGCCGTGGTGGCCCGACGGGGCGCGTCGAGCGGGCTGTGCTCCATCGCGACATCGTGTCGTGAGTGGTGTGCCTCGGCGTCCCGTTCGGCCACACCCGACCGCAGTGGATCCTGCCGAACGGCGGTGAGGTCACCGTGGACGGTGTGCTGCAACGGGTCTGGGCCGACTACGACTGACCGCGCTCAGGTCGTACCGGGCCGCCAGCCGTCGGGGTCGGTGCCGCCGGGCACCGGCGCCGCGGGGTCGTAGGGCGTGCGTGTGAACACGAACGTGCCGACGTCCAGGGCCACGACCTGCCCGTCCACCTCGACCGGCTGCAGCCGCTCGCCGTGGTGGTATCCGTCGAGCCCGACCCAGCCCGCGCCGTCGCGGCGAAAGCGCGCGGCCCGGCCGCCGTCCAGCAGCGGGATCATCGCGAGGACGCCGTCGGCCTGCAGCCGCAGGCCGAACGAGGACGTGCCCCAGTACCACGGGCCAACCAGGCGCAGCGCGTCGTCGTCGGCGGCCAGGGGCGCCCACGCGTCGCCGATGCGGGGCTCGTGCTGCCGCACGGTCTCGAGCATCCGCTGCACCAGCCCGCCGTCCAGCCCGGTGGTGGCGTTGGCCAGGGCGACCGCGCCGACCCCCTGCTCGACGTCGACGGTGACCCCGGCGAGGAACCCGGGCATCGACCCGCCGTGCCCGACGTAGGTGCGGCCGCCCGAGCGCGAGATCTGCAGCCCCAGCCCGTACGCCGACCAGCCGGTCGCGTCGGGGTCGACGCCCGCGGGCTCGCGCATCTCCTGCAGCGAGTCCGTCGACAGGACGTCTGCGGTGTCGCCCAGCAGGAACGCGGCGAACCGGCCGAGGTCGGTCAGGGTGGCCCAGAGCTGCCCGGCCGGGGCCATCGCGACGGCGTCGTGCTCGGGCTCGGGCTGCAGGACGTCGGCCCAGGGGTGCACGGCCCACCCGCTCGCGGCGCGTCCGTCCGGCCGGGTGGTGGTGCGACGCATGCCCAGCGGCAGCAGCACCTCGTCACGGACGACGTCGGCCCAGGACCGTCCGCGCAGCCGGGCCACGACCTCGCCGACCGCACCGAAACCCAGGTTGGAGTAGTGGAACCGGCGCCCAGCACCGTGCGGCAGGTCGGTCCCGCGGTCGAGCCGGGCAGCCAGCTCGACCCAGGTCAACCCCGGCGTCCGCTCCCACCACTGCCCCGGGCTCTCGGCGCGCAGTCCGGCGTCGTGGGCAAGCAGCTGGCCCAGGGTGCGGTCCCCGAACGGCGTCCCGGGCACGTGCCGCTCCAGCGGGTCGTCGAGGTCGCACAACCCCTCGTCCCGCAGCCGAAGCAGCGCGACGGTCGTGACGGTCTTGGTGATCGACCCGATCCGGTACTGGACGTCGGTGCCGGGCTCGGCGCCGTCCACGCGGCCGCGCCCGGCCGACCAGGCCAGCGTCCCGTCGCGGACGACGCCCGCCACCAGGCTGGGCAGCCGTCCGCGGCGCTGCGCGGCGGCGACGTCCGCCAGCAGCAGGTGGGCGGTGGCGGGGGCGAGCGGCGCGGCGGTCACGGCGCGGACGATACCGCCGGGTGCGGCGCTGTGGGTCAGCTGCCCTGGCCCATGCTCCACATCTGCCACTGGGTGGTGCGCACCCGACGCGGCTGCTGCAGCACCGTGACGACGGCGTTCGCGACGTCCTCGGGGAGCAGGTACTCGTCCAGGGCCGGGTCGCCCTCGGTGCGGCCGGCGCCGATGGCGAACTCGGTCTTCACGCCGGCGGGGCAGATCGCGGTGACCCGGATCCCCTCGGTGCGCACCTCGCGGTCGAGCGCGCCGGCCAGACCCACCTGCGCGAACTTCGTCGCGGCGTAGACCGCCTCGTCCGCGCCGCCGCGCAGACCGGCCACCGAGCTGACGACGACGACGTCGCCACCGGCGGCGGGGTCGCGGCGGAACTGCGCCACGGCGGCGCGCACGGCCCAGACGGTGCCCTCGAAGTTGGTGCGCATCATGACCTGCAGCTGCTCGTCGGTGGTGTCGAGGATGCCGCCGTAGATGCCGATGCCGGCGTTGGCGACCATGCTGTCGAGCCGCCCGAAGGTGTCGACCGCCGCGCTGACCAGGTCGGTGGCGCTGGCGGGGTCCTGGACGTCGCCGACCACGACGTGGACGCGGTCCGCGCCGAACTCCTGGGCCAGGGCGTCCAGCCGCTCGCGCCGACGGGCCTGCACCACGACCTTGGCGCCCTCCTCGAGCAGCAGCCGGGCGCTGGCCGCGCCGATGCCGGTGCTGGCTCCGGTGATGGCGATGACGGTGTCGGTGAGGTCGCGGGACGGTGCAGGCACGGGGATCTCCAGTCGTGGGGGGCGGGCCAGAGCCGGGCCGCCGGCGGTGAAGTCTGCCAGAGCAGGCCCCGATGGGCGGTCCGGGACGCCGTCAGGCGGGACGCACGACCAGGACGCTCGCCCGGCCGGCCACCCGGGTCAGGACGATGGTGCCCTCGGCGTCACCGGTGAGGCGCAGCTGGCGCCGCAGCGCATCGGGGTCGACGGCGCTGCCGCGCTTCTTGATGGTCAACCGGCCGACGCCGCGGTCGCGCAGGTGAGTGCGCAGGGTCTTGAGGTGGAACGGCATGACCTCGTCGACCACGTAGGAGTGCAGGTACGGCGAGTCCACCGGTGCGTCGGTGGACAGGTACGCGATGGTCGGGTCGACCAGCCGACCGCCGACGGACGCCGCCACGTCGGCGACCAGCCCGGCCCGGATGACCGCCCCGTCGGGCTCGTGCAGGAAGGCGCCGACCGGGCCCGCCTCGGCCCGCGCGAGCCCGGGGTCGCCGGCCAGGTCGTGCGCGGTGCCGGCGCCGTCCAGCAGCAGGGCGCTGCGGGCCACGCCCTCGCGCGCCAGCGGGCCCGACCACAGCGCGCACTCGACGACGTCACCGCCGACCGAGACCCACTGGGCCTCGACGCCCACGGGCAGCAGGTGGTGGGCGATGCCCGGGGCCAGCTTGGCGCCGGTCGCGGGCACCCGCCGCATCACGTCCAGCACGAACGAGTACGGCGGCGAGAACGCCTCCGGGTCGAAGGTGCGCCGCGAGCTGCCGGCCGCACCGGTGCGGCGGGCGGGGTCCAGCCACACCCCGTCACCGGGCGCGAGCTCGGCGGCCAGGTCCAGCTCGGTGACGTCGGCGCAGCGCACCACCGCGTCCGGCCAGTGCCGCAGGTTGACCGCGGCGAGCGCGGCGGTCAGCTCGTCGGCGTCCACGGCGAGCACTTGGCGGTCCAGGCCCGCGAGGGCCATCGCGTCCGAGCCCAGGCCGCACCCGAGGTCGGCGACCCGCCCGCAGCCGGCGCCGACGTACCGGCGGGCGTGGTGCGCCGCGACGGCGAGCCGGGTGGCCTGCTCGAGCCCGTCGGCGGTGAAGAGCATGGCGTCGGCGAACGGCCCCAGCTTGGCTCGGGCACGCAGGCGCAGCCGGGACTGCGTCAGGGCGGCGGCGACCAGCGCGGGGTCGTGTCCCTGGCCGCGCAGCCGCTCGCCGAGGGCCATCGCCGACCCCTCGTCGTAGACCGGGAGCGACTCGAGCACGGCCCAACCGTCCGGGGTCAGCAGCGATCGCATCCCGGCCAGGTCCACCGGCCGATCCTCGCACGCACCCGCCGCCGAGGTGCTGGCACTCGGGTTGACCGAGTGCTAACCCAGCGCCTAGATTCTGCGTTGGCACTCTCACCCCGAGTGTGCCAGTCGTGAGCTCAGCACCGACCCCCGCGACGGCGGTGCGAAGGTCCCACGCCAATGACAGGTTCCAGTCTCGACATTCCCGAAGGGGAGGTCACGAAGTGTCGGTCAACATCAAGCCGCTCGAGGACCGGATCGTCGTCAAGGCCCTTGAGGCCGAGCAGACGACGGCCTCAGGTCTGGTCATCCCGGACACCGCGAAGGAGAAGCCCCAAGAGGGCGAGGTCCTCGCGATCGGTCCCGGCCGGGTCGACGACAACGGCGTGCGGGTTCCGCTCGACGTCCAGGTCGGCGACAAGGTCATCTACAGCAAGTACGGCGGCACCGAGGTGAAGTACAGCGGCGAGGAGTTCCTCATCCTCTCCGCTCGCGACGTCCTCGCCGTCGTCGTCAAGTAGCGCCATCCCCGTCGCAGCCCGGCTGCGACACGTGACACCGCCCCGGCGGCCCGGACCACCTGGGCTGTCGGGGCGTCTCACGTCACCGCCTGACCTTCTTCACCGCCGAAAGGGACATCACCACCCATGGCCAAGACTCTGGAGTTCAACGACTCCGCCCGTCGCTCGCTCGAGCGCGGCGTGGACGCCCTCGCCAACGCCGTCAAGGTGACGCTCGGCCCCAAGGGCCGCAACGTCGTCATCAGCAAGTCGTGGGGTGCCCCCACGATCACCAACGACGGCGTGACCATCGCCCGTGAGGTCGAGCTCGACGACCCCTACGAGAACCTCGGCGCCCAGCTCGCCAAGGAGGTCGCCACCAAGACCAACGACGTCGCCGGTGACGGCACGACCACCGCGACCGTCCTCGCCCAGGCCCTGGTGCACGAGGGCCTGCGCAACGTCGCGGCCGGCGCTGCGCCGTCCAGCCTCAAGCGCGGCATCGACGCGGCCGTCGACGCGATCAGCGAGCAGCTGCTGAAGATGGCCCGCGAGGTCGACGGCAAGGACGACATCGCCCACGTCGCCACCATCTCGGCCCAGGACCGCTCGATCGGCGAGCTCATCGCCGAGGCGTTCGACAAGGTCGGCAAGGACGGCGTGATCACGGTCGAGGAGGCCTCGACCACCGCGCTCGAGCTGGACTTCACCGAGGGCATGCAGTTCGACAAGGGCTACCTCTCGCCGTACTTCGTCACCGACGCCGAGCGCATGGAGGCCGTCCTCGAGGACGCCTACGTGCTGATCCACCAGGGCAAGATCTCGGCCGTCGCCGACCTGCTGCCGCTGCTGGAGAAGGTGCTGGGGGCCGGCAAGAGCCTGTTCATCGTGGCCGAGGACGTCGAGGGCGAGGCCCTGTCGACGATCGTCGTCAACAAGATCCGCGGCACGTTCACCGCCGTCGCCGTCAAGGCGCCGGGCTTCGGTGACCGTCGCAAGGCGATGCTGCAGGACCTCGCGGTCCTGACCGGCGGTCAGGTCATCAGCGAGGAGGTCGGGCTCAAGCTCGACACCGTCGGGCTGGACTCGCTCGGCACCGCGCGTCGCATCGTCGTCACCAAGGACGACACCACGGTCATCGAGGGCGCCGGCGCACGCGTCGACGTCGAGGGCCGGATGAACCAGATCAAGGCCGAGATCGAGCGCACCGACAGCGACTGGGACCGCGAGAAGCTGCAGGAGCGGCTGGCCAAGCTGGCCGGCGGCGTCTGCGTCATCAAGGTCGGCGCCCACACCGAGGTCGAGCTCAAGGAGAAGAAGCACCGCATCGAGGACGCCGTGTCAGCCACGCGCGCGGCCATCGAGGAGGGCATCGTCGCCGGCGGCGGCTCGGCCCTGGTGCACGCCGCGTCGGTGCTCGACGGCGACCTCGGTCGCGAGGGCGACGAGGCCACCGGCATCGCCATCGTGCGCAAGGCGCTCGCCGAGCCGCTGCGGTGGATCTCGGAGAACGCCGGCCTCGAGGGCTACGTCGTGGTCGAGAAGGTCCGCGGCCTGCAGGTGGGTCACGGCCTGAACGCGGCGACCGGCGAGTACGGCGACCTGATGGCCGACGGGGTCATCGACCCGGTCAAGGTCACCCGCTCGGCGCTGCGCAACGCGGCCTCGATCGCCTCGATGGTGCTCACCACCGACACCCTGGTGGTCGAGAAGAAGGAGCAGAACGACGACGCTGCTGCCGGTGGCCACGGCCACGGTCACGGCCACTGAGTCGTCACTGACCCCGCCCCGGCGGGACACGACGAAGGCCCGGCCCCCTCACGGGGACCGGGCCTTCGTCGTACCTCACGTCAGCGGCGCTGACACGGCCGTACCTGCGCGCCGACCTCAGCTCGCGTGCGGCATCCCGACGGCGGGCAGCTCGGCGTACTGACGCTCGCGCTCGTCCTCGGTCATGCCACCCCAGACGCCGTACGGCTCGCGCACCGTCAGCGCGTGGCTGCGGCACTGCTGCAGCACCGGGCAGGTCGCGCAGACCGACTTCGCCGCGTCGTCGCGACGGCGCCGGGTGGGCCCGCGCTCACCCTCGGGGTGGAAGAAGACATCGGGGTCGGCGCGACGGCAGGCGCCGTCGAGCTGCCAGTCCCACAGGTCGGCGACCGGGCCGGGCAGACGAGAGATCTCAGCCATCGTGATGCTCCTTGGACGGTGGTGAAGCGAATGAGATGAAGCAGGTGCGGCGCGTTTCACCGAACACTACAACCGCGCCAGAGGTTATTCAAGCCTCTGGGCTGACCGGTTTCAAACCGGGTCACTGACCCGTTTCCGCGGGGTCGGCCGGGTTCGGGGTGATCCTGCGCGGGTAGGGCAGGCCCCCGTGGCAGCGGGTCGACCCGACCCGAAGTGCGTCGACCAAGTGGCGGGCGCGCAGACAACTGGGCACACTCGACAGGTGATCGACCCACGAAGCGACCAGGTGACGGGAGGAGCCACGACTCCGACCCTCACCGTCGCCGCGGTCGCCCGGCGCCTCGGTGTCGCTCCCGCCACCTTGCGCACCTGGGCCCGCCGCTACGGCCTGGGGCCCGGCTCGCACACAGCCGGGTCGCACCGGCGGTACTCCGCCGAGGACCTCGCCCGCCTGGTCATCATGCGCCGCCTCACCCACGAGGGCGTCTCGCCAGCCGAGGCCGCGCGCCTGGCGATGGCTGAGGAGTCGCCGATGGCCGACGGCGGCGAGATGGCCCGGGTCATCAGCCTGGTTCCCGACAGCAGCCAGCGCGGTGCGTTCGACGCGATCGACCCGCGCCGGGCCGGTGGCGGTCGGGTCGTGCCCCTGCCCGAGGCCTCGCCCGCCGTCCGCGGGCTGGCGCGCGCCTCGATGGCGCTCGACGCCAACGGGGTGACCGAGGTGCTGCGACGCCACGTCGCCTCCGAGGGCGTGATCCGCGCCTGGGACACCCTGATCGCGCCCGTGTTGATCGGACTCGGCGACCGGTGGGCGTCCACCGGTGAGGGCGTCGAGGTCGAGCACCTGTTCAGCGAGTGCGTCATGGGCGTCATGCGGGCCTCCACCGCCCGGCTGCGCGAGCCGCGCAACACGGTGCCGGTGCTGCTCGCCTGCCTGGACGAGGAGCAGCACAGCCTGCCGATCCACGCGCTTGCCGCCGCGCTCGCCGAGCGCGGGGTCGGGGCCCGCCAGCTCGGCAGCCGGATGCCGGCGACCGCACTGGCCGCCGCCGTCCGGCGCAGCGGCCCCGGCGTCGTGTTCATCTTCGCCACCATGCCGGTGCCCAGCGTCGAGGAGCTCGGCCTGCTCACCCGCGTGCGCCCCGCCCCCCTGGTCGTCGTCGGCGGCCCGGGGTGGCCGGCCGACCTGCCCCCCGCCATCCGCAGCGTCCCGTCGCTGCAGCAGGCCGTCGACGTGGTGCTGTCCGCCGTCCTGTGACGACCGCGCCGTCGGCCCCGGTGGGCTAAGGGCGGGCTCTCCTGCTGCCGATGCTCTCGGGGACGCGACCGCCCGCTCGGGTGGTGCGTGGACGAGGGGACTGACCGATGGCGACCATCATGGTGTGCGACGACTCGCCGCTGGCGCGAGAGACGTTGCGCCGCACCGTCGCCACCATCCCGGGTGTGACCCGGGTGCTGGCCGCCGCGAGCGGCGAGGAGGCCGTGGCGCGCTGGCCGGTCGAGCGCCCCACCCTGGTGCTGATGGACGTGCGCATGCCCGGCCTCGGCGGCACCGAGGCGACCAGACGGCTGCTGGCCCTGCACCCGCAGGCGAGCGTCCTGATGCTCACCGTGGCCGAGGACGTGGACGGCGTCGCCCGCGCGATCGGCGCCGGCGCGCGGGGGTACGTCGTCAAGGACGCCTCGCGCGAGGAGCTCGCCGCGATCGTCGTCCAGGCCATCACCGACGCCGCCTGGCGCCGGCAGGCGACCCCGGTCAGCGTCGGAGCCGTCACCACTGCCCAGCCCACCCTGACCGAGCGCGAGCAGCAGGTGCTCACCGGGATGAGCCGCGGACGGTCCAACGCCGAGATCGGCAAGGAGCTGTACCTGTCCGAGGACACGGTCAAGACCCACGCCCGCCGGCTGTTCCGCAAGCTGGGCGCGGCCGACCGCGCGCAGGCCGTGGCCGTGGGCTACCGCTGGGGGATGGTGCACTGAGCTCGCCGGTACGCTGGGGGCCTGCCGCCGGCGTTCCTGCACAGCACCGCACAGAAGAGGCGATCGATGACCCAGCCGCCCGAGGTCCCCGCCAAGTTCGCCGTCCTGGGCCTGACCTTCGACGACGTGCTGCTGCAGCCGCACGAGAGCGACGTCGTGCCCTCGGCGGTCGACACGACCTCGCGGGTGTCCAAGCGGATCAGCGTGCGGCTGCCGCTGCTGTCCTCGGCCATGGACACCGTCACCGAGTCCCGGATGGCGATCGCGATGGCCCGCCAGGGCGGACTGGGGGTGCTGCACCGCAACCTCTCGATCGAGGACCAAGCCAGCGCCGTCGACGTCGTGAAGCGCTCCGAGGCGGGCATGGTGAGCCACCCCGTCACCACCACCCCCGACGCCACGGTCGGCGAGGTCGACGCCGTGTGCGGTCGGTACCGCGTCTCGGGGCTGCCGGTCATCGACGCGACCGGGCGCCTGCTCGGCATCGTCACCAACCGCGACCTGCGCTTCGAGACCGACCGTGGCCGGCTGGTGCGTGACGTCATGACGCCGATGCCCCTGGTGACGGCTCCCGTCGGCACCTCACCGGACGACGCGATGGCGCTGCTGGCCAAGCACAAGGTCGAGAAGCTGCCGCTGGTCGACGACGCCGGCCGGCTGCGGGGTCTCGTGACCGTCAAGGACTTCACCAAGAGCGAGAAGTACCCGCTGGCCACCAAGGACGACGCGGGCCGGCTGCGGGTCGGGGCCGCGATCGGCATCTTCGACGACGCCTGGAAGCGCGCGATGCAGCTGATCGACGCCGGGGTCGACCTGATCGTCGTCGACATGGCGCACGCGCACTCGCGGGCGGTGCTCGAGATGATCACCCGGCTCAAGTCCGACCCGGCGGCCGCCCGGGTCGACGTCGTCGGCGGCAACGTCGCGACCCGGGCCGCGGCCCAGGCGCTGGTCGACGCCGGCGCGGACGGCGTCAAGGTCGGCGTCGGCCCGGGCTCGATCTGCACCACGCGGGTGGTGGCGGGGGTCGGCGTGCCCCAGGTGACGGCCATCTACGACGCGTCGCTGGCGTGCCGGCCGGCCGGCGTCCCGGTGATCGGCGACGGCGGGCTGCAGTACTCCGGCGACATCGCCAAGGCGCTGGTGGCCGGCGCCGACACGGTCATGCTCGGCTCGCTGCTGGCCGGCTGCGACGAGAGCCCGGGCGACCTGATCTTCGTCAACGGCAAGCAGTACAAGGGCTATCGGGGGATGGGCTCGCTGGGGGCGCAGCAGTCCCGGGGCGAGCAGCGCTCGTTCTCCAAGGACCGCTACTTCCAGAACGACGTCGTGGGCGACGACAAGATCGTGGCCGAGGGGATCGAGGGGCAGGTGCCGTACCGCGGCCCGCTGGCGGCGGTGGCCCACCAGCTGGTCGGTGGTCTGCGCCAGTCGATGTTCTACTGCGGCGCCGCGACGATCGAGCAGCTGCAGCGCAACGGCACCTTCGTGCGGATCACCGCCGCCGGTCTGAAGGAGTCGCACCCGCACGACATCCAGATGACCGTCGAGGCCCCCAACTACACCGGCCGCTGACCCGCCCAGCTGCCGCACTTGCCTCACAAAGTGACGCGGACCCGTGCTGAGCCCGCGACGAGTAGTGAGGCAAGTGCGGGGTCAGGGGCGGGGCGGGGGGTCCAGGGTCACCGGCTGGCCGGTGGCCAGCGACCGCTCGGCCCCGGCCAGGACCAGCGCGTTGGCCAGGCCGTCCAGGACGCCCGCGCCCACCGGCTCGCCGCGTACCGACGCCACCCACGCGGCGTCCTGCCGGCGGTACGCCTCGTCGAACCGGTGCACCCAGGCGCCGTCGGCGCCGTCGATGTCCGCGGGGGTGGCCACTGAGCCGGTGCGCCCGACCACCTCGCAACGGACGTCGTACGCGCAGCCCGGCCCGTAGGTCAGCTCGGTGCTCGCGAGCACCCCGCCGGTCGTCGTCAACCGCAGCAGCACCGACGCGAAGCGCGCGTCCGGCGCGGGAGCCACCATCGCGCTGACCACCGCGATCTCGTCACCGGTGACCCAGCGCACCAGGTCGACGTCGTGCGACGCCGAGTTGGTGACCAGCACCGACGGCGTGAACGCGTACGCCGACACCGGGTTGCGGTGCACCGTGTGGACGACCGCGGGGGCACCCACCGCTCCGCCACGCACCGCGTCGTGCACCGCGGCGAACGCCGGGTCGAACCGGCGCATGAAGCCGACCTGCACCAGACGACGTCCGCAGGCGGCCTCGGCGGCGAGGATCGTCAGCGTGTCCTCGACCGAGGTCGTCAGCGGCTTCTCGCAGAGCACCGGCAGCCCGCGGTCGAGGCAGGCCAGCACCAGCTCGGCGTGCGTGGCGTCTGAGGACGCCACCAGCACCGCGTCGACGCCGGCGTCGCGCACCAGCGCCAGAGGGTCGTCGTACGTCGCCGCCGGGCCGGCCCCGACGAGCGCGCTGGGCACGACGTCGGCGACCGCCACGACCTCGACCCCGGTCAGCGAGCGCAGCACCCGCAGGTGCGTGCGCCCCATCACCCCCAGGCCCACCACCCCGACGCGCACCGGCCCGCTCATCCCTCGACCACCGTGACCTCGAGCGCGTAGCTGTCACTGCGGTAGCAGTGCTCGCCGTACTCCAGGGCCGACCCCGCGCTGTCGAAGGCGCGCCGGCTCATCGTCAGCACCGGCGCCGACCGGCGGGTGCCGAGCAGCCGCGCCTCGCGCGGCGTGGCGGTGCGCGCGCCGATCTGCTGGCGCGCCACGTGCGGCTGCCCGCCGCGCGCGCGCAGCAGGGTGTACAGCCCGGTGGACTCCAGCTCGTCGCGGGTCACGTCGTCGAATCTCGGCGGCAGCCAGTTGCGCATGACGGCGAGCGGCTCGTCGCCGGTGCTGCGCAGGCGCTCGACCAGCAGCAGCGGGGTGCCGGGCGGTAGCGCCAGAACCATTGCGGCGCGGGAGTCCTGCACCTGCTGCTGCAGGTCGAGCACCGTCGTCCGGGGAGCGCGCCCGTCGCGGTCGAGGTCGTCGTACAGGCTGGTCAGCTCGGCCCGTCGGTGCACCATGCGATTCGCGACCTGCGTGCCCACCCCGCGCTGGCGCACCAGCAGCCCCTTGGCCACGAGCTCCTGGATCGCGCGCCGCGCGGTCGGCCGCGAGACCCCCAGACGAGCGGCCAGGGCCACCTCGTTCTCGATCGGGTCGCCGGACGTGAGCCGGCCGTCGTCGATCGCCGCCTGCAGCTGGCTGGCGAGCTGGAAGTACAGCGGCACCGGGCTCGCGCGGTCGAGCAGCAGCTGCAGCACCGTGCACCCCCGTCCGGTCACCGGAGCGCCGCGTCGAGCGGCGCGCGACCGAAAGCCTAACCCTGCACGACTCAAGACAGTATGTCCTGACAAATACTTGACAGCCCTCCGCGCCGCACCACAGGCTTGGCGACGACGTCGCCGCAGCAGCCGCGACGCGGTCGAGCGACGAGGACCCCGGCATGCGGATCGGACTGGCCGGGGTGGGCCGCATCGGCGTCGAGCACGCCCGTGCGCTGAGCGCCCACGCGGACGTCGACGAGCTCGTCCTCACCGACGCCGCTCCCGGTCGCGCGGACGCCGTGGCCGCCGAGCTCGGTGTCACGAGCGCCGACGGGATCGGCTCGCTGCTCGGCTCGGGGATCGACGCGCTGGTGGTCGCGGCGGGCACCGGCGCCCACGCCGGGTTGATCGTGGCCGGCATCGAGGCGGGGCTGCCGGTGTTCTGCGAGAAGCCGGTGGCCAGTGAGATGGCCGGCACCGTCGCCGTCCGGGATCGCGTCCGTGAGCTGGAAGCGTTGGTGCACATCGGTTTTCAGCGTCGGTTCGACGCAGGTTACGCCGCCGCGCGAGCGGCCCTGGCTGCCGGCGAGCTCGGTGAGCTGCGCCGGGCCCACCTGGTCACCTGCGACCCGCGGCCCCCTGCTCCCGCGTACGTCCCCGTCAGCGGCGGCATCTACCGCGACATGCACATCCACGACTTCGACATCGTCCGCTGGGTCACCGGCCGCGAGGTGGTCGAGGTGTTCGCCAACGGCGCCAACCGCGGCGACCGGGTCTTCGCCGACAATGGCGACGTCGACGAGTCCACCTGCCTGCTCACCCTGGACGACGGCACGCTCGTCACCGTCCAGGGGTCGCGGTACAACGGCGCGGGGTACGACGTGCGGATGGAGCTCGCGGGGACCGTCGGGACGATGATGGTCGGCCTGGACGAGCGGGTGCCGCTGCGCAGCGCCGAGCCGGGCGTCGGGTTCCCCCACGATGGCGCCTGGCCGGGTTTCTGGGACCGGTTCACCCCCGCGTACGCCGCCGAGATGACGGCCTTCGTCGCGATGGCCCGGGGCGAGCGCCCCAGCCCCTGCACCGTCGACGAGGCGCTCGAGGCGCTGTACGTCGCCGAGGCCGCCGACCTCTCGCGCCGCGAGCACCGCCCGGTGACGACGTCCGAGGTGAGGTCGCGATGACCTTCGACGTCATCACCATGGGCCGGGTCGGTGTCGACCTGTACCCGCTGCAGGTGGGCGTCCCGCTCGAGCGGGTCGAGACCTTCGGCAAGTTCCTCGGCGGCAGCGCGACGAACGTCGCCGTCGCCGCGGCCCGGCACGGGCGCCGGTCGGCCGTCGTGACGCGCACCGGCGAGGACGCGTTCGCGCGCTTCGTGCACCTGGCGCTGCGCGACCTCGGCGTCGACGACCGCTTCGTCAGCGGCGTCCGGGGGCTGCCGACACCGGTGACGTTCTGCGAGATCTTCCCGCCGGACGACTTCCCCCTGTGGTTCTACCGGACGCCGACGGCGCCCGACCTGCAGATCGCGGCCGACGAGCTCGACCTGGACGAGATCCGCGCTGCGCGGGTGTTCTGGACGACGGTGACCGGGCTCTCGCAGCAGCCCAGCCTGGACGCCCACCGGGCCGCCCTCGCCGCGCGCGACCGGGCCGGGATGACGGTGCTCGACCTGGACTACCGCCCGATGTTCTGGCCCGACCCCTCGCTGGCGCGCGAGCGGGTGCAGGAGGCGCTGGCGGGGGTGAGCGTGGCCGTCGGCAACCGCGAGGAGTGCGAGGTCGCCACCGGCGAGACCGACCCGGACGCCGCCGCGCTCGCGCTGCTCGGTCACGGCGTCGAGCTGGCCGTCGTCAAGCTCGGCCCGCACGGGGTGCTGGCGCGCACCCGCACCGAGCGCGTGCTGGTGGCCCCGCACCCGGTCGACGTGCTGAACGGGCTGGGCGCCGGCGACGCGTTCGGCGGGGCCCTGTGCCACGGGCTGCTCGCCGGCTGGTCGCTGGATCGCGTGCTGGCCTTCGCCAACGTGGCCGGGGCGATCGTCGCGTCGCGGCTGGAGTGCTCGACGGCGATGCCGCGCACCGACGAGGTCGAGGCCCTGCTCGCCTCGGGGGCTCGCGCCACCGGGTCGGTGCCCGCGTGAGCGACGTGCAGGTGGGTGACCTGGCTGAGCTGCGCGCACGCCGGCCGCGGGCCGTCGCGGAGGCGGCCGCTGCCCGCTCGCGCCGGCCGCTGCTCGGCGCGGACGGTCGGCTGCTGCTGGTGGCCGCCGACCACCCCGCCCGCGGCGCGCTCGGCGTCCGCGACCAGCCGCACGCGATGGCCAGCCGCACCGGCCTGCTCGAGCGGCTGCGCACGGCGCTGCGCCGTCCCGGCGTCGACGGCGTGCTCGCCACCCCTGACGTCCTCGAGGACCTGCTGCTGCTCGGCGAGCTCGACGACAAGGTCGTGTTCGGCTCGATGAACCGCGGTGGCCTGCAGGGTTCGGTCTTCGAGCTGGACGACCGGTTCACCGCGTACGACGCGGCCGCGATCGCCGCCGCCGGGTTCGACGGCGGCAAGATGCTGACCCGCATCGACCGGCAGGACGCCGGCACGGTCCGCACGCTCGAGGCCGCCGCGCACGCCGTCACCGAGCTCGCGGCGCTCGGCCTGGTCGCGATGGTCGAGCCCTTCACCTCGAGCCGGGTCGACGGCCGGGTGGTCAACGACCTGACCGCCCCGGGGGTGCTGGCGTCCGTGCACGTCGCCCAGGCGCTGGGCACCACCAGCGCCTTCACCTGGCTGAAGCTGCCCGTCGTCCCCGACATGGCCCGGGTGATGGACGCGACGACGCTGCCCACCCTGCTGCTCGGCGGCGACCCGTCGGGTCACGCCGACGACACCTACGCCGGGTGGGGCGAGGCGCTCGCCCTGCCGAGCGTGCGCGGCCTGGTCGTCGGCCGAGCCCTGCTCTACCCCCGGGACGGCGACGTCGAGGCGGCCGTCGACGCCGCCGCCGCGCTGGTGCACCAGCCCGGATCGACACCACCGGGCGAGCGGTGAGGTCCGATGACGGCCGGTAGCCTTCCCCGGTGAGCGAGATCGAGATCGGGCGCGGCAAGCGCGGACGTCGGGCGTACTCCTTCGACGACATCGCGGTGGTGCCGAGCCGGCGCACCCGCGACCCCGAGGAGGTCTCGGTCGCCTGGCAGATCGACGCCTACCGGTTCGAGCTGCCGGTGATGGCCGCGCCGATGGACTCGGTGATGTCGCCGGCCACCGCGATCGCGATGGGCCGCGCTGGGGGGGTCGGGGTGCTCGACCTGGAGGGTCTGTGGACCCGCTACGACGACCCCGAGCCGCTGCTGGCCGAGATCGCCGCCCTCGACGAGAGCGGCGCCACCCGCCGGATGCAGGAGATCTACGCGGAGGAGATCAAGCCCGAGCTGGTCACCGAGCGGCTGCGCCAGGTGCGCGAGGCCGGCGTGACGGTCGCCGGCGCCCTGACGCCGCAGCGCACCCAGCAGCTGTGGAAGACCGTGGTGGACGCGGGTGCCGACCTGTTCGTCATCCGCGGCACGACCGTTAGCGCCGAGCACGTGTCCGGGCGCGCAGAACCGTTGAACCTCAAGCGGTTCATCTACGAGCTCGACGTGCCGGTGCTCGTCGGTGGCGCCGCGACGTACACCGCCGCGCTGCACCTGATGCGCACCGGCGCGGCCGGGGTGCTCGTCGGCTTCGGCGGCGGCGCCGCGCACACCACCCGCACCACGCTGGGCATCCACGCGCCGATGGCCACCGCCGTCGCGGACGTCGCCGCCGCCCGCCGCGACTACATGGACGAGTCCGGTGGCCGGTACGTCCACGTCATCGCCGACGGCGGCATGGGCCGCTCAGGTGACCTGGCCAAGGCCGTCGCCTGCGGCGCCGACGCCGTCATGCTCGGTGCGGCGCTCGCCCGGGCCGTCGAGGCCCCCGGCCGCGGCTGGCACTGGGGCCCCGAGGCGCACCACCCGCAGCTGCCGCGCGGCGAGCGGGTGCACGTCGGCACGCTCGGCTCGCTCGCCGAGATCCTCGAGGGCCCCGGCCGCGCCGCCGACGGCTCGTCGAACCTGATCGGCGCGCTGCGCCGCGCGATGGCCACCTGCGGGTACTCCGACCTCAAGGAGTTCCAGCGGGTCGAGGTCGTCGTGGCCCCCTACCAGCCGGCCTGATCGCGGCAGGTCGTCGCCTCGCGGCGCCGACGCGCCTACCCTCGGACCATGTCGCCGGAGACCATCGCCGATCCCGAGACCGACCCCCGCGCCACCTACGCGGTCGACCCAGCGCTCGCCCGTCGCCTCGTGCGGCGGGTCGTCGCGGGTCCGCGCGCGACGACGGTGACGACGTACGCGCCCTTCGCCGGGTCGCCGCTGGCGGTGCTGCCGGTGTCGACGCCCGACGACGTGCTCGTGGCGGTCGACGCCGCCCGCGCGGCCCAGCGGGGCTGGGCCCGGCGTCCGCTCGCCGAGCGCGCGCGGCCGTTCCTCGCGCTGCACGACCTCGTGCTGGACCACCAGGTCGAGCTGCTCGACCTGGTGCAGCTGGAGTGCGGCAAGGCCCGCGCGCACGGCTTCGAGGAGGTCGCCGACGTCGCGATCGTCGGCCGGCACTACGCGCGCCGCGCCGCGCAGTACCTGCGGCCGCGTCGCCGGCAGGGGGCGTTCCCCGTGCTGTCCAGCACCCACGAGCTGCGCCACCCCAAGGGCGTCGTCGGCATCATCGCCCCCTGGAACTACCCGCTGTCGCTGTCGGTCACCGACGCCATCGCGGCGCTGATCGCGGGCAACGCCGTGGTGCTCAAGCCCGACACCCAGACGGCGCTGACCGCGCTGCGGGCCCTCGAGCTGCTCACCGAGGCCGGCGTGCCCGAGGGGCTGGTGCAGGTGGTGCTGGGCGAGGGCGAGGTCGTCGGTGCCGCGCTCGTCGACGCGGTCGACTACGTCTGCTTCACCGGCTCGACCGCCACCGGTCGCACCGTCGCCGCCCAGGCCGGACGGCGTCTGGTCGGGGCGAGCCTGGAGCTGGGCGGCAAGAACGCCCTGTACGTCGCCGCCGACGCCGACCTCGACCGCGCCGCCGAGGGGGCGGTCCGGGCCTGCTTCGCCAGCGCCGGCCAGCTGTGCATCTCGACCGAGCGGATGCTGCTGCACGAGGACGTCGCGGACGCGTTCCTCGCCCGGTTCGTGCCCCGGGTGGAGGCGATGCGGCTCGGTACCAGCTTGGACTACTCGGTCGACTGCGGGTCGCTGGTGTCCAAGCGACAGCTGGACGTCGTCACCCGGCACGTCGAGGACGCGCGCGCCCGAGGCGCGCGGGTGCTGGCCGGCGGCCGGGCCCGGCCGGACGTCGGGCCGCTGTTCTACGAGCCGACCGTGCTGGACGGCGTGACCGCCGACATGGCGTGCTACGGCGAGGAGACGTTCGGGCCGGTGGTGTCGGTCTACCGCGTGGACAGCGACGACGAGGCCGTCACGCGCGCGAACGAGGGTGACTACGGCCTGAACGCGAGCATCTGGACCCGCGACGTGGGTCGGGGCCGCCGCATCGGGGAACGGATCAAGGCGGGCACGGTCAACGTCAACGAGGCGTACGCCGCCGCCTGGGCCAGCGTCGGGGCGCCGATGGGCGGCATGCGGTCCAGCGGTGTTGGACGCCGCCACGGGGCAGAGGGCATCACCCGGTTCACCGAGGCGCAGAACATCACCGTCCAGCGCGGCGTCGGGTTCGGTGCGCCTTTCGGGCTGGACGCCGAGCAGTGGGCGCGCGCCCTGACCGTCGGGCTGAAGGTCATGAAGCGCGCGGGTGTGCGGTGAGCTTCGACACCGATGTGCTCGTGGTCGGCTCGGGCTTCGGCGGATCCGTTGCGGCACTTCGGTTGCGCGAGAAGGGGTACGACGTCACCGTCGTCGAGTCCGGACGCCGGTTCGCCGACGACGAGCACGCCCGCACGTCGTGGGACCTGCGTCGCTACCTGTGGGCGCCGCGTCTGGGCTGCTTCGGCGTCCAGCGCGTGCACCGCCTGCCGGACGTCGTCCTGCTGGCGGGGGCGGGCGTCGGCGGGGGTTCGCTGAACTACGCCAACACCCTGTACGTGCCACCGAAGGCGTTCTTCGGCGACCCCCAGTGGGCCGGCCTCGCCGACTGGGCCGACGAGCTCACCCCGCACTACGACCAGGCGTCGCGGATGCTCGGCGTCGTCGAGAACCCCTGCAGCGGAACGGTCGAGGCGGTCATGAAGGCCGTCGCCGACGAGATGGGCGTGGGCCACACCTTCCGCCAGACCCCGGTCGGGGTGTTCTTCGGCCGCCCGCGCGACGACGGCACCACCCGCCGCGAACCCGGCGTCACGGTGCCCGACCCGTACTTCGGCGGTGCCGGACCGGCGCGCACCGGCTGCACCGAGTGCGGCAGCTGCATGGTGGGCTGCCGGGTCGGCGCCAAGAACACGTTGCTGAAGAACTACCTCGGCCTGGCCGAGCGGATCGGGGCGCGGGTCGAGCCCCTGCGCACCGTCGTCGACGTCCGGCCGGTCGACCCGGCACGGCCCGCGCACGGGTACGCCGTCACCACCGAACGCACCGGCGCCTGGCTGCGCAAGGACCGCCGGACGACGACCGCCGGCCAGGTCGTCGTCGCCGGCGGTGCCTGGGGCACCCAGCGCCTGCTGCACCGGATGCGCGCGCTGGGCGGGCTGCCTGACGTCTCACCGCGCCTGGGTGAGCTGACCCGCACCAACTCCGAGGCGCTGGTGGGCGCGAGCACCCGGCGGCTGCCGGCGGACGACCTGACGCGCGGGGTGGCGATCACGTCGTCCTTCCACCCCGACGGCGCGACCCACGTCGAGAACTGCCGGTACGGACCGGGGTCGAACGCGATGGGCCTGCTCGCGACGATCCTGGTGGACGGCGGGGGCCGGGTGCCGCGCCCCCTGCGGTTCGTGGCCCAGGCCGCGCGCCACCCCCGCGACCTCGCCCGCACCCTGTCGGTGCGCAGCTGGAGCGGACGCACCGTCATCGGCCTGGTCATGCAGTCGCTCGACAACTCGATCACCGTCTCACCCACCCGCCACCGGCTGCTGAAGCGCCTCGGGTTCGACGAGGTCGGGCTCACCTCGCGCCAGGGCCACGGCGTCCCCAACCCGAGCTGGATCCCAGCGGGGCACGACGCGATCCGCCGGATCGCCCGCCACCTCGCCGCGGCCACCGGGGTGCCCACCGACGCCGGCGGCACCGTCGGCGACGTCGTCGACGTGCCGCTGACCGCGCACTTCATCGGCGGCTGCCCGATCGGCGCGACACCGGCGACCGGCGTCGTCGACGAGTACCACCGGCTGCACGGGTACCCCGGCATCCACGTCGTCGACGGGTCGAGCATCTCGGCCAACCTCGGCGTCAACCCCTCGCTGACCATCACCGCCCAGGCCGAGCGGGCGATGTCGCTGTGGCCCAACCGGGGCGAGCCCGACCAGCGTCCGGCGCCGGGCGAGCCCTACCAGCGCCTCGCCCCGATCGCGCCGCGCGGGCCCGCGGTGCCGTCGTCCGCGCCGGGCGCCCTGCGCCTCCGCGTCGCCCACCTCCCCACCTGACCCCGCCCCACCCCGCACTTGCTTCACCAAGTGACATCCGTCGTGCGAACCGGGCGGCACTTACTGCAGCAAGTGCGGGTGGGAGACTCGGGGGATGAGCACCGAGCCGTGGACACCGGCGCAGATCCCCGACCTGACCGGCACGACGGCGGTGGTCACCGGCGCGAACGTGGGCCTAGGCCTGCACACCGCCATCGAGCTGGCACGGCACGGCGCAGCGGTGGTCATGGCCTGCCGCAGTCCCGAGCGGGGTGAGGCCGCGCTGGGCCAGGTGCGGACGCAGGCGCCGGGAGCGGACGTCGAGCTCGCCCGCCTCGACCTCGCGGACCTGTCGTCGGTGCGCGAGTTCGCCACCGCGACGCTGGCCGCCCACCCGCGGATCGACGTCCTGGTGAACAACGCCGGGGTGATGGCGCTGCCCACCCGGCAGGTCAGCGCCGACGGGTTCGAGATGCAGCTGGCCACCAACCACCTGGGGCACTTCGCCCTCACCGGCCTGCTGCTGCCGGCCCTGCTCACGGCACCCTCGCGCGTGGTGACGGTGTCGAGCAACGCGCACCGGATGGGCGCCATCGACTTCGACGACCTGCAGAGCGAGCGGCACTACAGCGCCTGGCCCGCCTACGGCCAGAGCAAGCTGGCCAACCTGCTGTTCGCACTGCAGCTGCAGCGCCTCGCCGACCGCGCCGCCGCCGACCTCACCAGCGTCGCCGCCCACCCCGGGTACGCCGCGACCAACCTGGTCGCGTCCGGCCCGGCCACGGGCGGCAACCTCGCTGGCCGAGTGATCGGCCTGGCGACCAAGGTGCTCGGCCAGCCGGCGCGGATGGGCGCCTGGCCCAGCCTGTACGCCGCGACCATGCCCGACGTGCGCGGCGCCGAGTACTTCGGCCCGAACGCGTTCGGCGGCTGGCGCGGTCACCCCGAGCGCACCACGGCCAAGCCGTCCGCGTACGACCCCGACGTGGCCGCGCGGCTGTGGCAACGGTCGGTCGAGCTGACCGGCGTCGACTACGGCGCCCTGACCCCCAAGGAGAGCTGATGCCGAAGGCCATCTGGAACGGCACCGTGATCGCCGAGTCCGACGACACGGTGGTCGTCGAGGGCAACCACTACTTCCCGCGTGCCTCCTTGCGCGAGGACGTCGTGCGCCCCAGCGGCACGACGACGGTGTGCCCCTGGAAGGGCACGGCTTCGTACCTCTCGCTCGAGCTGGACGGCGCCAGCAGCGCCGACGCCGGGTGGTTCTACCCCGAGCCCAAGGCCGCCGCCGCCGAGATCACCGACCGGGTCGCGTTCTGGAAGGACGTCCAGGTCACGGCCTGAGCGCCGACAGGTGCTCGGCCACGAACCCCAGCTGGCCGGGCACCAGCGAGCGCCAGTAGCCGCCCTCCTGCCGCCCCGCCGACAGCCCACCGGCCGGGGTCGGCCGGACGTGCGAGCGGTAGACGCGCGACTGGTCGGAGAACGGGTCGCTGGTGCCGCACGACACCTGCAGCGGCACCCCCGTGACGCCCGGCCGGCGCGCGAGCGCCCCCCACCGCGCCCAGTCGGCCGCCGAGTCGAAGGCGCCCGGCGCGCTGGCGGCGTACGTCGCGAAGAGCGCGGGGCTGGCGGCGCTCGACGCGGCGACGCGCAGCCCGCCCAGACGCCCGGCACCTGACTCGCGGGCCATCAGCAGCGCGCCGTACCCGCCCATCGACCACCCGGTGACCGCGATCGACCCGGTGCGCAGCCCCAGGTCGCGAGCCGGGGGACCAGCTCGTCGGTGATCATCGCGAGCGGGTCCTCGCCGTTGACCCGCGGGTGCCAGTAGGTGTCCGCGCCGCCGTCGATCGACACGACCGCCAGCGGCGCACCACCGGAGCGCACGTGCGCTGCGACGAACCGGTGCATCGCCAGCAGGTCGAACGCCGCATGGGCGTCGCCCCCGCGCCCGTGCAGCGCCAGGACGACGGGTAGCCCGCGCGCGCTCAGGCCCGGCGGCACGCTCAGCCCCCAGGTGACCGGCCCGCCGCGGGCCTGTGAGGCGAACGTCGAGTACGCCACGTCGCCAAACGGCCCGGACGGCGCACCCACCTGGACCTCACCGCGGCCCAGCGCGCGGTCCAGTCGCACCCGTCCCGGCAGCAGCCCCGACCCCACCCCAGCGAGCAGACCCGCGGTGCCGAGCGTCAGGGCACCCGCGCCGCCGAGCAGCAGCGTGCGCCGGCTGGGCGCTGACGACGTCCGGGGCATCAGCCCAGACTGCACGAAAGGCCCACCGGACGTCGTCCGGTGGGCCTTTCGCGTGGTGTCGGTGCTCAGTCGGCCTGGGCGTCCAGGGTGATCTCGACGCCGGTCAGGGCCTTGCTCACGGGGCAGGTGGCCTTGGCCTCCTCGGCGACGCGGACGAACGCGTCGGCGTCCAGGCCCTCGACCTCGCCGCGAACGGTGAGCTTGATGCCGGTGAGCTGGAAGCCACCGGCCGGGTCGGCGCCGAGCGAGACGTCAGCGGTGACCTCGACGCCCCGGGGGGTGCCGCCCGCGGCCGCCGCCAGGGCGGAGAACTGCATCGCGTAGCAGGAGGAGTGCGCCGCGGCGATGAGCTCCTCGGGGCTGGTCGTCCCGCCGGCCTCGTCGGCCGCGCGCTTGGGGAAGGAGACCTCGTAGGTGCCGACCTTCGAGCTGGTGAGCTCGACCTGGCCCGAGCCCTGCTCGAGGGTGCCGGTCCAGGCGGTGCGTGCGGTGCGTGTGGGCATGAGCGTGAGTTCCTCTCGACGGGGATGCGAACAGCAGCGGCGACAACGTGCCGCCGTCCGGGATCCTTCCCGCCGAGCCGGTCCGTGGGCGGTCAGGGCCGCTCGGACGCCACCGGGGTGTCGGTCCACGAGGCCCACAGCCGCGCGTACGGCCCGCGGGCCGCGATCAGCTCGTCGTGGGTGCCGATCTCGCTGATCCGGCCGTCCTCGACGACAGCGACGCGGTCGGCGTCGTGCGCCGTGTGCAGCCGGTGGGCGATCGCGAGGACGGTGCGGCCGTCGAGCACGGCCGACAGCGAGCGCTCGAGGTGGCGCGCCGCCCGGGGGTCGAGCAGCGACGTCGCCTCGTCGAGCACCAGCGTGTGCGGGTCGTTCAGCACCAGCCGCGCCAGCGCCAGCTGCTGGGCCTGCGGCGGGGTGAGCTCGTGCCCGCCCGAGCCGACCTCGGTGTCCAGGCCCTGGGGCAGGCGGTCGGCCCAGTCCAGCGCGTCGACGGCGTCCAGGGCTGCGCGCAGGTCGGCGTCGTCGACGAGCGGACGGGCGAGCCGCAGGTTGTCGGCGAGCGACCCGACGAAGACGTGGTGCTCCTGGGTGACCAGCGCCACGTGACCGCGCAGCTGCTCGAGGGTGAGGTCGACCAGCGGGACGCCGCCGACCTCGACCGAGCCGGTGCGGGGGCCATGGATGCCGGCGAGCAGCCGGCCCAGCGTCGACTTGCCGGCGCCCGAGGGCCCGACGACGGCCAACCGCTCGCCGGGGCGCAGGTCGAGCGAGATCCCGTCCAGGACGTCGTGCCCCTCGCGGTACGCGTACCGGACGTCGCGCGCCCGGATCAGGTCGTCGGCCGGGACCGCGCCGGTCGGCGTCCGGTCGTCCGGCACGTCGCCGATGCCGATGATGCGCGCGTACGCCGAGGCGCCGACCTGGATCTCGTCCAGCCAGGACAGCAGCTGGTCGACGGGGTCCATCAGCTGCAGCACGTACAGCGTGACGGCGGTGACCTGCCCGACGGTGGCGTGCCCGTTCGAGGCCAGCCACCCGCCCCACAGCAGCGTGGCGGCGACCGGCAGGAAGTAGCCGACCTCGACCGTGGGGAACCACACCGTGCGCAGCCACAGCGTGTAGCGCTCGGCGCGGTAGCTGCGCTCGAGGTCGCGGTCGACCCGGCGGCGCCGCTCGCGGCCGAGCGAGAGGGCCTCGACGGTGCGGGCGCCGTCGACGTTCTCGGTGACCGTGCCGTTCAGGACGGCGTACGAGGCCATCTCGGCGAGGTACCCGGCGGGCGCGCGACGCAGGTACCACCGGGTGCCCACCCAAAGCAGTGGCACACCGACGACGATCGCGAGCGCGACGAGCGCACCGGTGACGAACGCGGCCGCCACGGTCAGCACGGTCGTGAGGCCGGCCACCAGGATCGTCGGGACGGCGAAGCGTACGGTGTGCGAGAGGGCGTCGACGTCGCGCGTGGTGCGTGTGACGAGGTCGCCGGTGCCGGCGCGCTCGACCGTCGACAGCGGCAGGGCCACGACGCGCTCGACGAACTGCTCGCGCAGCTCGGCGAACACCTGCTCGCCCAGGACGAACGACTGCCGGCGCGCCGCCCAGGTCAGGGCGGTCTGGACCACGATCGCGGTCGCCAGCACCAGGGCGATGCGGTCGACGGAATCCATGCCGACCCCGCGGCGCACGTCGTCGACGAGCCGGCCGAGCAGCGCGGGGCCGGCCAACCCGGCGACCGCGGCCAGGCCGTGCAGCCCCAGCACCCCGGCGAGGCTGCGCCGGTGCTCGCGCAGCAGCAGCGTCGCCTCGCGGCGGACGGTGTCGGGCCCGGCGACGGGCAGGCTGGTGCTCACTCGTCCTCCCCGCGGACGACGGTGCGTCGGTAGTCCCGGTGGGTGGCCAGCAGCTCGTGGTGGGTGCCCTCGGCAGCCAGCTCGCCGCCGTCCAGGAAGACGACGTGGTCGACCTGGTCGAGCAGCAGCGGGCTGGCGGTCATCACGACCGTGGTGCGGCCGGCGCGGTGGGCGCGCAGCCGCTCGGCGATGCGGGCCTCGGTGTGGGCGTCGACCGCGCTGGTGGGCTCGACGAGCACCAGGGTCGGCGCCTCGGTGAGCAGGGCGCGCACCAGGGTGAGGCGCTGGCGCTGGCCGCCGCTGAACGAGCGGCCGCGCTCCTCGACGTCGCTGTCCAGGCCCGCCGGCAGCGCGTCCAGGACGTCGTGGGCGGCGGCGGTGTCGACCGCACGCAGGACGGCGGCGTCGTCCGCGCCGGTGGCCCCGACCAGCTGCTCGCGCAGCGGGCCGGAGAACAGCCGCGGGTCGCTCTCGCTGACCACGACGTGCCGGCGCACCGAGGCCAGCGGCAGGACGTCGATCCGGTCGGCGCCGATCAGCACGGGGGACGAGGGCACCTCGGCGAACCGACCGAGCCGGTCGGCGAGGGCGGCGGACTCCTCGGGCCGGGCCGAGACGACGGCGGTCATGACCCCGGGGCGCAAGGTGACGCCTGAGGTGGGGTCGTGCAGCGCCGCGTCCGTCACGGGGTCCGAGCGCTGGTGGCCGGTGCGGTCGAGCACGCCGGGGGTGACGCGCAGCACCGCGATGATCTTGCGTGCCCCGACGTGGGCCTGGGTCACCTTGTCGAGCGCCTCGGTGGCGGTGCGCAGCGGGGTGACGAGGAACGCCGACAGGCCGTAGAAGGTGACCAGGTCGCCGAGGTCGATGCGCCCCTGCACTGCGAGCCGTGCGCCGAGCCAGGTGACCAGGACGACGAAGACGCCGGGCAGCAGCACCTGGGCGGCGTCCAGGGTGGCCTGCACCCCGGCCACCTGCACGCCACGGGCCCGCACCTGCTGGGAGCGGCGGCGGTAGCGCTCGACGAAGGTCTGCTCACCGCCGATGCCGCGCAGGACCCGCAGGCCCGCGACCGTGTCGGCGCCGAGGGTGGTCAGCTTGCCGGACTGCTCGCGCTGGGCGGACTGCCTGCGCTGCAACGGTTTCACCAGCACGCCGAGGCCCGCGGTGAGCAGCGGCACCCCGATGAGCACGAGCAGCCCGAGCCCGGTCGAGATGCGCAGCAGCACGACGGCGATGACGACGTAGCTCGCGATCGCCCCGGCGAACCGGGCGCTGACGTCGAACGCCCCGCCGAGGCGCATCGCGTCGTTGCTGACGGTCGAGACGACCTCGCCGGTGGGCACCGCACGCGGCAGGGCCTCACCGGTCAGCGCGGTGTGGTGGCCGATCAGCTGGGCGGCGCGAAAGCTCGCCTGCAGCCAGTTGGCGACGGCGCACCGGTGGCGCAGCACGCCGGCCCCGGCCTGGACCAGCGCCAGCAGCAGGACGGCGCCTGACCACGTGAGCAGTGCGCGCCCGTCGCCGTCCACCACGCCGTGCGCGATGCCGCGGCCGACCGCGACCGGGATCAGCGCCTGCGAGACCATCCAGACGGTGCCCCAGAGCAGCCCGGCCGCCAGAGGTGCCTTCTGCTGCGCGGCGATCCACCACAGGAAGCGCCCGGGGGTGCGCAGGTCGGGTCGACCCGGGTCGTCGTAGGGGAGGGCGCGCATGATGCACCACGGTAGGCCCTGCTGACTACCCCTCCCAACGGGTTTACCGGTGACGCCGTACCGTCGAGGGGTGCTGCGGACCGCGCTCCGACCCCGCTGGCTGGCGTTGCTCGCGCTGGTCCTCGCGGTGTGCGTCGTGTTCGGCTGGCTGGGTTCGTGGCAGCTGGGGGTTGCGAGGGACCGGGGCGCGCAGGCCGCCGCCCGCGAGCTGCGGGCCCGCCCCGCCGTCCCGCTCGACCGGGTGCTGATGCCTCAGCGGTCCTTCACCGGGCAGGCCGACGGCCGTCAGGTGAGCGCCACGGGCACCTACGACGCGACCACGACCGTGCTGGTGCCCGAGCGGCTGCAGCGCGGCAGGACCGGCCTGTGGGTGGTCACGGGCCTGCGCACCGAGGCGGGCGCGTGGTTGCCCGTCGTGCGGGGTTGGGTGGCCTCGGCGGACGACGCGGGGGCGCGGGCGACGTCCGTGCCGGCGGGCCGGGTGACCGTCCAGGGCATCCTGCAGCCGGACGACCCGCCGGCCGACCGGGCGGCCGCCCTGCCCCCGGGTCAGCTGCAGCAGGTGGACGCGGCCGACCTGGTCAACCGCTGGGGTGCGCCGATCTACAACGGGTACGTGCTCGCGGCGACCGAGTCCGGCGTCGCGAGCGGCCCGCAGCGGGTGCCTGCGCCGGCGGTCGTGCCGCAGGGCATCGCCTGGCGCAACGCCGCCTACGCCGTCCAGTGGTGGCTGTTCGCGGGGTTCGCGCTGGTGCTGTGGTGGAAGATGGTGCGGCAGGAGCAGCTCGACCGGTCGGCCGACCGGCAGGGCGTCGACGAGAGGGTGGCCATCGGATGACCCCGCAGGTCGGTTCGGCGCTGCGGCGCTTCAAGGTCATGGCGGTGGTCGTCGGCATCGGGCTGCTGGTCCTGTGCCTCGAGATCGTCCTGCACTACGGGTTCGACAACGAGTCGCTCGCGTGGTGGAGCCCGATCCACGGGGTCCTCTACATGCTCTACCTCGTCACCACGGTCGATCTCGGGTTCAAGGTGCGGTGGCCGCTGGTCAAGACGGTCGGCGTGATGCTGGCGGGTGTCGTGCCGTTCTTCTCGTTCGTCATGGAGCGCAAGGTCGCGCGCGAGGTGCAGGCGCGCGACGCCGATACCCTGACCGCGTGAGCGACGCGCCCGACCTGGAGTCCCGCCCCGTCCTCGTCATCGACTTCGGGGCGCAGTACGCCCAGCTGATCGCCCGGCGCGTCCGCGAGGCCAGCGTCTACAGCGAGGTCGTGCCCCACACCATGCCCGTCGCCCGGATGCTCGAGCGCAACCCGTCGGCGATCATCCTCTCGGGCGGCCCCAGCAGCGTGTACGAGGACGGCGCCCCGCGCGTCGACCCGGCCCTGTTCGCGGCCGGGGTGCCGGTGCTGGGGATCTGCTACGGGTTCCAGGCGATGGCCGTGGCCCTTCAGGGGCAGGTCGCCCACACCGGTCAGCGCGAGTACGGCGGCACGCACGCCCGCGTCGCACCCGAGGGGTCTACCCTGTTCCACGGGCAGACGGTCGAGCAGTCGGTGTGGATGAGCCACGGCGACAGCGTCGACGCCGCACCCGCCGGGTTCCGGGTCACCGCCGAGACGGTGGGGACGCCGGTCGCGGCGTTCGAGGACGACGCCCGCCGGCTCTACGGGCTGCAGTGGCACCCCGAGGTGGTGCACTCGACGTTCGGCCAGCGGGTGATCGAGAACTTCCTGACCCGCGGTGCCGGCATCGAGCAGTCGTGGACCGCTGGCAACGTCGCCGACGAGCTGGTCGCCCGGGTGCGCGCCCAGGTCGGCGACGCGCGGGTCATCTGCGGGCTCTCGGGCGGCGTCGACTCGTCGGTGGCGGCCGCCCTGGTGCAGCGGGCGGTCGGTGACCAGCTGACCTGCGTCTTCGTCGACCACGGGCTGCTGCGCGAGGGCGAGGCCGCGCAGGTCGAGCGCGACTTCGTCGACGCCACCGGTGTCTCGCTCAAGGTCTTCGACGCCAAGGAGCGCTTCCTGGACGCGCTGGCCGGTGTCACCGACCCCGAGGACAAGCGCAAGGCGATCGGCCGCGAGTTCATCCGCGCGTTCGAGCAGGCCGCCCGCGAGGTGGCCGGCGAGGCCGCCGCCGACGGCCACCCGGTCAAGTTCCTCGTGCAGGGCACGCTCTACCCGGACGTCGTCGAGTCCGGTGGCGGCGAGGGCGCGGCGACCATCAAGAGCCACCACAACGTCGGCGGGCTGCCCGACGACCTGCAGTTCGAGCTCGTCGAGCCGCTGCGCATGCTGTTCAAGGACGAGGTGCGCGCTGTCGGTCTCGAGCTCGGCGTCCCCGAGGTCATCGTGGCCCGCCAGCCGTTCCCCGGGCCGGGCCTCGGCATCCGGATCGTGGGCGAGGTGACCGCCGGACGGCTGGCCACCCTGCGCGCCGCCGACCTGATCGTGCGCGACGAGCTCACCCGAGCCGGGCTCGACCACGCGATCTGGCAGTGCCCCGTCGTGCTGCTCGCGGATGTCAGATCCGTTGGCGTGCAAGGGGACGGGCGCACCTACGGCCACCCGGTCGTCCTGCGGCCGGTATCGAGCGAGGACGCGATGACCGCCGACTGGACGCGCCTGCCCTACGACGTCCTGGCCAGGATCTCGACCCGCATCACCAACGAGGTGGCCGAGGTAAACAGGGTCGTGCTCGACGTCACCAGCAAGCCACCGGGCACCATCGAGTGGGAGTGACCGGCCGCACTGGCAGCACATCGGGCGAAAGCCGTACGCGGGAGCGACCGGGCACCTAGCCTGAGCCCCGGCCGACGTGGCGTCACACGGCGGCCACCGGGTCGACACCATCGACCCGACGTCTCCCGGGGGTCCTGTTCACGTGCTTCGTCGCCTGCTGTCCGTCCTCGCTGCGTCCACGCTCGTCGCGCTGATCGCGGGGGGTGGGGCGGCTCCCGCCTCGGCGGTCACGTTCGGCAGCAACGTCGTACGCCCATCGGCCACCGTGCCGTGGGCGGTGTCGGTGTACTGGAGCCCGGACGCCGGCACCGCACCGCAGTTCATCTGCAGCGGGACCGCGCTGTCGAACCGTGAGGTCATGACCGCGGCGCACTGCGTCGAGGATCGCGGTTTCTACTACGTCAAGATCGGCGCGGACGTGCTCTCGCGCGGGCGGTTGGTCCCGCTGGAGGCTGTGCGCGAGAACCCCGGCTACAGCACCCGCCAGTTCGTCAACGACGTGGCGATCGTCCGTCCCCTCTACGGCCTGGGCCTGCGCGCCTACCCCAGGCTGGCAGGTGCGGCCCTGGCCACGGCGATCCGCAGCCGCCGGCCCCCGGCGCTGACGCTCTACGGCTGGGGCGTGAACCAGAACAACCGGCTCACCGGCAATCTCCTGGCCGCTCGTGTGGTGCCGCAGACCCGGGCCGCGCAGTCGGCGTTCGGGGCGACCTTCCGCCCGGCGCTGATGCTGGCGGCGGGGCGCTTCGTCGCTACGACCAACACCTACTCGGGCGCGTGCAGCGGTGACAGCGGAGGCCCCCTCGTCGTCACGAGCCACGGCGTCCCCTACGTCGTGGGCGTGACGTCGTTCGGTGCGCGCGGCTGCGCGGTCAAGGTGCCGACCGTGTTCACGTCCGTCGGCAACTACTCCACCTGGATCGCCTCGGCCCGTCGGGCGCTGCCGACGCTGGCGGCGACCGACAACCAGGCCCTGCCGGTGCTGGAGTCCCCGGCCGGGATCTCGGGCACGGTCTCGTTGGGTTCCTCGCTCACCTGCGCCACCGGTCGGTGGAGCCGCAACACCCGGTCGCTGCGCACGTCGTGGTCGCGCGACGGGTCCGGCGCCCTCGCGACGGGGTCGACGTACCAGGTGACCGCGGCAGACGCGGACTCCCGGCTGACCTGCACGGTCACCGCGCGGTCGGACGCCGGAGCGCGGACCAGCAACGCTGCCGTGACCGCGGTCGAAGCGCCCAGCACCTATGAAAGCGCCTCGATCACCGGCCTCAGCATCGGCGTCAGCGCAGACGAGGCGCGCGGCGCGACCGTCACCTGCGCGGCTCCCGGGTACACCCAGCCGGTGGACGTGACGACGGTCCAGTGGTACGCCGACGTGTACGGCTCCCGCAAGACGCTGGCGACCGGGTCGACCCTGACGTTGACCGATGACGTGGTGCGGCAGGTGGCGGGGGCGTCCCTGGGTTGCTCGGTCGTGAGCAGCAATGCGATGGGCTCATCGACGACGCAGGGCGAGGTCTACGTCGGGGGACTCACGCCGCCCAGCATCTACGCCTCGATCTCCTACGACTCGGGTGGCCAGGCGGCTGCCGGCGTGACGGCGACGTGCAGCGTCGGGGCCGTGACTGACGCGACCGTCTCCTACCGCTGGGCCGTCGAGCCGTCGTACACCTCGGGTGGGTTGACCAGTGCTGCCCAGCTGCTGGGCACCGGACCCACGTACACGATCACCCCGGACGCGATGACGGCGCTGGACGGTCACTACCTGGCCTGCGAGGCGACCGCGACGAGCTGGCAGGGTTCGGACACCGCCGTGACCCGCGACTACGTTTACTCCTACTGAGCCAGGCGAGGCCCGCCGTGCCCGGGCTAAGGTCCTGGCCGTGACCTCTTCCTCAGCGGCGCTGCCGATCGACCTCGAGACGGCCGGGGTCGCCGACGTCCAGCAGGCCATGGACGCCGGCACCCTGACCGCCGAGCGGCTGGTGCTGGCCTACCTCGACCGGATCGCGAGGTACGACCCGCTGGTGCGCGCGGTCCGTTGCCTGGCGCCGGGTGCGCTCGACGAGGCGCGGGCCCTTGACGCCGAGCGCGCGGCGACCGGCCCGCGCGGCCCCCTGCATGGTGTCCCCGTGCTGGTGAAGGACAACGTCGACGTGGCCGGGCTGCCGACGACCGCAGGGTCGGTCGCGTTGCGCGACAACGTCCCTGGCCGTGACGCTGGGCTGGTCACGCGGCTTCGCGACGCCGGTGCGGTCATCCTCGGCAAGACCAACCTCACCGAGTTCGCGAACTTCATGGCGAACGAGATGCCGAGCGGGTACAGCTCGCTCGGCGGCCAGGTCGAGAACCCGTACGACACGACGATCACCCCGTGCGGGTCGTCCAGCGGGTCTGGTGCCGCCGCCGCGCTCGGGCTGGCCACGCTCACCGTCGGCACGGAGACCGACGGCTCGATCGTGTGCCCGGCGTCGATGCAGGGGGTCGTCGGGGTCAAGCCCACGGTGGGGCTGGTGAGCCGCAGCGGGATTATCCCGATCGCGCCGAGCCAGGACACCGCAGGCCCGATGACGCGCACCGTCCACGACGCAGCCGTGATGCTCACGGCGATGGCCGGGCCCGATGACCGGGACGCGGCGACCACCGTGGCCGGTCGGCCGGTCGCACTCGACTACGTCGAGCAACTGGGATCCGTTGCGCTGCAGGGCCTGCGGCTCGCCGTCCCGGAGCTGCCCGACGACGTGCACCAGGCCGACCTCGAGCTGTTCGAGCAGGCCAGGCAGGTGCTCGAGGGTGCGGGCGTCGTGCTGGTGCCGGTGCCGGCCCTGGTGCAGACCGACGAGCTGCCGGTGCTGCTGCACGAGTTCGGGCCAGCACTGGCGGCCTACCTCGCGACGGTGCCGGACCCGCCGGTGCGCGACCTGGCCGGTGTCGTGGCCTACAACCGCGACCACGCCACCGTCGCCTTGAAGTACGGCCAGGCGGTCCTGGAGGAGGCGCTCGCGGTCGACCATCGCGCGGACGCCGACTCGTACGCGGCGCTGCGGGCGCGCGACGCCGCGATCGCGGGGGAGCACGGGATCGACGCCGTCCTCGCCGCGTACGACGCCGCCGCGCTTCTCGTCCCGGGTGCCGAGGGCTGTGGCGTGGGGGCGCGCGCCGGCCACCCGAGCGTCACGGTTCCCGCCGGTGTGCGTGCCCACGGCCGACGTCCCTTCGGGGTGACGTTCATGGCCGACGCCTGGAGCGAGGCCCGGCTGCTGTCGATCGCATACGGGTACGAGCAGCTGGCCAAGGCCAGAGTGCCTGTCTCGCAGGCGAACCCGTGGTTGGTGCTGGCCGCGGAGGTGGACGACTAGCGCGGGACAACCGGGCCGTGTCCGGCCAGCTCGGCCAGGGTCAGCAGCACCGCCGCTGCGGTCCATGACAGCGGAGCCACGGACGCCGGGCCGCCGTCCGGCCCCACCTTCTCGGGCAGCGAGCCCGTCGACGTCCGGTGCGCCTCGAGCCAGTCCAGCAGCGCCTCGGCCCGCTCGGGCTCGCCCGAAGCCGCGAACGACAGGGCGAACGCCGCGGTCTCGGGCGTCCAGGCGACCCCGTTGTCCTCCCACGCGGCACCGGGCGCGACCCCGCCCACCGGGCGGCCCGCGGCCGCGAAGGCGGCGTCACGGGCGCGCAGCGACGAGGCCCGTGCTGGCGCGAAGGGCGGGGTGAGCCAGGCCACCGAGGTGTCGCGTGCCCCGCCGGTGGACCGGCGCGGGTAGCCCCGCGCGCCGAACGTGCGCTCGACGGCCCGGTCGAGGCGCGCGGCCGCCTGCCGCGTGGCCGCGGCCCGGGCGGGCAGGTCGAGGTCGTCCAGCAGCGGCCCGGCCGACCGCAGTCCCGCGAGCACGGGTGCGGCGACCCCGAGGGTGCCCACCTGGGTCGGCATCTCCCAGTAGTCCATCGAGGGCCGGGGCAGACCCGTCCCCGGGTCGACGCTGCCGACGGCGGTGGCAGCCGCCGCGACCACCAGCGGCCGCAGGGCCTCGAGCCCGGCCCGCGGGTCGGCGGTCGACGCGGCCCAGACCGAGGTCGCCCACAGCACCCAGCCGGGGCCGTCGAGCTGGGCCCCCCGGTCGTCCGGCGTCCCACCAGATCCATCGGGCAGGTAGCGGCCCTGCCACCCGGGCAGGCCGAGGTCGAAGCGGCGCTGCTCCTGGCGCTGGATCGCCATGAGCACCCGCAGCCCGTCGTCGGGGCGCCCGGAGACCGCCAGCGCGGCTGCGACCCACGCGCAGTCGCGGGTCCAGGTGTAGCGCCACGGACCCCGCAGCCCGGCCAGCACCGCGCCGTCCCGAGCGCCGCCGTCCAGCAGCATCAGGTCGAGGTCTCTCAGCGCGTCGGCCCGCAGGTCGGCGTACCGCTGGCTCCGGGTGGCCCACGCCGGCAGTGGCGCACCTCGTACGCCCGGCGGCACCGCGACCGGCTCGCCGTCCGGCCCGGCGGCGACGCCCTCGCTGTAGAGCGGGGGAGGTGGTGTCACGTCACCGCGGGTGGAGGCGCCGACCGCCAGTGCGGCGAGCACCGCCAGCGCGGCCGAGCCGGCCCGCCGTCGTCGCCGCATTCCGCCCCCCGAGTCGCTGGTGGGGGAAGCGTAGGTCAGGTCGCCACACCGACAGGCACAAGTCCCGGAACGGCACCGCGGTGAGCACGGGGGGCGCCGCAGGAGCGAGGTTCTGCCCGTCGGTGTGGCGGTACCGATCGGCCGCCGGCGCGGGTCAGCCGATGGCGCCGGTGTGGTCGGCGAGGTTGGCCGTGACGATGTGCTGACGGAAGGTGAAGACCTGGGGGTCGCGCGGGTCGACGTCGGCGCTGACCCAGTGGTTCTGAGCGCTGCCGAAGGTCTGCACGCGGGTGAAGTTCTCGACCGTCTCGCCCTTGGTGTCGGCCAGCGGCTTGTCGACGACGAAGCTGTGCGAGTCGCCGTTGACGAGCACGACCTGCCCGGCGAATCCGACGCTCTGCTGCAGCAGGGTCTTCTTCGTCGCCGCGAAACCGTCCGTCGTGCCAGGCGTCAGCGGAAACTGGTGGTACCAGTCCATGTCCGCCTGCAGCACGACCATGACGGCCACCGACCTCTGGGCCTTGGCCAGCTCGAACGACTGCCGCAGCCAGGCCTGGTTAGCCGCGTCACGGGACGCGGCCTCGGCGGCGTCACCGTCGACCCGGCCCTGCGAGTCCAGCACCGGCGTGCCCGCCGCGTCCAGCACCGGGTAGTTGTTGTTGCTGCCCGTCACGTGCAGGACGACGTAGGTGACCTTGCCCTTGGTGAACCGCTGGATCTCGGGGTAGCCCGGGGCCTGCTCGACCCGCAGTCTGCGCTGGCCCTGGCTGTAGGGCGTCGCGAAGTAGGTCTGCCGGATGATCGCGAGGCGGCTGTTCGTGTCGTACCCGCCGTTGCTGGCCCGGTCGCAGTCGGTCCACTCGTTGTCGCCGACGGCATACAGGGCCGGCTGCTCGTAGACGTCCCAGTACGCCGCCTTGTTGGCGGGGTAGAACGAGTCCGGGCACTTCTCGGAGCCGCTCTTGGTGTCACCGTCGAACAGCGTGAACGCCGACCGGAAGGCGTTGATCTCCTTGATCACGTTGGGGTACTCGGCGCGGCCGCGGTCGCCGTACGGCATGTCGCCGTTCAGCGCGATGCGATAGACGCCGGCGTCGCCGCGGTCCTCGCGGTCGTACGTCGAGGCGCCGGCCGAGACGAGGGCGGCGCCGGCGAGCAGGGCGGCGGTGAGGCGGGGGAGCGAGCTGGCCATGAGGACCTCCGAGGCGGGACGGGTGGCAGCGAGCCTGGTGTCGCCAGGGGCCGGCCGGGCGAATGGCCGGCGTCGCTGCGGTGAACACCTGGTCAGTGAACGGTCAAGGGGCCGCGTGGACCGTCAGCGGGCGCGAGCGGTCACCCGCCCGGACGACGTCCACCAGGTGCTCGCGCGGCCCGACGTACGCGCCGTCCCAGACGACGCACCGCGTCAGGACACCCTCGACGACGGCGCCCGCCCCGACCACGCTGCGTCCGCCGCTGGCCAGCAGGTTCGCCCGCAGGTAGTCGGCCGGGGTGCCGCAGTCGACGACGGTGCCGGTGGTGACGGCGAGGTCGAGCCGGTCCGCGGCGGCCAGGTCGCGCCACAGCACCTCGTACAGGCCGCTGGGGGTGGCGGCCAGCCCCGCCACCAGCGGCCACGGCAGGACGCACGCCCCGACGTACCGCACGGGGCGCCCAGCCCGGGTGAAGTCGCCGCGCACGCCCGGGTCGAGCTCGGTCACCAGCAGCCGGCAGCGCTCGCCGTCGAACCCGCCGACGAGGTCTTCCAGCGTGCCGGGCAGGTAGGCGTCGGCGTTGGTCAGCAGGACGTCGCGCCCGTCCAGCCAGTCCCGCAGCCGGCCCAGCGCCCCGGCGGTGCCGAGCGCCTCGGGGTGCTCGAGCGAGACGTGCGCGTGCCCCTCGACGTGGTCGGCCAGCTGCGCCGCGCGGTGGTGGGCGTTGACGGCGACCTGTTCGACGTGCGGTGCCACGCGGGCGATCGCCAGGTCGACCAGGGGCACGCCGTCGACCGGGCACAGGGCCTTGGGTAGCAGGTCGGTCAGCGGGCGTAGCCGGGTGCCGCGTCCGGCGGCCAGGACCACCCCGGCCAGCGGCATCAGGGGAGGACGCGCCCGGCGTACCCGCCCGGGTCGCTGACGTCGCGCGCCGCCGCCAGGATCTGCCGGGTCGGACCGTCGACCTCGGTGACGTCGGCGGGGTCGAGCCAGCGCGCGGTGGTCGCCTCGCCCCCGGCGCGCTCGCCTATCTCGCCCTCGACCTGCACCCGGTAGACGACGTCGACCCGGCGCAGCGGGGCGTCGACGACGACGGTCACCGGCCGCCCGACGCGCACCCGCACCCCGATCTCCTCGACCAGCTCGCGCTGGACGGCGTCCGCGGCCGACTCGCCGCGGTCGAGCAGCCCCCCGGGCAGGCTCCAGCCGACCCGGTGCGGCTGGCGCAGCATCAGCAGCATGCCGTCGCGCTCGAGCAGGCAGACGGCACCGACGGTGAAGCCCGGGGTCCCGGCGCGCACCGCGGCCCGGCGCAGCGGGGCGGGCATCCGCCGGAACACCCGCAGCGCAGTCAGGTAGATCGGTCGCGAGCGGATCGGTGGTGCCGGCATGCGTCAACCGTAGTGACGATCGCACCGCCCGGCGCCGTGACGCGAGCGGCGGGTAGGTTCGGCGGGTGCCCGACCCGACCACGCCCACGCCGCGGATCGTGGTGCGGCCGACGACGGCCGAGCGGCAGTGGCCCGACGTCGCCCTGCTGCACGGCGAGTCGCCCGCGCAGGCGGCCAGCCGGGCGGTCGGTGAGGCGGTCGAGGTGGTCGCCCCCCACGCCGCGGACGTGGTCGACGACGTCCTGGTCCTCACTCTCCGGGTCCGGCCGGACCCCACGGGCAGGCCCGAGGTCGGCCCGGACGACGGCCGGCCGGCGGTGCGCTTTCGGCGCGTGGCGGCGTACGCCATCGTGCGCGACGCCGACCGGGTGCTGATGACGCAGCTGGCCGAGGCCACGCCCGCGCCCGGGGCGTGGACGCTGCCCGGCGGCGGCGTCGACCCGGGGGAGTCACCCCGAGACGCCGTGCTGCGCGAGGTGCACGAGGAGACCGCCCACCGCCTGATCGCACCGCGGCTGCTGCACGTCGACTCGTGGCGGTTCACCGGCATGGCGCCCTCGGGGCGGCTCGAGGACTTCCACGGCATCGGGATCGTCTACACCGCCGATGTCAAGCAGGTGCGCGAACCGCGGGTGCTGGACGTCGGTGGCTCGACGTCCGCGGCGGCCTGGGTGTCGCTCGCCGACCTGCCGAGGCTGAACCTCGGGCGCCGCGGACCGTGGCTGCTGCAGGTGCTGGGACTGCACCCCGACATCGGGGCGTAGCGTTCTCGCCATGACGACCCAGGCAGCCAAGACCGGTCAGTTCGGTACCGAGACCGCCGGCGGGGAGTGGAAGCGCCAGGGCAACCGGTTCACCGACCGGATCGCCGCCGACAGCGCCAGCGGCCCCGGCGAGGGTCCTGACGCGCAGGGCCGCTGGCCGGTCGAGGCCGGCCGGTACCGGCTGGTCGTCTCGCTGGCCTGCCCGTGGGCGCATCGCTCGGTCATCGTCCGCGAGCTGCTCGGCCTGCAGGACGCGATCTCGCTGGCCGTCGTCGACCCGGTGCGCGACGAGCGCGGCTGGCGGTTCTGGCTGGACGAGGGGCACCGCGACCCGGTTCTCGGCGCCGAGTTCCTGTCCGAGCCCTACCTGCGCACCGACCCGACGTACGAGGGGCGGGTCACGG
The DNA here is from genome assembly GCA_038322575.1 of Actinomycetales bacterium. Taxonomy (GTDB): domain Bacteria; phylum Actinomycetota; class Actinomycetes; order Actinomycetales; family Angustibacteraceae; genus JACMOY01. Next base: position 59,626 of record JBBQGB010000012.1, read on the forward strand.
TTCCCTGCATCGTCGACACCGCAACGGGTCTGGTCGTCACCAACGACTACCCCCAGATCACGCTCGACCTGTCGACCGAGTGGTGCGCGCTGCACCGTGACAGCGCTCCCGACCTGTACCCCGAGTCGATGCGCGCCGAGATGGACGTCGTGATCGACGAGGTGTTCCGCGACGTCAACAACGGGGTGTATCGCTGCGGGTTCGCGACCACCCAGCAGGCCTACGACGAGGCGTACCAACGGTTGTTCGCCCGGCTGGACGTCCTGGAGCAGCGGCTGGCCGACCGCAGGTTCCTTATGGGCGACCGCGTGACCGAGGTGGACGTCCGCCTGTTCACCACGCTGGTGCGCTTCGACGCCGTCTACCACGGCCACTTCAAGACCAACCGGCAGAAGATCACCGAGTTTCCCAACCTCTGGCGTTATGCCCGAGACCTGTTCTCGCTGAATGGTTTCGGTGACACCGTCAACTTCGACCACATCAAGCGCCACTACTACGTCACCCACGACACCATCAACCCGACCGGCATCGTGCCGGCGGGCCCGGACCCCTCGGTCTGGACCGCCTAGGGACGTGCGGCCGGACGCGCCCCACGATGCTCGGTTGCGCGCGTCTGGCGAAGTGGGTCCTCGGGGGGGCAAGCGGATTCGGCGTCGGTCCAATGTGGATGCGGGTTCCGGGGGCGTGGCTCCTAGAGAGCATGCCCCGAGTCGCTGCACACCGCCCACTGTGACGCAATCTCGTACATCGATTGCCGGGATGGGGGCGAGAAACGTGACACTCGTAACCCCAAGCCCCCACACCGTTCTCACCTTGCGGCGGACTCGCGGACAAGTAGCTATTGCCGTCCCCAGCAGATCGGTCTGCCATCTCCACGCCGCCCGATGCACAAGTGGCGGATCGTTTGCGCTTTTGAACGTGGTCACGGGGTTTCACCGACCCCGATCTTGTGGCCGTCACTCGGGGCGGCCTTCCCTGGTGCTGCGGCCGGGCGCTCACCCGGCCGCATACCCGGTTCGAGCGACGAGCATCCTGCCCAACTTCCCGGTGAAACTCGCTGCGGATAGAGCCAGGCCCGACGCACCTTCTTCCGACGTCACGAGACGTTGGCCAAGACTCCTCGCGTGCATAACGGGCTCATCGCAGTTGAGGGTGCAGTTGGGGTCTGAATCCACCGGTCTCCAGGAGGGATCTGGCGATGTAGTTGGTGAGGTTGCGAAGGCCCAGGGCGATGCCGCGTAGGTGCTCGAGCCTGCCGTTCAGTGCTTCGGTGGGTCCGTTGCTGGTGCCGGGGCGTTCGAAGTAGGCCAGGACGTCGCCGGAGCGCTGCTTGAGGGTTCGGCCTAGCGTGATGAGCTCGGTCAGCACCTTCGGGACGCCGTCGCTGACCGAGGTGATGACGGCCTGCATCTGGGCGCGTCCACGGGTGCGGTCGGGTTCGCGGTAGGCGGCGACCATGCGCTGGTAGATGCCCCAGGTGGCCTCGACCTGCACGTGCTCATCGGTCGCGAACAGGGCCGTCAACCGGGTCCTCTGCTTGTCGGTGAGCAGGTCGGTGCCGGTGTGCAGGGTCCGCCTGGCCCGGTAGAGCGGGTCCCCGGCCCGCCCGCGGTGACCGTGCAGATCCTGCTGGACCCGTCGCCGGCACCGGTCCAGTGCATCGCCGGCCAGACGGACCACGTGGAAGGGGTCCATCACCGCGACGGCGTCGGGCAGCTCCTCGGTGGTGGCGGTCTTGAACCCGGTGAACCCGTCCATCGCCACGACTTGCACCCCGTCGCGCCAGGCTTGGGGTCGGTCGGCGAGCCAGGCCTTGAACGCCGCCTTGGACCGTCCCTCGACCATGTCCAGCAGCCGCGCTGGCCCTGTCCCGGAACGGATCGGGGTCAGGTCGATGATCACGGCGACGTACTTGTCGCCGCGGCGGGTGTGGCGCCACACGTGCTCGTCCACGCCGATCACGGCCACCCCCTCGAACCGGGTGGGGTCGGCGATGAGCACCCGCTTGCCCTCGGCCAGGACCGCGCCGTTGGCGGTGTTCCAGGCGACCCCGAGGCCTTCGGCGACCCGGGCCACGCTCAGGTGCTGACACACGATCCCTTCCAACGCCCACCGCAAGCCGGCTCGCGACAGCTTGGCCCGCGGCGCCGCAGCCTTGTTGGTGTCCTGGCGCCATACGTGCCCGCAGCCGGTGCACCGGTAGCGGCGGACCGTGACCTCCAACGTCGTTGGCCGCCACCCCAGCGGCTCGTGCGCCAGGCGGCGCACCACGCTGTCGCGAGGCGCGCCCTGGCAGCCGCACCGGCGACACCAACCGTCGTCATCCACGACCCGGCACGCCAGCACCGCACGGCCGGGCTCCAGGCGCTGCCCGGTGGCCCGCAGACCGAGCTCATCCAACCGGCAGAACGTAGTCAGGTCAGGGCAAGCGAAGGTAGCGTCAGACACGTCGAGGTCTTCCAGATGGGCGGCGTCAGAACCTCCATCTTCGGAAGACCTCGACACCTACCCCGTGACCGACGCGCCGACCCGGGCTACACCCTCAACTGCGAAGAGCCGCATAACGGCCGTCTGAGCTCCTGCGGATTTCCGGACACACCACCACGACTAGGTAGGTAATGGAAGATTGAGTACTGAAAAAGAGTCGTCACGGGACTATGCAAACCGCCTTCTAAGCCCCTAGGTTGCCGGCAGGCTCACCAAGAGCCAATCTGACAGGGGGATCGTTTGAGGCCAGGTAAACGATACGCGTGGGCTGCCA
>JBBQGB010000013.1:0-62024 GCA_038322575.1 Actinomycetales bacterium
CCGAAAGACAGCCCGTACTTGGCGATGATCGGCTGGGTCGCCTCGAAGTCGCCCTCACAACCGTAGGGCTCCACGAGCGGGCCGAGGTCGACGTCGTCGCCAGCGGTCCCGATGAGCCGAAATGCTTCCTCGAGACCACCCGGCGTGATCAACTCGAGCACGCGTGCCGGGGACTCCGCCGCATTCCAGAAGGTGTGCCACTCGCCACGGGGCTTGAACACGAAGTCACCCACCTCGGCGACGTGTTCCTCGCCCGCCGCGTGATACCAGACCCGGCCTTCCAGGATCAGACTGAACTCATCCTCCCGGGTGTGCCGGTGCATGGGCGCGGCGATCGCCCTGGGTGCCAGGAGGTGTTCAACCACGGCCAGCCGGCCGCCCCAGTCCTTGGAGTCCACCAGGAATCTGTCCCGGCACCCGTCCACTGCCCCGAGCACTTCACCCTGTCCCGCTCTGATGATCGTCGCCATGCCGTCAGCCTCACCCACGCTGCACCGCACGGAAACTCCCGAAATCTGGTACTCCTGCAGGATGGTCAACCGCGCGCTCCTGCTGGATCGGCTCGACCGCGCGTGCCACGCAGGCACTGATCTGGTGACCCTGTGGCGAGCGAGTGCCGACGTGCTCGCGACCGCCGTACCCCACTTCGAGACACCATGCTTCTTCACCGTGGATCCGGAGTCGAGGCTGACGACCAGTCACTTCCAGGAGGGGCTGCCCGAGATCCCCGCCGAGTGGTTGGGCCGCGAGTACGCCGAACAGGACTTCAACTCCATGACCGAGGTCCTCGCGTCGTCCCAGGGCTTCGGCACACTTCACGACGCCACGGGCGGCCGACCGGAGCTCGCCCGCAAATACCACGAGGAGATGCAGCCGTTCGGGTGCGAGCAGGAACTCGTGGTCGCCCTGCGAACGCGCCAAGGCGAGCCGTGGGGCGCCCTGGGCCTCTACCGGGAGACCGGACGTCCGCTGTTCGAGCGCCACGAGATCGACTTCGCGCTCGCCGCCGCACCCATGCTCGCTGAAGGCGCTCGGCAGGCGCTGCTGGCCGGGCAGGCAACCGAACCCGACCTTCCCGAGGCTCCCGGCCTGGTGGTGTTCGACGACAGGCTCGACGTGGTGTCTGCGTCCCCCACGGCCGCGTCGTGGCTGCGCGAGCTTGGCGGCGACGTCGATGCCCTACCTGCGCCGCTGATGGCAGTTGCGGGCAGCGCCCTCGGTCCCGACCCGACGTCGGCGTTCGTCCGGGTCGCTACGGCGAGCGGCGCCTGGCTCACGTTGCGCGGCACCAGACTCGAGGGGGTTGCCGGGCGCCAGGCGGCCGTCGTCCTCGAGGCTGCCCAACCAGCCCACCTGGCCGCGATCCTGATGCGCGCTCACGGACTGACCGCGCGCGAGCAGGAGGTGACTCGCCTCGTCATCCGGGGTGCCTCCACGACCGTCGCGGCCCGTCGGCTGGACATCGCCGAAGACACGGTGCAGAAGCACCTTCAGCGGGTGTTCGGCAAGACGGGCGCGCGGAGCAGGGGCGAGCTGGTCAGCCTCCTGTTCAAGACCCACTACGAGCCCCGGGTCCGCGACAACGAACGACGTACGACGACCGGCCGGCCTTCCCGGCACGGTCCGATGCCGGATTGCCTCCCGGCTCCCGCTGACGCATGAGGCGCACGATGTGAGCCTGGGTGCTCAGGCGCTGGACGTGGGCCAGGTCATAGCGTGGCGAGCAACCGACAAGGGAGCACATCGTGAGCATGCCCACGAACCAAGCAGCGCCACATCTGGCCAAGGTGCGCAGCGCTGCAGCGCTGGCGGTGCCCGGTGTCCTGGCCTTCACCGTCCCCCTGATCGGCTTTCTGGCGTCGCTGCTGCTGCCGTTCATGGCGGCACGATCCGGCTCTCGGCTCTGGCCTCAGACCTCCTCGACCATCAGGCACCTGTGTGCCGCACTCGCGGTCGTGGGGCTCTGGCTCCCCGCTCTGCTGGCCGTGGTCTCGTCCGGCCGACTCGGTTTCGAGGCCACCACCTGGCTGATGCTTCCGTTGTGTGCCCCGGCTGGAGCCGCACTGGTCGTGCCCGCCCTGGTGGCCGTCGGCACCTATCTCATCGGCACCACGGTCAGCGTCCTTGCTCGCAGCCCCTGGCCCTGGGTTCTCGGGGCGTGGGCAGCGCCCCTGGCCTACTCGGCGGCCAGCCACTGGCTCGTCGACTTCACCTGCGTCGCCTGAGGCGTGCGGTCGCGGGCTAGAAGACCGACCAACCGGTGCGGGTCGTGAACAGGTCCAGCGCGGCCACACCAGCCGCCGAGTTGCCGGAGGGGTCCAGTGCCGGGCTCCACACACAGATCGTGCACTTGTCCGGGATCACCGCGAGGATGCCACCGCCGACCCCGCTCTTGCCGGGAAGCCCCACCCGGTAGGCGAACTCGCCGGCCGCGTCGTACGTCCCGCACGTGAGCATCACCGCATTGATCCGCTTGGTCTGCTGAAGCGAAAGCATCCTGGTGCCGTCCGCGCGTACGCCGTGCCGGGACAGCCAGCCACCGGCCAGGGCGACTTCGCGGCAACTCATCGAGAGCGAGCACTGCCAGAAGTACTGCTCCAGCACCACGTCGATCGGACACTCGAGGTTGTCGTAGCTGGCCAGCAGGTTGGCCATCGCGGCGATCCGGTGCCCGTGGTCGTGTTCGGACCGGGCGATCCGCGGGTCACCGTCGACGAGGGGGTTGCCGCTCTCCCGACGGAGCAGCTCGCGCATGACCGCTCGGGCGTCGCCGGTGGCGCTGTGCAGGCGGTCGGTCACCACGAGGGCGCCGGCGTTGATGAACGGATTACGCGGCTTGCCCCGCTCCTGATCGAGCTGGAACATCGAGTTGAACGGGTTGCCCGACGGCTCCCGTGACACTCGTTCCCAGATCCGATTGTTGTCGTGGGTCATGACCAGCCCGAGGCTGAACACCTTCGAGATGCTCTGGACGGAGAACGGGACGTCGCTGTCACCGGTCACGTGGACCTCGCCGGTGTTCATCACCACCGCCATCCCGAACTGCTGCGGGTCCACCCCTGCCAGCTCGGGGATGTAGTCGGCGACCACACCCTTGCCCACCGACGACGCGACCTCGGCTCTGATCTCCTCGAGTACGTCGTCCAGGTCCATGCCGGAGATTGTGCCCTGCCGCGCTGGCTGGGCGCGCTGGCGAAACCACCCGCGCCGGCTCACACGTTGAAGCGGAACGATCTCGCGGGGTTTCGGCTGTTGTTGGTCATCGCTGACTGATGCCGGAAAACGCGGTCTGACCTGCGCAAACGCGTTCGCGGGAGCGTTGGACGTCGTCGGCGATCGTCGGTCTCGGCCGGACTTCTTGCGGACTATTTGCGGACTGCTGGGTCACGGCGAGATGCCTCTGGCGAGGGCGGCGTCGAACAGCGTCCGGGCGACCTGCTCGGCCTTCTCGGTCGCCGCGGCACCCACCGGCTTCGCCTCGTAGCGGTCCTGGTTGCGAGCGCGTCGCAGGCGGTCGAACTCTCGCGCCGCCCTGTCCGCCGGCGGCTTGTCGAAGACCGCACGCAGATAACGGCCGAGCGCCTCGTGCTGGCGGGGCCCGTTGGTCGTCCGGAAGCCGTACGCCGCCAGCAGCGCCTCGCCCGTGTCGTGACAGGCGTCGTGGGCAATGCCGTACCTGACGACGACACTGGTGAGCAGCGACAGTTGGTTCAGGCGCTCCGCGGTCTGGCGCAGGAACGACGCCGCACGCGCGACGTCTGCGGGAACGACGTCGAGACGTCGCGCCTCGACCAACGCAAGGACCGTCGCCTGCTGGACGCGGGAGAGCGGAGTCAGCGCCACGACAGCTCCCCGATCACGGCGACCGCCGGGCCGCTGCGCACGTTGTCCAGGAAGGCTGAGGGCGCGGCGAACTCCTCAGTGGTGAGGATCGTCGCGTTCACGGGACGGTGCACCGCGGTCTCGATCCGGGCGCACGCCTCGTAGACCGCGTCCACGTCAGGCTCACCGAGCACCATGACGTCGATGTCGTGCGGTGCCGGACCGGCTTCCCCGAGCATCCGCGCGGCGATGGAGCCGTAGAGGAACGCCGACTCGATCCTGTCGATGCGGGCAAGCTCCTCGGCCAGGATCACCACCGGGCCGGTCGCGATCGTGAGGATCTCGCGCAGGGGGTCCACCAGCGGGCTCCCACCGTTGGTGCGGATCAGCCTCGTACGGCCCGCCCGTCGCTCGCTCAGGATGCCGGCGTCCACCAAGCGCGCGACCTCGCGGTGCGCGGTCGGGTAGGCCATGCCGGCCCGCTTGGCCAGGTCGGTGACGCTCAGCTCGTCGCCGGTGAGCAGCAAGGTGGAGAGCAGTCGCGCCTGACCATCCGACCGGAAGATCGGAGCGAGGAGCGGAGCCTCAGTTCTCATGTGACTGAGGTTATTCTCCATTATATCGACAGTCAACCACGTCGCTGTCCAGACGTTCGGGTCGCTGCAGGCGCAGAACCAGACCCCCCACTTCTCGCCGGACCAGACCCGGTGCTCGCAGTCGTGCCGGTCGAGCCACGTGCGGACTCCGCACGGACTGGCGGGAGTGACACCCCCTCCGAGCTACGCGAACGCGCCGGTTCACACGTTGAAGCGGAACTCCACGACGTCGCCGTCCGCCATCACGTAGTCCTTGCCCTCGATGCGCACCTTGCCCTTGGCCTTGGCCTCGGCCATCGACCCGGTCGCGACGAGGTCGTCGAACGAGACCACCTCGGCCTTGATGAAGCCGCGCTGGAAGTCGGTGTGGATCACGCCGGCGGCCTGCGGGGCGGTGGCGCCCTGGCGGATCGTCCAAGCCCGCGTCTCCTTCGGCCCGGCCGTCAGGTAGGTCTGCAGGCCGAGCGTCGCGAAGCCGACGCGGGCCAGCTGGTCGAGCCCGGACTCGTCCTGGCCGATGCTGGCCAGCAGCTCGGCGGCCTCGGCGGGCTCGAGCTCTGTCAGCTCGGCCTCGACCTTGGCGTCCAGGAAGATCGCCTCGGACGGCGCGACCAGGTCGCGCAGGCGGGTCTTGAGCCCGTCGTCGCCCAGCCCGTCCTCGTCGACGTTGAACACGTAGATGAACGGCTTGGTGGTCATCAGCCCGAGGGTGCGCAGCGCCGCCGGGTCGATGTCACCGCCACCGGCGAACAACGTCGTCCCCCGCTCCAGGATCGCCTGTGCCGCAACGGCTGCAGCAAGGATCGACGCGTCCGTCTTCTTGCCCTTGACCTCCTTCTCGAGCCGCGGAACGGCCTTCTCGAGGGTCTGCAGGTCGGCCAGGATCAGCTCGGTGTTGATCGTCTCGATGTCGGACGACGGGTCGACCTTGCCGTCGACGTGCACGACGTCGGGGTCGGCGAACGCCCGGGTCACCTGGCAGATGGCGTCCGCCTCGCGGATCGTGGCGAGGAACTTGTTGCCCAGACCCTCGCCCTCGCTGGCGCCCTTGACGATGCCGGCGATGTCGACGAACGAGACCGTCGCGGGCAGGATCCGCGCGCTGGAGTGGATCTCGGCGAGCGTCGCCAGCCGCTCGTCGGGCAGCGCGACCACGCCGATGTTCGGCTCGATCGTCGCGAAGGGGTAGTTCGCCGCGAGCACGTCGTTCTTCGTGAGCGCGTTGAAGAGGGTGGACTTGCCGACGTTGGGCAGTCCGACGATTCCGATGGTGAGGGCCACGGGGACAGGAGCCTACCGGCGGTGCACGCCCACCACGTAGTCGCCGCCCGCCGCGAGGGGCGCGCCGTCCCAGGTCGACCACAGGTGCACCGTCGTCAACCCGGCCGCGCGGCACCAGCCGTCGTAGTCGTCGACGCCCACGTGCCGGTCGGCCGCGAACCCGGCCACGAGCAGACCGCCGGGGCGAAGCGCGCCGCCGATCGCCGCGACGACGTCGGCCTCGGTGCCCGGCGTCAGGTAGACCACGACGTTGCCCGGCGCGGCGACCACGTCGAACGCCACGCGCGCGGCGAGCAGGTCGCCCAGCCCAGCCAGGTCACCCTGGACCAGGTGGACGGCCAGACCCTCGTCGCCCGCCTGCGAGCGGGCCTCGGCGAGCATCGAGGGGTCGACGTCGACGCCGGTCACCTCGTGGCCGCGCCGGGCGAGCTCGAGCGCGACCCGGCCGGTGCCACAGCCGGCGTCCAGCACCCGGCCGGCCCCGCCGCCGGTGACCTCGCGGAGCAGCCGGTCGATCGTGCGCGCCTCGCCGTGGACGTCGACACCGTCCTGGGCGAGGTCGCGGAACCGCTGCGCGTACTCGGGCCCGTGGGTCCCACCGGTCTCGGCGAGCCAGCGGTTCTGCGACATGAACGCACCCTACGGCCGTGTCGCCAGCCCGCTGTCGGTGGCGAGTGGCAGCCTCGCGGCCATGGACCTGCTCACCGCTCTCGTCACCCTGGCCGTCGGCGCCGTGCTGGGCGCGCTGGTGACCGGCTGGGCCGTGCGCGCCCAGCTGGCCGTCGCCCACGCGGGCACCGCGGCCGAGCGCGACCTGCTGCGCGAGCGGGTCGTCGACCTCGAGGCGGCCGTCGGAACCGACCGCGAGGTCGCGGCGGTGCTCGGGCCTTTGCGCGACGGCCTGGTGCGGGTCGAGCGACAGGTGGGCCAGCTCGAGCGCGACCGGATCGACCAGTTCTCGCGGCTGGACGAGCAGCTGACGGCGGTGGTGTCGTCCGGTGAGGCCCTGCGCCAGCAGACCGCCTCGCTCGCAGGCGCGCTGCGCTCGTCCAACGTGCGCGGCACCTGGGGCGAGGCCCAGCTGCGCCGGGTGGTCGAGTCAGCGGGTCTGCTCGCCCGTGTCGACTTCACCGAGCAACCCAGCGTCACCGGCCCGCTGGGCACCGTGCTGCGGCCCGACCTGGTCGTGCACCTGCCCGGCGGCAAGAACCTCGTCGTCGACGCGAAGGCCCCGCTCACGGCGTTCCTGGACGCCGGCGCTGCCGACCCGCCCGAGCGCGAGCGCCTGCTGGGCCAGCACGCCAAGGCGCTGCGCGGTCACGTCGACGTGCTGGCCGGGCGCGAGTACTGGACGGCGTTCACCCCGACGCCCGAGATGGTCATCTGCTTCGTGCCGGGCGACGCGATCCTGGCGGCCGCCCTGGACGCGGACGCCTCGCTGTACGAGCACGCCATGGACGCCCGGGTGGTGCTGGCCTCGCCGGCCACGCTGCTCGCCGTGCTGCGCACCTGCGCGTACGCCTGGCAGCAGGACGCGCTGGCCGGCAACGCGCGCGAGCTGTTCGAGGTGGGGCGCGAGCTGTACGGCCGCCTCGCGACGCTCGGCACCCACACCGCCAAGCTGGGCCGCACCCTGCAGCGCTCGGTCGAGGACTACAACGCCATGGTGGGCACGCTCGAGCGACGGGTGCTGGTGACCGCGCGGCGGATGAACGACCTCGACCTCAGCGGAACCGTGCTCGAGGTGCCCGAGCCGGTCGAGGTCACCCCGCGCAGCCTGACCGCCGTCGAGCTGCTCGACGACCAGCTGCGGGACGAGCGACGTGCCGTGGGCTAGAGGGTCTGCGCCGCCGAGGCCTTGGCCGCCTTGAGGTCGCGGCGCAGCTCCTTGGGCAGCGAGAACAGCAGGCTCTCTTCCGCCGAGACGACCTCCTCGACGTCGCCGTAGCCGCGGGCGGCCAGGTAGCCGAGCACGTCACGGACGAGCACCTCGGGGACGCTCGCGCCGCTGGTGACGCCGACGGTGGTGACGCCGTCCAGCCAGGTGGGGTCGATCTCGTCGGCGTAGTCGATCAGGTGGCTGGCCCGAGCGCCGTGCTCGAGGGCCACCTCGACCAGCCGCACCGAGTTGGAGGAGTTGCGCGACCCGACGACCAGCACGAGGTCGGCCTGGGGGGCGATCTCCTTGACGGCCACCTGGCGGTTCTGGGTGGCGTAGCAGATGTCGTCGCTGGGTGGGTCCTGCAGCTGGGGGAACTTCACCCGCAGCCGGCGCACCGTCTCCATCGTCTCGTCCACCGACAGCGTCGTCTGCGAGAGCCAGACCACGCGTGCCGGGTCGCGCACCTCGATCTCGTCGACCGAGTCCGGCCCGTCGACGAGCTGGATGTTGTCGGGGGCCTCGCCCGCCGTGCCGACGACCTCCTCGTGGCCGTCGTGGCCGATCAGCAGGATGTCGTAGTCCTCGTCGGCGAACCGCCGCGCCTCGTGGTGCACCTTGGTCACCAGGGGGCAGGTGGCGTCGATGGTCTTCAGCTGCAGCCGGGCCGCCTCGTCGTGCACCACCGGAGCGACGCCGTGCGCCGACAGGACGACGGTGGCGCCGCGCGGCACCTCGTCGGTCTCCTCGACGAAGATCGCCCCTCGCTTCTCCAGCGTGGTGACCACGTGCTTGTTGTGCACGATCTGCTTGCGGACGTAGACCGGCGGCCCGTACAGCTCGAGGGCCTTCTCGACCGCGACGACCGCCCGGTCTACGCCGGCGCAGTACCCGCGCGGTGCGGCCAGCAGGACCCGCTTGCTCGATTCGCTCACCCCACCATGGTAGGCGCGGGCCGTCCGCCGACCGGCGGCGCGCCTGCGTAGGGTGATCCGGATGAGCGACGCCGCCCCGCCCACGCGCCGCCACCCGCTGCCCGAGCGCGCTCTGGACACCACCGCCGAGCAGCCCTGGCCCGTGCGCCTGCTGAGCACCAAGATGGCCCAGTACGTCGCCCGGATGCCACCGGTGTGGGTCGAGGGCCAGGTGGTGCAGCTGGTCCGCCGGCCCGGCACCTCGACGGCCTACCTCACCTTGCGCGACGCCGACGTCGACTTCTCGCTCTCGGTCACCGCCACCAGCCGGGTGCTGGCCGCCGTCGGAGCCGACCTCGCGGACGGCACCCGGGTGGTCGTGCACGCCCGGCCGACGTTCTGGGAGAAGCGCGGCACCCTGCAGCTGGTCGCGGACGAGATCCGCCCGGTCGGCGTCGGCGAGCTGCTGGCGCGCATCGAGCACCTCAAGCGGCTGCTGGCCAGCGAGGGCCTGCTCGACCCGCGCCGCAAGCGGCCCCTGCCCTTCCTGCCGCGCACCGTGGGCCTGGTCTGCGGGCGGGCCAGCGCGGCCGAGCACGACGTCGTCGAGAACGCCCGGCGCCGCTGGCCGGCGGTGCGGTTCGCCATCCGCGAGGTCGCCGTCCAGGGCCCGCACGCCGTCACCCAGGTCGTCGGGGCGCTGCGCGAGCTGGACGCCGACCGCGAGGTCGACGTCATCGTCATCGCCCGCGGTGGCGGGTCGCTCGAGGACCTGCTGGCGTTCAGCAACGAGACGCTGCTGCGCGCCGTCGCGGCCGCCGTCACCCCCGTCGTCAGCGCCATCGGCCACGACGTCGACACCCCGCTGCTCGACCTGGTGGCCGACGTCCGGGCCTCGACACCCACCGACGCGGCCACCTGCGTCGTGCCGGACGTCCTGGACGAGCTGGCCGGCCTCGAGCGCTCGCGCGAGCGGGTGCGGCGGGCGGTCACCCACCGGGTGGATCGGGAGCAGGCGACGCTCGCCGCCCTGCGCAGCCGGCCGGTGCTGGCCGACCCGCACACCGTCGTCGACGTGCGCGGGCGCGAGGTGCAGGCCGCGATCGGTCAGGCCCGGCGCTCGGTCGCCGCCCGCCTCGACCGGGCCGCCGACGAGGTGCGGCACCTGGCCACCACGGTGCGGGCCCTGTCGCCGGCCGCGACCCTCGAGCGCGGCTACGCCGTCGTGCAGCGGGCCGACCTGGCCGTCGTCCGCTCCCCCGACGACGTCGCCACCGGCGAGCGGCTGCGGGTGCGCGTGGCCCGCGGCGAGCTCGTCGTCGAGGCGCGCTGAGCCGCCGGCACCAGTCGGTAGGGTCGCGGGCGTGGCGAGCGACGAGAGCACGGCCGGCCTGAGCTACGAGCAGGCGCGCGACGAGCTGGCCGAGGTCGTGCGCCGACTCGAGGCCGGGGGCACCAGCCTCGAGGACGCGCTGGCCCTGTGGGAGCGCGGTGAGGCCCTCGCCGCCCGCTGCCAGACCTGGCTCGACGGCGCCCGCGAGCGCCTGGACGCCGCGCGACCAGCAGCCGACCCGAGCTAGGCGGCAGGCCGCAAGGCCCCGGCGAGGACGGCGAGCTGGTCGTAGGAGGCCGTGCCGGTGACGACGGTCGTGACGGCGCCGTTCACGTGCACCAGGCTGTTCTGCACCTTGTCGGTGCGCAGGATCCGCTGCCAGGTGACGCCCCCGACGTCCTGGGTGCCGTCGGCGCGACCCCGGTTGGTCTGCGCGGCGAGCCACGCCGCCGGCGCGTCCTTGCCCTGCTCGATCGCCGCGTAGTCCTTGCTGCCGATGACGTAGCCGGCGTGCCAGGTCAGCACCTGGGCCGTCGCGACCGTCGTCCGGACGCTGGTGGCCCGCCACTGCGGCGGCAGCCCCACCGGCACCGCCGGGGTGAAGCCGACCCGCGTCGCGGCCACCCGGGCCCCGGCTGCGACGTCGACCGGGGGCTGGGTCACCCCGTTCTGGCGCACCGTGATGCCGAGCAGGATCAGCACGATCCCCAGCACCACGGCCAGCGAGATGACCATCGAGGCCACGGAGGTGCGACGGCGCTCGGTGCGTCGCTCGTCGGCGTACTGGCGGGCCTCGCGCTGCACGCGCAGCCGCTCGTCGACGGCCTCGTCCGGCCCCTGCTCGGTGCTGCTCACCCCCCCATGGTCGCCGATGGCCGGCGGTCACCGCACGGCGGCGCCCCGCCGCTAGCATCCAGTCCCGGATGCCAGCCCGCTCAGCAAGGAGTCGAGCCCCGTGGACCCGTACGTGCTGCCCGCCGACCTGCCGGTGCCCGAGGACGACGGGGCCGCCGCGCACCTGGTGGGCGCCGCGCTGCCCTCGGTGCCGCTGGCGGCGACCGACGGCACCCGGGTCGACGTCGCGGGGCTGCCCGGGCGGACCGTGCTGTACGCCTACCCCCGCACCGGCGTCCCCGGTGAGCCCGCGCTGGACGAGGACTGGGACCTGATCCCGGGCGCGCGCGGCTGCACCCCGCAGGCGTGCGACTTCCGTGACCACCACGGCGACCTCGAGGCCGCGGGCGCCCGCGTGCTGGGCCTGTCGACCCAGGACACCGCCTACCAGCGCGAGGCCGCCGAGCGGCTGCACCTGCCCTTCGCGATCCTCTCGGACGCCGACCTGGCGCTGACCCGCGCGCTGTCGCTGCCCACCCTCGAGGTCGCCGGCCAGGTGCTGGTGCGCCGGCTGACGCTGGTCGTCGACGACGGCGTGGTCACGCACGTCTGGTACCCCGTGTTCCCCCCGCACACTCACGCAGAGGACGTCCTGGCATGGCTGCGCTCGAACCCGCGGTGACCACCCCGGTGCTGGTCGTCGGCGAGTCCCTCGTCGACATCGTCCGGCGCGCCGACGGCAGCACCGACCGCCACCCCGGCGGCAGCCCCGCCAACGTCGCGATCGGCCTGGCCCGACTGGGGCACCCGGTGCGGTTCGCCACCCGGATCGGCACCGACGCGGACGGCATGGCGGTGCGCGCCCACCTGGAGGCCGACGGCGTGGTCCTGGCCGCGGGTGCGGTCGTCGACGCGGCCACCTCCACGGCCACCGCCGTGCTGGACGCCGCCGGCGCGGCGTCGTACGTGTTCGACCTGGTGTGGGACCTGCCGGCCGTCGACGTCGGCGACGCCGGCCACGTGCACACCGGCTCGATCGCCGCCAACCTCGCGCCCGGCGCCGCTCGCGTGCACGAGCTGCTGGCGGCGGCGCGAGCGAGCGCCACGACGTCCTACGACCCCAACCTGCGTCCGCGCATCATCGGCACGCCGGACGAGGAGCGGCTCGGGGTCGAGCGGCTGGTGGCCCTGGCCGACGTGGTCAAGTCCAGCGACGAGGACCTGGAGTGGCTCTACCCCGGTGAGCCGGTCGAGCAGGTCGCCGCCCGCTGGGCCACGACCGGCCCGGCCCTGGTGGTCGTGACCCGCGGGGCCGCCGGCGCCAGCGCCTGGCTGGCCCGCGAGCCCGACCGGGTGGTCACCGCGGCACCGCGTCGGGTGGACGTCGTCGACACCGTCGGCGCCGGCGACGCGTTCATGGCCGGCCTGGTGTCGTCGCTGCTCGACCAGGGCCGGCTCGGTGGCCCGGCCCAGCGCCGCGCCCTGCACGCCGCGACGGCGGCGGACGTCGGCGCCGCACTCGAGCGGGCGACCCTGACGTCGTCGATCACCTGCGGCCGTCCCGGCGCCGACCCGCCGACCCGGGCCGAGATCTAGTGGGACCTTCTCGGGGATGGATTCGGTGGCGGCGGTCCAGTCCAGTGGTTCGGGGTCGTGGTCGGTGACGTCGGGTCAGTGCTCGGTGCCGGTGGTGAGGTGGCGTGGTCATCAAGGCACCTTCTCCGCCCTCGGGCCGGCATCGCTGACCGTGACGGATGGTTGCCCAAAGTTCTCGAAAGTCGTTGCGCCAGAACAGGTCTGAGGGTCCGGGACTGTCGGTGGTGGCCGCTAGCGTGTAAGGCATGGACAGCACCGGGGAACTGAGCGAGGCGCTGGTCGCCGTGCTCGACGCGGTGACCGTGCTGCGGTTCGAGGACCTGCACGGGGTGGACTCCGGGTCCCTGCTGACCGACGTGGCGAACCTGCGGCGGCTGGTCGACCAGGCCGAGGGTGAGTGGTTGCGCCGGGTCGGTGAGGTGCACGCCCGTGGTGCGGCTGACGTGGTGGGTGCAGGTTCGACGAAGGCGTTCCTGCGGGGGACGTGCCTGGTGTCCCCATCTGAGGCATCGAGGGCTGTGGCCACCGCCAGTGCACTGCGGACCACCTGCGCGGCCACGGCTGAGGCAGTGGCCGCTGGGACGATCGGGGTGGGGCAGGCGCAGGTGATCGCCAAGGTCATCACCGACCTGCCCTCGGCTCTGCCCGAGGACGTCCGGCTCGCGGGTGAGGCGACCCTGGTCGAGCACGCACGAGTGCTGGACCCAGCGCAGCTGGCC
Organism: Actinomycetales bacterium; assembly: GCA_038322575.1. GTDB lineage: Bacteria > Actinomycetota > Actinomycetes > Actinomycetales > Angustibacteraceae > JACMOY01. The sequence continues at coordinate 12,975 of JBBQGB010000013.1, forward strand.
CGGGCGGGCCGGTACTTCGCGTCCCGGGTCGACCCCCACGGGGTCGCCCGCAACGAGGCCGAGCAGCGGGAGCGGTCGGGCATCACGTTCGCGTCCACCCTCTACGGGGCCGGGATCGCCCGCGGTGACCTGGACCCCGAATCGCTGGCCGTGATCTGCGCGGCGCTCGAACCCCTGTCCGTCCCGCGACCGCCGACCGCGGACGGGCTGATCGACGGCCGCACCGCGGCCCGACGCCGGCTGGACGCCCTGGTCGAGGTGAGCCGCCACTACCTGGACTGCCAACAACCCGCCGACGTCCGCCGCCCCGGTGCACACCTGACCGTCGTCACCGGCGCCGGGACGCTCAAGGGTGAGCCCGGCGGGTCCGCCCTGGACTGGGGCGGCGTCATCTCCGGTGAGACCACCAGACGCCTGGCGTGCGACGCGACCATCACCCAGGTCACCGTCAGCCCGGTCGGTCAGGTCCTGGACGTCGGACGCCGCACCCGCACCGTCCCCGCCCCGATGTGGGCGGCGCTGGTCGTCCGCGACAGGCACTGCGCGTTCCCCGGGTGCGACGCCCCGACGTCCCGCTGCGACGCACACCACGTGGTGCACTGGGCCGACGGCGGCCCGACCGCCCTGGCCAACCTGGTGCTGCTGTGCCGGTACCACCACCAACGCGTCCTGCACGACGACCAGCACCACGACCGATGGTCAGTCCGAATCGACGAACCCACCGGCCGACCCGTCTTTCACCCACCCATCTGGACCCGAAGACGAGGGATACCCCTGCCACCCCTGTGGCAACCCGACGGGTGAACCTCGACGATCGCGGTTGTTCCGTCGCCCCGCCTGCATCGCGCTCATCGGGCGCACCAGAATCTGGGCGGGACGGCCTTCCCGGATCTCGGTGTGTTCACCGGGACCTGGGCAGCGAACCGGTCCACGCGGCCACGGACGAGCAACCCTCCAGGCGGTCGAGAACCAGCCAGCCAGAACGGATACACCACTAGCGGGGCGGCACCACCAGGGCCAGCACCGCGAGGTCGTCCCGCGACTCCGACGTCGCACCGAACGCGCGCACCTCGCGCACCAGCGTGGCCACGACCTCCTGGGCGCTGCACCCCACCAGGGTGGCGACCAGCTCGACGAGGCGGTGGTCGCCGAACGCCTCGTCGCCGCAGCGCGTCTCGGTGACCCCGTCGGTGAACACGATCAGGGCCTCACCCGGCCGCAGCGTGAGCGGCGAGTCGTGCAGCTCGGGCTCGTCCAGGACGCCGAGCAGGTGGCCGGGCACGCCCACCTCGGTCACCTCACCGGCGGCGGTCAGCAGCAGCGGCCGCGGGTGACCCCCGAGCGAGAGCACGACCGAGGCGCCGTCCTCGGTCGGCTCGAGGGTGGCGAGAGCCATCGTCGCGAACCGCGGGTCGTCCTGACCGAGGTCCTCGGCGGTGATGGCGCGGCTGACGTGCTGCAGCACCACCGAGGGCGCCCAGCCCAGCGCGCTGAGCGCCAAGGTGGTGTGCCGGGCCACGGCCGTGAGGGTGGCCGCCCCGGCCCCCTTGCCGACCACGTCGCCGACCATCAGGGTCCACCGGCCGGGAGCGCCGGCCCGGACGTCGACGAAGTCCCCACCGACATTGGTGTCGGCCTCGGCGGGGCTCAGCACGGCGGCGACGTCGACCCCGGGCACCTGCGGCAGCCGGCTCGGGTACAGCCCCCGCTGCAGGGTGGCGATGGTGGCGGTGCGCTCACCCAGCAGCTCGCGCAGCCGACGGTCGGCGTCCTGCGCCGCGGTCACGTCGCGCACGACCACGAGCCGGCCGGTGGGCGTCGAGACCTCGTCGGGCAGCGGGCTGTGGCTGACCACCAGGTCCAGCGACCGGCCGTCCCGCTCGATCCGGCAGGCGTCCGAGCCGGCGGCCGCGAGCGGGAGCGGGGCCAGCAGTGCGGCCAGCTCGGGCAGCACCTCGACCAGGTCGTGCCCGACCAGCTCGCCGGCGCTCGTGCCCACCAGGGACGCCGCGGCCGGGTTGGCGTCGACGACCCGCCCGTGCGCGTCGAGCACCAGGACGGCGTCGGGCAGCTGGTCGACCACGTGCCGGCGCCCGACGGGCAGCAGGTCGAGCAGGCGGAACCGGAAGAACCCCCACACCAGCACGAAACCGGTGACGGTGAAGCCGATCGGGGTGAGGTCGAAGCGACGCAGACCCGGCACGCCGAGGTTGAAGCCCGCGTTCAGGACCAGGGGCAGCAGCGCCGACGCGCCCAGGACCAGCGTCTGGCGCAGGTAGCGACGCGACACGCGCAGCAGGCTCAGGCCGAGCAGGCCGATCCCGGCGAGCAGCATCGCGTAGCTGTAGACCAGGTGCGCCCAGAAGATCGGCCCCACGTCGACGCGGCCGGTCGTCTCGTTGATCGAGCGCACCAGGTCGTGCGTCGGTTTCAGAGCCAGGGCGCCGAGCACGACCACGGGCTCGACCAGCAGCGCGGCGACCGCACGGCGACCGATCCGGTGTCGCCGGCCGGAGTACTGCAGGGCGAACGTGAGCAGGCTCGGCGGGAGCAGCACGATCCCGACGTACTTCAGGTCCGCCCACAGCTCGGTCGCCCCGGCCGCGTCGCTGCGCACCTCGACGGCGTAGCAGAGCGTCCACACGCACGCCGAGAGCAGCAGCACCGTCAGCGCACGGCCGCCGACGGCCCGGCGGTGCTGCCACACGTAGGCCGCGACCCCGACGTACACGAGCGCGCCGAGCACCAGAGCGTCGAGCAGGTAGCTGCTCCAGCTGTGCACCGCCCACCTCGATCCGGCCGCGAGGGCGGTCCAGTTGTCGACTGGCCCCACCCTAAACTTGAGCACCCGCTCCCCCGACGACCTGCGAGGTCCGACCGTGCCCGAGTTCGTGTACTCCGACCTGCTGCCGACCGGCGCGGACCCCACCCCGTACCGGTTGGTCACCGCGGACGGCGTGCGCACGACGCGCGGGCCCGGCGGCCGCGAGTTCCTCGAGGTCGAGCCCGAGGCGCTGCGCCGGCTCACCGACGAGGCCATGCACGACGTCGCGCACTACCTGCGGCCGGCGCACCTGGCCCAGCTGGCGAGCATCCTGGACGACCCCGAGGCCAGCAGCAACGACGCGTTCGTCGCGCTCGACCTGCTGAAGAACGCGAACATCGCCGCCGGCGGCGTGCTGCCGATGTGCCAGGACACCGGCACCGCGATCGTCATGGGCAAGCGCGGCCAGCACGTCCTCACCAGCGGCCCCGACGAGGAGGCCATCTCGCGCGGCGTCTTCGACGCCTACACCCGGTTGAACCTGCGGTACTCCCAGCTGGCGCCGCTGACGATGTGGCAGGAGCAGAACACCGGCTCGAACCTGCCCGCCCAGATCGAGCTGTACGCCGACACCGCGCCGGGGCACGAGACGACGTACAAGCTGCTTTTCATGGCCAAGGGCGGCGGTTCGGCGAACAAGTCGTTCCTGTTCCAGGAGACCAAGGCGGTGCTCAACCCGGCCGGCATGCGGCGGTTCCTGGACGAGAAGCTGCGGGCGCTCGGCACGGCCGCCTGCCCGCCGTACCACCTGGCGATCGTGGTCGGCGGCACCAGCGCCGAGTTCGCCCTCAAGACCGCGAAGTACGCGTCCGCGAAGTACCTCGACGCCTTGCCGACGTCCGGATCGGCTGCAGCGCACGGGTTTCGTGACCTCGAGCTCGAGCAGGAGGTGCTGGGGCTCACCCGCGAGCTCGGCATCGGGGCGCAGTTCGGCGGCAAGTACTTCTGCCACGACGTGCGCGTCGTGCGGCTGCCCCGGCACGGCGCGTCCTGCCCCGTGGCGATCGCCGTCTCGTGCTCGGCCGACCGCCAGGCGCTGGGCCGCATCGACGCGGACGGCGTGTGGCTCGAGCAGCTCGAGACCGACCCCGCGCGGTTCCTGCCCGACACCACCGACGACGCGCTCGAGCAGCGCGCGCGGATCGAGGTGACCGGCGACGAGCCGGACGTCGTCCGGATCGACCTGGCGCAGCCGATGGCGGACGTCCTCGCCGAGCTGTCGCGCCACCCGGTGACGACGCGCCTGTCGCTGTCCGGCCCGCTGGTCGTGGCCCGCGACATCGCCCACGCCAGGATCAAGGACCTGCTGGACGCCGGTGAGCCGATGCCCGCCTACCTGCGCGACCACGCCGTCTACTACGCCGGGCCGGCCAAGACACCGGCGGGCTACGCCTCGGGGTCGTTCGGGCCGACCACCGCGGGCCGGATGGACTCCTACGTCGAGCAGTTCCAGGCCGCCGGTGGGTCGCTGGTGATGCTGGCCAAGGGCAACCGGTCCTCGGTGGTGACCCGGTCGTGCCAGCGGTACGGGGGTTTCTACCTGGGCTCGATCGGCGGCCCGGCCGCCCGGCTGGCGCAGGACTGCATCCGCAAGGTCGAGGTGCTCGAGTACCCCGAGCTGGGGATGGAGGCGGTGTGGCGGATCGAGGTCGTCGACTTCCCCGCGTTCATCGTCGTCGACGACAAGGGCGGGGACTTCTTCGCGTCCCTTGCAACACCGCTCGCGACGACGATCCCGGTCGGGCCCCGCTAGCGACGCGGCCGTAGCAGCAGCGACAGCCGCGGCCGGACGACGAACGCCTCGGCCTGCAGCGCGGCCACGGCCACGCGGGGCAGGTCCGCGGCCCGCGGGAAGCACACCATCCGGGCCACCCACTGCGGGTGGTACTTGGCGTTGGCGCGGTACAGCGACTCGATCTGCCACCAGCGCGAGGCCCACAGCAGCAGCGAGCGCCACACCCGCAGCACCGGGCCGGCACCGACCTGACCGCCGCGCTCGAGGGCCGAGCGGAACACGGCGAAGTTCAGCGACAGCCGTCGCACCCCGAGGTCGGCGGCCCGCTCGGCGAGCGAGGCGACGAGGAACTCCATCGTCCCGTTCTCGCTGCCGCTGGAGCGGCGCATCAGGTCCAGCGAGAGCCCGTCCGCGCCCCAGGGCACCAGGGCGAGCACGGCCTCCAACGCCCCCGCGCCGTCACGGGCCCGGACGATCACGACCTGGCCGTCCGCGGGGTCACCCAGGCGGCCCAGCGCCATCGAGAAGCCGCGCTCGACCTCGCTGTTGCGCAACCGCTCGCAGGCCCGCTCGACCTCGGCGAGCTCGGTGGCGCTCAGGTCGCACTGGCGGTCGACCTGGGCGGTGTAGCCCGCCCGCCGCACCCGCCCGACCGACTGGCGCACCGTGCGCATGTCACGGCCGGTCAGCGAGAACGTGGTCAGGTCCAGCACCGCCTCGTCCCCGATCTCGAGCGCGTCCAGGCCCGCTCGGACGTACGCCGACGCCCCCTGCTGGCTGGCGCCGAGCACTCCCGGGACCCAGGCGTAGCGGGTCGCCTCGGTCAGCCACGCGCTGATGGCACCCGGCCACGCCTCGGGGTCGCCGATCGGGTCGCCGGAGGCCAGGCTCACCCCGCCGACGACCCGGTAGGCGATCGCGGCCTTGCCGGTGGCCGAGAACACGGCGCTCTTGTCGCGGCGCAGCGCGAAGTATCCGAGCGAGTCGCAGCCACCGTGGCGGGTCAGCAGCTCGCGCAGCCGGCGCTCGTCGTCCGGCAGCAGGACGGCGGGCTTGCGGCGCGGTGCGAGCAGCGTGACGAGCACGACGCCGAGGGTCAGCACACCGAGGGAGGTCAGCGCGATCGAGGTGAGGTCGCCGAGCTCGGGACGGCGGAACGGCAGGTCGGGGGCGAACCCGAACAACCCGGCCAGGGTCTGGCTGATCACCGACCAGCTGTCCGCGTCCGGGGCGGTGCGTCCGGTGATCGCCAGGCCGGCCAGCAGCGACACCGCGCCGGTGAGCAGACCGGCCCGCAGCGCGGTCCAGCGCGACGACGGCTCGGACTCGGCCCGAAAGTCCGCGCGGGTCCACAGCAGCAGCCCGGCGATCGCGGCGTTCAGACCGGCCGGTTCCCACAGGCGCAGGCGCGCGTACTGCACGGTCGCGAGCAGGGTGACGGCGAGCACGATGCGCCACGCACGGCGCTTGCGGCGGGCGAGCGCCCGGGCCAGCACCAGCAGCACGGCTGCGGCCGCGACGATCACCGCGAGCGACAGGCCGTCGGACACCGCGTCGATGACCTGGTTGCGCTGGTGCTGCTGCGAGCGGCTGAAGAGCGCGACCAGCGAGAGCACCGCCGCCACGCGCACGACCCACGCGACCAGCGCGGGCACGCCCCGCCGCAGCGTGGCGACGGCGCGCGGCGGCGCCTGGCCCCCCGCCGTCGTCGTCACCCGACTGAGCCTACGTCGGCGATCATGTGACGCGTGACGCTACGTGCTCGCTGGACGGCGGTGGGGGCGCTGGCCGGGCTGCTGAACGCCAACTTCGTCCTCGAGCGCCTGCTCCCTGGCGTCCGTGACGTGGCGATCAGCGTCCTCAGCGTCCCTGGTCAGCCCTGGTCGACGGCCTTTCGGGTCGGCGACGGGGTCAGCGGGGCCCTGGTGGCGCTGCTGGGCGCGGCCCTGCTGCGCACCGCACGGTCGTCGCGCCGGCTGCGCGCCGCTGCGGTGCTGGTGCTGGTGACCGGGGTGACCACCTGGGTGAGCGCCGTCGTCCCCCTGAGCTGCCCGGCGACCGCCAGCCCGTCCTGCGCCGGGGCAGGGCCGGGAGCCACACCGCCGCTGGCCAACCTGGTGCACGACGGCGTCAGCATCCTCGGCACGACGGCGGCCATCATCGCCGCGGCCCTGCTCGCTGCTGCCACCACCCGCGGGCAGCGGGTCGCGCACGCCGTGACCTTCGTCCTGGCGGCCGGGCTGGGGCTGGCGCTCGCCGTCGGGGCGCGCGGTGCGGTGCCCGACTGGTTCGGCGTGGTGCAGCGCACCCAGGTGGGCGCGCTGTCGGTGTGGTTCGTCGCCCTCGGTGCCCTGGTGGGCTCGCCGGCCGACCGGCAGGGAGCACCATGAGCCCATGACCGACGACGCGTTCCGGACCGAGCACGACACGATGGGTGAGGTGCGGGTGCCGGCCGCGGCCCTGTGGCAGGCCCAGACCCAGCGGGCGGTCGAGAACTTCCCGATCTCGGGCACCCGCGTCGAGACGGCGCAGGTGCGGGCCCTGGCGCGGATCAAGGGCGCCGCGGCCCGCGTCAACGCCGACCTCGGCGTCATCGACGCGGACGTCGCCCACGCGGTCGGCGCCGCCGCGGCCGAGGTGGTCGAGGGGCTCCACGACGACCAGTTCCCGGTCGACGTGTTCCAGACCGGGTCGGGCACCTCGACCAACATGAACGTCAACGAGGTGATCGCCACCCTCGCCACCCGGGCGCTGGGTGCCACCGTGCACCCCAACGACCACGTCAACGCGTCGCAGTCCAGCAACGACACCTTCCCCACGAGCCTGCACCTGGCGGCCACCGACGCGGTCGTCAACGACCTCGTGCCCGCCCTCGAGCATCTCGGGCGGTCGTTGCAGCGCAAGGCGGACGAGTACGCCGACGTCGTCAAGGCCGGCCGGACGCACCTGATGGACGCGACTCCGGTGACCCTCGGGCAGGAGCTGGGCGGCTACGCGGCCCAGCTGCGGCACGGCGTCCAGCGGCTGCGCTCGACCCTGCCGCGCGTGGCCGAGCTGCCGCTGGGCGGGACCGCGGTCGGCACCGGCATCAACACCCCGCCCGGGTTCGCCGCGGCGGTGATCGCCGACCTCGCCGCGTCGACCGGCCTGCCGTTGACCGAGGCGCGCGACCACTTCGAGGCCCAGGGGGCACGCGACGGCCTGGTCGAGCTGTCCGGCCAGCTGCGCACGGTCGCGGTCAGCCTGACCAAGATCTGCAACGACCTGCGGTGGATGGGCTCGGGGCCGCGGGCGGGGCTGGGTGAAGTGCATCTGCCCGACCTGCAGCCCGGGTCGAGCATCATGCCCGGCAAGGTCAACCCGGTCGTCCCCGAGGCCGTGCTGATGGTCTGCGCCCAGGTCATCGGCAACGACGCGACGGTCGTCGTCGCGGGTGCGTCGGGCACCTTCGAGCTGAACGTGATGATGCCGGTGCTGGGCCGGGCGGTGCTGGAGTCGCTGCGGTTGCTGACGTCGGCCGTCCGGCTGCTGGCCGACCGCTGCGTCGACGGCCTGGTGGCGGACGTCGAGCGGTGCCGCGAGCTGGCCGAGGGCTCACCGGCGGTGGTGACCCCGCTGAACCGGCTGATCGGCTACGAGGCGGCGGCCACGGTGGCCAAGGCGGCCGTGGCCGACCGCGCGACGATCCGTCAGAGCGTGCTCGACCTCGGCTTCGTGGCCCGCGGCGAGCTCACGCTGGCCCAGCTGGACGAGGCGCTCGACGTCCTGGCCATGACCCGGCCCCGACGCTGAGGGGCAGGGCAGCAGGGCTCAGTACCAGTTGGTCGCGCGGCTGTGCGCCCAGGCGGCGCACGGCGTCCCGTACGAGCTCTCGATGTACTGCAGCCCCCACCTGATCTGGGTGAGCGGGTTGGTGCGCCAGTCCTGCCCCATGGTGGCCATCCGCGCGCCCGGCAGGGCCTGGGGGATCCCGTAGGCGCTGGACGTCGGGTTGTCAGCGCTGGTGCGCCACTGGCTCTCCTTGGACCACAGCGAGTCCAGGCACGCGAACTGCGTCCGGCCCCATCCGCGCTGGGCGGCCAGGACGCGGGCGGCCCCTTGCGGGTCACGGACGGCCAGGCGCAACCGCTGCCGGTCACGGCTGACCCGCTCGGCCTTCGCCCGCTCCTGCGCCGCCTGCTCACGCGCGGCGGCGGCGACCGCCGAGCGCACCACGGCGACGCGGTGCGTCAGCGCGGCCACCTCGAGGCGGTGCCGTCGGGCCGAGCGCTGGGCCAGCGTGACGTCGACCCGCTCACCGGAGCGGACCCCCGCCGACGCGGGGACGCTGAACGCGACCGGGACGGCCGGGTCCGCGGACGGCGCGGTGACCGCTCCGGTGACGGCGGCGGCGACGGCGACGGCTCCGGCGCTGCTCAGCAGGGCGGTGCGGACGGCGGGGCGGCGCAGGATGGGGCGCGTGGGGGCGCGATGGCGCACGGTGACCTCTCGGACGGCCCGGCCGAGGTGCTCGGTGACCGGGTCATGGCCTCACCCCGGCGTGCGGGGAGGTGGACTGTGGCCCCCTACGGTGCCCGGCCGACCCCCGTCAGGACAAATCGGCGCCGACCGGCGTGACCCGGGTCACACGTCCAGACCCTCGAGCAGCTCGGTGACCAGGGCCGCGATCGGCGAGCGCTCGGACCGGGTCAGCGTGACGTGGGCGAACAGCGGGTGGCCCTTGAGGGCCTCGATCACGGCGGCGACCCCGTCGTGGCGACCCACCCGCAGGTTGTCCCGCTGAGCAACGTCGTGGGTGAGGACCACCTTGGAGTTCTGGCCCACCCGGGACAGCACCGTGAGCAGCACGTTGCGCTCGAGCGACTGGGCCTCGTCGACGATGACGAAGGCGTCGTGCAGGGAGCGGCCCCGGATGTGCGTCAGGGGCAGCACCTCGAGCATGCCGCGGTCGATGATCTCGTCGACGACCTCGCTGGACACCAGCGCGCCCAGGGTGTCGAAGACCGCCTGCGCCCAGGGCCCCATCTTCTCGGACTCGCTGCCGGGCAGGTAGCCGAGGTCCTGGCCGCCGACGGCGTACAGCGGCCGGAACACGATGACCTTGCGGTGCTGACGCCGCTCGAGCACGGCCTCGATGCCGGCGCACAGCGCCAGCGCGCTCTTGCCGGTGCCGGCGCGCCCGCCCATGCTCATGATCCCGACGTCGGGGTCCATCAGCAGGTCCAGGGCGATCCGCTGCTCGGCGCTGCGCCCGTGCAGCCCGAACGCGTCGCGGTCGCCGCGCACCAGGCGCACCGACTTGTCTGGGGCGACCCGGCCCAGGCCGCTGCCGCGCGGCGACACCAGCACGATCCCGGTGTGGCAGGGCAGCTGGCGAGCCGGCCCCAGGTCGAGCCGGCCGGTGTCGTACAGCTCGGCGACGTCGTCCGCGGTGACCTCGAGCTCGACCATCCCGGTCCAGCCGGAGTCGACGGCGAGCTCGGCCTGGTACTCCTCGGCGAGCAGACCGACGGCCGAGGCCTTGACCCGCATCGGCAGGTCCTTGCTGACCACGGTGACGACGTCACCCTCGAGCGAGAGGTTCTTGGCGACGGCGAGGATCCGGGTGTCGTTGTCCCCCAACCGGAACCCGGCCGGCAGGGCAATCGGGTCGGTGTGGTTCAGCTCGACCCGCAGGGTGCCGCCGCCGTCGAGCTGCAGCGGCGCGTCCAGGCGGCCGTGCTCGATCCGCAGGTCGTCCAGCAGACGCAGCGCCTGGCGGGCGAAGTACCCGAGCTCGGGATGGTGCCGCTTGGCCTCGAGCTCGGTCACGACCACGACCGGCAGCACGACCTCGTGCTCGGCGAAACGCAGCATCGCGCGCGGGTCGGACAGCAGGACCGAGGTGTCGAGCACGAAGGTACGACGAGTGGCCACGTCCGACTCCCTTGCAGGGCGCCAGCGCCCGGCTCGTGTGCGGGTCAGGTGCACGCCCGGGCGGGTGCCCTGACGTCCCTTGCGACGGTACGCCGCGGCCGGGCCCGGGCCCTGCGACACGCCGCGCGCCTCAGCCGCCGAAACGCCTCTGCCGCTGGGCGTAGGCCCGCAGCGCACGCAGGAAGTCCACCTTGCGAAAGTCCGGCCAGAAGGCCTCGCAGAAGTAGAACTCGCTGTGGGCGCTCTGCCAGAGCAGGAACCCCGACAGGCGCTGCTCGCCGGAGGTGCGGATCACCAGGTCGGGGTCGGGCTGGCCGCGGGTGTAGAGGTGCTCGGAGATGTGCTCGACGTCCAGGATCTCGGCGAGCTCCTCGATCGAGGTGCCCTTGGCCGCGTGCTCGTGCAGCAGGGAGCGCACGGCGTCCGCGATCTCGCGCCGGCCGCCGTACCCGATGGCGGCGTTCACGGTCAGGCCCTTGCCCGCGCTGGTGGTCTCGTCGAGCTCCTTGAGCCGGCGCGCGGTGGCCACCGGCAGCAGGTCGAGGGCGCCCACGGGATGCACGTGCCACCGGCCGGTGGCGGCGATGCGCTCGGTGACGTCCTCGATGATGCCGATCAACGGGCTGAGCTCGGCCTCGGGCCGGTTGAGGTTGTCGGTCGAGAGCAGCCACAGCGTGACCAGCTCGACCCCCACCTCCTCGCACCACCCGAGCAGCCGCACGACGTTGTCGGCGCCGGCCTCGTGGCCGGCCCGCGCGTCGGTGCCGGACGCCTTGGCCCAGCGGCGGTTGCCGTCGACGATCACGCCGACGTGGTGCGGCACCGCGGTGAGGTCCAGGCGCCGCAGCAGGCGACGCTCGTAGAGGCCGTAGGCGACCTGCCGCAACCCCACTGGCGCTCCCGTCCTGGTGCCGGGCGCGTCCCACGCGCCGGCTGCGGGACAGACGCTATCGGCACCCGGCCCGGCGCGGCCGCTGCGACGGCGGCCGGCACGACACCTTCACATCGATCTACTGGCCAGTAACCTACGGCAGCGTAGGTGGGTCTACAGTCGTCCCATGAGCCGCGCGCAGTCGCCCGACCCCTCGCACCCCGTGGCGGCACCCGCCGTGAGGGAGGGCGCCAGGGAGGGCGTCGCCGAGCGGATGGGCGAGCGGGTCGACGAGGTGGTCGCCGCCGTCAAGCCGCACCTGCGCGGGTGGTTGCACGCCGGCGTCTTCCCGCTCGTCCTCGTCGGGGGCATCGTGCTCACGGCCCTGGCCCCGACCACCGCCTCGCGCGTGTCGTCCGCGGTCTTCGCCGTCACCGCGGACCTACTGTTCGGCACCAGCGCGGTCTACCACCGCGGCTCGTGGTCACCGCGCACCGCGATCCTGCTCAAGCGGTTCGACCACTCCAACATCTTCTTGATCATCGCCGGCTCGTACACACCGTTCGCCGCCCTGCTGCTCACCCACGACAAGGCCCGGACGCTGCTGTGGATCGTGTGGCTCGGCGCGCTGGGCGGGGTGCTCTTCCGGGTGTTCTGGGTCGGCGCCCCGCGCTGGCTCTACACCCCGATCTACTGCGCCCTGGGCTGGGTGGCCGTCGTCTACCTGCCCGACTTCTACCGCTCGGGCGGGGCGGCGCTGCTCACCCTGATCATCGTGGGCGGCGCGCTGTACACCGTGGGCGCGGTCGTCTACGGCCTCAAGCGCCCCAACCCGAGCCCGCGCTGGTTCGGGTTCCACGAGATCTTCCACGCCTGCACGATCGCCGCGTTCACGGTGCACTACATCGCCGTGTCGATCGCGGTCTACACCCACACCTGAGCTCTCACCCGTCCGCGCGCGCCAGGGTGAACGCCTGCAGCGCCTCGACGTCGGAGACGGGCAGGTCGCAGACCTGGCCGCGGCAGGGGTACGCCGCCGGCCCGCCCCGCACCAGCCCGCGGTCACGCAGCAGTGCGACAGCGGGATCGTCGTCCGGGCCTCCGACGGCGACGACGAGACCAGGAGCGTTGCCGCGCAACGCCTGCGCCCACAGCGACGCCGCCCTCGGGTCGTCGACCTCACCGACGACGGCGACCTCGCGGGGGCCGTCGACCAGCGCCTCGGCCACGGCCAGCGACCACCCGGCGAACCTCGGTGCGCCGCCCGCGATCCGCCGGCCCGGCGCCAGCGCCCGTTCGGCGGCGGCCCGAGCCCGGGCGTCGCCCGACAGTGCAGCCCACGACAGCAGCGCCCCGGCCGCCGCCGACGTCCCGCCGGGATAGGCGTTGTCGCTCGGGTCGGTGTGCTGCTCACCGCCAGAAGCGTTGCGCAGCACCGGGTCGACGTCGTCCAGTGCGGTGTCGCTCAGGCTGCCGTCGGCGGTGACGAACCGGTCGAGGACGTCGGCGACGACCTGGCCGGCCCCCTGGGCCCAGCGCGCCTCGCCCGTCACGGCGTACAGCGCGAGCAGCCCCTCGGCCAGGTCGCCGTGGTCCTCGAGCACCGCGGCCGGCGTCCCCACCACGCCGTCCCGCGAGACCCGGCGCAGCCGCCCGTCGGGACGGTGGGTGCCCAGCAGCAGCGTCGCCGTCGCGCGCGCGGCGTCGACCAGGTCCGGACGTCCCAGCAGGGCACCGGTCTCGGCCAGCGCAGCGACCGCGAGGCCGTTCCAGGCGGTCACGACCTTGTCGTCGCGCGCCGGCTGGGGGCGCTGCGCCCTGGCGGCAGCCAGCCGCACACGGGCCGCCCGCCAGCGCGCGGCGTCCGCCGGGTGGGCGTCCGGGTCGCGGGTCAGCTGCAGGGTCGACGACCCGTGCTGGAACGTGCCGGAGGCGGTCACCGCGGTCAGCTCCCCCACCCAGGCGCCGTCGTCCGGGCCGAGCAGGGCCGCCAGCTCGGCCGGCCTCCAGACGTAGGTGAGGCCCTCGACCCCGTGGGTCGACCCCGGGACGGCCGTGTCGGCGTCCAGGGCGCTGGCCAGCCCACCCTCGGCGGTGCCGAGGGCGGCGAGCATCCAGTCGCACGTCTCGAGCGCGATCCGCGCGCCGAGCGGGTCGCCGGTGAGGCGCCACCAGTGCAGGTAGACGCGGGCGAGCAGCGCGTTGTCGTAGAGCATCTTCTCGAAGTGCGGGACGACCCACCGGGCGTCGACCGAGTAGCGCGCGAACCCGCCCTCCACCTGGTCGTAGGTGCCACTGAAAGCCATGTGTCGCAACGTGTTCGAGGCCATGTCCAGTGCCGCAGCCCCGGTGTCGGTGGCACCGGCGCGCGCCGCGTGACGCAGCAGCCACTCGAGCACCATCGACGGCGGGAACTTCGGCGCCCCACCGAAGCCGCCGTTGTCCGCGTCGTGCTCGCGGGCGATCAGCCGGACGGCGCGCGACAGGTCGTCGGCGTCCGGCGGCCGCTCGTCGGGCGGCGGCGCGGCGGCGACCAGCCCGGCGGCGATCCGCACCGAGGCGTCGTCCACCTCGCCGCGGCGCTCGCGCCACGAGGCCGCGATCGCCGTCAGCAGCTGACCGAACGAGGGCAGGCCGTGCCGCGCCTGCGGCGGGAAGTAGGTGCCGGCGTAGAACGGCCGCCCGTCCGGCGTCAGGAAGACCGTCATCGGCCAGCCGCCCTGCCCGGTCAGGGCGGTGGTGGCCCGCATGTAGACGGCGTCGACGTCAGGTCGCTCCTCGCGGTCGACCTTCACGCAGACGAAGTCCGCGTTCATGGCTGCGGCGGTGGCGACGTCCTCGAACGACTCCTGCGCCATCACGTGGCACCAGTGGCAGGCCGCGTACCCGACGCTCAGCAGCACCGGCACGTCACGCTCACGCGCCGCGGCGAACGCGTCGTCACCCCACTCCCACCAGTCCACCGGGTTGTCCGCGTGCTGCAGGAGGTACGGCGACGTCGCAGCAGACAGGTGGTTCGGCATGGGCCCACTGTGCCCCAGCCGATGGTGCCGCGCCGTGTGGCGGCGCCGTCCGGCGGCGTCGTACGGCGCCCCACCCTGGGTGCGTCCACTACGACACCCGGTCGTCGCGGGGGCACCCCACTACGGTCGGAACGGAGCAGGGTGCCCCCGCGGTCAACCCCCCTTGACCTCCTGCAGGGTGTTGCCGCCGTCGACCACCAGCATCAGGCCGGTGACGTAGCTCGCCTCGGCAGACGCGAGGAACACCACGGCCGCCGCGACCTCGGCGGCGGTGCCGGGGCGCCCCACCGGGGTCGAGCGGCCCGCCCGGCGCTCGTCGTCCGAGGCCGAGGCGGTGTCGATCCAGCCCGGCAGCACCGCGTTCACGGTGACGCCGTGGCTGCCGACCTCGACCGCCAGCGCCCGGGTCAGGCCGGTCATCCCGGCCTTGGCCGCGGCGTACGCGACGTCGCCGGGGTAGGCCGCGACCGGGCCGGTGACCGAGGCGACGTTGACCACCCGGCCCCAGCCGCGCTGGGTCATCGGTCCGAGAACGCCGCGGGACAGACGGAACGCCGTGGTCAGGTTGCGGTCGAGCGAGGCCTGCCAGGTGGCGTCGTCGCTCGAGCGCCAGTCGCCGGTCTCGCCGCCACCGGCGACGCTGGTCATCCCCGCGTTGTTCACCAGGACGTCGGCGCCGCCCACCCGCTCGACGTGCCCGATCACGCGCTCGACGTCAGCGGCGACGGTGAGGTCGGCGGTGACCGACTCGGCCCAGAACCCCTGCGACCGAAGCGACTGCGCCCGCTCGTGCACGCGGTCGGTCGTGGCGGTGAGCACCACGCGCGCGCCGCAACGGGCCAGCAGCTCGGCGGACGCGAACCCGATGCCCGCCGCGCTGCCCGCGCCGCTGACCAGGGCGAGTCGTCCGGTGAGGTCGAAGAGTGGCCCGCTCGGCTGCGTCACGGGTCGTGACGCTAGCCCGCCGACCCCGGCCCGCCGCGCGCGGGCCGCACGGCACACTGGCCCCCATGCCGAGCACCGCACCGACCACCGAGCACCCCGTCACCCTGCCGGACGGAAGAATCCTGGTCCTGCACCAGACCGGCGCCCCGGACGGGGTGCCCGTCCTCACCCATCACGGCACCCCCGAGAGCGGCACGGTGTACCCCCCGCACGCGCAGGACGCCGCGGCGCGCGGTCTGCGGCTGATCTCCTACGACCGGGCCGGGTACGGCGGGTCCACGCGCGACGCCGGACGCGACGTCGCCGCGGTGGCCGCCGACGTCGCGTTCGCCCTGGACGCGATCGGTGTCGGCGCGTTCCTCACCTGGGGGGTGTCAGGTGGCGGCCCGCACGCCCTGGCGTGCGCGGCGCTGCTGCCCGACCGGGTGCGCGCGGTGGCCTCGGTCGCCGGTGTGGCGCCGTGGGACGCCGAGGGGCTCGACCCGATGGAGGGCATGGGCGAGGACAACGTCGAGGAGTTCGGGCTGGCGCTGCAGGGCGAGGGCCGGCTGCGGCCCCTGCTCGAGGCGTTCCGCGACTCAGTCCTGACGACGACCCCGGCCGAGCTGGCCGAGCAGATGCGAAGCCTCCTCGCGCCGGTCGACGTCCGCGCCCTGTCCGGCGACGCCGGCGACCACCTGCACGCGAGCATGGTCGCGGGCCTGACCCCCGGCGTCGACGGCTGGCTGGACGACGACCTGGCCTTCGTTCGGCCCTGGGGCTTCGACCTGGCCTCGATCGCGGTGCCGACGCTGGTGCAGCAGGGCGGGCAGGACCTCATGGTGCCGGCCGCCCACGGCCCGTGGCTGGCCGCCCACCTGGCGGGGTCGACCCCGTGGTTCGAGCCGGACGAGGGTCACCTGTCGATCACCCTCGACATCGGCCGCGTGCACGCCTGGCTGCTGGGCCACTGGGCCGGCTGAACCGAGCGGTCAGCCCGCCGGCGGTACGTCGGTCGACGGGACGTCGGTCGGCGGGCGCTGCGCCTCGGCGGCCAGTCGCTGCTCCTCGCGAAAGCGCATGCGGCGCAACCGGGCCGTGAGGTTGCGCATCAGCAACCAGGTGACCACGGCCAGGACGAACACGACCAGGAAGCCCAGCACCCCCGGGGTCACCGAGTTCGGGTCGGGGGCCCGCACCGGCGGGGTCGGGGTCGAGGTGCTCGTGAGCAGCCCGACACCGGCGCCGGCCAGGGCGTTCACGACCGCACCCCGGCGAACAGGTCGTCCTCGGGCAGCGCCACCTCGACGTGGCTGTGGGCCAGCTCGAAGTCCTCGGTGGGCCAGATCTCGCGCTGCAGGTCCAGCGGTACGGCGAACCAGGTGCCCAGGGGGTCGACCTGGGTGGCGTGCGCGAGCAGGGCCTGGTCACGCGCCTCGAAGAAGTCCGCGCAGGGCACCCGCGTGGTGATCGGTCGCTCACCGCGCTCCTCCCAGCGGGCGATCCACTCGGCGAAGGGTGACTCCAGACCCGCGGCCTGCATCGCCTCGTGGAACACCGTGATCCGGTTCCGCGACATCGTCTGGTTGTAGTACAGCTTCTGCGGCTGCCAGGGCTCGCCCGCACCCGGGTAGCGACCCGCGTCCCCCGCCGCGTGGTACGCCTCGACCGACACCTTGTGGCACATGATGTGGTCGGGGTGGGGGTAGCCGCCGTTCTCGTCGTACGTCGTGACCACGTGCGGGCGGAAGGCGCGGATCAGGCGCACCAGCGGCTCGGCCGCGACCTCGACCGGCTCCAGCCCGAAGCAGCCCTCGGGCAGCGGCGGCAGCGGGTCGCCCTCGGGCAGACCCGAGTCGACGAAGCCGAGCCACTCGTGCTGCACCCCGAGCACCGCGGCGGCGGCGGCCATCTCGCGCCGGCGCACCTCGGGCATGTCGCGCAGGATCTCGGGGTCGTGCTGCAGGGCGGGGTTGAGGACGTCGCCGCGCTCGCCACCGGTGCAGGTCACGACGAGCACCTCGCAGCCGTCGCTGACGTAGCGGGCCAAGGCCGCCGCGCCCTTGCTCGACTCGTCGTCGGGGTGGGCGTGGACGGCCATCAGCCGCAGCGGCTCGGTGGTGGGCTCGGGGCTGTGCTCGCTCACGACGGTGGGGCTCCTGGTCTGGGTCCTGGTCCGGTGGTGCGCGACAATCATCCCAGGACCGAGGAGGTCGGGTGAGCGCAGCACCACCGAGCACGGCGGACGGCGACCGGCTGGCCGACCGGTACGGCGCGCGGGTGTCGCCGCGGCGACGTCGGACGAGGCTGGCCGTGGGTGCCGTCGCCGCCCTCGCCGCGCTCGGGTGGGTGGTCTGGGCCGGCCTGGGTCAGGCCGGTGCCGACGTCCGGTCGACCGCCGTGGGCTTTCGGATCGTCAGCGACCAGCGGGTCGACGTCACGTACGACATCGGCAAGGACCCCGGCCGCACGGCCGTCTGCACGCTGCAGGCGCTGGACCGCGGCAAGGGCACGGTCGGCGTGGCCGAGGTCGAGACCGGGCCGACCCGCGCGCGCGTCACCCGCACCACGGCCACCATCCGGACCTCGGCACTGGCCGTCACGGGCATCGTCCGCGAGTGCGTCCTGCGTCCCTGACCGCCGCCCACCTGGCCGCGCCGGCGTCGAGCACCGGCGCCCGCGGCCCGTCCTTGGTACCCTTGGCGCTTCCCCTCGCGACGACCGGCCCCGAGATCGGGGTCTGGCCGTCGCGGCACGCGCCGGACCGACCGTGCGCGATCAGCACCGAGGAGACACCCGTGACGGACACCACGCAGAGCGTCACCTGGCTCACCCAGGAGGCGTACGACCGCCTCAAGGCCGAGCACGACCAGCTCGCGGGGACAGGCCGCACCGAGATCGCGAAGAAGATCGAGGCCGCCCGCGAGGAGGGCGACCTGAAGGAGAACGGCGGCTACCACGCGGCTAAGGAGGAGCAGGGCAAGATGGAGGCCCGGATCCGCCAGCTGGTGCAGCTGCTGGAGTCCGCGCAGGTCGGCGGCAAGGCCACCGACGACGGCGTCGTCCAGCCCGGCATGGTGGTGACCGTCGAGCTCGGCGGTGAGCCGATGCGCTTCCTGCTCGGCAGCCGCGAGGTGGCCGACGACCAGCTGGACGTCTACAGCGAGAAGTCGCCGCTGGGGGCCGCCATCATCGGCCACCAGGCCGGTGACGTCGTCTCGTACGCCGCGCCGAGCGGCACCCAGGTCGAGGTCAAGGTCATCGGGGCCACGCCGTACACCGGCTGAGCCGCCGCCACGCCGCGGGCCTCAGCGGCTCGCGGCGCGGCGGTACTGGTAGTTGGCCAGCGGCACGAAGACCACGAGGATCCCCACCGCCCAGATCAGGGTGTACGCCACGGGGTGCTGCAGCGCCCAGCTGTCGGGAACGGGGGCACCGGGCACGAAGTTGCCGAACAGGTCGCGGGCGCCCTGCGCGACCGAGGACACCGGGTTCCACTCGGCGAACGTCTTCAGCGGTCCGGGCAGGGTGCTCGCCGGGACGAACGTGTTGGCCACGAACGTCAGGGGGAAGATCACGATGAACGACGCGTTGTTGACCACCTCGGGGCTGGGCGCCAGCAGGCCGACGAACGCCATCACCCACGAGAACGCGTAGGCGAAGCCGAGCAGCAGCAGGAACCCGCCGATCGCCTCGGGCACCGAGGTGTGGATCCGCCACCCGACCGCCAGCCCGGTCAGGGCCATGACGATGACCACCAGCACGTTGTTGGTGACGTCACTCAGGGTGCGGCCGATGAGCACGGCCCCCTGCGACATCGGCAGCGACCGGAACCGGTCGATGATCCCCTTCTGGATGTCGTCGGCGAGGCCGGCGCCGGTGATCGTGGCCCCGAAGATGACCGTCTGGGCGAAGATGCCGCCCATCAGGAACTCGCGGTACGCCTGGCCGCCGTCGCCCGCCCCGCCGAGGTTGATCGCCCCGCCGAACACGTAGGCGAACAGCACGACGAACATGATCGGCTGCAGCGTGGTGAACACCAGCAGGTCGGGCACCCGCTTGATCTTGATCAGGTTGCGCTTGGCGACGACCAGGCCGTCACCCATCGCCGTGGTGGCGCTCATCGGGCGTTCTCCTTGGCAGGGGTGGCGTGCTGGGACGGGTCCGGCGGCTGGGCGTCGGCCGCCTTGCCGGTGAGGGTGAGGAACACGTCGTCGAGGGTGGGACGGCGCAGTCCGACGTCCTGCACCTCGATGCCGTCGGCGTCCAACCGGCGCAGCGCCTCGACGAGCGCGCTCGCCCCGCCGAGCACCGGGGTCGTCAGCCGTCTCGTGTGGGTGTCGACGCTGACCTCGCCGGAGCCGACGGCCGCCAACGTCTCGCGCGCCTGGCCCAGCCGGGCCGCGTCGGCCACCACCAGCTCGAGCCGCTCGCCGCCGATCTGGGCCTTGAGGACGTCGGCCGTGCCGTGGGCGATCACCCGCCCGTGGTCGATGACGACGATGTCGTGGGCGAGGCGCTCGGCCTCCTCCATGTACTGGGTGGTGAGCAGCAGCGACGTGCCGGCGGCGACCAGCTCGGTGATGACGTCCCACATGTCGCCCCGGCTGCGCGGGTCGAGCCCGGTCGTCGGCTCGTCCAGGAACAGCACAGCGGGGTCGGCCACCAGCGCGCCCGCCAGGTCGAGCCGGCGGCGCATCCCGCCGGAGTAGGTCTTGACCGGTCGGTCGGCGGCCTCGTCCAGCCGGAACCGGTCCAGCAGCTCGCGGGCGCGCTCGCGCGAGGGCCGGCGGCCCAGGTGGTAGAGCCGACCGACCATGTCGAGGTTCTCGAAGCCGGTGAGGTACTCGTCGACCGCGGCGTACTGCCCGGACAGCCCGATCCGCCGTCGCACCTGGTCGGGGTGGGCGAGCACGTCGATGCCGGCGACCTCGGCCCGGCCGGAGTCCGGGCGCAGCAACGTTGTCAGCACCCGCACCGCGGTCGTCTTGCCTGCGCCGTTGGGCCCCAGCACGCCCAGCACGGTGCCCTGGGGCACGCGCAGGTCGAGCCCGTCCAGCGCCCGCACCTCGCCGTACGTCTTCACCAGGGCCTCGGCCACCACCGCGTCGGTCATGCACCGAGCCTGGCAGAGGGCACCGACAGCGGCCAGGCCTTTCTCTAGCCGAACCGCAGCGGGTACCCGGCCCGGCGCAGCGCCGTGAGCACGGCCTCGGAGTGCGCGGGGCCCTTGGTCTCGAGCTGCAGGCCGATCTCGACCTCGTCCAGGTGCAGCTGGGCGCCGGTGCGGACGTGCTCGACCTCGAGCACGTTGACGTCGACCTCGGCGAGCAGCGCGAGGACGGTGACCAGCGACCCGGGCCGGTCGGGCATCCGCAGCCGGAACTGCAGGTAGCGGCCGGCGGCCGACATGCCGTGCCGCAGCACCCGCAGCAGCAGCAGCGGGTCGATGTTGCCGCCGGACAGCACCGCGACGACGGGTGGGTGGAACGTCTCGGGGCGCTCGATCAGCGCGGCGACCGCGGCCGCCCCGGCCGGCTCGACGACCATCTTGGCTCGCTCGAGCAGGAACAGCAGGGCCCGCGCCAGGCTGTCCTCGCTGACGGTGGTGACGTCGTCGACCAGCGCGCGCACCAGGGCGTAGGGCACCTCGCCCGGGCAGCCGACGGCGATCCCGTCCGCCATCGTGCTCATCGACGCCAGCGCCACGGGGTGACCGGCCGCGATCGAGGCGGGGTACGCCGCGGCCTGGGCCGCCTGCACCCCCACGACCTGCACGTCGGGCCGCGTGTCCTTGACCGCGGCCGCGATGCCGGCCAGGAGCCCCCCGCCGCCGGTGCACACCAGGATCGTTCGCACCTCGGGGCACTGCTCGAGGATCTCCAGACCCACGGTGCCCTGGCCGGCCACGATGTCGGCGTGGTCGAACGGGTGGATCAGGACCGCCCCGGTGCGCTCGGCGAACGCCCGGGCGCCGACCAGCGCCTCGTCGATGCTCTCGCCGAGCAGCTCGACGCTGGCGCCGTACCCGCGGGTGGCGAGCAGCTTGGGGATCGGTGCGCCCGTCGGCATGAAGACGGTCGAGTGGATGCCGAGCATCTGCGCCGCGAGCGCCACGCCCTGAGCGTGGTTGCCCGCGCTGGCTGCGACCACCCCGCGGGCCTGCTCGGCGTCGGACAGGCGGGACATGCGGGTGTAGGCCCCGCGGATCTTGAACGAGCCGGCGCGCTGGAGGTTCTCGCACTTGAGGTGCACCGGGCCACCCACGCGCTCGGACAGCGCCCGGCTGTGCTCCAGGGGAGTCGTGCGCGCGACGTCGCGCAGCACCTCGCGGGCCGCCAGGACGTCGTCGAGGGTCACGGGCAGGGCCATGGCCGGAGTGTGTCAGAGGCGGGCTCATCGCGACCCGAGGTCGAGCGTCGGCGCCCGGTAGCCGGGGTCGGAGTACGGCGTGCGGTCGATGACGTACCGAGGCAGGTGCACCTGGACGGCGGGATCCGTTCGGCCGGTCGGCAGGTGCGTGTCGACGCCGAGCGGGTCGAGGTGGCTGGACCACAGCCCCGGCTGCAGCACCTCGACCCGGCCGCGGGTCATCACCGCGAGCAGGTTGCGCCAGGCGGTGCTGTCCGGGGCGAACATGCCCGAGTGGCCGCGCACCAGCCGACCGTCCGCGTGCACGCCGGTGTCGAGCCGGACGACGCCGGGCAGCAGGTCCGGGTCGAGCCCGTGGCCGATGGCCGCGGGGGCCGGCACGACGGCCACCGCGGCGCCGGCGACCGCGGGCGCCAGCGGGTCGAGGGCAGCAGGCAGCATCGCGCGCAGGCGTGAGGCCGAGTCCGCCGCGTCGTGGCCCTGCGCGAGGCGGACGGGGTCGTCGTACGCCGTCATCGCGAACCGCTCGACGGACGGCGCGGCGTAGTCGGCGACGTCGCGCACGTACGCGCCGGCGCTTGCGACGTGGACGACGCGGTCGACGACCATGCCGTGCGCCTCGGCCGACCCGACGATCGAGCCGCCGTAGCTGTGGCCCAGGACCGTCAGGTCGCTCGCCGGCCCCGCGAGGGCCACCCGCAGCCCGGCGACGTCGGCAGCCAGGGCCGGGCCGGCCAGGTCGGCGGCGTCGCGGTAGGCGGCGGCGATGACGTGCTCGCGCAGGTACCGCTGCGCCGCACCGGGTCGGGCCAGCTCGTCCGGCGGTGGCGGTGGGTCGTCGAAGGGGGCGTCCGGGTGGTCGGCGTCCTGCCACAGCACCACCGCGAGCGCGGGGTCGGCGGCCGCGAAGGGCACCATCCGGGCGAGCGACCCCGGGTAGCGGTCGAGGTCGCTGCCCGTGCCGGGCACGAACACCGCCAGGTGCTCGGCCCGCTGCAGATCGCCGAGCACCTCGACCACGCGGCCGTCGCCCTCGGGGTCGAACACCAGCAGCTGGTGCCGGTGACGGGTCGTGCTGCCGTCGGGGTGGCGCAGCACGACGTCGTCGTCCAGCAGCCGCCGACGCATCGCGATCCGCGCGTCGAGCCTGGGCTGGGCACCCACCAGCGCACGACGCTGCAGCAGCCGGCTCAGGTCGGCGGCGACCAGCACCCGGCTGGCCGCGAACCGGTCCGACGCCGGGGCGCCGACCAGGGCGGTCATCAGCCCCGGCTCGGTCAGGGCCAGCAGCCGGCGCTCGCGAGGGTCCAGCCGCCCGAGGGTGCGCGCCTGCTCGCGGGCTGCCACCGCGGGCGGCAGCAGCAGTGTCCGGGTCAGCGTGTCGACCACCCCCGGCGAGCTCGTCGCCCCGGCGGCCACGGCGGCCGCGAGCGCCGGCGCCGCCACGAGCAGCGCCTCGAGGTCGTCGACCTGCGCCGCGGCGAGCAGCCGACCGAGGCGCGGTGGCGCAGGGCGCGCGCCCACCAGGGCCACCACCCGCGCCTCGACCCCCGCGTAGACGTCGGCGGCGAGCGCCACGACGGTACGCAGCGCCGCGAGCTGGGCCAGGGCCTCGGTGCGGGCGGCGGCAGCCAGCGACACGGCGGCGCACGCGCCGGCCCCGCCGGTGCGGGCGAGGACCCCGACGGCCCCCGCCACCGCTGCCGTCTCGGTGTCGACCCGCCGCTCGACGACCCCCACGGTGCCCGCGAGCGTGGCCAGCTGGCCGACGTCGACGCGCGCCCTCACCGGCCCGACCTCGACGCCAGGTGGGCCTGCTGGGCGAGGGCCCCGGCGGCCACCTGGCAGCGCGCTGCGAGCACCAGCAGCTCGTCCGCGACCGAGGCGCCGAGGGCACCGAGCGCGTCGCCGGCGGGGCCGGCGAGACCGCGCTCGTCGACCCGGTCGCGCAGCAGCACGGCCTGGGCCCGGGCCGCGTCGGCGCAGTCGCTGAGCCGGGCCGACCACGCCAGCAGGGCACCCACGTCGGGCGGGACACCGGGCGGGGCATGCACGTGCGGACCTCCTGGCAGCTCGGCCCCACGCCGTCGGACCAGCATGCCGGATCAGCCGGCTGCGCCGCCGGCGTCGTCCACAGGCCCGAGGGCGACCAGCCCGGACGTGACCAGCACCGCTGCGGCACGGGGCTCGTGCTCGGCGAGCAGACCGGCGGCGAACAGCAGGTATCCCGCGTCGACGGCCAGCGAGGCCGACCGCGGCACCCTCCAGCCACCCCCGTGGTCGCCGACGGCTGGCGCGAGCACCGCTCGACGCACGCCGGAGTCGTTGTGCCGCAGCACACCTCCCGACCCGACCACGGTGCTGACGTCGCGCAGCGCGCGGGGCGCCGACGCCGGGGAGCCCGGGCGCCCGTGCCGGCGCAGGGCCACCGTCACGGCCAGCCGCGCGAGCTCGGCGTCATCGGCGGGGTCGGTGGGCACGAACCCCGGGTCGTGCGCGACCCGCCCGGCGTACGCCCGCAGCCCAGCAGTCGCGGCCAGGTGCTCGGCCGCCGCTGCGTCGACGACCCCCACGGCGTTCCAGCGCATGCCGAGGTCGCCCTCGACGGTGCGGGCCCGCCACAGGGTCTGCACGACCTCCTTGCGCAGCGTCGCGTCCTCGCCCGAGGGGGTCACCACCGAGTAGACGTCGGTCGTGGCGCCGCCGACGTCGACGACGAGGACGTCACCGACGCCGGGCACGCCCGGGGCGCCGTCCGACAGCACCGCGACACCGGTGAGCACCGCGTCGGGAGTGGCGGCGCGCACCAGCCGCGCGAACTCGGGGCGGCGGGACAGCCCCTTGCCGCCGATCACATGCCGGATGAACACCTCGCGGATCGCGGCGCGCGCCGGCTCGGGGTCGAGCACACCGATGCGGGGCAGGACGTTCGCGGCTACCAGCGTCCGGCGTCCGCGCGAGGCGAGCTCGTGGACGGCGGCCTGGCGGCCGTCCGCGTTGCCGGCGACGACGACCGGCACCGGCACCCGACCGGTCGCGAGCCGGCGAGCGTTGTGCCGCAACACCTCTGAGTTACCACCGTCGGTGCCGCCCACGAGCAGGACGACGTCCGGCCGGGTCGCGCGCAGCACGCGCACGTCGTCGGTGCTGAGCAGCCCGGCGGTGACGTGCACCACCTTCGCGCCGGCCGAGAGGCCGACCCGGTGGCCCGCTTCGGCCGTGACCTCGCGCTCGTATCCCACCACGGCCAGCCGCAACCCGCCGCCCGCGCTGCTGCAGGCGAGGACCTCGTCGATGCGTTCTGCCGCAAGCGTTTCACGGATCGCGGCGTACCCGTCCAGAACGTCGGTCTCGATCGTCGTCCGGTGCGAGCCCGACGCCACGACCGTGCCGTCGTCGGTGTCGACCAGCACCGCCTTGGTGAACGTCGACCCGAAGTCGACGCAGAGGACGCGTGCCACAGCCGGCTACGACAGGGCCTGCTCGAGGTCGCCCAGCAGGTCGTCCACGTCCTCGATGCCCACGGACAGTCGCACGAGGTCGTCCGGCACCTCGAGCAGCGAGCCGGCGACGCTGGCGTGGGTCATCCGGCCGGGGTGCTCGATCAACGACTCGACCCCACCCAGCGACTCGCCCAGCGTGAAGACCTCGGCCCGCTTGCAGACCCCGAGCGCCTCCTCGACCCCACCGCGCAGGCGGAAGCTCACCATGCCGCCGAACCGCCGCATCTGCTGCGCCGCAACGGCATGGCCCGGGTGCGCCGCCAGGCCGGGGTACAGCACCGAACCCACCCGGGGGTGCTGCTCGAGGAAGGCGACCACGCGCTCGGCGTTGTCGCAGTGGCGGTCCATGCGCACCGACAGGGTGCGCAGCCCGCGCATCACCAGCCACGCGTCCATCGGGCCGGCGACGGCGCCCATCGCGTTCTGGTGGAACCCGATCCGCTCGTCCAGGTCGTCGTACGCCGCCACGCCCGGGGCGGTCGAGGTGACCAGCGCACCACCCACGACGTCGGAGTGGCCGCCGCAGTACTTGGTCGTCGAGTGCACGACGACGTCGGCGCCCAGCGACAGCGGGTTCTGCAGGTACGGCGTCGCGAAGGTGTTGTCGACGACGAGCACAGCGCCTGCGGCGTGGGCGATCTCGGCCAGACCGGCGATGTCGGCGACCCCCAGCAGCGGGTTGGTCGGCGTCTCGGCCCACAGCACCTTGGTCTCGCCGGGCCGCACCGCGGCACGGACGGCGTCCAGGTCGCCGAGGTTGGCGGGCGAGTGAGCCAGGCCCCACGGGCCGGCCACCTGGGCGAACAGCCGGTAGGTGCCGCCGTACGCGTCGTTCGGGGTGACCGCGTGGTCACCGGGTCGGCACAGCGCCCGCAGCACGGTGTCCTCGGCGGCCAGGCCCGAGGCGAACGCGAACCCCCGGCTGCCGCCCTCGAGCGAGGCCAGGCACTCCTCGAGCGCGGCGCGCGTGGGGTTGGCCGACCGCGAGTACTCGTACCCCCCGCGCAGGCCGCCGACGCCGTCCTGCTTGTACGTCGACACCTGGTAGATCGGCGGGACGACCGCACCGGTCAGGGGGTCGGGCTCCTGTCCGGCGTGGATCGCGCGGGTCGAGAAGCCGTGTCGTTCGGTGGGGGTGCTCACCGCCCAACGGTATCGAGCACCGCGACCGGCTCGGGTCGCGGGACGGCCAACCGGTGCAGGAACACCTGCACCAGCGGCCCGATCGTCAGGACGAAGACCGCCGTCCCGACGCCGAGGGTGCCGCCCATCGCCCACCCGGCCAGGACGACCGTCACCTCGATCAGCGTCTTGACCAGCCGCACGGACGCGCCGGTGCGCCGCACGAAGCCGGTCATCAGCCCGTCGCGCGGCCCGGGCCCGAGGTGGGCGCCGACGTACAGGGCCGTGGCGACGGCGTTCAGGACGACGCCGGCGAGCATGAACGCCACCCGCGCGGGCATCGGGCCGGCGGTGGGGAGCACCGCCAGCGTGGCGTCGACGCTGGCACCCACGAGGACGACGTTGCTGAGCGTGCCGAGGCCGGACCGCTCGCGCAGCGGGATCCACAGCAGCAGCACCAGCGCGCCCACCGCGATCGACCACTGCCCGATGGTGCCGCCGACCTGGCGCACCAGGCCCTGGTGCAGCACGTCCCACGGCATGTTGCCGAGCCGGCTGCGCACGAGCAGGGCCATGCTGACGCCGAACAGCACCAGCCCGACGTACAGCTGGCCGAGGCGGCGGGGCAGCCGGCGCCCGCGCAGTCGGGTGATCACGCCTCCAGCATCGCTTACCGGGGTGTGACGTCGCGGCCACCGGGGATGACAGCGTGGGTGCGCGTCGTTGAGCATGACGTCACCACACCACCGGAGGTCTGACGTGTTCGGTTCGAAGTTCAAGTCCACGCTGGTCGCTGCCGACGAGGCGCTGCCCGGCCGTCCCACCGCGCCCTACTCGGTGCCCGAGACGCACGCCGTGCTGGGCACCGCGCTCAAGGGGCCGTGGCCCGAGGGCACGCAGACCATCTACGTCGCCATGGGCTGCTTCTGGGGCGCCGAGCGGATCTTCTGGCAGACGCCCGGCGTCGTCACCACCGCCGTCGGCTACCAGGGCGGCGCGACCCCCAACCCGACGTACGACGAGACCTGCACGGGCCGCACCGGCCACACCGAGGCGGTGCTGGTCGCCTACGACCCGAGCGTGCTGTCGACGGACTCGCTGCTCAAGGCGTTCTGGGAGAGCCACGACCCCACCCAGGGGTTCCGGCAGGGCAACGACCGCGGCACCCAGTACCGCTCGGCCGTGTACTGGACCACCGAGGAGCAGCGGGTGGCGCTGGAGGCCAGCCGGGCGGCGTACGCGCAGGTGCTGCAGCAGCGCGGCTACGGCGAGATCACCACCGAGATCCGCAGCGCGGCCGACGCCGGCGAGTTCTACTACGCCGAGGACTACCACCAGCAGTACCTGTACAAGGTGCCGAACGGCTACTGCGGCATCGGTGGCACCGGCGTGAGCTGCCCGATGCCGGCGTCCGGCCCGGCCGCCTGACCCAGACGGGTTCGAGCGGCCTCCTCCGAGGGGCTGCGCTGCCCCAGCACCAGGCGCAGCGCAGCCAGCTCGGCCCGTAGTCCCCCCACCTGCAGCCGGCGGACGCGCGATCGACCCAGTGCCTCGCGTCCCGGGGCGCCGGCCAGCGGGGCGAGCGTCGGGTGCAGCACGAGCGCACCGCCCGCCGCGACCGTGGCGTAGAACGCACGCTCGGCCGCCCCGAGGCCCGGCGGGTCGAGCAGGTAGGCGCGCAGGTCGGCCGGCACCGGCGCGAGCTCGGGAGCCATCGCCCGCACGGCCTGGTCGAGCTCGTCGGCGCTCCCCGGCAGGTCGGTCGCACCCAGGGCCCGCGCCGAGCGGGCCCAGTCGGCGACGTACGCGTCCGGCCAGCGCGGGCCGAACCGCGGCGCCAGGTCGGCGCCCACCAGCAGCTGGGCGTGCAGGAACGCGTCGGTGAACGCCAGGTGCACCCACCGCAGCAGCGCGGGGTCGGACGCCGCGTACGGCCGGCCGTCCTGCGTCGCGCCCACGACCGAGCGGTGCATCCCGCGCACCCGGGCGGCCTCGCGCTCGGCCAGCTCGGCCGACCCGAACGTCGTCACCACCAGCCAGCGCGCGGTGCCGGCCAGCCGCTTCCACGGGTCGTCGCGGTAGGCGCTGTGGTGCTCGACCCCGGCGAGCGCGAGCGGGTGCGTGGCCTGCGCCAGCAGCGCCGCGACGCCCCCGACGACCGTCGACAGGTCACCGTGCACCGCCCACACCACGCCGTCCGGCTCGAACCACCCGCCACCCTGCCCGCGGTCGGCGATCTCGTGCACCCAGGCGGGCGTGCCGGACGGGTCACCCGAGACCCGGGCCCGGAAGGTGCTGCGAACACGGTCGGTGGCCATCGAGCGGATGTCGGTGAGCTGCACCGGGCCATCGTGCGGGCTGCGGGCCGGTGCCGCGCGGCGGTGGCGCGCCTGGTCCTGTGCTCCGGGGTAAACCAGCGGCGGTCTGTCGGTGCACTGACGTACCGTGCATCCACGTGGGGACGGGGACGCGAGAACGGGACGACACCACCGAGCTGACGCCGACGACGGCCACCTCGGCGGTGCTGCCCGCCGAGCGACGGCTGGACTGGCGCCGGCTGCGCGGACGCCTCGCCGTCGTCGCGCTGACCGCCACCGCCGTCTCCGGGCTCGGCCAGGCCCTCGGCACCGTGGCCGCCGGTCGGCTCGCCGACAGCCCCGCCGTCCGCCTCGTCGTCGTGTTCGCCGCCTGCGTCCTGGGTGCCGCCCTGCTCGACACCGTCGCGCGCACGGTCTGGGCCACGGTGGTCGACCGTGCCGAGGGCCGGCTGCGCGCCGACCTGCTGGACGCCGTCATGCACCAGCCGCTCGCCGCGCTCACGGAGCAGGCGGTCGGCGAGATCCTCGATCGGGTCGATGACGACACCCACGAGCTCGGCGCGCTGCTGCGGCAGAACGCGTGGGGCCTGATCCGGCTGGTGCTCGGCGGGCTGCCGCTGCTGGTCGTGGCCGGCCTGACCTGGTGGCCCGCGTGGCTGCTGCTGCCGGTCGCCGCCGCGGGTGTCGTGCTCGTCATCCGCCCGCTGCTGGCCGAGCTCGGCGAGCGCAAGGTCGTCGAGGAGATCGCCTGGACCGACCACGCGGCCGCGATGGAGGAGGGCGTGGCGGCCCGCGACGACCTGCGCACCAGCCTGGGCCAGGCGTTCCTGGTGCGCCGGTGCGCCGAGCTGTCGGCCAGGGTGCACGCCCGCTTCCACGAGGTCGTCGTGCTCGAGGCGCGGATCAGCCGGCGGGCCGGGTTCCTCCTGCACGCCCTGCTGGCCGGGGTCGCCGTCGCCGGGGTCGCGCTGGTGGTGGCCGGTGCCGAGTCGACCGCCACGCTCGTCACGCTGTTCCTGGTCACGACCACCTTCGTCGGCCAGATCGACCAGGTCGCCCGGCAGATCCCCGACCTGCAGGCCGGGGTCGGTGCGCTGGTCCGCCTGCGCGCGCTGCTCGCGGTCGAGCCCGAGCCGGTCGGTGGTCTGCCCCTGCCGGGCGGCGTGCTGGGCATCGACCTGCGCAACCTGCACTTCGCCTACGCCGAAGGCGCGTTCGCGCTGCGCCAGGTCGACCTGACGGTCCCCGCCGGCACCACCTGCGCGCTGGTCGGGCGCAGCGGCTCGGGCAAGTCGACCCTGGCCTCGCTCATCTCGCGCGCGGTCGAGCCCGAGCGCGGCACCGTGCTGCTGGGCGGCGTCGACGTGCTCGACCTCGACCTGCAGCGGCTGCGGTCCGCCGTCGGCGTCGTCACCCAGCGCACCGAGATCCTCGCCGGCACCCTCGCCGAGAACATCGCCCTGTTCACCGACCTGGCCCCCGGCCGGGTGCAGGCCGCCGTCGACGAGCTCGGCCTCACCGACTGGGTGGTCGGCCTGCCCGACGGCCTCGACACCCTGCTCGGCCCGAGCGGCACCAGCCTCTCGGCGGGCGAGGAGCAGCTCGTCGCGTTCGCCCGCCTGCTGGTGCGCGACGTCTCCGTGGTCGTCCTGGACGAGGCGACGGCGCGGATGGACCCGGTGACCGAGGCGCGGGTGGTCGCGGCGTCGCAGCGGCTGCTCGCCGGGCGCACCGGGCTGCTCGTCGCCCACCGGCTGACCGCCACCGCCCGGGCCGACCACGTGGCGGTGCTCGAGGCCGGGCGCGTCGTCCAGCACGGACCGCGGGCCGTGGTCGCCCGAGAACCCGGCCCCTTCCGCCGGCTGCTCGAGGCGTCCGACGAGACGCCGGTCGGGGACGTGGCGGCCGCCGGGTCCGGCACCGCCGTCGGCACCGCCCGCCGCACCGGCACCGCCCCGCCCTCGCCCGAGGTCCAGGCCGGGCCGAGCCTGGCGCGGGGCACCTGGCACGCGCTGAGGATCCACCCCGCGTGGGGCCTGGTCAGCGCCGGGCTGTTCCTGGTGGCGACGATGTGCAGCGCCTACGGCGCCCTCACCGGCTGGCTGTGGGGTCACCTGGTCGTGCGGCTGCAGGACGGCGAGCGCCCGCTGCTGCTGCTGGCCGGCCTGGTGGCCTCCCTGCTCGCCTCACCGCTGCTGCTGGCCGAGGGGATCGCGCGCTACCCGCGCTGGTGGATCTCGGTGATGCTGCGCGTGCGGGCGGCCGTGCTGCTCGGCCAGACCCGGCAGCACCGGCTCGACCCGACCCCGCCCGGCGAGGTCGTCGCCCGCGCCATGGACGCCGACCGGTTCGCGCGGTACGGCGACCGCTGGGTCGACTTCATCGTCGGCCTCTCGGTCGTGGTCGCCACCGCAGTCGCGGGCGCCAGCGCCCTCGCCGGGGGCGTGCTGCTCGCGGTGATGGTCGGCTCCGCGGCCGTGTCCGCGGTGGGCTCACCGGTCGCCGGGCGCTCAGCCGCGGCAGCGTCGGCGGCACGAGCCCGGTTCGGTCGCTCGCTGGTCTCCACCCTGGACTCGGTGCGCACCGTCAAGCTGGCCGCCGCCACCCCCCAGGTGCACGCCCACCTGCGCGGGGTCGACGACGGCCGCGTCGACGCCGCGGTCCGCGAGCACCGGGTGCAGGCCCTGCTGGCCGGTGTGCCGATCGTCATGGTGCAGATCGGGGCCGTCGCGGCCTGGGCGATCCTCGTCAGCGGTCATTGGGGCCTGGCCACCACGCTGCTGGTCACCGGCGCGGTCAACGGGTTCGACTGGTTCGGTCGCGTCGCCGGCGCCGTCATCACCGAGGCGCCCGGCACGCGGGCCTGGCAGCAGGTGACCACCCGGTTCGCCGGCGGCCACGACCTGATGCAGCTGCCACCCGGTCTCGACCTGGTGACCGGCGCGTCACCCCGCCCCGCCCCCGGCGAGCGCGACCGGCTGGAGCAGATCGAGCTGGTCGGCCTGACCGCCGTCCACGACGACGGCACGCTCGGCGCCATCGACGTCGACCTCGTCGTGCGCCGCGGCGAGCTGGTGCTGCTGCTCGGCCAGATCGGGTCGGGCAAGTCCAGCCTGCTCTCGGCCATGGCGGGCCTGGTCTCGCACCGCGGGTCGCTGCGCTGGAACGGGCAACCGGTCGCCGACACGCAGGCGTTCCTGCGCCCGGGTCGGGTGTCGCACGTCGCCCAGGTGCCCCGGGTGCTGTCGGGCACCTTCGCCGAGAACATCCGGCTCGACCACGACCGCGAGGTCGACCGCTCGATCGCCGACGCCCGCCTGGCCCGCGACGTCGACGACGCCGGCGGGGCGCACGCGGTCGTCGGGCACCGCGGCGTCCGGCTGTCCGGCGGGCAGGTGCAGCGGCTGGCGCTGGCCCGCGCGCTGGCCGCCGACGCCGAGCTGCTGGTGGCCGACGACGTGTCCTCGGCCCTGGACGCCACGACCGAGGTCGAGCTGTGGGACTCGCTGCGCGCCCGCGGCAGCACCGTCGTCGGTGCGACGACCAAGCGTGCGGCGCTCGCCCGGGCCGACCGGGTGGTCGTCCTCGTGCAGGGCCGGGTGGCCGCCTCGGGCCCGTGGGCCGAGCTCGAGCCGGCCTGGGCGCACCTCGCGGGCTGAGCCCTACTCGGCCAGGAACCCCAGCAGGTCGGCCCGGGTGAGCACCCCGGTGGGCTTGCCGTCGACGACGACCATGACGGCGTCCGAGACCTCGAGCGCGTGCCGGGCGGTGGCGACCGGCTCGCCGGCGCCGACCAGCGGCAGCGGCGCACCCATGTGCTGGGCGACCGGGTCGGCCAGGTGCGCCTTGCCGGTGAACAGCGCGTCCAGCAGGTCGCGCTCGCTGACGCTGCCCGACACCTCGCCGGCCATCACCGGCGGCTCGGCGCCCACGACGGGCATCTGCGAGACGCCGTACTCGCGCAGGATGGTGACGGCGTCGCGCACCGTCTCGCTCGGGTGGGTGTGCACCAGGCTGGGCAGGTCGCCGGCCTTGCCGCGCAGCACGTCGCCGACCGTGGTCTCGCCGCTCGGGGGCAGGAAGCCGTACGACGCCATCCACCCGTCGTTGAAGATCTTGCCCAGGTAGCCCCGCCCGCCGTCCGGCAGCAGGACGACGACGACGTCGTCCGGGCCCAGCTGGCGAGCCACCTCGAGCGCCGCGACGACGGCCATGCCGCACGAGCCGCCCACGAGCAGGCCCTCCTCGCGGGCCAGGCGCCGGGTCATCGCGAACGACTCGGCGTCGCTCACCGCGACGATCCGGTCGGGCACGCTCGGGTCGTACGCCGAGGGCCAGAAGTCCTCGCCCACACCCTCGACGAGGTACGGGCGCCCGGTGCCGCCGGAGTAGACCGAACCCTCGGGGTCGGCGCCGACCACCTGAACCGGCCCGCTCGCCCGGTCTGCCGACACGTCCTTGAGGTAGCGGCCGGTGCCGGTGATGGTGCCGCCGGTGCCGACGCCGGTGACGAAGTGCGTTACCCGGCCGTCGGTATCGGCCCAGATCTCGGGCCCGGTGGTGGCGTAGTGGCTCGCCGGCCCCTCGGGGTTGGAGTACTGGTCGGGCTTCCAGGCGCCCTCGATCTCGCCCACCAGCCGGTCGCTGACCGAGTAGTAGCTGTCGGGGTGGTCCGGGGCGACCGCGGTCGGGCACACGACGACGCGCGCGCCGTACGCCGTCAGCACGTTGCGCTTGTCCTCGCCGACCTTGTCGGGGCAGACGAACACGCACGAGTAGCCCTTGCGCTGGGCGACCAGGGCCAGGCCCACCCCGGTGTTGCCGCTGGTGGGCTCGACGATTGTGCCCCCGGGTCGCAGAGCGCCGGACGCCTCGGCGGCCTCGATCATCCGCAGCGCGATGCGGTCCTTGACGCTGCCGCCGGGGTTGACGTACTCGACCTTGGCCAGCACGGTCGCGGCGATGCCGTCGGTGACCGCGTTGAGCTTGACGAGGGGCGTGTTCCCGACCAGGTCGGCGATGTGCTCGGCGTATCTCACCCGGCCACTGTCCCAGATGCTGGACGACGGTGCTCTGGTGCGTGCCGACCCGACGTGCTGGAGTGGAGTCATGGATGTCACCCAGGCCCTGGAGTTCGTCCGCGCGAACAGCCAGTCGGTGCTCGCCACCACCCGCGCGGACGGTCGCCCCCAGCTCTCACCCGTCAACGTCGTGGTCGACGACGCCGGCCGGGTCGTGCTCAGCAGCCGGGCGACGGCGGTCAAGGTCAAGAACCTGCGCCGGACGCCGTACGCCTCGGTGTGCGTGATGACGCCGGCGTTCTACGGCGACTGGTGCCAGGTCGAGGGCCCGGTGACGGTCATCGACCTGCCGGACGCCATGGACGGGCTGGTCGACTACTACCGCAGGGCCTCCGGTGAGCACCCGGACTGGGACGACTACCGGGCCGCGATGGTGCGCGACCAGCGGGTGCTCGTCGTGATCGACGTCCAGCGGGCCGGCCCGTCCGTCTCGGGGTGAGAGCGGCGTTACGGTGAGAACCGGTCCAGCGGAGGTGGTGAGGCGATGAGCAGGGCAGGTCGGGCACGTAAGGTCGCCGCCGCCGCAGCGTTCGGCGGCGGCGGCATCACCGCCCTCACCGCGCTGGGGGTCGGCGTGATCACCGCCGAGGTCAAGCTCGCCCGCCGGTGGATCGGTCAACCGTTCGGGCAGGCCCACGACGCCAACGGCGTGTACGGCGCCGGCGCCGGCGCACCGATCGAGCTCGCGGTGCTGGGCGACTCCTCGGCCGCGGGCCTGGGCGCCGAGGCCCCCGAGCTGACCCCCGGCGCCGTCGTCGCCCGCGGGCTGGCCGCCGTCTCGGGACGCTCGGTGCGGCTGACGTCGGTCGCCGTCGTCGGGGCCGAGTCGGCGCACCTGGACGCCCAGGTCGACCGGCTGATCGCCACCGTGCCCGCACCCGACGTGGCCCTGGTCATGGTCGGCGCCAACGACGTCACCCATCGCGTCCGCCCCGCGGTCTCGGTGCGCCACCTGGCCCACACCGTCGACCGGCTGACCGCGCTCGGCTGCCAGGTCGTCGTCGGCACCTGCCCCGACCTCGGCACCATCGAGCCGGTCGCCCAGCCGCTGTCGCTGATCGCCCGTCGCTGGAGCCGTGACCTGGCCGCGGCGCAGACCGTCGCCACCGTCGAGGCCGGCGGCCGCTCGGTCTCGCTCGGTGACCTGCTCGGTCCCGAGTTCCGCCGCGCGCCGGGCGAGATGTTCAGCGCCGACCGGTTCCACCCCAGCGGCGCCGGGTACGCCGCCGTGGCCGCGGCCGTCCTGCCCAGCGTCTGCGCGGCCTTGGGCCTGTGGCCGGACGGCGGCGCCGAACGGGCCCCGGACGCGCGCCGCGGCGAGGGCGTCGGCCCGATCGCGGTCGCCGCCGTGGCCGCCGTCGACGAGCCGGGCAGCGAGGTGTCCGCGATCGAGGTCGGCGGCCAGAGTCGCGGGCCTCGAGGCCGCTGGGTCGTGCTCAAGCGCCGCCGCCGCGAGCCCGCCGTCCCCGAGCCCGCCGTCCCCGAACCCGCCGTCCCCGAACCCGCAGCCACCGAGCCCGCGCTGGGTGCGGCGCTCGACCCCGACCCGCTCGACCCCCAAGCAGCCCCCCGATGACGAGGAGCACCACATGCCCGACGCCGTGATCGTGTCGACCGCCCGCAGCCCGATCGGGCGCGCCGTGAAGGGCTCGCTCAAGGACGTGCGCCCGGACGACCTGGCCGCGGCCGTCGTCGCCGCCGCGCTCGCCAAGGTGCCCGGGCTGGACCCCGCCGACATCGACGACCTGTACCTCGGCTGCGCCGAGCCGTGGGGCGAGCAGGGCGCCAACATGGCCCGCGTCGTCGCCGTCCTCGCGGGGTACGACCACCTGCCCGGCGCGACGGTCAACCGGTTCTGCGCGTCCAGCGTGCAGACCACCCGGATGGCGTTCCACGCGATCAGGGCCGGCGAGGGCGAGGTCTTCGTCTCGGCCGGCGTCGAGTGCGTCAGCCGGTACGCCGCGTTCTCGGGCGCCGGTCAGAGCCCGACCGAGTGGCTGAACGGACGATTCTCGGGCGCGATCGCCCGGACGGCGCAGATCGCGGCGTCGAACGAGGTCTGGACCGACCCGCGCGCCACCGGCGGCCTGCCGGATGCCTACATCGCGATGGGCCAGACCGCCGAGAACGTCGCCACGCTGCGCGGTGTCTCGCGCGCCGAGCAGGACGCCTGGGGGGTCGAGAGCCAGAACCGGGCCGAGAAGGCCATCGCCGACGGCTTCTTCGCCCGCGAGATCACCCCGATCACGGTCCCGGACGGCACCGTCGTCAGCACGGACGACGGCCCGCGCCCCGGCGTCACCCTCGAGTCGGTCGCCGGGCTGCGCACCGTCTTCCGCGAGCACGGCACCGTCACGGCCGGCAACTGCTGCCCCCTCAACGACGGCGCCGCGGCCCTGGTGGTCATGAGCGACACCAAGGCCCGCGAGCTCGGCCTCACCCCGCTGGCGCGGGTCGTCTCGACCGGGGTCACCGCCCTGTCACCCGAGATCATGGGCCTGGGGCCGGTCGAGGCCTCGCGCCAGGCCCTGGCCCGCGCCGGCATGAGCATCGGCGACATCGACCTGGTCGAGATCAACGAGGCCTTCGCGGCCCAGGTGCTGCCCAGCGCCGCCGACCTCGGCGTCGACCACGACCGGCTCAACGTGCACGGCGGCGCCATCGCGCTCGGCCACCCGTTCGGCGCCACCGGCGCCCGGATCACCACCACGCTGCTCAACGGGCTGGCCGCGCGCGACAAGACCTTCGGCCTCGAGACCATGTGCGTCGGCGGTGGCCAGGGCATGGCGATCATCTACGAGCGCCTGAGCTGACCTGCGTCAGAGGCAGCGGCGCCGTCCCGACGTGATCACGTCAAGCACGCCGCGTGTCGCTCTGCGACGCGGCGCCGCGTCACGAAGCGGGCCGCGGCGTCACAGGGCGGATGCAGCATCGTTCACGGCGCACCGGCCACGACGCTCGCTCGCGTCAGAGCGAGCGGCGCAGGGCGGTGAGCTCGGCGAGGGCGGCGGCGTGCGCGGCGGCGTCCCCCTCAGCCAGGACGTCGGCGCCGAGCACCGCGACCTGGTCACCGGCGCCGTGGTCGGCCAGGCGGGGGACCGGACGCCGGTCGCGGCCCACCGCGTCCGCAGCCAGGTCCGCGAGCCGCTGCGACACCTGGTGGGCGCGGTCGGCAGGTGTCGACCCGTGCCCGTCCGGCCGGGCCAGGCGCGCGGACGAGAGCGAGTGCAGCCGGTCGACCACCCGGCTGCACTCGACCCGCAGCGCCTGCGCCGCCTCGTTCACCGGCGGGTGTCGTCCATGAGCTAGTTGTCGCCGCGCAGGATCGACAGGATCCGCAGGATCTCCAGGTACAGCCACACCAGGGTGACGACCAGCCCGAAGGCGGCGGTCCAGGCGAACTTCGCGGGCGCACCGGCCTGCACGCCCTTGGCGATGAACTCGAAGTCCATGACCAGGGAGTACGCGGCGAGCACGACGGCGAACGCACCGACGACCAGGCCGAGCACGCCACCGCGAAGGCTGCCGCCCGACGTCATCGTGACGACGACGTTGACCAGCGAGAAGAGCAGGTAGCCGATCATCGCGGCGAAGAAGATCTTGTTCAGCCGCGGCGAGGTGCGCAGCCGTCCGCTGCGGACGCCGATGAGCACGGCCACGAAGACGCTGAACGTGCCGAGCACGGCCTGCGCGACGATCCCGTCGTACCGGGCCTCGAACAGCTGGCTGATGCCGCCGACGAACAGCCCCTCGAACCCGGCGTAGGCCAGGATCAGGACCGGGCTGGGGTTCTTCTTGAAGCTGTTGACCAGCCCGAGCACCAGGCCCACCACGGCGCCCAGGATCATCAGCGCCGGGCTCTTGGTGATCCACCCGACGGCCGCGCCCGCGAGCAGGACGGCGAAGGTCAGGCTGGTCTTGACCACGACGTCGTCGTAGGTCAGCCGGCCGGTGTCGACCGAGGTCGCCGACGGCTGGCCGTACATGACGTCCAGGTCCTGCGGGCTGGGCGTGCGGGTGTCCTGCGGGGAGGCGGACGGCGAGGGTCCACCGAACGTGGCGTAGCCGCGGTTGTCCTTGGCGAGCCGGTCGAAAACCGGGTTGCTCATCGCACTCCTTCTCGATCGCCGTGCTGGCGATCACCGTGTGCGGGCTCGACGTCCGAACCCGACACCATGGTAATGCTCAGGTAAAGCCAAACGTTCCCGTCGCCGGGCAAAGGCTCCGTCAACACCGTGCCCCCGGCGGGGTTCGAACCCGCACTGAAGCGCTTTTAAGGCGCCTGCCTCTGCCGGTTGGGCCACGGGGGCGGCGGCGCCAGCCTACGCATCAGCGGTAGGTCTGCCGAGCGTGCAGGGCGTGGGCGCCGGCGACCCGGTCCAGGATCAGCGCGCCGTCGGTGTGGTCGATCTCGTGCTGCAGCGCGACGGCCTCGAACGCGTCGGTCTCGAGCACGACCGGCTCGCCGGTGACCGGGAGCTGACCCCGGACGACGACCCGTCGGGCCCGCTTGACGTCCCCGGTCAGGTCCGGGACCGACAGGCACCCCTCGCGCCCCCGCTCGCGTCGGGTGGCCTCGACGACGACGACGTTGCACAGCACGAACGCCCCGTGCCGCGTCCGTGCCTTCGGGTGCGCGCCGACGTCGACGCTGAGCACCCGCCAGGCCAGCCCCACCTGGTGGGCGGCCAGCCCGACGCACCCGGGCGCGGCGTACTGGGTGGCGAGCAGGTCGGCCGCGAGCTGCACCACCGCCGGGTCGCGGGGGTCGACCACGGCGCCAGGGGTCGACAGCAGCCGGTCGGGCGCCAGCAGCACCGGCAGCACCGCACCGGCGGGCAGAAGCGGCATCGACCAGCCGACCTCGTGCTCAGCCGACCCGTCCCCGGGCGACTTGTGCCCGTCGGTGTGGCCGCTCACAGGTCGTCGGTGTCTAGCGCCCGCAGCGAGACGTCGACGCCCAGCTGGTCGGCGGCGACCCGCAGGCGCTGCTCGAGCCCCGTGACGTCGGTGTCGGCGGGCAGCGACACCTCGGCCAGCAGCACGTACAGGTCGCCGGTGAGCCGGGTGCTCAGGTCGGTGACGTTGCCGCCCGCGGCCGCGACGACCCCGGTGAGGCCGCCGACGATCCCCGGCCGGTCAGCCCCGTGCACGCTCAGCACGTACGGCGCACCCGGCGTGACCGCGAGGGGTGCGCCCGCGTCGGGCACCTCGCGCACGTCGACGGCCAGGGTGCCGTCCTCAGCAAGACCTGACAGCGCCGCCTCGACCTCGGCCGCCGACGCCGCGGTCTGCACCAGCAGCAGCATCGCGAAGTGTCCGCGCAGCAGGGTCATCGTCGAGTCCTCGAGGTTTCCCCCGAGGCGGGCCAGGGCCGCGGTCGTGTCGGCGACGATCCCCGGGCGGTCGCGGCCCAGCACGGTCACGGCGAGCAGGCTCATGCACCGAGCCTACGGGTGGGTCAGGGCGCGGGCCCGGGTCAGGACGTCGTCCAGCATCGCCTCGGTGAGGCGGCCGGTGAACGTGTTCTGCTGGCTGACGTGGTAGCTCGCGAGCAGTGGCAGCACCCGCCCGGACGTCGTCACCAGCGGCACCTGC
Organism: Actinomycetales bacterium; assembly: GCA_038322575.1. GTDB lineage: Bacteria > Actinomycetota > Actinomycetes > Actinomycetales > Angustibacteraceae > JACMOY01. Next base: position 52,262 of record JBBQGB010000013.1, read on the forward strand.
ACCCCGTGGCCGAAGCGCGGGCGAGGGCTGGGCACGGCCCACCCGAGCCGGCGGGCCGCCGTCAGCATGACGTCGAACGCGAAGCCGCCGAGCACCAGCACCGCGCGCAGGTCGGGCTCGACCAGGGTGACCTCGCGGTCGAACCACGGGGCGCAGGTGTCGCGCTCGCCCGGGGTGGGCCGGTTGGCCGGCGGGGCACAACGCACCGCCGGGACGATGCGCGCGCCGTCCAGCCGCTGGCCGTCCCCGGCGTACCGGCTGTCCGCAAGCGCGGCGTACCCGGCACGGTGCAGCGCCGCCCAGATCCAGTCGCCGCTGCGGTCGCCGGTGAACACGCGCCCGGTGCGGTTGGCGCCGTTTGCCGCCGGCGCGAGGCCGACAACGAGCAGGCCGGGGTGGGTGTCGCCGAACCCGGGCGAGGGCCGGCCCCAGTACGGCTGGTCGGCGAAGGACGCCCGCCGTCCGGCCGTCGCGACCTGTTCGCGCCAGCCGACCAGGCGCGGGCACGCCCGGCACACCGAGGTACGGGCGTCGAGGTCGGCCAGCGAGCGCGCGGCGACCGCCAGCCGGACGACGTCCCCCGCGTCGTGCGCCCGCGGGGTCCGCGAGGTGGCGGGGTCCCCCGGCCAGCCGGTGCCGGGAGGCACCGGTGAGGCGAACGGCAGTCCGGTGCCCGGGTGCGGGTCAGCGGGCACGCGTGCCCGTCGAAGACGGCGACGACGGGGGCGACGTCGTGGCCGTCGACGCTGCCGAGGGTGTGGCCGTGGCGGTCGGGGTGACACCCCCACTCACGGTTGGCACCTGGGTCGCGACCGGCGGCACCGCCACCAGCGGAGGCGGGACCGCAGTCGGCGCCTGGGTGGACTGCTGACCGGTCTGGGCATCCACGACCTGCCGCTCCCGCCGCAGGGGGAAGACGTTGTAGAGCGTCTGCCCGTACGCGCTCTGACGGCCCACCAGCTGCGTCAGCCCGTCGTCCGTCGACCCGGCCCCCGGCCCCGGGTCGACGGACAACGGGTGACCGTCCTGGTCGAAGAGCTGGACGTCGGTCAGCGGCAGGCCGTTCCCGTCGTAGGCGAACACGTTCGAGACCGGGGTGCCGTTGCTGGTCAGACCGGCGGGCGGGACGTACGAGGAGGCCCCCGCGTCGACGTAGCGGTACCCGTCCACGGCGGTGAGGCAGACGATCGGCAGCACCAGCGCGGCCAGCACGTTGCCGACCAGCACCGGGGGCGTCAACCACCCGTGCCGCTCCCAGCGCCCGCGGCCGAGCTCGACGCTGACCACCACGGCGACCACGAGGACGACGAGCGAGAGCAACCCGATGAAGGTGCCGAGCACCCGGGTGAGGAGCCACCAGGCGGTCAGGGCGCGGGCCACCCACCAGGCCGGTCGCAGCGTCACGAAGAACCCGGACACCGCCGGCCACTGCGGGTGGCTGCGCAGTCGCGACGCGATGGGCGCGCGCCGCGAGGTGGGCACGCGTCCCGGCAGGCCGGCAGCGGTACGCAGCTCGGCGGCGTACCCCTGCGGGTCACCCAGCCGCTGCGGCAGCGGGTCGTCCGACTCGGCAGCGAGGTCGGCCAGGTCGGCCTCGAGCCCTCCGGTGAGCTCCTCGACGACCTCGGGTCCGAGGTCGCTCAGGTGCACACGCACCGCGGCGACGTAGGTGAGGACGTCCGGCCGGGTCGAGATGGTGCTCATGCGTGCGCTCCTGTCGGCTCGAGCAGGGACTGCATGGTCTCGGCGAACCCCCGCCAGGTCTTGGACTGCTCGTTCAGCAGCCGGCGGCCCTGGTCGTTGATGCCGTAGTACTTGCGGTGCGGGCCCTCCTCCGAGGGCACGACGTAGGACGTCAGCGCTCCCCCGGCGTACAACCGGCGCAGGGTGCCGTACACGGACGCGTCGCCGACGTCCTCGAGCCCGGCAGCGCGCAACCGGCGCACCACGTCGTAGCCGTAGCCGTCCTCGTCGTGCACCACCGCCAGCACCGCGAGGTCGAGCACCCCCTTGAGCAGCTGGGTCGTGTCCATCGCGCCTCCCTGTGGTGTGGGGTGAACGGTACCGCGTCGTGCGCGGTACCGACAAGGGCTCAGCGGCACCGATCCCGGCCGAGGTGTCAGAGCAGGCTGAAGGCGATGCCGTCGAGGATGTCGTGCTCGCTGACGACCACCTCGGTCAGCCCGGACCGCTCGACGAGGCGGTCGATGACCGCCCACCAGACCAGCGCGCCGGCGCCGATGACGTCGACCCGCCCCGGGTGCATCGGCGCCAGGGCGGCCCGCTGGGCGCGGCTCATCGCGAGCAGCCGGTCGCAGGTGTCGCGCACCTCGTCGACGCCGAGCACCGCGCGGTGGATGCGCGCCGGGTCGTACGAGGTGAGGTCGAGCGCGACGGCCGCGACGGTCGTGACCGTGCCGGCCAGCCCGACCAGGGTGCTGACCCCGTCCAGCGGCACGACCTCGGCCACCTCGTCCAGCGCCTGCTCGACCTCGGCGCGCGCCGCGAGCACCTCGTCCTCGGCCGGTGGGTCGCTGGCCAGGTAGCGCTCGGTGAGGCGCACGCAGCCGACGTCGACCGACAGCGACGCCTCGACGCTGTCCGTCCCGCGCACGACCTCGGTCGAGCCGCCGCCGATGTCGACGACCACGAACGGGCCGGCGAGCCCGTCGGCCACCAGCTCGCGGGTGGCGCCGGCGAACGACAGCCCCGCCTCGACGCTGCCCTCGACGACCTCGGGCTCGACGCCGAGCCGGGCGCGGACGCCGTCCACGAACTCGTCGCGGTTGGCGGCGTCGCGCGAGGCCGAGGTGGCGACGAACCGCACGCGGTCGACGCCCAGGTCGGTGCAGGTGCGGGCGTACTCGGCGGTCATGGCGAGCGTACGGGCCATCCCCTGCTCGCCGATCCGGCCGGTGCGGTCGACGCCCTCACCCAGGCGGACGATCTCCATCCGCCGCACGACGTCGACCAGCCGCCCGGACGCCGGGTCGACGTCCGCCACGAGCAGCCGGATCGAGTGCGTGCCGCAGTCGATCGCACCGACGCGGGTCACGGCGCGTCCTGCCCGGTGCAGGGGCCGTTCGCCCACCAGGGGTCGAGGGCGTCCAGCGCCTCGTCGCCGAGGGGGTTGACGCCGGGGCCGGCGGCGAGCGCGTGGGCGGCCAGCACGTGCAGGCACTTGACGCGGGTCGGCATCCCGCCGGCCGAGACGCCGGCCAGCTCGGGCACCTCGGCGATCGCCGCGCGCCGGCGCAGGTAGTCGGCGTGGGCCGCGGCGTACGCGGCGGCCAGCTCGTCGTCGTCCGCGAGCCGCTCGCTCATCTCGCGCATCAGGCCCGAGGACTCCAGCGTGCTCACGGCGCCCGTGGCGCGAGGGCAGGTGAGGTAGTAGGTGGTGGGGAACGGGGTGCCGTCCGGCAGCCGGGGCGCGGTGGCGACGACGTCCGGCGCCCCGCACGGGCACCGGTGGGCGACGGCCACCACCCCGCGCGGCTCGCGGCCGAGCTGGACGCGCACCGCCTCGACGTCGGCGGGGTCGACGGTCACGGGGTCGACGGTCATCGCGCGCCGGCGATCCGGGTGGACTCCCACAGGCTGCCGAACCAGGCGCGACCCGCGGGCGCCGCGACGACCCGGGCGGCGCGGGCCGGCGGCCGGGCGGCCGGCGCGGGGTCGATGACGGTGTAGGCCCGCTCCCCCGGCATCACGAACTTCAGCCGGTCGCGCGCCTGGGCCTTGACGTAGGCCGGGTCGTCCCACGCCGCGCGCTGGCGCTGCAGGTCGACGACCTCACCGCGCTGGGCGGCCACCCGGGCGGTCAGCGCATCGATCTGGCGGCGCTGGGCGACGTAGGACCGCATGGCGGGCGCGAGCAGGACGGCCAGGACGACGGCGACGACCCCGAGCACCGCGAGCCGGCGCATCCGGGTCGGACGCGGGCCGGCGGAGGGGCGGGGCGGCCGGGCCGCCGTCGCCGCGGCCGGGCGGACGCCGGAGCGCGCGCTCGCCCCCGGGCGCGCGCTGACGCCGCGGCCGGGCGCCGGTCCCCGTCCTGCAGCCATGCCCGCCGTCAGCCCCCGAAGCGGGGGAAGGCACCCCGGCCGGCGAAGCGGGCCGCGTCGTCCAGCTCCTCCTCGATGCGCAGCAGCTGGTTGTACTTGGCGACGCGCTCGCTGCGCGCGGGGGCGCCGGTCTTGATCTGGCCGCAGTTGGTCGCCACCGCGAGGTCGGCGATCGTCGTGTCCTCGGTCTCACCCGAGCGGTGGCTCATCATGCAGCGGAAGCCGGCCCGGTGGGCCAGGTCGACCGCGTCCAGCGTCTCGGTGAGCGAGCCGATCTGGTTCACCTTGACCAGCAGGGCGTTGGCGCTGCCGGCGTCGATGCCGCGCTGCAGCCGGGTCGGGTTGGTGACGAACAGGTCGTCGCCGACGACCTGCACGCGGTCGCCGATCGAGCGCATCAGGTGGCCCCAGCCGTCCCAGTCGTCCTCGGACAGCGGGTCCTCGATCGAGACCAGCGGGTACTCGCTGAGCAGGCCCTCGTAGAACCCGGTCATCCACTCGGCCGAGCGCTGGGCGCCCTCGAACCGGTAGCTGCCGTCGGCGTGGAACTCGGTGGCCGCGACGTCCAGCGCCAGCGCGATGTCGGTGCCGAGGGTGAATCCGGCCCGGTCGACGGCCACCTTGATCAGGTCGAGCGCGTCGGTCGTGGACGGCAGGTTCGGGGCGAAGCCGCCCTCGTCGCCGAGGCCGGTGGCCAGGCCCTTCTCCTTCAGCACGCCCTTGAGCGCGTGGTAGGTCTCGGCGCCCCACCGCAGGGCCTCGCGGAAGGTCTCGGCGCCGATCGGCGCGATCATGAACTCCTGGACGTCGACGCCGCTGTCGGCGTGCGCGCCGCCGTTGATGATGTTCATCATCGGCACGGGCAGCACGTGGGCGTTGGGGCCGCCGACGTAGCGGAACAGCGGCAGGCCGGCCGACTCGGCGGCGGCGCGGGCCACGGCCAGCGAGACGCCGAGGATCGCGTTGGCGCCGATCTTGGCCTTGTTGTCGGTGCCGTCCAGGTCGAGCATCGCCTGGTCGACCAGCCGCTGCTCGGAGGCGTCCAGGCCCAGCAGCGCCGGCCCCAGGTCGTCCAGGACGGCGAGCACGGCCTTCTCGACACCCTTGCCGCCGTAGCGGCCGGAGTCACCGTCACGCCGCTCGACGGCCTCGAACGCCCCGGTGGAGGCACCCGAGGGCACGGCCGCGCGGGCGATGGTGCCGTCGTCCAGGGCCACCTCGACCTCGACGGTGGGGTTGCCGCGCGAGTCCAGGATCTCGCGGGCGCCGACGGCCTCGATGCTGGCCATGGGGGTGCTCCTTCGTCGGTGTCCATCGTCTCGGCGGCTGCCGGCCCGAGCCTACTGTCCGGCGCCGCGATCCCCCGGTGCCCACGCCGGGGCGGGTCGGGCGACCAGGTCGGGGGTGAGGTCGGCGACCGTCGGTGCGCCGGCCAGCTGCATGGCGTGTCGCAGGTCGTGGGCGTAGGCGCGCAGCAGCCGCTCGACCCCGGCGGCGCCGTCCGCCGCCAGCGCCCACAGCACCGGACGCCCGACCATGACGGCGGCCGCCCCGAGCGCGAGCGCCGTCAGCACGTCGGTGCCGTCGGCCAGTCCCCCGTCGACGAGCACCGGGGCGCGGCCACCGACGGCGGCCACCACCTCGGGCAGCGCCGCGGCACTGCTGACCGACCGGTCGAGCTGGCGCCCACCGTGGTTCGACACGATGACGCCGGACGCCCCGGCGTCCAGGCAGCGGACCGCCTCGTCGCCGCGCAGCACGCCCTTGACGAGCACGGGCAGGTCGGTGAGGTCGTGCAGCTCGGCGATCGCGGCCACGGTGGCGCGCGGCGACTGCTCGACCGCGTTGGCCGGATCGACGCCGTGGGGCACGTGGCGGCCCAGGTTGACGTAGGTGAAGGCGTCGACGGCGGCGACGCGGGTCGCGGGCAGCCGCGGCTTGCGCCCCACCACCGGCGTGTCGCCGGTCAGCACCAGCGCGGTCGCTCCCGCGGCGACGGCTCGCTCGACGGCGCCGCGCCAGACCGCGGGCTCCTGGGTCAGGTAGACCTGGAACCACCACGGGCCACCGGCCGCCGCGCCGACGTGCTCGAAGACCGCGCTCGCCCGGGTCGAGAGCGTCAGCAGCGAGCCAGCGGCGCGCGCTCCGGTGACGGTCGCCACCTCGCCGTCCGGGTCGCACAGCCCGTGGTGCGCCGACGGCGCGACGAGCACCGGTGTCGCGAGCCGCTCACCGAGCACGGTCGTCGCCAGGTCGACCTCGGCGACGTCGGTCAGCACCCGCGGCCGAAGCCGGTAGCGGTGCCACGACGTGTGCGACTCGGTGCGGGTCACCTCGGCGCCGGCGCCGGCGTCGAGGTGGTCGAACACGTCGGTCGCGAGGGTGGCCCGCGCCGTCTCGAGCTGGTTGCGTTGCAGCGCAACCAGGTTCACGGCGCTGACCGCTCGTGCACGACCACGCCGTCGACGAAGGTGAGGTCGACCCGCGTCCGCGCGATCTCGGACGTCGGCACCGCGGTGACGTCGCGGTCGAGCACCACGAGGTCGGCCAGGGCTCCGACGGCGACCCGGCCCCCGTCGTCCAGGTGATTCAGCCGCGCCGAGCCGAGCGTGTACGCCGACAGCGCGGTGCGAAGGTCGATCGCCTGCTCGGGCAGCAACGGCGGGCGGTCGGACCCTGGTTCGCGGCGCGTGACGGCGACCTGGATCGCGGCGAACGGGTCGGGTGTCGACACCGGCCAGTCCGAGCCCATCGCCAGGGACGCGCCGGATCGCAGCAGGTCACCGAAGGGGTACTGCCACCCGGCCCGCTCGTCGCCGAGCAGGGGGATGTTCAGCTCGTCCATCGCCGGCTCGTGGCAGGCCCACAGCGCCTGCAGGTTCGCCGTGACGCCCGCGGGGCCGAACCGCCCGATGTCGCGGGGGTGCACCAGCTGCAGGTGGGCGACGTGGTGGCGCAGGTCGGGCACGGCGAGCGGATCGGCGGCGGCGGCCTCGAGCGCGTCGAGGGTCTCGGTGACCGCGCGGTCGCCGATGGCGTGCACGTGCAGCTGGAACCCGTTGCGCGCCAACGCCTTGGCGGCTTCGACGAGCACCGCGGGGTCGACGTACGACAGGCCGGTGCCGCAGCCGCAGCCCCCGAGGTACGGCGTGCTCAGGCCCGCGGTGCGGCTCTCGACCACGCCGTCCTGCATGACCTTGACCGACGTCGTGCGGAACCTCGCACCGGGCACCGCCGCGCTCACCGCATCCCGGCGGCGCACCAGGTCGGCGACGGTGGCCGCGACGTCGTCCGTGCCACGCGGCCACCAGAGGGCACCGACCACGCGGGCGGTCAGCAGACCGTCCTCGACCAGGGCCAGGTAGGCGTCGGTGGGGTCGGGGTGCCCGGCGTACGCGCCGACGATCGCGTCCTGCCACCCGGTGACGCCCACGGAGTGCAGGTGGGCCTGGGCGTCCAGCAACCCGGCGACCTGCGCGGCGAGCGACGTCGCCGGCAGGTGGGCGACCACGGCGTCCATCTCCTCCTCGTGGAACGTCGCCGGGTGATCGGGCGGTAGCCCGATCCGTTGCAGCGCAGCGGTGTTGACCCACATCGCGTGGTGGCTGTCGTCGCGCAGGACGACGGGCCGATCGGCGACGGCGGTGTCGAGGTCGGCCGCGGTGGGCAGGCCGCCGACGAAGTGGTCCTTGGCCCAGCCGCCGCCCTGGATCCAGTCGAGCGAGGGGTTGCGGTCGGCGTACCGGCGGACGGCGGCGAGCGCCTCGGCCCCGGTCGTGGCCCCGCTGACGTCGCACCCCAGCCGCTCGACCCCGGCCATGACCGGGTGCACGTGAGCGTCGGTGAACCCTGGCAGCAGCATGCGCCCGGCCAGGGCCACCACGTCGGACGGCGTCCCCACCACCGCGCGCACCGCAGCGTCGGACCCGACCGCCACCACGCGCCCGTCCTCGACGGCGACCGTCGTCCCCGGGGCGAGCACCCGCTCGCCGTCGAACACCGTCCCGCCGTGCAGCACCAGCGCGCTCATGGCCCCCATCATCGTGCCCGCGGTGGCCACGCGGACCAGGCCCCGGCCCGCTTCACTCCGCGGCGCCGCGGCACAGAGCGGGCCGGCGCGTCACACGGCGGTCAGGTGTCGCCTCAGCACCAGCTCGAGCGCCGAACCTCGGCGCCGATCCGGGTCGAAGCGGTGGTCAGGTGGGCGGTCCAGCGCCTGTGGTCTCGGGCACGGCGGTGCTGTCGACCGGTGTCGCTCGCCCGTCGGCGTCGTGGTGAAGACCTCGTGGCGGGGCCCGGCCCGGACCACCTGCGTCCATCCCGGCGCCTGCTTGGCGTGGTTGCAGGCCTCGCAGAGTCCCTGGGCGTTCGGCAGGACGGTCGATCCGCCGTCCGCGACGGGCCGGACGTGGTCGGTGTGTCGGATGGGGGCGTCGCACCACGGCGTGCGGCAGGTGCGGTCGCGCAGCCGGACCAGCTCGGCCAGTCCGGCCGGGAAGCATCGCGACCGCGAGTCCACGGCCACCAACGCACCGTCCGCCGGCCGGGCGTACAGCCGCCGCAGTGCCACCTCGGCGGCGGGGCCGACGCCGGCCAGGTCGCGAGCGAGCGCCCCGGGCACGGGCCCGTACCCGGCGACCTCGGCTGAACCGGCCGCGCCGCCCAGCAGCACCTCGTCGGACACGACCAGGTTGACCGTGACCGGCACCTGCGGTCGCCCGCCGTCCGGCTGACCCAGGGCCCGGGTCACGAGCAGGTCGGCCATCACCTGACCGCGGCGGCGCACGTCCCCCTCGGCGCGGGCCGAGTCGGCCGCACGGGTCAGGGCCGCGAGCACGCCGACACCCTCGGTCACCGGCAGCAGAGCCGTCAGGTAGGTCATCGTGTCGGGGGCCGGTCGCAGCCACACCGCACGCTCGGACTCGGCCCGGCGACGACGCGCGACCACCGACTCGGCGTCCAACCCGTAGGTCAACCGGCGCAGCTCACCGACGAGCTCGCGCTCACCCGAGAGGTGAAGACCGTCGCCCAGGCTGCGATCGACCTCGGCGCGGTGCTCGAGCGACAGGCAGGCCGTCTCGCGGACCACCAGCGTCGCCCGCCACTCGCTGATCCGCCCGGACCGCAACGCCTGCAGCGTGCACGGCAGCTCGCTCGCCAGCGCGCGGGCCAGGCCCAGGTGCTGCCGACCGCGATGGTGCGACTCGCGCCGGGCGAGTGCCAGCTGCAGGCCCACCCCCTGGCCCCGCCGCTCGGCCGGCACCCCGGCCGCGGCCTGCTCCGCTCGCTGCACCGCGTCCAGCGCCGCGCTGGCCATGACCTGGGCGCCCTCGGCCCGGCACTTGAGGTCCTCGAGGGCCGCCACCAGCGCGACCAGGTCGGCGCCGACGTCACCGCGCCCCTCGAACCGAGCGAGCGCCTCACCGAGCGCACGCACTTGCTGCGCGAGCGAGCGGGACGCTGATTCGGACACGTGTTCGAGTCTAGCCGCAAACACACTGCAGCGCAACGGTTCTGGCGCACAAGAACCGGCACTCTCACTCCAGGTCGAGCAGCCCGCGCAGCAGCCGAGGGGCGGGCGAGCCGTGCGACAGCAGCTCGTCGTGAACGGAACGGACGGGGACGCCGGGCCGGGCCGCAGCCAGGTCGCGGGCGAGGGTCGACACCTCGCCGAAGCCGACGTAGTACGTCGAGAGCTG
>JBBQGB010000014.1:0-59165 GCA_038322575.1 Actinomycetales bacterium
TCGAACGGTCCTACGAGAAGCTCAAGCAGTGGCGCGCCCTGGCCACCCGCTACGACAAGCTCGCCGTCATCTTCCGCGGCGGCGCGATCCTACGCAGCATCATCCTGTGGCTCCGCAGCCCAATAGGAGACACGCCCTAGCGCGGCGGCTATGCGGCGGCTCACCGTCGGCTGGCTGATGCCCATGCGCGCTGCGATCTCGTCCATGGTCAGGCCGTCCCGGCGCAGGCGTAGTGCCTCGGCCTGCTGCTCGGCGCGCTGGGCCCGTGTCCCGCCCTGGGAGATGCCGTTGCGCTTGGACATCAAGATGGCTCCTCACGATTCACGGTATGGGTCACGAACCGTGGTCTGTGCACTGTCAGGAGCTGGGAGGGGCGCAGGCGCGAGAGAGGAGAATCGCTGTGCTGCGCGCAGCCTTGGCTCCGCTTGGTCGCACTAGCCCCGAGCGGTGACGTTGACGCCCCTCCCGGCTCGATCATGGGTTGGGCTCTGGCTTGAGATCCGGCTTGGGCACTGGCTCAAGGAGGCGCTGGGCCAGCCGCGAGGCTGAGGAGCCAAGCTGAGCACCGTTGGTGGGTTGCTGGGTCTGGACCATGCGCTCCGCGAGGCGCTCGGCGCTGGACCTGCGGATTTGTCCTGGCACGATCAGGCCTCCGGCTGGTGGAAAGCCCGGTAGCCCTTTGGCGGCGGAGCCGCGAGGGCGGGGCTACCTGACTCATCGGCTAGGACTCACCTGAGCCCGCTTGCATTCACCGGAGGCGCCGGCGCTGCCGCGGCGGCGGCGTGCCTGGACTCACGCGGTAGGAGGTGAGCGGTCGGCCAGGACTGGAGGACTCACCGGAGAGAGCACACCTACGGTACGAGCCCTTGCCAAGATCCTTTGGGCTGGCTGAGGCTTGAGCGCTGGTGCGCTGGAAGGCTCCTGGAGGGCCTGCTGCACCAGCTGCCCCCTGCCCCTGGCACTGGAACCGGCGCTGGCCGGAGCGGCCCCTGGAGCCTCTGGAGCGGTCTGCACGAGGTCGGCCGTGCGGCGCTGGTAGGCGTCGACGCGGTAGGCATGGAGGGCGGCGAGAGTGTCGTCGGTGAGCGTGAGGGCGGCCAGCGCTGAGTCACTGGGCCAGCCCGACGAGGACCGCAGGGAGGCCGTGAGGCTCACGCGGGAGGATGAGCGGCGGGTCCAACCCTCGCTGTCGCGCGTCACTTCGATGAGGCCGAGGGCGTGCAGCCGCTTGTAGGACAGGCGAACCGCCTCATGGGAGACCCGGCCGTACTGGGCGGTCGCGAGCAGCGCCGTGTGCCTGGTTGCAGCTATCACCTGAGCCCGCCCGCGATGCAGCGCCCAGGCGAGGATCGAGGTCAGCACGACCCTGTCCGTCTTGCCGAGGGAAGCGAGCGTGCCGTCGGCTGTCCAGGCGTCGTAGAGGTTGGCCACGGCGGAAGCCTGCGCACCGTCGAGCCACAGGTCAGCCCGGAGCGCCAGAGCCTCGACTGTCGGCACCCTGCCGTCCTCGGTGTTGGTGAACAGGTTGTGCCGCAGGTAGTGCATCCCGGGATGGCGGGCCAGGGCGGCAAGAAGGCGCTCGTCACCGGCCCGCACCTGAGCGAGGAGGTGAGGATTGCGGCCGCGCCAGGCGACCATCGTGCGCATCGCCTGGCCGTAGCAGGCCTGCTTGTCGTGCATGGGGTGTCCTGACTCGTCGCCGTCTGCCCACCCCTTGGCCGGATGGGGCGGGCGTCTGGCCAGACAACCCGCCCCGTGCTCTCCGGCGACGGAGGACCTTACGAGTACTGAATCGGCTGTGAATCGTGCCAGACCTGGCTAGGGGCTGGGCAGGCTTGGGGTCGTTGTCTCGGTGCGCCTCTGGACGGTCCTCGGCATGGAGCAGCCCAGGACCCCTGGCCGGGAGCATGGCCTGGCCAGGAGGGCCAAGGAGTGGCCATCTAGGCCTACCTCAGCCGCTCTGCCCGGCTGGCATCGAGCCAGCGCTCCAGGTCAGAGACCCGGAAGCGAACGAACTTGCCGACCTTCAGGTAGGGGATGCGGCGCTCGCGTACCAAGCGCCTCAGGTACCCGGGCCGGACGGAGAGGTAGGACGCTGCAGCGTCGATGTCCACCAGGCTGTTGTCGCTCATCCCGATAGTACGGCTGAGCGCCGCATCTGTACGCCTGGCTGGTCGGAGCCACCCCAGAGCCACTCGCAGAGGACCGAGGCGGAGGTTCCTGGACCGCAGCGGACGGTTGAGCAGGCCTCTGGCCAGCGGTTATGTACCGTCCGTGCGGGTGATCCAGAAGAGGCTGCCCAATCTTCCAAGCTGGCCATGCCGGTTCGATCCCGGTCACCCGCTCCGACATCGGCCCTCACCTCGCGAGCGCACGCTCGAGCAGGACGTTCAACGTGAATTGCGGCCGCTCGCCCCAGCCGCTGTACGACTCGAGGACTACCACGATGGTGCCGCTGCGGGCTGCGTAGACCTGGTACTCACCGGACCGGCGTCCCATCTGCCTGTCCTCGGGCGTCGTGCTGCCCTCCCCCCCCGAACGTCTCGTCGAGGAGTCCACCGGGGTGGGCCCGGACCCAACCCGGGTCCGGTTCAAGGAACGGCGGGTTTCGTTGCTGTCGGTGACAGCGGGCGAACCGTCCGCGCAGGTCGGCGAGCGCACGCGAGGCGCGTGCCTCCTCGTCGTAGCGCAATACGTACTCGACGTTCACTCCGCGCGGGGAAGCAGACCCGGCCGCGGGCTGCCACAGGTACGTCGCCGCGTGGATCTCGGTGGCCCGCAGGCCCCGGGGGTCGCCGACGCACTCCAGCCGTGGCGGACTGCTCGTGACCCGCACGCGGAGCGGAGCACTGCCGTCGCCGAGGAACTGGGCCCAACCGAAACCTGTCATCAGGGGGTCGGCTGCCAGCACCTGCGGCCCGCCCGAGCCGGTTGCTCGCTGGCTCGGGCTCACATTCTGGTCCGGGATGAACGCCGGGGCCGGCACGGTGCGCGGGTTGGCCCCCAGGCCGCTGCCGAGCATCAGTGCCAGGGCGAAGACACTGAGCCCCCCACCGGCGAGCCGCCTGGCGCGGCGCCCGCGCTCTGCCGCCCGCCGGAGCTCCGCACCCGTGCCAATCCTCGGGCGCACGATGTCAGCCACGTCGCGCAGCCGGTCGGTCAACGCGTCGGTCATCGAGGCCGCCTCCCGACCTGCAGATCGCGGGCGTCGACTCCAGGCGCCTGGTCGTCGGCCAGAAGGATCGCCAGCGCTGCGCGGCCGCGGACCAGCTGCTGCTTCACCGCGGACTCGGTCGACCCGGTCTCGTCGGCCACCTCGTGGACCGACAGGTCACCGAGGTGGTGCCGGACGATCGCCACCTGCTGCTTGGTCGGAAGCTGCCGCAGAGCTGTGACCAGCGCGACGTGCCGAGGATCGAGCTCTGGTTCCGCGGGAGCAGGCCCTTGACGCAGCCAGGCCGTCGAGGCGTTGCGCACGCGACGCCACCGGCTGACGGCGAGGCGGCGTGCGACGGTCCGCACCCACGCCTCGGGCGAGTCGCAGTCGCGCACCGTCGACCAGTGCAGCCAGGCCCGCTCGTACGCCTCCTGCACCGCGTCCTCGGCCTCGGCGACGTCGCCGGTCAGCAGTGAGAGCTGCCGCACCATCCGCGTCGCGGTCGCCGAGTAGAGAGCGTCGAAGTCGGCCGAGGCGCGGGCTCGCTCGCCTGCCCACATGCGGACACCTCCGTCCCGCCACCATCCCAGAAGCAGGTCTGACTGAACAGACGCGTGAGGGGCCTGCGCCGTGACATCGCCATGTCACCGGCCGCCGCTCGCAGGCGTCAGTAGAGGGACGGTTTCCTGGTTCCGTCGAGGGACGGAGGTGTCAGCACGTCGCAACGGGCGTCACCGCGTCCCGCTGCAGCAACCTCCCGGAGCGGCAGACAACCGCGCACTGGGATCACAGCGACGTAAGGAATTGTCATGAGGCGAAGGTTCATCGCAGTGTCAGTCGCGTCACTCATGGCGCTCGTCCCGGCTGCAGCCATGTCGTCCGCCCAGGCCCACCAACGACCCCGGCTCGCCAGGGCGCAGTCACCGGACACGTCGATCACCGACTGGGACGCCATCGGCACCCGCGCCTTCACGGCGGCGGCCCTGTCGCCGGCCGAAGGGCACCTGATCTTCGCGTACGTGTCCGTCGCGGTGTACGACTCGGTGATGGCCATCGAGCGCGACCACGAGCCCGTGATGGTCGACGCCGAGGCCGCACGCAACACATCCGCCGAGGTCGCGGTCGCGGCCGCGGCCCACCAAGTCCTGGCCCACTACCTGCCCGCCCAGGAACCGACGATCCTGAGCCCGGCGTACCAGGCGGCCCTCGCCGCGGCGCCGGACGGCCCAGCCAAGAGACGCGGCATGCAGCTCGGTGAGCACGTTGCCCAGATGCTCATCGCGCAGCGGGCGGACGACGGGTTCCGCTCGTCCGTGACGTACACAGCGCCAGACCCCGCGGTCGCCGGCGTCTGGCTGCCCACCGCCCCGTCCACCCCGGTCGGGGTCTACCTCGGGCACATGCGCCCGCTCGTCCTGAAGAGCGCCGACCAGTTCCGACCGGACGGCCCGCCGGCACTGACCAGTCGGGCTTGGGCGCGTGACTACAACGAGACCAAGACGATGGGCTCGAGCACGAGCGCATACCGGACCGCGGACCAGACCCTGGCCGCGCGCTTCTGGGCCGAACCGCCCGTGCAGCAGGCCCGCGGGTCGTTCCGCCGGTTCGTCCTCGACCACCACCTCGGCGTCAGTGACGCTGCTCGGTTCATGGCGATGGTCTCGGTGACCTACGCGGACGCGTTCATCGCCTGCTTCGAGGCCAAGTACCACTACGCCTTCTGGCGTCCGGTCACCGCCATCCGCGCCGGCGACACCGACGGGAACGCGGCGACGATCGGTGATGCGACGTGGTCCCCGCTTCTGCCGGCCACCCCGAACCACCCGGAGTACCCGAGCGCCCACTCGTGCATCACCCCCGCCGCCGGCGTCGTGATCTCGCGGTTCCTCGGGACCGACGACATCGACTTCACCGTGCCCAGCATCACGGGCCTCGGCGACCGGCACTTCGCCAGCGTCGCAGCCCTCCGTGACGAGGTCAGCAACGCGCGCGTCTGGGGGGGCATCCACTTCCGCTCCGCCGTCGACGACGGGGCCTCCATCGCCAGGAAGACCGCGTCGTACGTCCTCAGCCATGCCTTCGAGGAGTCGGACGACTGACGGACCGGTGGCGCGACCTCCCCTCGAACAGGGTCGGCCGCGCCACCGAACGCGTCGACGTCAGGGCACGCCTCAGGGCACGAGGATCCCCCGGCCGTGCAGGCGCCCCGCGATGAGGTCGTCCATGGCCGTGTTGACGTCCGCGAGCGGGTAAGTCGTGCTGTGCAGCGTCACCCGACCCGCCGCCGCCAGGGCCATCAGCTCGACCAGGTCGTTGTAGCTGCCGACGAGGTTCCCGATGAAGCTGATCTCGGTGAGGATCATCCGCATGGTCGGGACGGCGAGGATGCCGCCGTAGCCGATGACGAAGAAGAACCCCCTGCGGCGCAGCAGGTCGACCCCCCACTCCTGGGCACCGCCCTCACCGACGAAGTCCAGGACCACGTGGGCGCCCTGGCCGCCGGTCAGCGCCAGGACCTGCTCGACCTGGTTGCCGTCCACCAGCACGGTGTGGTCGGCGCCCCAGCCCTGCGCCAGCGCGAGCGCGTCGGCGTTGGAGTCGAGCACCACGATGGTCGTGGCGCTCATCGCGCGCAGGCACTGGATGCCGATGTGGCCCAGCCCGCCCGCGCCGATGACGACGCAGGTGCTGCCGGGGTGCAGCAGGGGCAGCGCCTTCTTGATCGCGTGGTAGGCCGTCAGGCCGGCGTCGGCCAGCGGGGCGACGTCCGTCGGCTCCAGCGAGTCGTCCAGCTTGATCACCGACCGCGCGCCGGTCTTGATCATCTCGGCGAACCCACCGGGGGCGAACAGCCCCGGGAAGACGTTGATCTCGCAGTGGACGTCGTCGCCGTCGCGGCAGGCGCGGCACAGCCCGCAGGTGATCAGCGGGTGCAGGATCACCTTGTCGCCGACGCGGACGTTGGTGACGGCCTCACCCACCGCCTCGACCCAGCCGGCGTTCTCGTGCCCCGGCGAGTAGGGCAGGACGAGCCCGGACTCCTTCTGCGCGTCGTCGAACTGCCCCTCCCAGATGTGCAGGTCGGTGCGGCACAGCCCGGCCGCACCGACGCGCACGATGACGTCGAACGGCGCGGTCACCTGGGGGTCGGGGACGTCCTCGATCTGCAGGGGACGGTGGAACTGGTGCAGCTGGGCCGCCTTCACGGGTGCTCCTCGGCTGGTGCGGTGCGGATGTCGAAACGCGCCCCGGGCATGCCCCAGGCGCGGAAGAAGTCACCTGTGGCGCGGCACAGCGTCACGTTGACGTCGTTGCCGGCGCCGATCAGGGCCGACCCGGTCGCCAGCGCCGCCGTCGACGCCTCGGCCGCGTCCCTGGCCGGCAGCAGCAGGTCGTCGGGGCCGGACGGTCCGTGCGGCGCGCGCAGGTCGAGCAGCGCCTGGCGCGCCTCGTAGGACAAGAAGGTGAGGTGCTCGCCGTCCACGTCGCGGTAGGTCACCGCGAGCGGCTCGGCCTGCAGGTCGGGAACGACGCGTCCGGCGGCGTCCAGCGAGCCCGCCTCGCCGACGCGCACCGCCCGCAGCTCGTCCTGCGTCGCGCCCGAGCCGATGACGGACAGCAGCAGCAGGCGCACGCCGGACTGAACGCTGGGCAGGGGGCGATGGCCGGCGCCCTGCGACAGGGGCCGCCAGGTGACGGGGACCCCCGCCACCGTCCACCACAGCTTGGGTCCGAACGCCAACGAGGCCAGCTGGCCCGCCGAGAGACCGTCGTGACGCTGGGCGAGGCGCCGCAGCGACCGGTCGGCCTCAGCGGGGTCCGCGCGCCCGGCGGCCAGCAGCCCGGGCAGGTCGCCCAGGGCCACCTCACGGGCGAACCGGTCGACCGTGGCGACCGCGGCCCGCACCCAGGGTGCGGCGTCGCGACAGCGCCGGACGAGCACCTGGGCCATCGCCAGCACCGACGGGTCGTCGAGCAGCTGCAGCTCGCGGCGCCCGCGCAGCGCTGCACGCGCCGCCTCGACCCCGTCGGCCGCAGCACGGTCGACGGGGTCGAGTACCGGCTGGTGGTCGCTCACAGCCACGACGGTGGCTCGGTGACGTCACCCTCGTTGACCTGCTGGGAGATGTCGGCCGCGATGAAGTGGTCGTGGATGTCGACCCGGCAGGTGCGCACGCCCGGCACGAGCTCGACCCGGCGGCGCACCTCCCGGCCGATCTGGATGGCGAACGGCGAGGGGCACAGCGGCGAGGTGAGGTGGTAGCGGACGATGACGTCGGCGTCCGCCACCACCTCGACCTCGTCGAGCAGGTCGAGCTCGCCCAGGGTGCGCCGGATCTCGGGATCCGGGACGCTGCCGGCCGCCTCGCGCACCGCTGCGACGTCGATCTGCGTCGAGGTCGAGCTCACCGCGGCACGCCCTCCGCGATCCCGACCTCGATCTGCGCGTCCTCGCCCGCCGTGTGCGAGGGCACCGAGGCGATGCGCTGCTCGCGGCGGACGTCGAACTCGTCACCCCTGAGCTGCTGCAGCTTGGCTGCGGTGTCGATGTCGTACAGCCGCGCGATGTTGGCGCCGATGATCTTCTCCTTGGTCTCATCGGTCAGCGAGACACCGAACTCGTCCTCGATGTCGGCCGGCAGCTGGAACGCCATCAGGTCGTCGAGCTGCCACTGCGGGTACCAGATCGGGAAGTCCGTGCCGTAGATGATCCGGTCCGGGCCGAGCCAGAACAGCAGGTTCGCCATGATGTTCGCGAAGAACCGCGGACGGTTGTGCACGAACGCCAGCGCCACGGCGAGCGAGGCGTAGACGTTGGGGCTGCGGGCCGACAGCCAGCAGAAGTCGTCCAGCCGGGGCAGCCCGCAGTGGTCGACGATGAAGTTCAGCTCAGGGTAGAGCGTGGACGGCTCGTCGATGTCACGGACGTCGAACTTCTCCAGCGCGAGCGGTTCGACGGCAGGGCCCTTGTGGAAGTGCATGTTCTTGATGCCGAGCTCGATGCAGCGCTCGTACAGCGGGAACACCATGGGGTCGTTGGCCTTCCAGCCACGCGACTCCCCACGCCACTCGGCGGTGTACCACTTGAAGCCCTTCATACCCAGCTCGACCTGGCGGTCGACCTGCTCGAGTGCGTCAGGTGCCCGCGGGTCGATGCCGCCCAACCCGATCAACCGGTCGGGAGCGCGCTTGATCAGCTCCGCGTTGCGCTCGGGGTTGGTGAAACCCGTGTGGTAGAAGTCCATCAGCACCTGGGTCGACAGGATCGACATGTCGGCATCGCCCTGCACGAACATCGTCTCGAGGTACCAGTCCGGGTCGACCTTGCGGAACACGGACTCGTAGTCCATGGTCCACTGCGGCTGACCGGTCGGGTTGAAGCCGGTCTGGAAGGCGTAGAAGGTCTCGACGAACGCCTCGCCGTACTTGTTCTTGCAGTTCTCGGCGCTGGCGTCCCAGAACCCGGTGTGGGCGTCCATCACGAACTTGCCGTTCTTCATCTCGAACCTCTCTGTTCGGTGAGCTCGGTGTGCGGTGGACCAGGTGCGCTGCACCCGGTCGCGGGACGTCGCGGCAGTCCACGGTCTTCAGCAGCAGGCCGCCGGTGAGGGCTGGTTCGGTCACGGGACGGGCTCGTCGACCTCCAGACGGGGACCACACCGACCGCGGCTTCGGCCTGGTGGGGCCACCGCATCCGCGGGCTCGCGGATATCCGAGCCGCGTCGAGCACCTGCCGGGCTGTTCGGCCATAGAACACCAGCGACCCGTGTGTCGACAAGGGTTCCGGCCCGGGAGTTGGTGACGTCGTGACGGTTACCGACGGTCACCGGCGAGGTGCAGCGTGCGCAGGTCGTCGTGCCCCGTCACCTCAGGCAGGACGGTCCGGGACCGTCGCCGACGACGGCCCAGCAGCATCACGCCCCCGCCGGCACCGAGGACGAGCAGGGCGGCGGCGAGGGCGTCCACCGGTCCGGCGAGCGGGCTCGACGACACGATCGTGTGGTCCAGGCGACCGGCGGGACCCGGGACCGTCCAGGGGTAGGTGGCCGAGGTGACCGGCAGCCCCGGCCGGTCGACGTCGACCCGCACCGACCAGCGGCCGGGCGACCGGACGGCGTCCGTGGTCAGCAACCAGCGCCCGGCTCCCTGGTCGAGCGCGGGGGCGGTCGTCTGCACGCCGTCCTCCGAGCGCAGCGTGAGGCGCACCCCGGTGACCGGCGCCGGCGCCGGGCGTCGCGAGTCGAAGACGTCGACGGCGACGAAGGTGGGGCCGGGCCGGTTGGGGCTGATGCTCATCGCCTCGACGAGGTCGGCCGCGGTGCCGCTCACGATCGGCTGGACCGGGGTCGGCGCCCGCCACTGGCGACCCACGGCGGGTTGGGAGGACGCGAGGACGGCCGCCCCACCCAGGACGAGCACCGCCACGGCGGCCTCGAGCACGAGCAGCCGGGAACCGTACCTGCTGCCACCGCGGCCGCGCGGCAGCCGCAGGGGGCCCACCGCGTTCAGCGCCCCGAGCAGGACGGCGACGGCGACCAGCGCCACCTTGGCCAGCAGGACGCGGCCGTACCCGCTGACCAGCAGGGCGTCCACGCTGGCGACCTCGACACCGGCCAGGACGAGCCCCGTCACGACCATCGTCAGGACGCAGCCGACGGCGAGGGCCGCCAGACGGCGCAGCACGGTCCGCCGCAGCACCCCACCGTCGGGCACGCGGCGGGTCACCAACACCAGGACGACCGCGACGAGGACACCCACCCAGACCGTCGCCGCCAGGACGTGGACCGCGCCGACCGCCGTCCGCGCAGCGTGTCCCAGACCCCCCCGGCGCGCGCCGGCGGCCACGTGGCCGGTGAGCTGCGCCCCGACGACGTGCGTGACCAGCGCCGCGGCGCCGGCGCCGAGCCACCACGGGCCGAGCGCCCGGGCGGCTCTCGCGCGAGCGACCCCGGCCGAGGCCACGACCAGCAGGCACAGCGACGCGACCTGCATGAGGACCCAGTGCAGCCCGTACCGGCCGGACCCGAGGACCGCGGGCACCGCCGCCGGTCCCCCGGCCTGCACCACGAGCAGGGCGGCGTCGGCCACCACCACGGCCGCGGCACCGACCAGGCTGAGTCGCCCGGCCCGGCGCAGCAGCGGCAGCCGCTCACCGACCCCGTCCGCCACCAGCAGCCGGACGAGCAGCGGTCCCCCGGCGACGCCGGCCAGCGCCACCAGCGAGAGCCAGCGCAGCGCCGACTCCGCCGCCGACGGTGCCGGCGCGGGGACGGCCCGGCCCGACGTCGCCCGCACGGACGTCCGCACCCCGAACACCAGGACGCCCGACGTCGCGTGCAGGTCGTCGCTGGACACCGTGCTCCACGCCAGGCGGTAGGAGCCGGACGTCAGGCTCGGCATCGCCACGACCAGGCTGGACGGCGACTCGGTCGAGCGTGGCTCGTCCGCGGCCGCGCCGAGGACCTTGGTGATCGGCCCGGCGGCCAGGTCGCGCCCGGCGTCCGAGGTGAGGACGACCCGGGTGCGTCCGAGCTCGACGGACTCGGTGAAGTCCAGGCGCACCTGCGACGGCGCCACCTCGAGGTCGACGCCGTCCGCGGGGTCGCTGCGCTCGAGCTCGGCGTGCGCCGAGGCCGGCCCAGCGACGAGCAGCAGCGCTGCGACCGCGAACCCCAGGGCCAGCACCAGGCGCCTGACGGCGCGCCTGCTGCTCGTCCTCGGGCGGTGCGAGGAGGTGGCCACGGACGCCGACCTAACGGACCGGGACGCTGGCGATGTGACCGCCACCGGCGTCGATGGCCATGGTCTCGCCCGAGCGGATCGCCGCGTGGTTGTTCAGGTACAGCACGTAGTAGGTCTGACCCGGGCGCAGGTCGTGACCCTGCTTCATCAGCGCGGTGCGGTAGACCGAACCACCCCGCCGCTCGCTGCGCAGCACCGGCGGGTGGTGCACGTCGTTCTGGAACCGCGACGCCTTCTGCGGGTCGAGGACGACGTAGCGCAGCTCGACGATGCCGCCGTCGGCCACGACCGCAGCCTGGCTGAACCGCACGCCGAGGGTGGACTCGACCTTCGCGTCCTGCGGGACGCGGTACCCCCGCGCGGCCGAGGCGGCCGAGCCTCGGGCGAGCACTGACCAGACCAGGGCCACGGCCAGGACGAGCAGCAGGACGGGCAGGGCCCTGCGTGAGCGGGTCCAGCCCCGCACTGCGGTGATCGATGCGGTCATGACGACCGCCTCCTTTCGGGTGGGGCTCCCGGCCCGCCGAGGTCGGCGGGCCGGGAACGGGCTCACGTGAGGGGCGTGCGGGCGGACCTGAACGAGTCGAACAGCGCGGTCCCGGTGACCGACGTGAGGGTTGTCGCCCCCGGGACCTGCACCAGGCCGAGCCGCACCGTGTCGATGCGCAGGGCCGAGGTGTTCTGGCTCGTCAGGGTGCTGGTGACACCGTTGACGACCAGGGCCGGCGAGCCGGCCGTCGCGGCCGTCCAGTCGACCTGGATGCTGCTCGACCCCGTCCCCGTGGGCAGGTTCACCCACGCCGTGCTGGCGGTGCCGGTCGCTCGCCAGACCGTCATCCGGACCTGCGAGACGGCGGTGGCACCACCCCCGCGCCGCAGCTGCACCTGCAGCACCGGGGCGTTGGTGGCCGTCAGTGCAGTGAAGATGCCGATCGGCGCGTTCGCCGTGCGCAGTGACGAGCTGATCGCGAACCGTGCGTGGTAACCGGTCTCAGCCGCGGGTGTGGTGTCGGTGACCGCCGCAGGCTGGGTCGTCGACCCGGTCACCTGCATGCTGTAGGCGCCGGCGATGGGGGTGGTTGCCACCACCGTCGTCGCGCCGACCGTGCCGCCGTTCCAGGCGGTCGTGTTGCCCGTCTCGAAGCCGTCGGAGAACAGACCCCGCTTCAGGGTGAAGGTGGCCGGGACGAGGTCGCCCCAGTTGCCCGCGGCGTCCTTGGCGTGCACCCAGATCCGGTAGCTGCCGTCGGGGTACGCCGTCAGCTGGCTCAGCGGGACCACCCCGTAGGTCGCCTCCGTGGTGCCGCCGAAGGAGCCGTCCGCAGCGAGGAAGACGAAACCCTTGCCGAAGTCCGTGGTGGTGGGGCTCAGCTGGGCTCCGGCGGTCAGCGGCGGGAAGAAGCCCTCAGCCGCCGCCACGGGTGACTGCAGGCCCGCGGCGAGCTGGTCGGTGAACGAGGCCGACACCCGCAGGGCGCCGGGGTCGGCCGGCGAACCCACCTTTCCGTCAGTGGGGTCGGGAGTGACCGACGCGCTGGTGAGGGCGGTGACCGTCGGTGCGTGCCGGTCGACCCCGAACGTCGTGGTGGCGGCCGTACCCCAGGTACCAGTCAGGGCGTCCTGCGACTCCACCGACACGGTGTGCGGCCCCTCGGACAGGCCAGCCGCATCGGTCTGCAGGATCTGCGCCGTCTCGGTGGTGATGGCGGCCCCCGTCGTCCCGAGGTTCATCGTGGCGGGTGCGCCGCCGTCGAGAGTCATCCGCGCCTCGGTGATCGTGCTCGAGATCGCCGTGGCGTCACCCGTCGCGCTGACCGTCAGGGCCGAGCTGCCGTTGGACAGGCTCGGCGTCACCGCCAAGCCCGTCGTGGACGCTCCGACCTTGACCACGTTGACGATGGCGGAGGTCACGACGCCCCAGGTGCTGCCGTTGGCGGCCCGGACGTAGATCCGGTGCTGGCCGTTGGTCAGACCGGTCAGCCGCGACGTCGGGATGACCGTGGTGTCACCGCTGAAGGTGATCGTCGAGGTGCCGACGCCTACCGTCGTCACCTCACCGTCGATCAGCAGCTCGGCGGCGGTGGTCCCCGCGCCGAAGCTCGCCTTGACCGTGACGGTCCCGGTCGAGACGGCCGGGTTGGGCGTCACCGAGGTGATCTTCGACGTCGGCCCGACCGCGCTGACAGCGCCCACGTCGGTGCCCAGCAGGGTCATCATCCCGCCGAACGCGACCTGCTGGGTCGTGCCGACCTTCTGGCCTGCGGTGTCCAGCGCGCCGGACGCGTCGTACACCGCGAAGGTGCCACCGGACGCCGGCTCGGTGACCACCACGTCCTCGGTCTGGCCACCTGGCAGGGTGTCGGCGACCAGCGAGCTGCCGTCACCGGGCTGGCCGTCGATCGCCACGACGCGCTGGGCGAGGTTCTGCACACCCATCGAGTGGCTGCCCGACCCGGCGTTGACGTACCGGATCAGCACCCGGTGTCCGGGCGCGGTCGCCACACCAGCAGTCTGCGGGAAGGCGCGGCCGTTGATCAGGCGGTACCGGCCGCGCACGTTGCGCAGGTCGTACGTGAGCGGCGCCGCGTTGAAGGCTGGGTCGACCTCGGTGAGGACCATCACCGCCTCGTCCTCGAACGTGTTAGGGAAGGCGGCGTTGGCAGCGACCACAGACGGGTCGAGGTCGGTGTGCGCCGCGTCCGCGGCGACGAAACCGGGCGGCCGGACGACGAGCGCGCCGACCAGCCCCATCAGCACCTGGCGGGGGCCGTTGTCGGTGTGGCCGGCCTCGTAGAGGTAGGTGCCGGCCCGCGATGCGGTGAACGTGTACGTCGTCGTCCCACCGGCGGGCGCGGCACCGACCGCGTCATCGGACAGGTCGGTCATGCCGGGGATGGCCAGCGAGACTCCGCCGGCCGCTGTCGCGAGGTCGTTCTGCAGGGTGATGGTGACGCGGTCACCCTGGTTGACCACCAACAGCGCCCCGGTACCGGGCAGCGTCGGCGCCGGCGACGCGGCGACCGAGGCCGTGGTGAAGTTCCACGCCGGCACGCCGGCGGTCAGCCCAGGCAGGGCCAGGGTGCCCGCCGAGGCGAACAGGGTGCAGGCCGACGTTCCGGCCCCCTGCGTGCACGCCGACGAGCTGAGCGCGCCCACAGGTGACGCCGCAGCCAGGGCTCGAGGTGGTGAGGCCTGCGTCAGACCGGTGCTGACGACGGTCGCGGAGGCCGGCGCGGCGGCCGCGCCCAATCCCGCAGCCGTGACCGCCACGACCGTCCCGACGGCCAGCAGCCGCCCCCGGAGCCTGGGGTGCCCCGCTCGTCCAGAATCGTTGTGCTGCATCGTCCCGCCGTCCTTCCGGCTCGCGCCGACCGTGGTGTCCAGGTGTGGCGTCGGGGGGGTCATTTCGTGCACCCCGCCTGTCCGGCCGGATCGATGCGGAAGAGCGTCATCATCCCGCCGAAGGCCGCGCCGTAGTTCGTGGCCTGCTGGAGAGCGTGGCTGTGGGCGATCTGGTAGAACTCCCCGCACTCGTTGTTCTGGATCATCTGGTTCGGGATCGGGCCCTTGCCGCCCGGCGCCCCCAGGTAGGGGTTCTCGCTGAACCAGGTCTCGGTGCCCGGCCCCACGATCTGGTCCTGCAGCTGGGGCAGGTGGACGTCGGCGGGAATGCTGTCGCAGCGGTTGGGGTCGCTGCACGTGGTCCCGGCACTCCCGTTGGGGTCGTACTCGTTCTTCCAGGTGAGCAGGGCGTCGACCGACTGGCCGGGCCCCGCGTCGATGAGGAACTTCTCGTACGACGCGTCCGCGCCGGCCGTGTCACTGACGGGGGCCCCGTCCCGGGTGACGACCAGCTCGTCGCTGCCGTGCGGGTGGAACGGGAAGTTCACCGACCCGGCGTTGAGGTACCGGATCAGGCTGGGCAGGGGGTTCGACGCCGAGTTCGGGGTGACGTGCACGGTCGACCCGTACGGCTGTGACGGCAGCCAGGCGGCGTTGTTGGGCGCCAGCGTGTCGGGCATGCTCCGGCCGTTCATGAAGAAGTACCGCGGCGTGAGCGTCGAGAAGTCGAAGGTCCGGTTGCGCTCGACCGCCAGGTGCAGGGCGGGGTCGACCTCCGAGAGCAGGAACAGGTACTCGTGGGCCGCGCTGAACGTCGTCGCGGCCCGGTCGTTGGCCTGCGTCGTCACGTCAGATGGCGAGTGCCCGGACGGGTAGACGACCAGAGCCCCGTACAGCCCCATCTGCCGCTGCTTGGTCACGTCGCTGCCGGAGGAGTAGAGGTAGGTACCCGGAGCCCCTGCAGTGAACGAGTAGGTGACCGTGTCGACGGTGGTGCCGGACTTGGCGTTCGCCCCCTGGACCAGGGACGTCAACGCGCTCGTCGGGTCGCCCGGGGTGGCGTACTGCGGTTGCGCCGGCGCCCCGTCGGCGGTGACCCCGGTCTGCCCCGAGAACACGATCGACGTGGCCTCCGGCAGCTGGTTGTGCAGCACGACGGTGACCGTGGCGCCCGTCGTCGCGCACAGGACCGGCCCGGGCAGCTGGAAGGGTCGCCCGGAGTCGGCGTAGCTCCACATGTAGATGGAGTTGCCGTCGGGGGTGCTGACGTATCCCGAGGTGGCGTCGAGGTTGTAGACGCCGTTGTCCCCCGTGGTGTCGCAGAGCATGCCCTCGGTGGTGTTGGCCGCCTGGGACGTCGGGATGCCGATGACCAGCGCGGTCGCTGTGGCCATCACCGCAGCGGTAGCCAGGCCGATCGAACGCAGAAGTGGTGTCGTGGTTGTCATCGTGTCCTCGCTCAGGCGTTCGGCGTGGTCTGGGGATCGGCCTGTGCGCCGAGGGTCGCTGCGGGGTAGACACGGATCTGCGTCATCATCCCGCCGGGGTTGGCGCCACCGGCGTTCCCGGCTCCGCGGTAGTCGCGGTCGTAGAGCAGGTAGCTGTTGTAGGTCCCGCTCGCGTCCGTGGCCGTCGGCCGGCTGGTCGAGAACGGGGGCGCGGTGAAGATCACGTCACGGCTCTCACCGGGGCCGAGGTCGACGGTGTTCGTGTGCAGGTACTGGTTGGCCCCGTTGGCACCCCGCAGCAGCGAGGCGTCCTTGGCGACCACGGTGAGGTCGAGGTTGTCGACGGTCATCGCATGGTTGATGTACCCCAGGCTCGACAGCCGCAGCAGGACGCGGTCCCCCGCGTTGCAGGTGACCAGCGAGGTGATCGGCTGGTACTGCAGACGACCGTCCGGGTCAGCCGCGACGAGGTCACCGCCAGCGGACTGTCTGCCGTTCCCGACCAGGGTGTCCGGGTAGGTGCGTCCGTTCATGGTCGAGAAGCTCGCCTTGTAGTCGGTCCAGTCGGAGGTCTGGATGTGGGCGTCCCGGTAGTGGCCCTCGGCGAAGATCTCGCCGAGCATGAACCCGAACTCCCGGTCGTACCGGGTCGTCCCGTCACCGTCGTTGTAGGCGTACTTCGTCGTGAGCGGCAGGCCACCCCACCCGGTCTGGTTCTGCGCCGGCCGGACGAACAGCGCCCCGGTCATGCCCATCTGCACGTGCTCGACGTCCTCGAAGTGGCAGTGGTACATGTACGTCCCGGCGTCACGTGGGATGTAGAAGTACGTGAACTCGCGCCCGATGGGCACCGAGAGCGACAGCTCGGGCACCCCGTCGAACAGCGGGATCGCGTTGACGAAGCCGTGCCAGTGCATCGTGTGGCCGTCCACCAGGTCGGGGCGCTGCGACAGGCCGAGGTTGCTGAGGGTGATGCGCACCTCCGTGCCCTCGTCGAAAGCCAGCTGGGGTGCGCTGATCTGGGCCCGCCCCCGCTGGGCCGACACCTGGGACGAGGTCAGCCCCGTGACGTCGCGGAACCCGAACACGTACAGGTCGAACGGCCCGTGCCCGGCGGCCAGCGGGTCCGGCCAGAACGGCGCGACCGCCGGAGCCTTGCTCTTGTCGGCGATGGACACCCACCCGTCGGTGGCCGCCAGGCTCAGGGTCCGTCGGCTGCGGGTGGCTGCGTTCTGGACCGTCGCACCGAGCCGGGTGCCCGGGGAGGCGGCGACTCCCGACGTCGCGGCATAGGTCGCCGCGGCGCCGACGCCGCCCAGCAGCAGGGCCCTGCGCGTCAGGCGCGGGACGTCGAGGTGATCGGTCACGGGGTGCCTCCTGGCACGAGCTGTGGTGAGGGACTCTGCTGGTGTCTCACGGGGCCTCGTCCGCCCCGATGTCAAGCGGGTCGCCCGCGGTGTTCGGCCGCGTCTGACCGTCGTAGTCGTGCCCGAGCAGCCGCAGGACGTCGAGACTGACGCGGTCGGTGCTGCCCACCGTGCTGTTGACGGTGCCGCCCGCGTTGTGCGCGACCGAACCTGCAGCCAGGTGGTAGTTGCCCTGGATGACCGGCGACACCGCGTTGGCGACGATGACCGCCTGCCGGAAGGACGGGAAGGCGCGTGAAGTGAGGATCTGGACGCTCACGTCGTACGGGTTGCTGACCCCCGGCGACACCCCGACCACGTTCGTGCTCGAGCTCGTCACCTGCGGGTCCGCCTGCGAGAGCAGCGAGTACGTCGGCGCCAGCAGCGGCGACAAGGTGTCGACCGAACCCATGTCCCAGCGCCGGATGGCGGTGGTGTCACCCGCGGCTCCGATGCCGGTGACGAGCCCCGTCGTCGGGTCCCAGGTACCCGCTCGGTTGTCCGAGAAGATGTTGTCCCGGAAGTCCTGTGGCTGGCTGTAGAGGGGCTTGGTCCGGCCGAGGGTGGCCTGCAGCTGGTCGCTGTTGGACGCCGTCGACAGTCCCGCGGGGGCAGGCTGACCGTTGCTGGTGATCGCGGTGGCCGTGGTGATGTTCTTCATCACCGTGTTGCCGGTGACGTGGACGTTGGTGGAGTCGTCCATGGCCAGGCCGCCACCCTCGTGCGCCGAGATGTTGTCGGTGACGATGTTGTTGGTGAGGTCGAGCTCCTTGTTCCCAACCTGCAGGAGCCGGATGCCGCCGCCGTCGTCGTTGGCGAGGTTGTCCTGCACCAGGTTGGCGTCGACGTCGATGTTGCCGCCGGCACCGGCCGAGGGCTCGCTCAGGTTCGGGTTGAGCTCGCCGGCCAGCATGATCCCACCACCCTCGTCGTACGAGGCGTTGAGGTAGACCCGGTTCGCGGTCACCTTCCCACGCGGGCTCAGGCCGTAGTGGGTGAACCCGCCTCCGTACTCGGCGGAGAAGTTGCCGCACAGGTCGTTGTGGTCGACGGAGTAGCCGTCGCTGCCGTCGAACATCCCGATGCCACCGGCAAGGTTCGTGCCACCGTTGTCACGGATCCGGTTGTGGCTGATCGTGACGCCCGTGTTGCGCGACGTCGCCGTGGACCAGACGTTGGGACTGGTCTCGACCGCTGTGTAGGGGGTGCCGACCCGGATGCCACCGGCGTACGAACCGCTGTTGCCGCTGACGACGTTGTTGGTGACCTGCATGTTGTTGGCGGAGGAGTGCAGGTAGATCCCGCCACCTTGGGTGATCAGCGCGCCAGGGGCGCCCGCCGGTGTCTTGGTGCCACCGCTCACCACGTTGATGTTGGTCACGAAGTCAACCTGGGACCCGCCGGTGACCGTGAACCCGTCCAGCGCGCCCTTGTACCCGGCAGTGAAGTCGAGTCCGCGACCGAGCACGGTGACCACGGCGGCGTCCGGCACGTTCTGCGGACCGTCGTGGGGCAGGCTGGCGACCTTGGCGACCCAGGCTGCGCCGGCGGCGTTGTCCGGGTTGAAGCCCAGCCCGTTGATCCGGCTGCCGGCCACGTCCACCTGCTTGCCTGCGGCGTCGAGGTAGCTGCCGCCGGCTCCGACTCCCTGGACCTTCACGTTGGAGTGGATGATCAGGTTCTCGTAGTAGTCACCTCGGGGGTTGTCCTTCGCGGCGCCGTTGGGCCACACCACGACCAGGGCCTGGTTGTAGCCGGCGGCCAGATCGACCGCCTTCTGCAGCACGTCCTCGGGCGTCGTGTTCGGGTCACCGCTCGTGACCGCCGGGAAGGATGCGCTGGGCAGGTTGAGCCGAGCGCTGGTCGCGTTGCCCTGGTTGCTCGAGTCGACCTGGTTCGCCACCGGCGCGTTCACCTGGATCAGCTTCGGGGTGTAGCCGTTGCCGAGCAGGTGCAGCGTCAGCCCGTTCACCGACGCCAGCTTGCTCGCACCGCTGACGACGCCCAGCTGGTAGGCCCCGCCCGCGCTGAGCGCGGTCACTCCGCGGTCGACGGTGAACGTCACGGCGTTGGCAGTGGCCGACGTTGGCGTGATGACCGTCGTGGGTCCGCCCGCCAGCGTCAGCGTGACGGTCGAACCGGCACCGAAGCCCTCACCGGTCAACGTGACCTGCTGGGTGTTCGGGACGGCCACCAGCGTCGAGGTGACGGTGATGGTTCCGACCGGGTTCACCTGGGCCGCCGGGGCCCCGGTGGCGCTGGTCACCACGTAGGAGACCGACGGGTTGGCGATCGCCGTGCCGACGGCAGCCGGCTTGGTCACCGTCCTGACCCCGGTGACGTCGTACGGCGCTCCCACCCCGCTGACGCTGACCGTCTGCCCTGCGGGCACGTTGGCCACACCCGAGAGGCCGAGCGTCACGGTGGCCACGCCCGCGGCGGTCCTGGTGATCATCCTGCGGACGACACTGCCCTGAGCCGGTGCGAGCCTGGTCGCGTTGACGTAGGGCTGCGAGATCGACATCAGGTCCGGTGCCATCTTGGTCACGTCACCGGCGGCGCCGGCGTTCAGGTCGCACTGCACCGGGTTGGTCTGCGCCGAGCCCGGGGCCACGGCGATGACGCCGACCTGCGTCGGTGCCGTGTCGGTCACGGTCCACAGGCCCGGCCAGGCCTGGAACTGGGTGCCGATGGTGCGAAAGCGCGGGTTGTAGTTGGTGTTGACGTGCCCGGGCTGCCCCGGGTCGTTGCCCTTGAAGTAGTACATGCCCGGGCACGGACCTGCGGGCAGCGGGCAGTTGTACGACGACGTCGACGGCTCCAGCGCCTCGTAGAAGCCGTTCCAGTCTGTGGTCACCGTGTCGACGAGCCGGCCGGACCAGTCGTAGATGCCCATCGGGACGTTCGGCAGGGGCTGCGCCTCGCCGTACCCGATCTGGCTCTTGTCCTGCGACAGGCCGAGATCGTTGATGGTCAGGCCCCAGAAGTGGGTGGGCAGCGGGACGGGAGTGAAGAGGTTGAAGTTCGGCGCTGCCGCCTGGCCTCCGCGCACGGTGACCAGCTTCTGGTCGCACAGGTGGCGTGACTGACCCTCGTAGGGGCTGCCGCCGTTGGCCTGGAACGGCGCATCGGTGACGTTGACGATGTGGCCGGCGCCGATGCAGGGCGACACGAACCCACCACCCTGCGAGAGGAGGCCACCGTCACCAGGGCTCTGCGCGCCGCTCGGCAGCGGGTCGCCGGCGGCCACGGGGAAGTTCTCCTGCGGCAGGCGGGTGTCGCCGTCGAAGACGTTGACGTCCTCCTCCTGGGTGGGCTTGTAGAGCGGCTTGTCGTTGGACAGCGTCGGGATGTCGACCTTGACCACGTAGTCGTCGTTGGCCATCGGCACCGGTGACGTCAGCGCAGACAGCGCAGTGGTCGGGGTCGGGTCCGTGCTCGCCGCGACGGCAGCGGCCTGACGGTCGGCCTCCGCGGCGATGGCGGAGTTGTCGTAGTTGACCTGGGCGAAGGCGTAGTTGCCGTTGACCGTCTGGCCGAAGGCCCCGGCGGTCTGGTCGGACGGGACCGTCTGCCACCCGGCCATCGGCGCCTCGACGCAGGGGTAGCGAGGGTCACCCACAGGCGGTAGGGCGTTCTGGTCGGTCAGGGGCGTGCCGTCGTGCATCCGGTTGGTGCAGCCCGCAGACTGGTCCCAGGTCTCTGTGACGTAGGGGTCAGCCAGGTCGAGCGGCTTGCCGTCGGTGCCCATCATCAGGCGTGCACCCCCGGTCGCCGGGTCGATGAGGACGGTTCCGGCGGTGTCCCGCAGCGGGTAGTACAGGTGCGTGGTCAGCCCGGGGATACCCGGCTGGTACGGCTCGGTGACGGCATACGTCGGGTCGAGCTCGTTACGGGTGGTGTCGTAGCTGACGGTGCCGGCGATACCGCCGTTCTCCCCCCCCGAGTAGCGCTGGACGCCCCAGTCGAGCCGACCCGACAGGCCGATGATCGGCAGGACGTTCACGTCGACAGCAGCACCCGTGTAGGTCCGGGGGCTCGGCTCGTTGTCGGCCTGCACGGTGATGCCCGTGGTCTTGTAGCCGGTGTTGAAGGCCTCGACGACGAACCACTTCGAGATCGGGTACCCCTCGGTGATGGTGTAGTTGCCCTTGTCGTCGGTGCTCGCGGCGCTCTGTCCCGCGTCCAGCACCGAGTTGTCGCGGTGCTTCACGCCGATCGGGAACTTCGGGACACCGACCTCGCCGGGGTCGCGCCGGCCGTTGGCGTTGGTGTCGATGAACACCGTGCCGGTCACCGTGGTCCACCAGCCGACCAGACCCTTCTGGCCCACGTCGACCTGCTCACCGGTGTGCACCGTGACGTTGAAGCTGTCCAGGATGAGGTCCTGGGCGTAGTCCCAGACGGTGAGCTGGTAGTCGCCGTCCGGGACGTTCGTGATCGTGAACTTGCCGTCGGCCGCGCCTCTGCCGACGTAGATCATCTGGTCGTTGCTGCCGAGGTCAGACAGGGTGATGATCGGGCTGTCGATCGGGCCGCGGATGTTGGCACCCGCCACCCCGGCGTTCGGGGTCATGTTGCCACCGATGACCGTGGTGCCACCGACGCCACCGACGTAGGCGTTGATGACGACTGCGGTGCCGGTGATCGTGCCGGTGCCGGTCATCGCGGCGGGGGCGGAGTCGAGCTGGCCCGCGACGGGGTTGAAGGGGACGAAGCCCATGTCGACCGGGGGGACCGGCTCGCCGCCGACGGTCTGCTCGGTGTCGAAACCGGTCTCGGCCTCGGCGATCCACATGTCCCAGTCGTGGTTCCCCTCCAGGGTCGTGGTCTGGTACCACTTCTGACCCGAGGGGGCGATGACGCTCGCGGTGTAGCGGTTGGGGCCGATGTTGGGGATGACGACGTCGCCGTTGGCGGCACTGAGGCAGGTACCGCCGGGGTTGGCAACGTCCACCACGGGCAGACCCGCGCCGTCGAAGGCGACGGCCCCGACCTTCTGGCCCGGGTAGGTGGCGATGTTCGTGGCGGCGACGTGCAGGTAGTTGGTGCACAGCCGGTTGCCGAAGTAGTCGGTCGTGACCTCGCCCATGACGTCGTTGAGGTGGACGGTGAAGCCCTTCAGCGGCTGCTCCGTGCCGACCTCGTAGGTGCCGTCCACCGGCGCGGTGTCCTTGAACACCCGCAGCCGCAGCGTGCCCAGCGGTACGGGCGTCGCGTGCATGCTGACCACGACGTCCGGGGTGCCCTTGGTGCCGTCGACGTCGAAGTGGGCGCCGTCGATCTTGTGCCCGTCAGCCGTCACCGAGATCAGGTAGCGACCCGGCTGCAGGGTCAGCTTGTTCGGCACGCCAGCCGTCAGGTCGCTCTGGTCGCCCTCAGCCACCACCGGCACGGCGCCAGGGGTGTAGCGCGTGGAAGGCCATTGGCAGGCAGTCGGGTCGTACTTCCCCGAGGTGACGTTCGGGCCGGGGTCGGTCGCGCTGGTGCGCGTGCCGGGAGTGCACTGGGCGAACGTCGTGGCGTTGTTCGTCGGGTCGCCCACGGCGTCGTAGCCGGGCTGGCCGCCGGTCGTCGACCCGGCGTAGCCGTAGGCACCGTTGGTCTTCTCCGCAGAGATCAGCCACTTGAAGGTGCTGAGGACCTTGGGCGTGTCAGTCGGCTTGGACCCGTGCGAGGCGTCCAGCGCCTCGAGCACCGAGAGGTGAAACGTTCCGGGAGTTGGCACAGCTCCAGCGGCGGCTGCCCGCGGCACGAGCCGCAGCGCGACCGGCACGCTCAGCTGCAGCGCCACGAGGACCAGCACGCTCAGCATGACCACCGGCGACCACGAACGACGAACAGACATGACTACCCCTTTGGTCTGACGGACCGACGAGGTGAACGTTCGCGGCTGCCGCGGGGGCGGGTACGACAGATGACACCGACGTCATGAAGCCGTCATGGCGCAGCAATCCCCTGTTGCACAACGGGTTGAGGACCACCTGGCGATCGCACGCTCAGCGCGGGCCGACCTGACGGCGTTCGCCCCGACTCGCCCGGGATGATCCGGCGGGCGAGCGGCGTTCGCTCTGCCATGCGCTTCTCCTTCCCCCGCGTCGTCGACGAGGTGTCGATCCGCGTCGTCGCCGCCGAGGTCCTGACCATCGCCGTGCTGGCCCTGCTGACGGGTCAGGCCTGGCTCTACGCGGTGCTCGCCGTCGACTTCGCCGCCCGGGTCGCGTACGGGCCGCGGTTCAGCCCGCTCGCCCATCTGGCGCTGCGCGTCATCCGGCCGCGGCTGTCGGCCGCCCCCCGCGAGAGCGCTGGGGCACCCAAGCGCTTCGCCGCGGCCATCGGCCTGATCCTCACCACCCTGGCGACGGTCTTCTTCTACGTCGCGGGCTGGACGTCGGCGGCCTGGGTCATCGGCGTCGTGATGGTGGTCTTCCCCGCCCTCGAAGCCGGCTGGGGGCTGTGCGTGGGCTGTCGCGTCTTCGCGGTGCTGATGCGCCTCGGGGTCATCCCCGACGAGGTGTGCCTGGACTGTGCAGACATCACCCGACGTCGTCGCGTCGTCGACGCCTGAGCCGGGCGCTCACTCGCGCCAGATCAGCACCAGTGCGCGGTCGTCGGTCTCACCGGCGAGCGCGCTCTCGACGATGCGCTGGGCGCCGCCGGCGAACCCGTCGCGCACCAGCCGCTCGGCCTGGCCGAGCATCCGGTCGATGCCGAGGTCGAGGTCGCGGCCGGGGATCTCGACGACGCCGTCGGTGTAGAGCAGCAGCGCGTCGCCGCGCCCCACCGTGCCGGACGCCCCCGGGTAGGTGGCGTCGTCCAGCACACCGAGCAACGGCCCCGGGCTCGTGTCGACCAGCTGCCAGCGGCCCGAGCCGGCCTTGAAGTGGGCGGCCGGCGGGTGGCCCGCGCTGCCGATGCGGTAGCGGCCGGTCACCAGGTCGAGCTCGAGGTGCACGGCCGTGGCGAAGCCCTCGTGCCAGCGCTGGCGCAGCAGGTACTCGTTGGCCACGTGCAGGAAGTCGTCCGCCGGCATGGCCCCGAGCAGGCCACCGAAGGCTCCGGAGAGAAGCAGCGACCGGGTGCCGGCGGCCACGCCCTTGCCCGAGACGTCGACCAGCGCCGCCTCGAGGTGACGACCGTCGGTCGAGCGGGAGGTGACCAGGAAGTCGCCCGAGAACGAGTCGCCGTACGCCGAGCGCAGCACCGTCTCGGCCCGCCACCCGCCGGGCAGGGTCGGCACGACGCCCTGGGCCCGCAACCGGTCGCGCAGGTCGATCAGCATGTTCTCGCCGGCCAGCCCCTGCAGGCCCAGCCGGGCGCGGTCGCGCGCCACCACCCACATCAGCCCCGCGACGACGACCAGCACGAGCACGACGCCCTTGTTCACCCCGTCCGGCAGCCGCTGCACGTGCGAGGCCAGCACCGCCGCGCTCACCACGACGTACAGGGCGGCCAGCTGACGTGGCCGCAGCAGGTAGCCCCCGATGATGAGCACGAGGACGAAGTCCGCCGAGGGCACCCAGGCGGAGTACTCGACGCTCGCGACGCTGATGGCGGCCGACAACAGGCACAGCGCCACGAGCTGGAACCAGACGCTGGGCAGCACGCGGCGGCGCACCTGACGCCACGCCACGCTCGCCATCGAGCGGCGGCGGCGGGCCGTGACCCGACCGACCCGGATGGCTGTCACGGCTGCAGAGCGTAGTGCGCCCGTGCTCCCGGCACGACCCCCCCCCGGTCACTCTCGGCGCCAACCTCGTTGCCGGCAGTGACCGGTCGCGGCCACAGTGGTGCCCATGCCCGCCACGCCGCAGCCCGCCCGACCATCGGTCACGGTCGTCCCCCTGGCGCCAGACCGACGCCAGGAGGTGCTCGCCCTCGACCAGCTCGCCTTCTCGATGGCCCCCGACGAGCCCGGGCCAGACGCCCAGGTCAGCGGCGGCACCCTGGAGTGGGACCGGGTGTTCGGCGCGAGCGTGGACGGCGACACCGCGCTCGCCGGGATCTACGCCGTGTACTCCCTCGGCCTGTCCGTGCCGCACGGACCGGGGGCCAGGGTGACGCCGATGGCGGGCCTGAGCTGGGTGGGGGTGCACCCGGGGCAGCGACGGCAGGGGGTCGCGAGCGCCATGCTGCGCCACCACCTGCACGGCCTGCACGAGTCCGGTGCCGAGGCGGTCTCGGGGCTGCGCGCCAGCGAGCCCGCGATCTACGGCCGGTTCGGCTACGGCCTGGCGACCGCGGGGCTGCAGCTGCGCGTGCCGCACGGCGCCGCCCTGCGCGAGGTGCCCGGCGCCGAGTCGGTCACGGTGCGCTGGCTCACCGTCGATGCCCAGCTCGACGGCGACCTCGTCGAGGCGCTGCACGCGCGGGCCCGGGTGCACCGTCCCGGCCTGCTGGCCCGCAGCGCGCAGCTGAGGGCGCGGTGGCTCGTCGACAACCCGGCCCGCCGGGCCGGAGGCGAACCGCTGCGCCTGCTGCTGGCCGAGCGCGACGGCGACCCCACCGGGTACGCCGTGCTGCGACGCACCGGCCACTGGGACCGCACCCGCTTCGTCGGGACGGCGAGCGTCACCGAGGTCGTCGCGCTCGACCCACCGACCGCCCGCGCCCTGTGGGGGGTGCTGGTCGACCTCGACCTGATGACCACCATGACGACCCCCTCGCTCGCTGCCGACGACCCCCTGCTGACCCTGCTGGTCGACGTGCGTGGCACCACGCCGGTGCTGTCGGACGACCTGTGGCTGCGGCTGGTCGACGTCGACCGGGCCCTCGCCGCCCGCGGGTACGCGCACGACGTCGACGTAGTGATCGGCGTGACCGACGACCTGTGCCCGTGGAACGCGCGCCGGTGGCACCTGGCCGCCGGGCCGGACGGCGCGGCCTGCGTCCCGACGTCCGACCCGGCTCACGTGCGGGTGGACGTGCGCGAGCTGGCCTCGGCGTACCTCGGCGGCACCTCGCTGGTGGCCCTCGCCGCCGCCGGCCTGGTGCACGAGGAGCGGGCGGGGGCGGTGGCCCACCTGTCGAGCGCGCTGCGCAGCGCCCTGCAACCGGTGTCCCCCATGGGTTTCTAGCCCGTCGCGTCAGGGCGCCTGGCAGGTCGGGCAGCGGTAGAGGGTGCGGGCGACGAACGGCTCGGCGACCACCGCGGTGCCGCACAGCCGGCACGGGCGGCCGGTGCGCTTGTAGACGTAGTGGCTGTCCTCACGCCGCGGCCGACCGCTGGCGCGCTCGCGGTCCTGCGGGCGGGTCGTGACGATCCGGCCCGACCGGACGCCGGCCCGCATCAGGGTGACCAGGTCGTCCCACATGCCCTCCCACTGCTCGGCGCTCACCTCGCGGCCCGGGCGGTAGGGGTCCAGGCCGGCCCGGAACAGCACCTCGGCGCGGTAGACGTTGCCGACGCCGGCGACGACCTCCTGCTGCATGAGCAGCCCGCCGATCGGCGCCCGCGAGCGGCTGATCCGCTCGAACGCGATGGCCGGGTCGCTGCGCGGGCGCAGCGGGTCGGACCCCAGGCGGTCGTGCACCAGCTTCTTCTGCGCGGGGTTGAGCACCTCGCAGGCCGTCGGCCCGCGCAGGTCGGCGGTGGCCGTGTGGCCGGTCAGCCGCACCCGGATCGCCCCGCGGGCCTCGGGCGGCTCGTCGTGCTCGCCGTGCCGCGAGACGCTCCACGCGCCGTACAGGCCCAGGTGGACGTGCAGCCAGTGGGCGACCTTCTCGTCGGCGGCGAAGCCGAGGAACAGGTGCTTGCCGTGCGCGTCGGACCGGCGCAGCACCTGGCCGTCCAGCAGCGCCGCGCCCTCGGCGAAGCGGCCCTGCGGGCTGGTGACGTCCAGACGCTGCCCGTTGAACTCGGCGAGCAGGTCGCGGGCGTGGCGACGGACGCTGTGACCCTCGGGCAGGGCTCAGCCCTCGCTCGCGATGACCGGCGGCAGCTCGCCGTGGTCCTCGTAGCGCTCGACCATCGCCAGCCTGCGGCGGTGCCGGTCCTCGCCGGTGAACCGGGCGGCGACGAACGCGTCGACGATCGCGGCGGCCTCGTCCAGGGTGTGCATCCGGGCACCCACCGACACCACCTGGGCGTCGTTGTGCTCGCGGGCCAGCCGGGCGGTCTCGACGCTCCAGGCCAGCGCCGCGCGGATGCCGAGCACCTTGTTCGCGGCGATCTGCTCACCGTTGCCCGACCCGCCGAGGACGACCCCGAGGCTGCCCTCGTCGGCCCGCACCCCGGTCGCCGCGCGCAGCACCGCGACGGGGTAGTCGTCGTCGGCGTCCAACCACTCGGGACCGTGGTCGACGACGTCGTGGCCCTGCTCGAGCAGGTGCTGCGCCAGGTGGACCTTGAGGTCGAAGGCGGCGTGGTCGCCGCCGATGTGCACGCGCATCGGGCCAGTCTGGCACCCGTCTGACACCCTCGCGTCGTGGGCATCGTGGCGGGGGTCGACGGCCGGCGCGGCGGCTGGGCGCTGGTCGTCGTGGACGTCGGCGCCGGGCTGGTGCTGGACGTGGCCGAGGTGCCGGGCCAGGACGCCGCGGGCGCGGGCGCGTTGCTGACCCGCTGCCGGGACGCCGGCGCCCAGGCCGTCGGGGTGGACGCCCCGATCGGGCTGCCGGAGCGTGCGTGGCGGCCCGCGGACCTGCAGGCCAAGCGGCGCCTGGGCCGGGCGCAGGCCCGGGTGTTCCTGACCGCACCGCGCGCGGTGCTGGCCGAGCCGACGTACGCGGCGGCCCGTGCCGCGTGCCGCGTCGCGATGGACGGCAAGGGCCTCTCGGCCCAGGCCTACGGCATCCGCGGGCCGGTGCTCGCCCTGGACGAGGTGCTCGCGACGTCGCTGTGGGCCAGCGAGCACGTGGTCGAGGTGCACCCCGAGCTGTCGTTCATGGCCATGACCGCGCGCGGTCCGGGTGACGCGCTCGCGGGCAAGCGGACCGACGCCGGGGTCGAGCAGCGGTTGGCGGCGCTGGCCACCTGGCTGCCCGGCGTCCGCGACCTCGCGCTGCCCCGCGGGGACGACCACCTGGACGCCCTGGCCGCCGCGTGGTCGGCGCACCGGTGGGCGAACGGCACGGCCGAGGTGCTCGGGGGTGAGCCCGACGCCCTCGGCCGACCGATGCGCATCGTGGTGTGAGGGGTCGCGGTCGACGCCGCGCCCGGCGACTCAGTCGAAGACCGGGCCCTGCGTGCGGGTGCGCTTGAGCTCGTAGAAGCCCGGGGTGGCGGCCACGAGGACGCAGCCGTCCCACAGCCTGCCCGCGGCCTCGCCCTTGGGTGCGGGGGTGACGACCGGGCCGAAGAACGCCACACCGTTGACGGCGACGACCGGGGTGCCGACGTCCTCGCCGACCTGGTCGATGCCCGACTGGTGGCTGGCGCGCAGCTGGGTGTCGTACTCGTCCGAGTCGGCGAACTCGATGAGCGACGCCGGCAGGCCGACCTCGGCCAGCGCTGCGACGGTCGCGGCACGCAGGTCCTTCTCGCCGCCGGGGTGCACGCGGGTGCCGATCGCGTCGTACAGCGGCTTGACGACGTCCTGGCCGTGCAGCTCGCGGGCGGCGATGACGACCCGCACGGGACCCCACGCGGCCTTCATCATCTCCTGGTACTCCTCGGGCAGGTCACGGCCCTCGTTCAGCACCGCCAGGCTCATGACGTTCCAGTTCACGGTGATCGGGCGCACCTGCTCGACCTCGCCGATCCAGCGCGAGGTCATCCAGGCCCAGGGGCACAGCGGGTCGAACCAGAAGTCGACGGTGTCGACGGGGGTGTCAGTGCTCACGGGGGTGCTCCTTCGAGGGTGGTGAGGGGACCTGACGGCGTCAAGCGGGGACGTCGGACGCGCATTCCCGCGGCCGATCGCGGACCGTGGCACCATGTCCTGGCCCGGCGGCGGATCCGCTGCCGGCACCCCCGACGAGGTGGAGACGCGCGTGCCCGGCATGAACCTGACCCGTGAGGAGGCTCGCGAGCGGGCCAGCCACATCGCGGTGTCGTCGTACGACGTGCAGCTCGACCTGACCAGCAGCGAGCAGACGTTCCGGTCCGAGACCGTGGTGGCCTTCTCGAGCAGCACCCCCGGTGCCTCGACGTTCATCGACCTGGTTGCCCGCACCGTGCACTCGGTCGAGCTGAACGGACGCGCGCTCGACCCCGCGGTCGTCGCCGACGGGATCCGCATCCAGCTGGACGACCTGGCTGCCGACAACCTGCTGCGGGTGGTGGCCGACTGCCCGTACATGAACACCGGCGAGGGCCTGCACCGCTTCGTCGACCCGGTCGACAAGGAGGTGTACCTCTACTCCCAGTTCGAGGTCGCCGACTCGCGCCGCGTCTTCACCGTGTTCGAGCAGCCCGACCTCAAGGCCACGTTCACGTTCACCGTGACCGCACCGAACCACTGGACCGTCGTCAGCAACAGCATCACCCCCGACCCCGAGCCGGCACCCGAGGGCACGGCGGTCTTCCGGTTCCCGGCCACGCCGGTGCTGCCCTCGTACGTCACGGCGATCATCGCCGGGCCCAACCACGCCGAGCGCGACGAGCTGATCAGCAGCGACGGCCGGGTGATCCCCCTCGGGGTGTTCTGCCGCCAGTCACTGGCCGCAGACCTTGACGCCGGCAACATCGTCGAGGTCACCCGCCAGGGTTTCGAGTACTTCGAGAAGACGTTCGACCGCGCCTACCCCTTCACCAAGTACGACCAGCTGTTCGTCCCCGAGTTCAACGCGGGCGCGATGGAGAACGCGGGCGCGGTCACGTTCCTGGAGACCTACGTCTTCCAGTCGGCCGTGCCCGAGG
Organism: Actinomycetales bacterium; assembly: GCA_038322575.1. Taxonomy (GTDB): domain Bacteria; phylum Actinomycetota; class Actinomycetes; order Actinomycetales; family Angustibacteraceae; genus JACMOY01. The sequence goes on from JBBQGB010000014.1 coordinate 29,899, forward strand.
CGATGGTCGAGCGGCGGGCGCTGACGATCCTGCACGAGCTGGCGCACATGTGGTTCGGCGACCTGGTCACCATGCGCTGGTGGAACGACCTGTGGCTGAACGAGTCGTTCGCCGAGTGGGCGAGCACCAGCGCGCAGGCCGCGAACACCCGTTGGCCGTGGGCCTGGACGACGTTCGGCACCGCCGAGAAGTCCTGGGCCTACCGTCAGGACCAGCTGCCCTCGACCCACCCGATCGTCGCCGACATCCGCGACCTCGAGGACGTCGAGGTCAACTTCGACGGCATCACCTACGCCAAGGGCGCGTCGGTGCTCAAGCAGCTCGTCGCCTACGTCGGCGAGGCCGAGTTCGTCCGCGGGCTGCAGCAGTACTTCGCGGCGCACGCCTACGGCAACACCGAGCTGGTCGACCTGCTGCGCGAGCTCGAGGCCACCAGCGGCCGCGACCTGCGCGGCTGGAGCGAGCAGTGGCTGGAGCGGGCCGGCGTCAACACGCTGCGTCCTGAGATCGAGACGGACGACCAGGGCCGGCTCACGGACCTGGTCGTCGTCCAGACCGCCCCGGCCGACCACGACGTCATCCGCCCGCACCGGCTCGCGATCGGCTGCTACGACCTGGTCGAGGGACGGTTGCGCCGCACCGACCGGATCGAGCTCGACGTCGTCGGCGAGCGGACGCCGGTGCCGCAGCTGGTGGGGCGCGCCCGGCCCGACCTGCTGCTGGTCAACGACGACGACCTGGCCTACGCCAAGATCCGCCTGGACGACCGCTCGTTCGCCACGGCCGTGGCCCACCTGGACGCGTTCGGGTCGTCGATGCCGCGGGCCCTGGTGCTGGGTTCGGTGTGGGACATGACCCGCGACGGCGAGGCGCCGGCGCGCGCGTACGTCCGGCTCGCGCTGAGCGCGATCGCCACCGAGACCGACTCGACGGTGCTGCGCGTGCTGATCGGCCAGCTGACGACGACCGCCCGGGTCTACGTGGCCAAGGGCCACCGGGCCGGCGTCGCCGCCGACGTCACCGGGCAGCTGCTGACCCTGCTGCGCGCGGCGCCGGCCGGCAGCGACCAGCAGCTCCAGCTGGCGACGGCGTTCGCCTCGTTCGCGCGCGGCGACGAGCACGTGGCGCTGCTGCGCGGTCTGCTCGACGGGTCGCAGACCTTCGAGGGGCTGCGCATCGACTCGGACATGCGCTGGTCGCTGCTGACCGCGCTGGTGGCCGCCGGCGCCGCCGACGAGGGCGACGTCGAGCGCGAGCAGGACCGCGACGACACCGCGAGCGGACGGCGGTTCGCCGCCCAGGCGCTCGCGGCCCGTCCCACGGCCGCCGCCAAGGACGCGGCGTGGGCGAGCGTCGTCGAGTCCGACGAGCTGCCGAACGCCGTTCAGGGCTCGGTGATCCTCGGCTTCGCCCGGGTCAACGACGTCGAGCTGCTGCGGCCGTTCGTCGACCAGTACTTCGCGACCGTCGAGGACACCTGGGCCAAGCGCACCAACGAGATCGCCCAGCAGATCGTCATCGGCCTGTACCCCTCGGTGCTCGCGGACGCCGACCTGCTCGCGCGCACCGACGCGTGGCTCGAGCAGCGGCCGGACGCCGTCCCGGCGCTGCGCCGGCTCGTCGTCGAGAACCGGGACGCGGTCGCCCGCGCCCTCGCGGTGCAGGAGCGCGACCTGCGGGACTGACCCTCGCCACCCTCGACGGGGCAGCGGCGCGTCATCCGTGACGCGCGGTTGCCCCGTCGGTGCGTCGTCCCCGGCTCGATCAGCCGCCGAGCGACGCGCGGCCGTACGCGCCGGCCCAGGCCGCGACCTCGGTGAGGTAGGCCGAGGAGTCGTTGTAGGCGAGCACCCCGGCCCGCCACCCGGCGTCCGAGCCCATCGACGCCGACGTGCACAGGTACCGCCCGGCGGCGAGGGCGGCGTCGTCGACGTCCTGGGGGTCGCGGACGCCGTCGGCGTCGCCGTCGGCGCTGAATCTGCGCCACGTGCCCGGCAGCATCTGCATCGGGCCGACGGCGCGGTCGAGCCGGGCGTCGCCGTCCAGCACTCCCCCGTCGGTGTCGCCCACCCGGGCCACCCCGACCCCGTCCAGGGCCACGCCGACGACCGGGCGGTCGGGTCGGCCGTCCTCGCGAAGGACGCGGCCGGCGTACCGGCCGTGGTCGGACTCGACCTCGCCGATCCCGGCCAGCGTCGTCCAGCCCAGCCGACAGCCGGGACGCTCGGTGGCCAGCCGCAGCTCGGTGCGGCCGTAGGCGCGCAGCGCCGGGACGGGGAGGCCCGTCAGGCCGGACTGCTGCACGGCCCAGCCCTGCAGCGGGTCGGGTCGAGGCGTGGCCTCACGCACCGCGACCAGCGGGGACGTCGGGGCCGACGCGGGCACCGGCGGCGCCGGAGCGACGACCACGGCCTGGGGGCCCACCGCCCCGACGTCGGACGCCACCAGCGACAGACCGGTGCCGGTCGTCGCCGAGACGACCAGGACGCTCACGACCAGCCCGAGCCGACCCGCCGACGTCACGACTCCACGGTGCGACACCCGGGCCAACGCCACCCCCCGCCGCGGTGAACGCCGGACGTCGGGGCGCTGGACACCGGGCGGGTCAGCCGCGCGAGACCGCCCGGGCCAGGGCCCGAGCCTGCCGCGAGCGCACCAGCGTCTCGAGCAGCACCGGTTCACCCGCGCCGTCGGCGAGCGGCAGCCGCCAGTTGGGGTACTCCTCGTCGGTGCCGGGCTGGTTGATGGCCCGCCGGTCACCGACGGCGTCCGGCAGCGCCACGCCCAGCAGCCGGGCCGGCGTCCAGGTGAGGAACCGGTGCAGCGCCTCGACGATCTCGCGGTCGGTGGCGCCGGTGCGCAGCAGCCCGCGGTCGTGCAGCATCGCGATGACCTGGCGGCGGTCGGCCTCGTCCACGCGGCGCTCCTCGTCGACGTCGCGGGTGAGCAGCCCGAGCTTCTCGCGCACGTCGATGTGGACGCCGGCCAGGTAGCCCGCGGTCGGGGGCAGGTCGTGGGTGGTGACGGTCGCGAGGCACAGCTCGCGCCAGGCCTCGGGGGGCAGCGGGGCGCCGCCCTCGTCCTTCTCGAACCACAGGATCGAGGTGCCGAAGACGCCTCGCTCGCGCAGGTAGTCACGCACCCACGGCTCGACCACGCCGAGGTCCTCGCCGATCACGAACGCGCCGGCCCGCTCGGCCTCCAGCGCCAGGATGCCGACCAGCGCCTCGTGGTCGTAGCGCACGTAGGTGCCGGCGCCCGGGCCCTGCCCCTGCGGCACCCACCAGAGCCGGAACAGCCCGAGGACGTGGTCGACGCGCACTCCGCCGGCGTGCCGCAGCACCCCGCGCAGCATGTCGCGGTACGGCGCGTAGCCGGCCTCGGCGAGCTGGTCGGGCCGCCAGGGGGGCTGGCTCCAGTCCTGGCCCTGCTGGTTGAACGCGTCCGGTGGTGCACCGACCGTGACGCCGCGGGCCAGGGCCGACCCCAGCGCCCAGGCGTCCGCGCCCTCGGGGTGCACGCCGACGGCCAGGTCGTGGACGACCCCGAGGCGCATGCCGGAGGCGAGCGCGGCACGGTGGGCCGCACCGAGCTGCTCGTCGGCGACCCACTGGGCCCAGGCGTAGAAGTCGACCCGGTCGACCAGGCGTCGGCGCTCGGCCTCGACCGCGTCGGACGCGGGGTCGAGCAGGTCGCCGGCCCAGGCGCCCCACGGCAGGCCGTGCTCCTCGGCGAGCGCGCACCAGGTGGCGAAGTCGACCAGGCCCTGACCCTGCTGGGAGCAGTACACGTCGAAGGCGCGGGCGCGGGCGATCGAGCGGGGCAGCCGGTAGACAGTCTCCAGCGCGGACTTCTTCGCCGCCCACGCGGTGTCGCGGTCGAGCTCGGCCGAGGTGTTGGCCGCGCGGGCCTCCTCGGCCTGCCACTCCAGCGTCTGGCGCTGGCTCGGCGGCATGTAGGCGACCTCGGGGATGTCCTCGACCCGGATGTAGAGGGGGTTGACGAACCGGCGGGTCGTCGGCAGGTACGGCGAGGGCTCCATGACGCCGACCGGCTCGGCGGCGTGCAGGGGGTTGACCAGGACGAAGTCCGCGCCGAGGTCGGTGCCGCTCCAGACCGCCAGGTCGGTGAGGTCGGCGAGGTCGCCGATGCCCCACGAGCGCTGCGAGCGCACCTGGTACAGCTGGGTCATGAAGCCCCACGCGCGGCCCTCGCCCTCGAGGGCGGCCGGCAGGTCGAGCCGGTCGGGGGTGACGACCAGGTCGCACTCGTCGTCCCGGCCGCCGCTGCGGGCGTGCAGCACGTGCCAACCCAGCGGCAGGTCAGCCGGCACCTCGAAGGTCGCCTCGCCGACCTGCGCGCCGTCCACGACCCGCGGCGCCACCCAGTTCTCCTGCTGGCGCAGCTCGCGGCGGCCACCGCCCTCGAGGACGACCCAGGCGCGCACCGGCTCGCCGTGCCCGGTGTGCACCGGCACCCACGGCGTCCAGGACCGCCGGGTGACGACCACCGGCGGCAGCATCCGGCGCCACGCGCGCTCGGCGTGCTCGGCCAGGGCCGCCTCGACGTCGTCGTCCGTCGCGACCGGCACGTCCAGCGCGGTGAGCACCGCGCGCACCGTCTCGGCCGCGACCCGCACGTGGTTGCCCTGCCAGTCCCAGTACTCGGTCGCCACGCCGTGGGCGCGCGCGAGGTCCGCGAGGGCGGGGCTGGGCGCGTGGCCACCGGCCGGCACGTCGCCGTCCGGCTCACCGGCCACCGCGTCGGCGCCGGCCGGCGGGGTGGACGTCGGGACGGGACGGTCAGCCGCGGGGCGGGTGGGGTCGGTCACGGTCTCTCACGATCAGCTGTGGGGGGTCGGCGCGCCCCGATCCTGCCACGCCCGGCCGGTGCCCGCCGTCCGCCGACCGTAGGGTGCGGCCATGACCGCCGCACCCGCCACCGGCCCCCGCACGCCCGGGGACTACCCCGCCGCCCAGCGCCTCGACCTGGTCGAGCGGCTGCCCGCTGCCGCGCCGACGTACGACGTGGCCGACCCCTACCGCTGGCTCGAGGACCCCGACGCCCCGGCCACCCGTGACTGGCTGCAGGCGCAGGACGACCTGGTGGCGGCGCAGCGGGCCCAGTGGGCCGCGCGCCCGGCGCTGCAGCAGCGGATCAGCGAGCTGCTCGGCGCCGGCGTCGTCAGCGCCCCCGTCTGGCGCGGCGCCCGGCAGTTCTTCATGCGCCGGGTCGCCGGCCAGGAGCACGCGGTGCTGATCACGGTGGACCCCGACGGCGGCGAGCGGGCGCTCGTCGACCCGATGCAGCTGGACCCCACCGGGGCCACCACGCTCGACAGCTGGCAGCCCAGCAAGGAGGGGCACCTGCTGGCCTACCAGGTCTCCGAGGGCGGGCGCGAGGAGTCGGTGCTGCGCGTGGTCGACGTCGTGACCGGTGAGCAGGTCGACGCGCCCATCGACCGCGCCCGCTACTCGCCGATCGCCTGGCTGCCCGGCGGCGAGGCGTTCTACTACGTCCGCCGGCTCGCACCCGCGCTGGTGCCGGCGGGCGAGGAGCAGTACCACCGGCGGGTGTGGCTGCACCGGCTCGGCGACGACCCCGACGACGACGAGCTGGTGTTCGGCGAGGGCCAGGACCTGCACCACTACTACGGCGTGTCGGTGTCGATGGACGGCCGCTGGCTCAGCATCAGCGCGGCGTCCGGCACCGCGCCGCGCAACGACCTGTGGATCGCCGACCTGCACGCCGCCGAGCCGTCCCTGCGCGTCGTCCAGCACGACGTCGACGCGCAGACCTCGCTGTACGTCGGGCGCGACGGTCGCGCCTACGTCTTCACCGACCGCGACGCCCCCCGGGGCCGGCTGGCCGTCGCCGACCCCGAGGACCTCGCCCACGACACCTGGGTCGACCTGCTGCCCCAGGACGACGAGGCCGTGCTGGACGGGTTCGTCGTGCTGGACGGCGGGCTCGCGACCCCGCTGCTGCTCGCCGCGTGGACCCGCCACGGGGTCAGCGAGCTGACCGTCCACGACCTGGCGACCGGTGCGCGCACCGGCGAGGTGCCGCTGCCCGGGGTCGGGTCGGTGGGCGGCATCACCGAGCACCCCGAGGGCGGGCACGAGGCCTGGATCGGCTACACCGACGCGGCCACCCCCAGCAGCGTGCTGCGCTACGACGCGCTGACCGGCGAGACGACCACGTGGGCGACCGCGCCCGGGTCGGTCGACGTGCCCCGGGTCAGTGCCCGGCAGGTCAGCTACGCCTCCGGCGACGGCACCGTCGTCCGGATGCTGCTCATCTCACCGGCCGACGAGCCGGACCGGCCGCGCCCGACGGTGCTCTACGGGTACGGCGGCTTCGGCGTCACCATGACCCCCGGCTACTCGGCCGGTGTGCTCGCCTGGGTCGAGGCGGGCGGCGTGTACGCGATCGCCGGGCTGCGCGGCGGCGGCGAAGAGGGCGAGCAGTGGCACCGCGACGGCATGCTGGGCCACAAGCAGAACGTGTACGACGACTTCCACGCCGCCGCGCAGTGGCTGGTCGACCGGGGCTGGACGACGCCCGACCAGCTCTCGATCAGCGGCGGCTCGAACGGCGGGCTGCTGGTCGGCGTCGCGGTCACCCAGCGCCCCGACCTGTTCGCCGCGGCCGTGTGCTCGGCTCCCCTGCTCGACATGGTGCGCTACGAGCAGTTCGGGCTCGGCGCCACCTGGGCCAGCGAGTACGGCACCGCCACGGACGTCGAGCAGCTGGGCTGGCTGGTCGACTACTCGCCGTACCACCACGTGAGGGCAGGGACGACGTACCCGGCGGTGCTGTTCACCGTGTTCGACGGCGACACCCGGGTCGACCCGCTGCACGCGCGCAAGCTGTGCGCGGCCCTGCAGCACGCGACGTCGGCGCCCCTCGAGCAGCGTCCGGTGCTGCTGCGCCGCGAGGCCGACGTCGGGCACGGCGCCCGCGCCCTCTCGCGCAGCATCGAGCTCAGCGCCGACACCCTCGCCTTCGCCGCGCACCACACCGGGCTGACGCTGGACTGAGCCGGGCTCGTGGCTCACCAGCCCCCGCGCGGCTGCGTAGCCTGGGCGGTCGCCCGCTCGTCACGACCGACCCCCCGGGGGGACCCCGCCTGTGCACCTCACCCTGAGCACCTCGTTCCAGACGGTCGCGGCCTGGTCCGACGCCGTCACCACCTGGCTGCTGACGCACGGCGTGCGGATCGTCGTGATCCTGGTCGTCGCGACCCTGGCGCGGTTCGTGCTGCGCCGGTCGGTGCGCCGGCTGGTGCGCCGCAGCATCGACTCGCGGCTGGGCGCCCGGCTGGAGGAGAACCGCGCGACCCGGGTGATCGCCAGCGCGACGGGCGCCACGCACGAGCGCCGGCGCCAACGCACCGAGACCCTCGGGTCGGTGCTGGGCAGCCTCATCACCGCGATCGTCTACGGCGTCGCGACCCTGATGGTGCTCAGCGAGTTCGAGCTCGACCTGGCGCCGCTGCTGGCCTCGGCGGGGGTCGCCGGCGTCGCGCTCGGCTTCGGTGCGCAGAGCCTGGTCAAGGACTTCCTGTCCGGCGTCTTCATGCTGCTCGAGGACCAGTACGGCGTCGGTGACATCGTCGACACGGGCGAGGCGACCGGCACCGTCGAGGAGGTCACGCTGCGGATCACCAAGCTGCGTGACCCCAGCGGCGTGGCCTGGTACGTGCGCAACGGCGAGATCGTGCGGATCGCGAACAAGAGCCAGGGCTGGTCGACCGCGGTCGTCGACCTGCCGGTGTCGTACGTCGAGAACATCGAGCGGGTGCTGGCCATCATCCGCACCGTCGTCACGACGGTGTACGACGACCCGGCGTGGCGCCCGCTGATGATCGAGCCGCCCACCGTCGCCGGTGTCGAGCAGATCACCGGGACGACGGTCACCATCAGGGTCTTCGCCAAGACCGTCACCGACCAGCAGTGGGGGGTGCAGCGCGAGATCCGCGAGCGGGCCAAGAACGCGTTCGACGCCGCGGGCGTGAAGGCACCGGTCACCTACCCGCCGGCACCCGGCGCCACCATCACCGGCACGGTCTGACGTCGGCCCCGACCGTGCCGCGGTTCGCGTCCCGGGCGCTCGGCGACGACAGTAGACGCCATGAGCACTGAAGCGACCGCGACCACCGGCACCCGGCGCACGGCCCTGGTCACCGGCGCCACCGGCTACATCGGTGGGCGGCTGGTCCCGCACCTGCTCGCGGCGGGGTTCGCGGTGCGCTGCCTGGCGCGCGACCCCGGCAAGCTGCGCGACCAGCCCTGGTTCGCCGACGTCGAGGTCGTCAAGGGCGACGTCGGTGACCGCGACGCCGTGCAGCGCGCGTGCCTCGGGGCCGACGTGGCCTACTACCTGGTGCACAGCCTCGACATGGGCAAGCGGTTCGAGCGCCGCGACCGCGACATGGCGCGCGCCTTCGCCCGCGGCGCGCGCGGGGCGCTGATCGACCGGATCGTCTACCTCGGCGGGCTCTACCCCGACACCGAGGACCTCTCGCCGCACCTGGACTCGCGCAAGGAGGTCGGTGAGATCCTGCTCGACTCCGGGGTGCCGACCACAGTCCTGCGGGCCGCGGTCATCATCGGGTCGGGGTCGGCGTCCTTCGAGATGCTGCGCTACCTCACCGAGCGGCTGCCGGTGATGATCACCCCGCGGTGGGTCGAGAACCGGATCCAGCCGATCGCTGTCCGCGACGTGCTGCGCTACCTGGTGCGGGCGGCCGACCTGCCGCCCGAAGTCAGCCGCGGCTTCGACATCGGCGGCCCGGACGTCCTCACCTACAAGAAGATGATGGTGCGCTACGCCGCGGCGTCGGGGCTCTCGCCGCGCGTCATCCTGCCGATCAACGTCCTCACCCCGAACCTCGCCAGCCACTGGGTCTCGGTGGTGACTCCGGTGCCCAACGGCATCGCCCGCCCGCTCGTCGAGAGCCTGGTGCACGAGGTGGTGTGCAAGGAGCACGACATCGCGCAGTACGTCGAGGACCCGCCGGGCGGGCTGATCGGCTTCGACCAGGCGCTGCGGCTGGCGCTGACCCGCGTGCAGGAGTACGACGTCGCCACGTCCTGGACGTCGGCAAACTCCCCCGGCTCGCCCAGCGACCCGCTTCCCACCGACCCCGACTGGGCGGGCGGCTCGCTGCACGTCGACGAGCGGGCCAGCGTCGTCAACGCCTCGCACGCCAGCCTGTGGTCGGTGATCGAGGGCATCGGCGGCCAGAACGGTTGGTACAGCTGGTCTTTGGGCTGGCGCGTGCGCGGCATCATGGACAAGCTCACCGGCGGCCCGGGTCTTCGTCGCGGGCGGCGCAACCCCTACGACCTCGTCGTCGGCGACGCCCTGGACTGGTGGCGGGTCGAGGAGATCGAGGACGAGAAGCTGCTGCGGCTGCGGGCCGAGATGAAGCTGCCGGGGCTGGCCTGGCTCGAGCTGCTCGTCGAGGACGACGAGGCCGGGCGCACGGTCTTCCGACAGCGCGCGCTGTTCCACCCGCGCGGGCTGATGGGCCAGCTGTACTGGAAGGCCATCTCGCCCTTCCACGGCATCGTGTTCGGGGGGATGCAGCGCAACATCGCCAGAGCCGCCGAGCAGGCCGAGCTGGCCCCCGCGTCCGCCCGGTGGCGTCCGTCCGGCCGCTCAGCGGCCTGAGAGACTGGGCACGTGACCCAGCCCTCCACGTTCTACGAGCAGGTCGGCGGGCACGAGACGTTCGCCCGTCTGGTGCACCGCTTCTACGAGGGCGTCGCCACCGACGCGCCCCTGCGCGCGCTGTACCCCGACGAGGACCTGGCGGCCGCAGAGCAGCGGTTCCTGATGTTCCTGGAGCAGTACTGGGGTGGGCCGACGACCTACAGCGACCAGCGGGGGCACCCGCGGCTGCGGATGCGCCACCAGCCCTACGCGGTGAACGCCGACATGCGCGACCGGTGGCTGCGGCACATGCGCGACGCCGTCGACTCCCTCGCCCTGCCGCCGGCCGACGAGCTGGTGCTGTGGGACTACCTCGAGCGGGCCGCCCACTCGCTGGTCAACACCCCCGGCTAGTGGTGTCTTGGTTGACCGGGTGCGTCCGACGGTCCCTCTTCGGTGTCGCTGGCGGTGACAATTGGTTGCCCAAAGTTGTCGAAAGTCGTTGTGCGAGAACGGATCTGAGGGCCCTGGACTGTCGGTGGTGACCTCTAGCGTGTGAGGCATGGACAGCACCGGGGCACTGAGCGAGGCGCTGGTCGCCGTGCGCAACGCGGTGACCGTGCTGCAGTTCGAGGACCTGCACGGGGTGGACTCCGGTTCGCTGCTCACCGATGTGGCGGACCTGCGCCGCCTGGCGGACCAGGTCGAGGGTGAGTGGTTGCGGCGGGTCGGTGAGGTCCACGCCCGGGGGGCCGCCGATGTCGTGGGTGCGGGTTCGACGAAGGCGTTCCTGCGTGGAACGTGCCTGGTGTCGCCGGTCGAGGCGTCGCGGGCGGTTTACACGGCTGCTGCCCTGCGGACCACCTGCACACAGACTGCCGAGGCGGTCGCGTCTGGGGTGATCGGGATCGGGCAGGCGCAGGTGATCGCCAAGGTGATCGCCGACCTGCCCTCGGCTCTGCCCGAGGACGTGCGCACCGCGGGCGAGGCCACCCTCGTGGCGCACGCCGCAGCGTTGAACCCCGCCGAGCTGGCCCGGGCGGGGCGGTACTTCGCCTCCCGGGTCGACCCCCACGGGGTCGCCCGCGACGAGGCCGAGCGGCGGGAGCGGTCCGGGATCACCTTCGCCTCCACCCTCTACGGGGCCGGGATCGCCCGCGGTGACCTGGACCCCGAATCGCTGGCCGTGATCTGCGCGGCGCTCGAACCCCTGTCCGGCCCACGACCGCCGACCCCGGACGGGCTGATCGACGGCCGCACCGCGGCCCGACGCCGCCTGGACGCCCTGGTCGAGGTGAGCCGCCACTACCTCGACTGCCAGCAACCCGCCGACGTCCGCCGCCCCGGTGCGCACCTGACCGTCGTCACCGGCGCCGGGACGCTCAAGGGTGAGCCCGGCGGGTCCGCCCTGGACTGGGGCGGCGTCATCTCCGGTGAGACCACGAGACGCCTGGCGTGCGACGCCACCATCACCCCGGTCACCGTCAGCCCGCTCGGTCAGGTCCTGGACGTCGGACGACGCACCCGCACCGTCACCGCCGCCATGTGGGCCGCCCTGATGGTCCGCGACGCCGGATGCGCGTTCCCCGGCTGCGACACCCCCACCAGCCGGTGCGACGCCCACCACATCCAGCACTGGGCCGACGGCGGCCCCACCAGCCTCACGAACCTGGTGCTGCTGTGCCGGTACCACCACCAACGCGTCATCCACGACGACCAGCACGCAGACCGATGGCGCGTGCACCTCGACGAACCCACCGGCCGACCCGTCTTCGACCCACCCATCTGGACCCGACGACGCGGCACACCCCTCCCACCCCTGTGGCAACCCGACGGGTGAACTCCGACCATCGGGCAACGAGGCGTCACATCTGACGCGCCGTTGCCCCGATCAGCCATCAGCGGACTCAGTCGCTGTCGGTCCCCCGCTGGGGATACAGCGTCTGGCCGCGCGCGAGCATCGCCACGAACTCGGTGATCCGCCGGGCCCGGGTGTCGGCCCGCTTGGCCTGGCCCACCCGGAACAGGACGGCGTAGCGGTTCTGGCTGGACAGCCGCGCCCAGGTCGCCTGCGCCGCCGGCTCGGCCGCCAGGGCCTCGGTGAGGTCGTCGGGCACGGTGATCGTGGCCGGACCGGCGTACGCGGCATCCCACCGGCCGTCGGCCTTGGCTCGCTCGACCTCGGCCATGCCCCGGGCCTGCATCAGCCCCTGGTCGACCAGACCCGCGACGAGGCCGACGTTGCGTGCCGACCAGATGCTGCGGGCGCGACGCGGGGTGAACCGGATCCGGTACGTCGTGTCGTCGCGGCGCCCGACCTGCCCGTCGATCCAGCCGAAGCACAGCGCCTGCAGCAAAGCGTCGTCGTAGCTCAGCCGGGTGGGCTCGGTCGTGCCCTTCTTCGCGAGCACGAGCCAGACCCCGGTCGGTTGCTCCGCGTTGGCCGTCAGCCACTCCCGCAGGGCAGCGGCGTCGGCGACCACGAGCTCGGGCAGGTCATCGGCCATCGTCGGGCCCCTCGTACGGCGTGGGCGTGCGGTTCGGCGGACGTCGGGGGGCCATCGGCGCGTCGCCGGTGCGGCGCGGCCCGGCCCAGGGTGCGGGGACGGCGTCCAGCCGCGAGGCCAGCGCGTACGCGACCGACTCGTAGTTGACCCGCCAGCCGCGAAAGTCCGGCCAGGCCTGCTCGGGGCTTCGCTCGACCGGGAACGTCGTCGAGGTGATCCGCTCGACCCCGCGCAGGTAGTCCTCGTAGGTGAGCGCAATCTCGGAGTCCGGGTCGGGGTCGGGGTCGACGTCCAGGCCGACGGTCTCGGCGATCGACCGCAGGGCGCTGAAACCCATGCGCAGCGCCAGCCTGGCCTCAGGAGCCGGTGCCCGCGAAGGCGAGAGGGCGAGCCAGAGCGCCGCGGAGTCCAGCACCGCGATCAGCGCCACCAGCCACGACGACAGCTCGGCCGGCGAGCGGAACCGGGTCAGCACCGGGTAGTTGGTGTGGCTCTCGGACACGTCCGCGGCCCAGCGCTCCCACTGCAGGTAGAACTGGTCCATCACGGCACCGTCGTCCTCCTCGGCGAAGCCGAACCGCGTGCGCGCCAGGATCTCGGGCCCCCACGCCGGCGTCCCCGCCCGACCGGTCAGCAGGGTCACCTCGGTCTCGCGGCGGTTGAACGCCCCGTACAGGGTGGGCAGGTAGCCGACCTGCAGGGCGACGACGACCAGACCGCTCGCTGCAGCGACGTAGTCGATGACCGTCAGCGGCGTGCTGTCTGGGCCGGCGTACCCGAGGGTGAACAGCGAGGACCCCGCCTGCGCGAGGGCGTGCCCGAAACCGCGTCGGTCGAACGGCTGCAGCACGAGGGCGAACCCCAGGTACAGCAGCGTCAGCCAGACCGCCAGCTGCACGAGGATCGTCGTCGAGGCCTGCGAGGCCAGCCGCGCGTCGCGCGTGGCGTAGTCACGCACCCGCGCCGTCGCGAGCGCGTACACCCGGTCGACCACGCGGTCGACTCCGCGGCTGAGCCGGTCGCGCGACGTGCGCGGCACCACCAGGGTGCTGATCACGCTGGCCCAGGTCGCGCCGACCATCACGACTCCGACCAGGGCGAGCAGCATCGTCACAGGCTCGATCGTGCCATTGGTGCGCACGGGAGCCCGACTTGTACCGTGGTCGCCCGTGACCTCGACCACCAAGAACCTGCTCGTCCACCCCGAAGACGCACCCGGCGGGCCCTGGTGGCGCAGCGCCGTCATCTACCAGGTCTACCCCCGCTCGTTCGCCGACGGTGACGGTGACGGCGTCGGTGACCTGCCCGGCATCACCAGCCGGCTCGAGCACCTGGTCGAGCTGGGCGTCGACGCCGTGTGGCTGTCGCCGTTCTACCTCTCGCCGCAGGCGGACGCCGGGTACGACGTCGCCGACTACCGCACCGTCGACCCCGTCTTCGGCACCCTCGACGATGCCGATGCGTTGCTGCGCAAGGCGAACGACCTGGGGCTGAGGGTGATCGTCGACCTGGTGCCCAACCACACCTCGGACGAGCACGCGTGGTTCACGGCGGCGCTGGCTGCCGGCCCGGGCAGTCCCCAGCGCGAGCTGTACATGTTCCGCGACGGGTCGGGTGAGGACGGCGAGCTGCCGCCGAACGACTGGAAGTCCGTGTTCGGTGGCGGGGCCTGGCAGCGGGTGACCGAGCCGGACGGCACGCCCGGCCAGTGGTACCTGCACCTGTTCGACGTCAAGCAGCCCGACCTCGACTGGCACCACCCGCGGGTGCGCGCCGAGTTCGAGTCGATCCTGCGGTTCTGGCTCGACCGCGGCGTCGCCGGGTTCCGCATCGACGTGGCCCACGGCCTGGTGAAGGCCGACGGGCTGCCCCCGTACGGCCACGAGCACGAGATGCTGCAGGGCACCGACGAGGTGCGCCCGCAGGCCCCCTACTGGGACCAGGACGACGTGCACGAGATCTACCGCGCCTGGAACCGCGTCGTCAGCGCGTACGACGGCGACCGGGTGCTCGTCGCCGAGGCCTGGGTCGAGCCGGCCGAGCGCCTCGCGCGCTATGTCCGCGAGGACGAGCTGCACCAGTCGTTCAACTTCCCCTACCTGGTGACCCCGTGGTCGGCCGGCGACCTGCGCGAGGTCGTGACCGCCTCGCTGCGGGCCACCGACGCGGTCGGGGCGCCGACCACCTGGGTGCTGAGCAACCACGACCTGGTGCGGCACGCCTCGCGGTTCGGCTACCCCGCCGGCACCCGGCTCGGCAACGGCATCGGCGCCGACGACCCCCAGCCGGACGCCGCCCTCGGCCTGCGGCGGGCCCGCGCGGCGACGCTGCTGATGCTGGCGCTGCCCGGGTCGGCGTACCTGTACCAGGGTGAGGAGCTGGGCCTGCCCGAGCACACGACCCTGCCCGACGACGTGCGGCAGGACCCCACCTGGCTGCGGTCCGGTCACGTCCACCGCGGGCGGGACGGCTGCCGGGTGCCACTGCCCTGGCAGGCCGACGCCCCGTCGTACGGCTTCGGCCCGGGGCCGCTCTCGTGGCTGCCGCAGCCGGACGCGTTCCGCGAGCTGGCCCTGGACGCCCAGCGCGAGGTGCCCGGCTCGACGTACGAAACCTACCGCGCCGCACTGGGTCTGCGCCGCTCGCTCGAGCTCGGCACCGGCTCGCTCACCTGGCTGACCGGGTGGGGCGACGACGTGGTGGCCCTGGCCAACCGCGACGTCACCGTGCTCGCGAACATCGGCACCGACGACCTCGAGCTGCCGGCCGACACCGTGGTGCTGGTGGCCAGCGGCGCGCTGCGCGAGGTGGACGGCGTGGTGCTCGTCCCCGCCGACACGACCGTCTGGGCCCGGCTGGTCCAGTGAGGGCTCAGATGAGGGCGGCGCGGCACAGCACGTGGCCGCGCGCGGTGGTCAGCCGCCGCCACGCGCCCACCGCGTAGAGCGCCACGGGCTCGTCCGCGCCCACGAAACCCAGGGCGTGCGCGGCGTACGCCGACCCCGCCGGCACACCGTCCACCCCGGGCAGGTCGCGCCCCCACACCAGAGCCCGCAGGCGGGCCACCGCGGCGGACCCGGCGCCGTCCGGGACGCCGGCGGCCACCTCGGCGACGCCGGCGTCCGCCGCAGCGAGCAGCAGGTCGCGGGGCACGGTGCCTACCACCTGCCACCCCGACCGGGGCGGGCTGACGCCGGCCCACCCGGCGTCCGTGGCCGCCACCGGCGGGACCGGGAGGTCCAGCGAGCCGCCCAGGCGGGCGAACCGGTCGGCCATCGCGGCCAGGGGGACGGTGGCGTCGAGGTCGGCCGGCTCGGCCAGGTGCAGCACCCGCAGCCCGATCACGGTGGGGCCGCCGCCGCCGTGCACCGGTGAGACGTACGCGGCGAGCACCGCCCCGGCCGCCACCAGCCGCACCGCGCCGCCGGGGTCGACCTTGTGCGCGCGGCCCAGGTACGTCGCCAGGTCGGCCGACGTCCCGTCGTCCGGCAGGTGCAGGGTGGTCATGCGCTCTTGCGGCGGCGGGCCTTGAACGGCACGGGCTCACCGCGAAGCCCCTCGAGCCGGGCGACGTCGGCCGCGGTGAGCCGCCGCGGCCGCTGGGCCGCCAGGTCGTACAGCACGAGCGTCGACTCGGCCAGCGCGTACCGCACCCGCGGGCCGTCGACGGGGGCGTCGTACACCTCGTACCCGACCTCGATCATCGCGCCCTTGAGGGTGGTGATCCACAGGTCGATGTGCACCGGCTCGGGCCGCCAGGTCAGCGGCTTGAGGTACTCGATCTCGTGGCGGGCCACCAGGATCCCGGTGTCGAGCATGCTCTCGCCGCCCTCGCCCGCGCGGTGCGCCCCGAACGCCTCGATCCGAGCGTCCTCGAAGAAGCGCAGGTACTGCACGTTGTTGACGTGGCCGTAGGCGTCCATGTCCGACCAGCGCATCGGGTAGTCGCAGCGGTAGTGGGCCATGCGGTCATGCTGCCGCACCGCGGGGTAGGTTGCCGACGTGGGTCACGACGACGACGCCCCCGCTTCGGGCGAGCTGCCCGGGCTCGACGTCGCCGCGCTGAGCGCCTGGCTGGACGCCGAGCGGCCGGGCCTGCGCACCGGCCCGCTGCGCGCGTCACTGGTCGCCGGTGGCCGGTCCAACCTGACCTACGCGCTGGACGACGACGTGCACCGCTGGGTGCTGCGTCGTCCACCGCTGGGGCACGTCCTCGCCACGGCCCACGACATGACCCGCGAGCACACGGTGATCAGCGCCCTCGCCGGCAGCGCCGTGCCCGTCCCGGCGACGGTGCTGCTGCACGCCGACGCCGACCTGCTCGGTGCGCCGTTCTACGTGATGGAACGGGTCGAGGGCCAGGTGCTGCGCACCCGGGACGACCTGCTGGGCGTCCCCGCGGACGACCGCGAGGCGCTGGCCCGTGCGCTGGTCGTGACGCTCGCGGCGCTGCACGACGTGGACGTCGACGCCGCCGGCCTCGCGGACTTCGGCCGCCCGGAGGGGTTCATGGCCCGTCAGGTGTCGCGCTGGTCGCGCCAGCTGGACGCCAGCCGCAGCCGCGACCTGACGGGCATCGAGCAGCTGCGCGACGGCCTGGGCGGTTCGGTGCCGCCCGCCCGCTCGACGACCGTGGTGCACGGGGACTTCCGGCTCGACAACCTGCTCGTGCGCCCCGAAAACCACGGCGTCGCCGCGGTGCTGGACTGGGAGATGGCCACCCTCGGTGACCCGCTGGCCGACGTCGGGCTGCTGGCCGTCTACTGGGGCACCGGTTCTGCGCACGCCGGACTCGGCCCGGTCGCCGCCCTGCCCGCCACCGTTCCCGGCTACCCCGACGCCGCGACGCTCGCCGGCTGGTACGCCGACCTCACCGGCCGCGACCTCGCGCGGATCCCCTGGTACGTCGCCTTCGGCTACTTCAAGCTGGCCGTGATCCTCGAGGGCATCCACTACCGCTGGACCCAGGGAATGACCGTGGGCGGCGGCTTCGACCAGGTCGGTGCCGTCGTCCCGGGGCTGGTGGCCGCAGGCCTGGAGGCCCTGGACGCCGACCGGGGCGCCGCCGACGCACCCTGACCTGACACCGACCCGCCCCACCGAGAAGAGGACCGACCGTGGACTTCGCCCAGGACGCGCGCACCACCGAGCTGGCCGCGACGCTGCGGCAGTTCCTGGACGAGCACGTGCACCCGGCCGAGCCGGTGCTCGAGGAGCAGGTGCGAGCGGCCCGCGGCACCGACCGCGAGTGGTCACGCCCGCCCGTGGTCCAGGAGCTCAAGGCCCTCGCCCGCGAGCGGGGGCTGTGGAACCTGTTCCTGCCCGGTGACCGGGGGGCGGGGCTGACCAACACCCAGTACGCGCCGCTGGCCGAGCTCACCGGACGCTCACCGTTCCTGGCCCCCGAGGCCCTGAACTGCGCCGCGCCGGACACCGGCAACATGGAGGTCCTGACCGAGTTCGGCACCGCGGAGCAGAAGGCGCAGTGGCTGGAACCTTTGCTGGACGGGCGGATCCGCTCGGCGTTCTGCATGACCGAGCCGGACGTCGCGTCGTCCGACGCCACGAACGTCGCCACCCGGATCCGCCGTCACGGCGACGACTACGTCGTCGACGGGCGCAAGTGGTGGTCGACCGGCGCCATGGACCCGGCCGCCGAGATCTTCATCGTCATGGGGCGCAGCGCCGACCCCTCGCACGAGACCGTCGACCGGCACCGGGCGCAGTCGATGATCCTGGTGCCGCGCAACACCCCCGGCGTCACCGTGGTGCGCCCGCTGAGCACCTTCGGGTACGACGACGCGCCCCACGGCGGCCACGCCGAGGTCTCGTTCGACCAGGTGCGGGTGCCGGCGTCCAACCTGCTCGTGGGCGAGGGCGAGGGCTTCGCGATCGCCCAGGCCCGGCTGGGCCCGGGCCGCATCCACCACTGCATGCGGCTGATCGGGATGGCCGAGCGCGCCCTCGAGCTGATGTGCAAGCGCGCCAACGAGCGGGTCGCGTTCGGCCGGCCGCTCGCCGCGCAGGGCGTCGTGCGCGAGCAGGTCGCGAACGCGCGGGTGGCGATCGAGCAGGCCCGGTTGCTGGTGCTGAAGACCGCGTGGCTGATGGACACCGCCGGCAACAGAGGCGCCCACACCGAGATCCAGGCGATCAAGATCGCGGTGCCGCTGATGGCCCAGCGGGTGATCGACGACGCGATCCAGGTGCACGGCGGCGCCGGCGTGTCGGGCGACTTCCCGCTGGCTCAGCTCTGGGTGGCCGCCCGCACCTTGCGCCTGGCCGACGGCCCGGACGAGGTGCACCGGATGTCGCTGGCCCGGCGCGAGCTGCGCCGGCACGCCGTCACCCCCGCCTGACCCCCGCACTTGCTGCACTAACTGACACACAAAGTCGATCTGGTGTCACTTAGTGCAGCAAGTGCGATCAGGGGCGCGGGCGGGGGCGGGGGTTCTCGAGACGCTGCTGCAGCCGGTTCATCTGCGCGGTCCAGGCGTCGGGGTCGGCCGCCTTGGCGGCGAGGTAGCCGGCGACCTCCGGGTGCGGCAGCACCAAGAACCGGTCGTCGGCGAGGGCTGCGACGACCGCGTCGACCACCACCGACACGTCGATCGCGTCCGGCTCGAGCAGGGCCCGCCCGACCGTGCCCGACCCCTCGAGCATCGGGGTGCGCACCCCCTGCGGGCACAGCGTCTGGACGACGATCCCGCGGTGGGCGTAGGTGATCCGCAGCCACTCGGCGAAGGCCACGGCCGCGTGCTTGCTCACCGCGTACGGCGCGCTGCCGAGCATCGTGAGCAGCCCGGCCGCCGACGCGGTCGACACGAACCGGCCCTGTCCCCGCTCGAGCCAGGCGGGCAGCAACGCCGTCGCCGCGTGCACGTGCGCCATCACGTTGACGTCGAACGCCGCCGCCCAGCCCTGCGGTGTGGCGGCGCGCCGGCCCTCGACGCCTCCCATCGGCGCGACGCCGGCGTTGGCGCAGAACAGGTCTATCTCGCCCAGGTACTCACGGGCGTCCGCGACCAGCTGCGTGACCGCCTGCGGGTCGGACACGTCACCGGCCAGGGCGAGCGCCCCGACGTCGGCAGCCACGCGGCCCGCTGCAGCCGCGTCCAGGTCGTTGACGACGACGCGGGCACCCCGCGCCGCGAACCCGCGCGCCAGCCCCTCGCCGATCCCCGACCCGGCCCCGGTCACGACGACGCCGGCGCCGTCCAGCCTCAGCTCAGTCACCGACGACCACCACCCGTCCCGTCGTGCGGCCCGCGGCGAGCTCGCCGATCGCGTGCGGGACGTCGGCCCCGCCCACCCGCTGCGACACCAGCGGCCGCACGTGACCCGAGGCCACGAGCGCCGTGATCTCGTCCTGCGCCTGGCGCACCAGCTCGGGGGCGAGGTCCTGGTAGCGGCCCCAGTGCAGCCCGAGCACCCCGTAGTTCTTGACCAGCAGGTGGTTGGTCGCCGCCTGTGGCACCGTCCCGCTGGTGAACCCGACGACGACGATGCGGCCCTCGAAGGCGATCACCTTGGTCGACGCGGCGAACGCGTCGCCCCCGACCGGGTCGTAGACGACGTCGGCGCCGCCCGGCCCGCAGGCCGCCTTGAGCGCCTCGACCAGCCCGCTCACGCCGTCGTGCGCCAGCCGGTCGACGACGACGTCGGCGCCCAGCGAGGCCGCCACCGCGGCCTTGTCGGGCCCTCCGACGACCGCGACGACCCGCGCGCCGGCGGCCTTGGCCAGCTGCACGGCAGCGCTGCCGACACCCCCGGCGGCCGCGTGCACGAGCACCGTCTCGCCGCTCTGCAGCGCGGCCCGCCGGTGCAGGCCGAACCAGCCGGTCTGGTAGCCGACGTACAGCGCGCTGGCCGAGGCATCGTCCAAGGACTCGGGAGCAGCGAAAACCGTTGCGGCGGAGGCGATCGCGTAGTCGGCGAGCGCACCGTCCGGCAGCGCAGGCATCCCGACCACGCGCTCGCCCAGCCGTGCATCGGGCACACCCTCACCGACCGCCACCACGGTGCCGCACAGCTCGATGCCCGGCGTGAACGGCAGCGTCGGCCGCACCTGGTACTGCCCGCGGGCCAGCAGCGCGTCGGGGAAGTTGAGCGCGCAGGCAGCCACCCGCACCAGCACCTGCCCTGCGGCGGGCACGGGCACCGGCACCTCGCGGTGCTCGAGGGCGTCGGCGGGCTCGCCGTGGCGCACGACCTGCCACGCCTGCATCGTCGCCGGCACGCTCACCCCAGACCGCCGGCGCGGGTGATGCCGCCGTCGATGACCAGCGTCTGCCCGGTCACCCAGGCCGCGTCGTCCGAGAGCAGGAACGCCACGGCCCCCGCGACGTCGTCGGGCTCACCCAGCCGCTTGAGCGGGTAGTGCGCGGCGACCTCGGCCTCGCGGTCGGCGTACAGCGCCTGCGCGAAGCGGGTCTTGATGATCGCCGGGGCCACCGCGTTGACGCGCACCGACGGCGCGAGCTCGATCGCGAGTGACTCGGTCAGCGAGACGACGCCGGCCTTGGATGCACCGTAGAACGCGATGCCCGGTGCGGGCTGCACCCCGGCGATGGACGAGACGTTGACCACCGCCCCGCCGTGCTCGCTCATCCCCGCGTGCCACGCGGCCTGGGTCCAGGCCAGCGTCGAGACCAGGTTCGTCTCGGCGATCTTGCGGGCCGCGTCGAGGTCGAGGTCGACGAGCGGGCCGTACGCCGGGTTGATGCCGGCGTTGTTCACCAGCAGGTCGACCCGGCCGAACGCCCCGGCCGCAGCGGCGAGCACCTCGCGCCGGTGGTCGGGGTCGTCGGTGCGCCCGGCCACGGCGATCGCCCGCGAGGGACCGCCCAGCGCGGTGACGGCGTCCGCCAGCGGCTCGGGCTTGCGAGCCGTGATCACAACACGAGCGCCCTCGTCGACCAGCCGCTGGGCGATGGCCAGGCCGATCCCGCGGCTGGCGCCGGTGACGACCGCCGTCCTGCCGGACAGTCCCCTCACAGACCGAGGTCCCGGCCGATGAGCTCCTTCATGATCTCGTTCGACCCGGCCCAGATCTTGGTGACGCGCGCGTCGCGCCAGGCGCGGGCCACGCGGTACTCGTTCATGTACCCGTACCCGCCGTACAGCTGGACGCACTCGTCCAGGACGTCGTTCTGCACCTGGGCGCTCCACCACTTGGCCTTGGCCGAGTCGGCCGTCGACAGCTCACCGGCCGCGTGGGCCAGGATGCACTGGTCGACGAACGCCTGGGTCACGTCCATCTTGGTGACGAGCTCGGCGACCTTGAACTTGTTGTGCTGGAAGGATCCCACGCTCTGACCGAACGCCTTGCGCTCCTTGACGTACTCGATCGTCTCGTCGAGGATCTGGCGCGCGTGCATCGTGTTGCTGACCGCGGCACCGACCCGCTCCTGCACCAGCCGCTCCATCATGTGGATGAAGCCCATGCCTTCGTCGCCGATCCGGTTGGCGTCGGGCACCCGCACGTCGGAGAAGAACAGCTCGGCGGTGTCGGACTCGGTCTGGCCGACCTTGTCGAGCTTGCGGCCGCGGGTGAAGCCCTCCATGCCGGTCTCGACGGCGAACAGGGTGATGCCCTTGGCCCGCTTGCCCGGGTCGGTGCGGGCGGCCACGACCACCAGGTCGGCGCCGTACCCGTTGGTGATGAACGTCTTGCTGCCGTTGAGGATCCAGTCGTCGCCGTCGCGGATGGCGTTGGTCTTCAGGGCGGCCAGGTCGGACCCGCCGCTCGGCTCGGTCATGGCGATCGCGGTCACCAGCTCGCCGGTGCAGAACTTCGGCAGCCAGCGGGCCTTCTGCTCGTCCGTGGTCAGCTCGACCAGGTACGGCGCGACGACGCCGGCGTGGATCCCGTAGCAGGACGAGATGGACGCCGACACCTTGGCGAACTCCTCGCCGACGACCGTGCCGAACAGGTAGTCGTCGCTGCCCCCGCCGCCCCACTCGTCCGGCACGTGCAGGCCGAGCAGCCCCTGCTTGCCCGCCTCGAGCCAGAAGTCGCGCGGCAGCGCGCGGTCGGCGATGAACTCGTCCATCCGGGGGACGACGGTGCGCTGCAGGAACTCGCGCGCGGTGGCCCGCAGCTCCTCGTGCTCGGGACCGTAGAGCGTGCGGCGCACGGCGACCTCCTGGGCTAGGCTGAGTGAGCGCTTGCTCACCAGTAGCGTCGCCGGTGCCCTCGGGCCTGTCAAGCAGGGAGCCCCGCCCATCGACGAGGACGCGTTCGCCGACCTGCCCGACACCGCCCGCCGCATCGTCCGCGGCGCCGTCGAGGCGTTCGCGGCGCGCGGGTTCCACGCCACCACCACCCGCGACATCGCCGGGCGCGCGGGGTTGTCACCGGCCGGTCTGTACGTCCACTACCCGAGCAAGGCGGCGGTGCTCGGGCAGGTCAGCCGCCTGGGTCACGAGCGGGCCTTCGTCCTGGTGAGCGAGTCCCTGCTGGACGACGAGCGCCCGTCCTCGTCGCGGCTGGCCGCGGTGGTGCGCGAGTTCGTCACCTGGCACGCGCTGCACCACACCACCGCGCGCGTGGTGCAGAACGAGCTGGACGCCCTCGATCCGGCCGACCGGGCAGCGGTCGTCGACCTGCGCCGGCGCACCGAGGCGCTGGTCGAGGCCGAGGTGCGCCGCGGCGTCACCCGCGGCGAGCTCGCCGTCGCCGACCCGCACGCCGTCACCCGGGCGGTGCTGTCGCTGTGCATCGACGTCGCGCGGTGGTACGACCCGGCCGGGCGCGAGTCGCCCGCCGAGATCGCCGACCTCTACGCCACACTCGTGCTGCGCATGCTGGGGGCCGACCCGGCGCGCGGGACGGAGACCCGGTGAGCACGTTCGACCCCCACGACGGCCAGGACGGTCCGGCGCTGCTGCAGGGCCTGCTCGACGTGCTCGACCTGGCGGCGCAGGGTCAGGACGCCCAGGGTCAGGACCTCTTCGTCGGCGCCAGCCAGCCGCAGCCGCACGGACGGGTGTTCGGCGGCCAGGTGCTGGGCCAGACGCTGGTCGCCGCCGGCCGCACGGTGCCCGAGTCGCGTCCGGTGCACTCGATGCACGGCTACTTCCTGCGCCCGGGCGACTCCGGTGAGCCGATCACCTTCGCGGTCGAGCGGCTGCGCGACGGGCGCTCGTTCAGCGCCCGCCGGGTGCACGCCATCCAGTTCGGGGCGCCGATCCTGTCGATGATCGCATCGTTCCAGGACGACTCCCCCGGCTTCGACCACCACGACCCGATGCCGGACGTCCCCGACCCCGAGTCGCTGCCGACGATCCACGAGCTGATCGGGCGAATCGACCACCCGGTCGCGCAGTACTGGTCGCGCGCGCGGGCCATCGACCTGCGGCACGTCGAGGCGCCCATCTACTGGGAGGCCGGCACCGAGCGGGTGGCGCACCAGGCGGTCTGGATGCGGACCGTGGCGCCGATGCCGGACGACCCGCTGATGCACCGCGCGGTGCTCGGCTACGCCAGCGACTACACCCTGCTCGAGTCGGTGCTGCGCCGCCACGGTGCCACCTGGGCGATGCCGGGCCTGAAGGCCGCGAGCCTGGACCACGCGATGTGGTGGCACCGCCCGGTGCGCGCCGACGAGTGGCTGCTGTACGCCCAGGCCAGCCCATCGGCGTCCGGCGCCCGCGGGCTGGGCCTGGGGCGGATCTTCACCCGGGACGGCGTGCTGGTCGCCACCGTGGCGCAGGAGGGCATGCTGCGCCCGCCTCAGCCGCGGGCCTGAAGGGCCAGCCACAGCTCGTGGCGCTGGCCGGGCTGGTCGAGCGGCCGCCCGGTGAGCGCCTCGATCCGGTCCAGCCGGTTGCGCACCGTGTGCCGGTGGACGCCGAGCCGGCGGGCGGTGTCCTCGGCCGAGCCCGCGGCCTCGAGCCACGCGGACAACGTGGCGACCAGCGTCCCGGTGGGGTCGGCCGACTCGATCGGGGTCAGGACGGCGTCGGCGAACCCACCGAGCAGCCCGTCGTCGGCCAGCGAGAGCAGCAGCCGGACGCTGGCCAGCTCGGCGGACGCGACGACCCGGCCCGAGCGGCGGCTGGCGGCCACGGCGGCGCGCGCCTCGCGGACCGACGCCCGCGCCTGCCGCCCGGTGACGACCGGACCGACGCCGGCGGGCAGACCCCCGGCGAACCTGGCCAGCACCGCGCGCACGTCGACGTCGTGCCCGGCGACGGCCTCGACCAGGCCCTCGTGCACCCGCACCAGCCCGCCCGGCAGCGCGAGCGCGAGGTCCGCCGCGACGTCGGCGGCGTCCTGGCCGGCTGAGGCGACCGCCAGCCCCTGCACCTGGTCGGGCAGGCCCGCGACGCGCAGCAGCGAGCCGGCGCGGTCGCCGTCCGCCCCGGCCGACGGTCCCGCTGAGAGCAGCCGGCCCACCAGCTCGGCCCGCTCGCGCCGGCGGTCGGCACCCAGCAGGTGACGGCGCTCCAGGTCGAGCGAGAGCAGCGAGACCATCCCCTGCAGCACCAGCCGGTCGGCACCGGCGGCGGAGCCACCGACCGCGAGCAGCCCGCGGACCCGCCGGGTGCCCAGCGGGTGCAGCCGCGCCTCGTGGCCGCCGACGGTGACCGAGGCAGCGGCACGCAGCCCGTGCCCGGCCACCTGGTCCAGGCCCTCGCGGGCGGCGGCGACCAGCGGGCCGGCCCCCCCACCGGCCGAGGCGAGCAGCCGCCCGAGCGGGTCGACCACGACGGCGGGCGCACCGCTGGCGCGCCACCAGGCCGTCAGCAGCCCCTCGAGCCCGCCGACGCCAGCGGCGGCGGCGGTCAGCGCCCGGTGCGCCGCCACCGCGCGTTCCAGCTCGTCGCGCTCGGCCGCGGCCCGGGCGGCGAAGACGGCCTTGGTGACGGCGATGAACGGGACGTCGTCCGGCACAGCCAGCAGCGGCACCCCCGCCACCCGCGCGGCCTCGACCATGGCCGGCGGGGCCTGCTGGAAGGGCAACGAGGCCCCGAGCCCGACCGCCAGCGCCGCCACCCCGCTCGTCGCCGCCTGCTCGACCCAGGCCCGCTGCGCCACCTCGTCGTCGAGCAGCAGCCCGATCGTCATCAGGAGCTCACCGCCCTGCAGCCACGGCCCGGGGCTGGTCAGCTCGGTGACGTGCGCGGCCTCGACCACCCGGTCGTGCCCGATCCCCCCGGTGGCGTCGACCAGGTGCAGCGCCCGGTCGGCCAGCAGCCGCCCGACGGTGAAGGTGGACATCATGTCCACAGTGTCGGTGCGCCCAGGCCGTGCTGTCGATGTCGGTCGGCGACTGCGCGGCCCTAGCGTGCCGCACACCGCTCGACGTCCCCCGGAGGTGCGCATGACCCACGGCCCCGCCGCGGCGATCAACGAAGACGAGGCGCTCGCCTGCCTCGACCGCCTGGTCGACGCCTTCTCCCGCACCGACACCGAGTCCTACTTCGCGGTCCTCGACCCGCGGGCCACGTTCGTGTTCGCCGGTGAGCCCGACCCGTTGGTCGGCCGCGACGCCTACCGCGTGCTGTGGGACGGCTGGGTCGCGTCCGGGTGGCGGGTGACCGGCTGCGACAGCACCGAGCGGGGGGTCACGCTTGCCGGGCCGGTCGCCGTCCTCACCCACCGCGTGCTGACCCGCACCACCGGCCCGGACGGCGATCAGCGCCTGGACGAGCGCGAGAGCGTCGTCGTCGCCCGCGGCCAGGACGGCGCCGTCCGCGTGCTGCACGAGCACCTGTCCCCCACCACCGCCGAGGAGTCCAGCGATGACCACTGAGCAGAGGGTGCACGCCGCGCCCGCCCCCTCGATCACCGAGGTCGAGGCGTTCGGCGTCGAGCAGATCCCGGCCGCCGACCGCACCGCCCGCCCGATCGACCTGTTCCGCGTCTGCTTCGGTGGCGCCAACACCTTCGCCACCTCGGTGCTCGGCGCGTTCCCGATCCTGTTCGGGCTCTCGTTCTGGCAGGGCGCCGCCGCCACCGTGCTCGGCCTGGTGGTCGGCGCGCTGGTGCTGGCCCCGATGGCGGTCTTCGGCCCCGTCAACGGCACCAACAACGCCGTCAGCTCGGGGGCGCACCTCGGGGTGCGCGGCCGCGTCGTCGGCTCGTTCCTGTCGCTGCTGACGGCCGTGGCGTTCTTCAGCATCTCGGTGTGGAGCTCGGGCGACGCCCTCGTGGGCGGGGCCCACCGGCTGGCCGGGCTGCCCGAGAACACCGCCACCCACGCCGTCGCGTACGGGGTGTTCGCGGTGCTGGTGCTCGTGGTGTGCGTGTACGGCTTCCGCTTCATGCTGTTCGTCAACAAGATCGCCGTCGCGGCGGCCACCCTGCTGTTCGCCCTGGGTGCGTTCGCCTTCGCCGGGGACTTCGACGCCTCGTACCCGGGCATCTACGGGCCAGGTGCCGACGCGGCGACGGCGGCGCTGTTCTGGCCCTCGTTCATCGGCGCGGCGCTGATCGTGCTGTCCAACCCGGTGTCGTTCGGTGCCTTCCTCGGTGACTGGGCCCGCTACATCCCGGCCGACACCCCGCGCCGCAGGGTGATGGGCGCCGCGTTCCTGGCGCAGATCGCCACGGTGGTGCCGTTCGCGTTCGGCCTGGTGACCGCGTCGATCATCGCGGCCAAGGCCCCGACGTACCTCGACCCGGCCGCACCGAACTACGTCGGCGGCCTGCTCGCCGTCTCACCCGGCTGGTACTTCCTGCCGCTGTGCCTGATCGCCCTGATCGGCGGGATGTCGACGGGGACGACGTCGCTGTACGGCACGGGTCTGGACTTCTCCAGCGTGTTCCCGACGTTCAGCCGGGTGCAGGCCACGTTGTTCATCGGCGCGCTGTCGGTGGCGTTCATCTTCGTCGGCCGCTTCGCGCTGAACCTGGTGCAGAGCATCTCGACGTTCGCGGTGCTGATCATCACCTGCACCGCACCGTGGATGGTCGTGATGATGATCGGCTTCGTGACCCGTCGCGGCTGGTACGACCCCGATGCGCTGCAGGTGTTCAACCGCGGCCAGAAGGGCGGTCGGTACTGGTTCACGACGGGCTGGAACTGGCGGGGCATGTCCGCGTGGCTGGTCAGCGCGGCGGTCGGTCTGTCGTTCACCAACATCCCGGGCCAGTTCGTGGGCCCGCTCGGCAACCTCGCCGGCGGCGTCGACATCAGCCTGCCGCTCTCGCTCGGCCTCGCGGCGGTGCTCTATCTCGCGCTGCTGACGGCGTTCCCCGAGCCGCGGGCCGTGCACGGCCCGCGCGGCGCGTGGCTGGTGCCGACCGCCGAGGTCCCCGTCGCGTCCGTGGTGGGCGAGAGCCGGCGCTGATGGGCTCACCCGTGCTGCACGACCTGTCGCACCCGCTGCGGTCGGGAATGCCGGTCTACCCCGGTGACCCGGCCGTGGCGGTCGGGCCGGCGCTGACCGTCGACCCGGACGGCGTGAACGTCCTCGCCCTGCACCTGGGCTCGCAGTCCGGCACCCACGTCGACGCCCCGTTCCACGTGGACGACGCGCTGCCCGACCTGGACGCGCTGCCGCTCGAGCGGTTCGTGGGGCCCGCCGTCCTGCTCGACGTGCGCGACGCCGCGCCCCGCGCCGAGCTCGCCGCGCGCGTCCTCGACCCGGTCGCCGACCGGCTGCGGCCCGGCGTCGTCCTGCTCGTCGTCACCGGGTGGTCGCGGCACTGGGGCACCGACGGGTACCTCACCCACCCCTGGCTCTCACCCGGGCTGTCGCAGCGGATCGTCGACCTCGGCGTGCGCACGGTCGGGATCGACGCGCTGAGCGTCGACGTCACCCCGGACGGCGGGGCGACCGCCCTGCCCAGCCACCAGGTGCTGTGCGGCGCGCACGTCGTCATCGCCGAGAACCTCACCGGCCTGGCGGCGCTGCTCGACGCCCAGCGCGACGGGTCGACGATCGACGTCAGCCTGTTGCCGCTGCGGATCGAGCACGGCGACGGCGCGCCCGTGCGGGCCGTCGCCACGGTCCGGTCACCAGCACGCGATCCCGAGGAGCAGCCATGAGCACCCCCATCGGTCCGGTCGACGCGACGCGGGTGCCGCGGTTCGCCGGGCCGGCCACGTTCGCCCGGCTGCCGCGTCTCGACGAGGTGACCAGCCCGGACGTCGCCGTGGTCGGGGTCCCGTTCGACACCGGCGTGAGCTACCGGCCCGGCGCACGGTTCGGCCCCGCGCACGTGCGGGCGTCGTCCAAGCTGCTGCGGCCCTACCACCCGGGCCTGGACGTCTCGCCGTTCGCGGCGCAGCAGGTCGCCGACGCCGGTGACGTCGCGGTCAACCCGTTCGACATCGAGGAGGCCATCGGCACGCTCGAGCGGGCCGCCCACGGTTTCGCCGCGGACGACGTGAGCCTGCTGACCATCGGCGGCGACCACACGATCGCGCTGCCGCTGCTGCGGGCCGCGGCGCGGCGGCACGGCCCGATCGGCGTCCTGCACCTGGACGCGCACCTGGACACCTGGGACACCTACTTCGGCGCGGCGTACACGCACGGGACGCCGTTCCGCCGCGCGGGCGAAGAGGGCCTGCTCGACCCCGAACGCTGCCTGCACCTGGGGATCCGCGGGCCGCTGTACGCGCCGTCGGACCTGCGCGACGACCGCGCGATCGGGTTCCAGGTGGTCACCGCCGACGACTACCAGGACACCACGGTCGCTGCGATCGTCGAGCGGATGCGCGCCCGCCTCGGCGACGGTCCGGTCTACGTCTCGGTCGACATCGACGTGCTCGACCCCGCGCACGCCCCGGGGACGGGGACGCCCGAGGCCGGCGGCCTGACCAGCCGCGAGCTGCTGCAGACGCTGCGCGGCCTGGTCGGGCTGGACGTCGTCGGCGCGGACATCGTCGAGGTGGCCCCGGCGTACGACCACGCCGAGATCACCGGCATCGCGGCCGCGCACGTCGGGTACGAGCTGCTGTCGGTTCTGGCCCGCAACAGGCTCGCGGCGGGCCAGCCCGACTAGGGCGTGTCTCCTATTGGGCTGCGGAGCCACAGGATGATGCTGCGTAGGATCGCGCCGCCGCGGAAGATGACGGCGAGCTTGTCGTAGCGGGTGGCCAGGGCGCGCCACTGCTTGAGCTTCTCGTAGGACCGTTC